>CAXTNM010000049.1:23820-37728 GCA_964245715.1 uncultured Acidobacteriaceae bacterium | reverse complement strand
CAACCAAACTTGACGACGACAGATCTTGCAAACGCCCAAGCGAAACAGGTTTCCCAATGACTCCGTCACTTCATCAGCCAAGGGAAGCGGTTCAGTTGTTCCGGCCCCGTCCTCGTGGATGGCGGCAGAACCGGGAAGGTGCCAAGTCTCGATTACCGGTAGATAAGGCCGATTGATCGCCGTATCCGCTAGTGACGCGCTCGCCAGTAAAGCTAGGTTGCGGGCGTCGAATGGCGTCAGCTCTGCCAAAACGCTCACATATCCGCTCCGGAGTTCCATAGGAGTAGAAGAGTCACCTGCGTTTACTAAGAGCCGGGCCCATAGGTCTCGGAGTTCCTCATCGTCCTCGAGTGATGCTTTCTCAAGCAGAGGCACGGCAAACTTGAACGGGAGTTCACGGTTTGCAGCGTTTATGCCTTTAGCCTTCATGATGATCTCAGCTTGTTCAGAGAGCTTTAGGAGCTGCTCCCAACGCCAGAATTTGCCACGATCTTCGACGATTCCGAGCAAGGGCTTGAAAGCACCCGAGAAGACCCTGCCAAGCGTCAATCCGGCGTCGATCCCCTTGCCGGCGGTTTCTGCGATGGCTTTCGTGGCATCAGCTGTCTTGCCGATTGTTTCTGGATCTAGCATTTGGTTTCTAGGATACTAGGTCTCAATTGAGAAACAGATATTCAAGATCACTTTCAGTGAGCTTCGACCCCGCAGGGGCCTGAACGCCTTTGCCCTCCCACAAGAAATCGTTAGCAGTTTTTCTCAGCACGTTGAGCCGGTGGAGGAATTCTGATTTAGGCAAACGCACATTTCGTTTTTCTCCGATGGTCAAGGGTGGCGCATTCGATTCGCTCGCGCGGAGATCGACGAACCCCTCCATTGGTATCGCGTAGCTCACCGTGAAAATGCGGTCAAACGGTTGCAACTGGTCATAGCCCATTTTTGCCAGCTGATCTTCTGAAACATTGGTTTCCGGAGATCTGCCTTCTGTCTGGTGTTGTGAACGGGCGAACATCTGAATGAAGCCGACATTGAGTCCCGCTGCCGTCGCCGCGTACTCGAAGTCGGTCCAGCTTCTAAATAGCTTTTTCCCGTAAGTGAGGCGTGGAGCTTCATCAGCTTTCAGCAAACCTCTGAATTGTATGAGGTAGTTGGGAGAAAAGTGCTGTTGGAAATAGAACACCATTGCTAGGCAGCCTGCAGTTCTGGACGCCAATCTTTCAGTATTGATGCGAACGATGTGACGAAGTCTAAGCTGTCTGGGTACGCCTTAACTTGGGCGATGAACGCAAATACCGTGACGACATCAGCAACCAAGGTTTCATCGAGGCTCCACAGGTTTGTTAGGTCAAACCCACCGCACTCAGCGGCGTTCCACCACGCTAATAAAAAGTCGGCTACTCTGCGACTTTGCCCTGTGCCACTGTGAGCGGCAGCGATGAGACGTTCTAAACCAGCTTTCTGATCGGTGTTCAAGGGCAATACCTCTACGCAATTTTAGACAGCTATTTGGTTTTGGAAAAGTCGAAAATCGTCTTCCAATCTGTTTTCGCGCCGCAGACCAAGAGCGCTTCAAAGGGCTTGCCGGTTTTGGATATGAAGCCTTTTAGCGGGCCAACCTGACCTTTGACAATCAGCGCTACGGCTTGATTGTCGGTTATAGTCTTTCCGGCGATTAGGGCGTGGATGTTGTATGAGCAACCTTCTTTGTAACGGCTGCACCCGTAAAACGTTTGGCCGTTCGGCTTCCGAACGACTCCTACTTTGCATTTGGGGCACGGGTAGCCAGGCGCCTCCGCTTTCTGTGTTGTCGGCCCTTGGGTATTCGTCGATGCCGGCCGTGGCGTGAGCTGAAGAGCTCCTATCTCTATGTTTAACTTCGTGTCGAGGTCTGAAAGCACTTGCTCGTAAACCGCTTTGCCGCCAGCAATGTCGTCAAGATGCTGCTCGAAGTCGCGAGTGTAGTTGTAGTCGGCAAAAGAAAAATGCCCTGTCAGCGAGACGGTGAGCAGCTTGCCGAGGTCCGTCGGTGCCAGTTTTCGCTTCTGCTCCTCGACATAGCGACGTGTCGAGATGATCTTTTTGAGGGTTTCGGGATAGGTCGACGGGCGACCGATTCCTTCAGTTTCGAGCTTCTTGATGAGGCTTGCCTGGGTGTAGGAGCTTGGAGCTTTGGTCGTCTTGTCTGTCACGAGGGTCTTTGTTGCGGTTGCGGGCGCACCGATGGGAAGTGCCGGCACGGCACCACCTTCGTTGGCTTCGTCGGTGTCTTCAATCTCCTCCGCAGAATCCTTGGGTGTAAGGACACGCCATCCAGGTTGAGTGAGCACGCGGCCCGTAGCGTTGAACATAAAGTTCTCAGCCCCAGTTGTAGAGACGAACTGCAGTTTGGTGACGCTGTACGTCGCGTCCGCCAGTTGAGAAGCGATTGCTCTCGTCCGTATCAAATCGTAGAGCTGTCGCTGACGTTCGTCTTCACCCGCTTGTTCTTGGTCAAGGTGTGTGGGCCGGATGGCTTCGTGGGCTTCCTGGGCTCCATCTTTCAATTTCCAACGACGCGGTTCTGGAGGAAGCGGATGGTTCTTGGTCGTCGCGTAGTTGCGGATCTCGGTGATGGCCTCGGCCGAGAGGTTCTGCGAGTCGGTGCGGTGATAAGTGATCAGGCCCTGCTCAAAGAGCTTCTGAGCCAGCGCCGCAGTTTCTTCCGGCGCGGACCCCAAACTTACGCTGCCAGCCTGGAGCATCGTTGAGGTTGTGAAAGCAGGTCTGGGCGGCTGGGCTGATGGTTTCGTTTCAGAGGCGATTACGCGAAAGTCTTTGCACTGGGCAACACGGCCCGGCAGGGTGCGGTCGACGACGTACTGTTGCCCTTCCGCAAGGTGAGCGGTTGTGTCCCATTGCGCTTTCCACTTCCCTTCTTCAAATATGGCTTCAACTCCGAAATGCTTCGTGGTGCGAAAGGCATCGATCTCTGCCTGACGATCAACCACCAGCCGCACAGCTACGCTCTGAACGCGCCCTGCGCTGAGGCCAGATACGCCGGTCTGACGTGAAAGCAGGGGGGATACTTTCCAGCCGAGCAAGCGGTCTTCGGCACGGCGGGCGGCCTGGGCGCGGACGAGATTCATGTCGAGTTGCCGGGGCGACTCGAGGGCTTTACGGATGACACTCTCGGTGATGGCATCGAAGGTGACCCGCTGGTATTTCTTGAGCTTTAGGACTTCGACCAGGTGCCACGCGATGGCCTCGCCTTCCCGGTCTGGGTCGGTCGCGATGTACACCATCTCGGCGCGGGCTACGCGGGGCTTCAACGCGTCGATGGTTGCTTTCCCGCGCTGGGTGTATTCGTAGGTGAGCGCGAAGTCCGCTCCGACGCCGAGTTCTTTCGGAGGAAGGTCGCGGAAGTGGCCGACACTGGCGGCTACATCCCATCCTTCCCCGAGTATGGCTTTGATCTTCTTCGTTTTGTTTGGGCTTTCGACGATCATCAGCTTCATAATGTTCCTCCAAACTTGAAGACGGAGCACTTATAGGGCGAATCCCTGCCCTACATCCTGTGTGCGTTGCTGTTGCTGGTAGCGTTCGGGGTCGGTGGCTTTGTCTAGAGCGAGTAGTGGAGAAATGTTGCGGCCGTCCGGGTCGTGGCATTGGCCTTTGGGGTCGATGTGAAGCCAACCCTGGGCCTCGCGATGTTGGTAGCTCTGTGTTCCGTTCGGCTGTTCCTGTTTCCAGTCGAACTGCGGAGCCTCTTTTGGAAAGGCAAGTTCGATCGGTGCTTGATGGCGGTGCTCTTCGGCTTTCGTAAACGAGCTTTCCATTGTTTTCTCCGGAGTGTCGGTTGGTTTGGGTTCAATCGCGACGGCTGAGGACTTGCTCACATTGGTTGCGAGTCGGTCCCCCAGCTGTGCGGCGTCGTTGGTGTAGATTCTGGCGTCCTGCGAGGCCCGCGAAATCGACACATAGGCGAAGCGGGTGTTGATAAGCTCGGCGTGCGTCGTGGTGTCCATGTTGACCAGCACGCGGCCTGTGGTGAGTCCTTGGGAACTGTGTGAGGTCACGGCATAGCCGTGGTCGATGTGGCGCATCTGTGCGCTATCGAAGGTGATCTCGCGCGGCTTGTCGCCGTCCATCTTGACGCTAAGTTGGGTGCCTTCGATCCTGGTGATGGTTCCGAGGTCGCGGTTCGCAACGCCAAGTTCGCGATTGATGCCGGTGAATTGAACCCGGTCGCCCTGGGCGAACTCGCGTGAGGTCTCTCGAAACGCGCTGATACCCTGCAAGCGTTTCGGATCGTACGTGACGCTTTGGCCGTCGGCACGCTCTATGGTGATCTGGTTGCCCTTTTGATTTACGGCCATGACGGTGGCATAGCTGCCTCGCTCGATGCCGTGCTCTTTACTCCCGGTGGTGTACTGAAGGATCTCGCCAGCGTTGTAACGGCCTGCCCATGTCCGGTCGGCCCCGGTCATATCTGATCGTTGGGTGAGCGTGGCGATGGAGTGGTTCTCTTTGGAAACGCTGCCCACGGTCTGAAGCTCAGTCCGGATGGCCTCATTGATCTGTTGACGACTCTTGTTGTCGGGTGAAACGACCAGCGTGTTCTCGGGTTGGGCGGCGTAGTCCTTGGCGATGGCGTCGATCCGCTGGGTCGGGTCGACAATTTGCGTTATACGGCCTTGTTCGCCGAGGAGCTCAATTCCCTGCTCGGTTTCATTTTTCGAGAGGTGCTCGACGGCTTTCAGTAGTTCGGGGTCCTTCTGGCGCATGATTTTGTCGAGGAGCGATGTATGCATCCCCGCCGTTTGCATTTGCTCAAAGGGCTTGCCGGCGTCGACGCCCTGATGCTGGCTGATGTCGCCAATGAGGAGAACGCGGTCCTGGGGGCCTATGCGTTCAAGAAAATCACTCATTTGCCGGGTGCTTGCGAGAGACGACTCGTCGACCATGTAGAGGTGCTTCTTTTCGGGGTCAGTGGCCTGATGTTTTGCGAGGAAACCCTGCAAGGTGCCAGCGTCGATCTTGGCATCGCGGAGTTGGCCGGCGGCGCGGCTGGTGGGAGCGAAACCTTCGACCAGATAGCCACTCTTTTCCGCACCTTCGCGGATCGATTCCAACGTCGTCGTCTTGCCGGTTCCGGCAAGGCCCTGCAAACCGTGGATCCGGTCTTTGGTTGTGAGTATCTCTTCAATCGCGTTTTTCTGAGTCGGGTTGAGGAATTCTCGGGTTGCGGCCTGCGCCGTGGCTTGTTCCTTGCCCATGATGGGCTCAATGGAACCTTGCTCACGCTGCATCTGCTCAACGATGGCTCGCTCCATTGCGACCGTTTCGCGCGTGGTGAACTGCGCCCCGGTTGCATGTTTCTGGCCGGGCACGGTTTGGAATTCACGCTCGGCGTGGCGCTGATCGAAGTTTGAGCGGATTTCCCGGTAGGTCACGTCCCCCATGCCGCGCCGCAGGGCGTCACGCAGAAGCGTCCGCTGGTCGGTAACGGCCTCACGCTCGAAGCTGCGGTCCCGAGCGTAGGTGACGGCCTCTTGAGCGCGCATGGGGGCGTTCGGGATGCGGCCCTGCCCAACGCCGCGGCCTCGAGCCTCGGCAACGACCCGGTCGGCCTGGTGGCCGTACTCGCCCGCAACTTGGCGGTGCGCTGCGATGACTTCTGCCGGAGTATGAATCTCTTTTCTGTCACGGCTGTTGTGGGCTGAGATTTCGGCCGCTTCCGGGCCGCTGAATCCAGAACGGGCTAGGGCTTCCTCGATCTGCTGGCGCCTGGGGCTCGATGCGTCGAGGTATTTCTGCGTGTAACCGGCGATCTCGGGAGCGCCGCTCTTCCCGGTGGTCAGCTCATAGCCGAGATTGCGAAGCTGATAGGTGAGTTCGGCCTGGTACACCGCCGTAGCGAACTGCTGGGTGTCGAAAAAGCCGCGCTCTTGGAGAGCACGGCTGGTTCCATCAGCGCGTTCCGTGATGTTGAAGATGACGGCATGGGTGTGGAGCTGAGGCGCGGCGTAGCCTTCTACGGGGCGAGCGGTGTCATGTTCAAACTTGGCTGCAACGAACTTGCCCGTCGTTTCGGCAGGGTTGTTGCCGCCGATCCGCGCCTGGGTATAGCGTTCGAGCTCCGTGAGTGCTGTCGTAACGGCGTTCCGGTGGGCATCGCGGACGCGCTCATCGCCTCCGACAAGCGCGGTAAGAGATACCGACTTGGGTGCTGAAAAGGTGGCGTCCCAGCCGGCACGGTGCTCGACAGGCTTCACGGTTTCTCCAGATGCGTTTGTATACTCCTGCGTGTTGTTGCTACGCACCAGTTGCTCGCCAGTGTGCGGGTTCTGACCTTCGCTTAGGCGTGCAAAGTGCTGTGCGTCGACGGCTCCTGCAAGGCCGAAGCGGCTGGCAAGCTCACCCTGCCACTCTCCGAGTGCGGGGTCGCCTTCCTTCCAGTAATTCTGCTCGACGGAGGTGAACTCCTTGGCGTGGTAAGACTGCGCCTGTCCTGCATTCAAAGATTTGGAAATGGTGAGCATCGCTAGTCTTCTTCAAAGAGTGGGTTGGGGGGCAAGGTGTCGTCCGGGGCCGGTGGAGGTTCATCGTTTGTGGTGTCCTCGTCTTGCGAGGCCGCAACTTGTTCCAGGTCCTTTTCCGGAGTTGGAAGGCGAGTTTCATCTTGGTCGGCAAATGGCGCTTGCTCCACTGTTCCCTTCGTCGTGGGCGGCTCGACAGACTTCTCGTTGGATTCTTCTGCGTGGGCAGGTTGTGGGGTTCGTTCCACCGTTGCCAACTCATCCGCTTTCACGCGGCGCTGTATAAAAGCCTCCGTTCTCTTTGGAGGACTGACGTATGGAAAATTAAAGCGGACAACTCGATTGCCGAGCTTCATGTAAGCGATCTTGTCTTCCAGGCCGCTGATCTCGGACTCCATCACCATTGCATCGATCTGGCGGTCCACGGTGAACGTTTTGTGGGCATTCGTTCCGCCGCTGTGGGTCTCCTTGACTCGCTCGATCTCGATCTTGCCGATCATTTTTGAGATCCATTCGGATCCGACATTTTCGGTAGTGCGAAGGAAAATCTTCGTCGCCGGCTGCGAGAGCATCGCGGAAGAGACGCGCGGGCCGTAGACCTCATCCATCTGGTCTTTGCCTTGGAAACCGAGGATGAGCGGGTTCTTGCTTTTGCGGCTTTCGGTCAGCGCGGTATGGAGCTGTGGGAGCCGTTGAAGGCTCGCCAGCTCGTCGATCACGAGGTAGACGGGCTTCTGGTCGGGGGTTGGTGCGGAGAGTAATTGCAGAATCAGCCAGTCGAGCCAAAGGCTGATGATGGGTTTCAGGGCGTCTCGTTCTGTTGGACGCGACGTGATGAAGAGCCAGCCCTGACGTTGCTTCGTCCACTCGGTTATTACCAGCCGGCGACCAGCCGCTTCTTCGATGGTTGGCAGCATTTCGAACGTGTCGGCAACGAGGCCAAGCGAAGCGAGGACGCCATTTCTTTGGTTGGGCGAGTCCTTCGGAATCATCCGTTCCATGACTGTGCCTGCGACGCGGCGGTCGATCTCTTCGGGGTTGGCCATCCATTCCGCAAGCTCTCTGGGAGTGCAGGGCTTCTGCAGCAGCTGGGCGAAAATCTTTTGCGGAGTCTTCGTGAAGAACTCGTCTCTTTGGCTATCGCTGGGCTGGTAAAGTGACTTGGCAAGCGTTGCGGCTTCAGCCTTTGACCGTAGCTCTTCGTAAGGTCCCCAGTACGGGCAGCGAGCGTCGAGCGGGTTCAGAATCATGTCCCCGCGTTCGCGGTTGTAAAACGCCTTGGTGAATTCGCCAGCCGGATCGTAGACGATAGCCATCTCGCCGCGCTCCTCGATTTGTCGCAGGAGCTGGAGAATCAGGGTGGTCTTCCCTGCCCCTGTATCGCCCATAATCATGATGTGCTGGGCCTCCATTCGGCGGGGAATTCGCATCGGTTCGGTCATTCCCTCAGTCTGAAATCCGAAGCCGTCACCGTTCATTTGTTCGTTGAATTGGGCGGGTGTGACCGCCACCGGTCCACGCAGCAAACGGCCGTATTTCATTTCTTTGCGCCGCTTGATGTCGGCCTTGATGGAGAATGGCAGCATGGCGAAAAACAGGAACGTGCTTGCGAATAAGGTGGCTCTGTATTCCTCCCAGAAGCCCTGCCCTTGGAATATCCGATCGCGTAGGTAGAGGTGAAACCCTGTCTCCGAGATACTAACTTCAGGACCGCGATACACGGCAAGTAGCCCGGCCTTTCGGGCAGTGTCCGAGAGCTCTAATGGTATTGGCCTGTGGCCAGCAGAGGGGGTACTGCCGGTTATTACGTCGGCTTCGGTAGCAGGGCGGCTTGGCGCGATACCGCCCGTGACCATAAAGAATTCGTGCTTGCCGGCCTTCTTGCCGGTGAGCGCGCCCATGCCCGATTTGAAGTAAGCGGGTGTATAGGCCTGTTGCAACGGAGTCATCGCTAGGAAATGAACCCAGATGAGAAATCCGGAGAGGATGAACGCCGCGACGATTGCTCCGTAGGTATAAATGGGCTGGTGCGGTGGGAAGATTACGCGCTCTGCCCTACCCCATTCCTGGTCTGCCATGGCTAGCCTTTCGCCCCGTCGAGGATCTCTTGAGCAAGGGGTTTCTTGCGGTCGCGGATGGTGGCATTGAGGACATCGACTTCTTCTTTGGTTTGCGTTTTACCCTGGGCCAGAGGCCGAAGGAAGTTCGTCAGCATGAGACGGAGGCCAACGATTTCGATCAGCTCCGGGCTCGGTTCGGGTTTTGCTGCGGCTTTGTCAAGGGCCTGCAGAACCAGGTTTCGTATGAACTCGCTCCGAGAGATCCCGGTGGTTTCCGTCAGCTCCTCGAGCCTTTCAACTTCCTTTTGCGTCAGCTTTGTTGTGATCCCGATATCGCGAAAGCGTCCGTGATCGAGAAAGTCTTGTGGTGCGGGAGCGGATTCATCGCTCATGTCTTTGCCTCCATTCGCGGTGTACCCAGGTACACCTTGAAATCACAACTCGTTGATTCTGCTCAGGTGTCCGTAGGTGTACCCAACATGACCCCACCGGGGATGGAGTGTCATTCTTCTTCGGGTGCGAAGCACCGTTTTTGTCTTTGCTTGAATGATTGGGGATATCAATCAGCTCTGCGAAGCCGAACCATTGCTTGGCTTTCGCCCTGGTCTGCCTTTGGGCGCTGATTCGATGGGCTTGCACCGAAGAGGCTGCGTCGGCCTTGCTTCGCTCTTGTTCTCTTCCGCATACTTCTGAAAGTCTTTGTCTTTGGTGAAGACGTAATTGAGGGCTTTGTCTACGACTTCGTCGGCCCCGCCATTGACGTATTGTGCGTAGCGGTCGACCAGTTCGGCGGTTGACTGTTCAAGTGTTACGGTTGCGGTGACTTTCTTGCTTTGGACCAGTTCAAGCAATGGCGGCATGTGTAGGCTCCTGGGTGTCGGTTGAATTGATATCGAAGATGGTGTCGTACAGAAACACTTTGCGGTCCCGGTCATAGCCGCGAACAACAATGATTTCGCTCACGCGGCGGCCTGTGGCGAAGCGGCTGACCTGCACTACGACCTGTACGCTTTCGGCGATCTCCGCGGCGATATCGTCGCGGTTGGATTGCTGGTGAGAACGCATGGCGAGCTCACCGAAACGCCGTAGAGCTTTTACGGCTGTGCTGGCGTGAATGGTTGCCATGCTGCCGGCGTGTCCGGTGTTGAACGAATCGAGGAGAGTGCGGGCCTCGTCGCCACGAACTTCGCCGAGAATGATTCGGTCTGGGCGCCAACGCAAAGCGGCTTTAAGAAGGTCATTGAAATTGACGGTCGCTGCATGGGATTCCGTCTGGCATTCCGAGCCGAGTAGATTGGGCTTCCCGATCCGCAGTTCCTTGGTGTCTTCGATGACGACGATGCGTTCGTGTTCGGGAATGTAGTCGGCCAGCGCGTTCAGCAGCGTCGTCTTTCCGCTGCCTGTTCCGCCGCTGATGAGCATGGTCTTGCCCTCTTCGATGTAGGCGCGCAGGTGGGCCGCTGTGGCCTTGGTAAAAGCCCCTGTGGCGATGAGGTCCTGCATGGTGAAACGAACTGTGGAGAACTTCCGAATCGTGACGGCTGGAAACGGACGGACGACAGGTGGAAGGACCGCTGCGAGGCGGCTCCCATCCGGGAGCTGCGCGTTCAGCAAAGGGTTCTTTGCATCCAGCTTTCGGTTAAGTTTGTTTGCAATGACCTCAAGGCCGGTGGTGAGGCGTTTGGCGTCGAAATCAATCTCTGCCGGATGCATCTGACCGCGCCGTTCAAACCACCAGTGGCCGTCTGGATTCCCCATGATCTCAGTCACTGTTTCGTCTAGCAGTAGCTCTTTGATCGGCTGCAGGAACGAGATGAGAAGCTCTAAATCATTGTTCATTGTGCGGGGGTAGCTCCTGTTGGAACCTGCACAGGTTGTGCGGTGAAAGCTTGGTCGGCGCGATAGCGCACGATGGTCAATCCGAGAGGGTCATACTGCAGGGCGTCGTTGGCGACGTGGTCGGCGAAAACGTACGTCACGCTGGCAGTCCAGGATTCACGGCGAATGAAGGCGTGATCGGCGGACGTGGTGAACACTTTGTCGAATTCAATGCGAGCCGAATAAGGGGACTGCCGAAGGTCGTCCAGAATGACGTTCTTGATCTCGATGTCAACATAGGGCTGGGTCACGTCGCTTTGGAAAGTGGCAATCGTTTTGTCTTTCTGTTCTTCGCGAATGACAGCTTGCTGCACGTCGGAATTGAGGAAGTAAAGCGACTGAGTTTGGTCGCGCTCGATGGTGTAGCGGTTTCTTTGGAAATAGAGCGACGCCCAACGCGAGAGGTAGTATTTGTTCTCGGCTTCCTGGGGCTTGTATTCGTAAGCCCGATAGTCGATCGCTTCCGCGCGGCCGACATCATTGATACGCACGATGAAGGGCTTGGCGCTGGCGAGGGCCTTGACGCTCTTGAGGGTCAGGAGGCCAAGCATGATGCACACGAAGCCAAGCACCAAGATGGTGATTTTGAGGTAGGTATTCATCACCAAGGGGTCGCCGTATTGCTCAACGTACCGTTGCGCCGCGCGAGTAATTTCGGGTGCTTCCGCTTGCTCTGTAGTCGCCATCATTAGCCTCTGAGGAGTCCTTGTGAAATGACCGCCGTGACGGTGCCGATGCCTGCATCGTGGCCGCCTGCGCTGCCGGAGAAGATAGACACCGTGATAGCGGGGATCTTGAGAATGATGTACACGCTCACGATGGTCAGCAAAAGCAGGATGGGGAATGCCTTCACGGCGTTCACCGGGTCGGAAAACATCTGCGTGATGTTGGTCGCTTGCGACATATACATATGCGCCACGAGCGAGAGCGTGGCGGCGGCAACCACTTTGAAGAACTCGAAGCTGAGGAAGGCTTTCAGCCATCCCCAGAAGAGGAATTCAGTCTTCTCGAAGACCAGGAACGGAATGAAGATCGGCCCGAGCATCCCGACGATGGTGCCGGCAACTGCGCCGTAGGACAGGATGAGAGCGCAAACGGCGTCCAGAACTACCAAATCGATTTGCGCGAAGACATAGCAGATTGCGACGTAAAACCCGCTAAAGATATTCAACGTCGGAGTGGACGTACCCGAACCCGCGAGGGCCTTGTCGATGGACGCGAGCATTTGGTCGTTTGCGTCATTCCCGATGACCTGCTGGAGGTTATCGGTGCCTTGAATCACGAAGCTCTTGAGAGAGAACCCAAGGCCCGGGATGCTGCTGTCGTAGAACTTCACCATGGAATAAGCGAAGGTGATGAGCAGGAAGAAATTCAGGAACTTTGCCATGTTGAAACCGGGGCCACCCTGAGCGGACGAGAGGGCTTCCTGCACGCCGAACCAGACCATCATGATCGTCGCGAGCGCAAGCACGATATGCAGCCCTATGGCATCGATACCGGGCGAAGTAGTAGCGGCCAGTGAGTCGCACTGGCCGCTAATGAAATTGAACAGGTTTTGCCCCATGATGGACCTCGGTTTCGGTTTAGTGGCTGGTGTAGCCGGTGGTCTTGAGTGGGGCAGTCGATACGTTCTGGTTGTAGGTCGTGGAATAACCATTTGCGGCCTGCATCGCGGACTTCAAGCCGTCTTGCTGCGACTTCTGCGAGACGATCTGCTGCATGGCCTGGGCTTGCATCATCTGGTTGGTTTCCTGCTGGGTCCGAAGTTGAATCAGCATGGCCTGATTGATGCGCTGCAGGGTGGCTTCCTGGGTCTGCTGCGCGGGGTCTGCCGAGTGGCTGGCGGCCTCGAGCTTCTGGATGTCCTGCTCCCTCTGTTGTGAGTTGGCGCGGACGGTTCCGAGGGTTTGGAGACTGGTGGCGTTTGCCGCGTCACCGAGGTCAACGGTCGCACCGGTGGCGGCGAGGCCTTGCTGTCCGTTTGCGTTCAGGTTGCCGTAACCGGAGATTTGTCCGGTGCGGGGAACGCTAGCTACCTGGTTAGCCGCTGCCGCACTGTTGCCGGTCGTGGCAGCGTTGATGAACGGCTGGGAGTTCCCGTAGGTGTTAGCCGAAGGGGTGTACTGCACCCACGATTGCGTGCCGGAGTTGCTGTACTGGGTGAAAGCACTCTGGGGTGCCGTCCCCATCTGCTTAAGCTGGTTGTATTGCTGAACGGTCTGGTTGTACTGCTGGATGCTCATGTTGTAGGTCTGCACGCCCTGCTGGAGCTGCTTGGCGACGTTACCGGCCTGTGTGGGGTCAAACACGACACCGCCGAACTGAGCGGCTGCTGGCAGGGCTAAACCTGCGGTGAGCACTGCTGAAAGCAAAATGGGTTTCATGGTGGTCTCCTCGGGTTACTGGTTCGCTAGATCGCGTTGTGCCGTCTGAACCTGTT
This sequence comes from uncultured Acidobacteriaceae bacterium, assembly GCA_964245715.1. Lineage (GTDB taxonomy): Bacteria > Acidobacteriota > Terriglobia > Terriglobales > Acidobacteriaceae > Edaphobacter. The sequence continues at coordinate 24,835 of CAXTNM010000049.1, read as the reverse complement.
CGTTGAGCTCTTTGGCACGTTTCTTGTCGTCGGCGCATTTAGGAGGGTCTGGGGGCGGTGAGAGGGTCGTCCATGCTGGACAGTCGGCGAGTTCCAGATTCTGAACGGCGGCTAACTGCTGCTGGAGCTCCTGGAGCTTCACGGCTTTGTCCTTGCATCCGGTGACGCTTAGAGAAAGGGCGGCAAGGGCTATGAGGATCGTCCTTCGCATGGCTACCTCCTTTAGGTTTGCTTTGGTTGGGCCTGTCGTTTGTTCTCGCTAGAACGACTGGGCGATGCGGTGGTGATCGTATGCAGGAACTAGCATGTCCTGCGTGAAGTACACCTTCACCCGATGCCCCTCGCGAATGGTGATCGTGGGAGGTATCTGGAGAAATTGGTCAAGGACGGTTGTCGCCGAACTGGAGATGCCGCCAGCGGCTCCGGTTGTGAAGGCTTGAGAACCGCTGGTAGTGATCGTTCCGCCGCCCTGCTGGATTTCTGCTGCTCCGGCGATTACGCCGAGCGCGATCGACGCTCCGAAGATTTCGAGGTAATGGTTATTGACCTTGTCTTTCAGGGCCGTTTCGCCGATCTGATTGAGTCCTGTGAACTGGTCGAGGTCGACACTGAAGCCGTCAGGCATGATAAGGCGATGGAAGACGACGGCGATGCGGCGTTGTTGGCCGGTGCCGGTAGCACCAATCTTGCGCGCCTCACCAAGCACAACTGTTCCTTCCGGTATGAGGACATGCTGATGGTCGTGTGAGTAGACAGGATTGGAAACCAGCACCTTGACCGGGCCGACCGCGTCGCCATCGAGGCGATTCATCAGGATCGTGTCGAGGGTGAGGCCTTCGTAAAGGACGTAGGGCTGGCCTATCGCGGTGTTGAGATTGACCTCTGCCGGCCTCTTGTAGGCGGTTGCGGGTATCTCGTCGCGGGGGGGGGGGGCCCCCCCCGGCGGTGGAGCCGCGGGGGCGGGCGCCGGGGGGCGGCGGGCTGGTATAGGCGCGAATTGGCCGGAGTGAAGGGC
>CAXTNM010000049.1:0-23810 GCA_964245715.1 uncultured Acidobacteriaceae bacterium | reverse complement strand
TTGGGGGTTGGGGGTATCTCGGCGCGGCTGGGCCGAGCCGCAGGTGCCGTTGGAGCCGCGGTGGCGGCCGCAGGGGCGCTTCCCTGCTCTCCAGCGTTTGCCTGCTGAGTCTGAGGCGTTGGCTCCTGGCCGCGAGTGAAGACTAGGTTGGAGGCAAAGCGTGCGTTGTCGATCCGCTTTTTCTCGTCGGCCTCTAACTGGATGGCTGCTTGCTGAGCCGGGTCGGGAGCTGTGTTCGCGGGTGGTGGCGGTTCGCCTTGGGTCGGAACTGTGCCGCGAATGGGTCGTCCGTCTGCGCCATAGCCCAGGATGGCTCCCTGTTGTGCGGAATTCTGCGAAGCAAGCGATTGCGCGAGCGCAGCATCTTGCGCTTCCTTCTGCTTCTCCTGCGCGAGCTCGTTCCTCATCTCGGCGACGTTGCCGGCAGTCTGGTCCTGAATGAGCGGCTGCGGCGGGATATCTTTAGCAGGCTTGTTTCCCCCTGCTGGCTTGGTGTGCCCGCTGATCAAGGTCGCCACGATGAGCAGAATGACCGCGCCGCCGTAGAGATATGGCTTCAGGTTCTTCGGCAACACACCACTTGGCTGGCGGGTGCGATCGCGTATGGCTGGCTCTTGAACGATCTCTTCTTGGTCAGCCATCGCCTAGCCCTTCCTTTTCGAGAATTCCATCTTCTTCTTGCCGAGTTCGACGTAGCCGTTATCCATCACTTTGGGAATGATGTAGGTGCCTTCGCGGAGGTCGTAGTTGATGAGGTTGGGCTTGCCATCCCGCATCTCGTAGACCGAAAACTTTTCGGGTGCGGTGGTCTTGATGTAGGTGAATTTGTCGTCGTGATAAATGGTCTGGATGTTGAACGGAGCTTTGTTGGCCTCGAAGACGTAGTCGAACTTGATCTGCGTTTGATAGGCGCTCTTGTATTCGTCGACGGTGGACTCGACGTGCTGCTGGAGGCTGGCAAGCTGACTTTGGACTTGCTGGAGCTGCGCCGTGGGGACGTACTGCGGCATGCCTTGCGAAGCTACGATGTTCGAGGCGTCTACGGGCTCGACAATGACCTTGAGGTCTGGCTGTAGGCCACTCGCAGTCACGTCAGTCAGAGTGAAGCTGTAGATGTTGCCTTTGTCGGTGATGAGATTGAGATTTGTGCTGATGCCCTCTCGTGCCGGGTGAACAAAGCAAAAGCTGCCGACTATATCGACGATCCAGAAATCTTTGTCGCCGGTTGCGGCCTCCATGATTTTTTCCGTCGGCGGCACTTGAATAAGGGTGGTGTATTTGAGCTTCGCCTTGATTGGAACGATGTCCTGCGAGTGGTACTGAACGGTGCGTGAAGTGATGGGCGTCGTCTGAGCCAGGAGACCCAGTGGTGCGAGTGGTATAGCGAGCAGCAATGCAAGTCGTTTCATAGTGGATCTCCTTAGCGACGGGGTTGGAAAGGATGGGAGAGAGCGAGTTCACGTACGCCCTGCACGATGCCGTATCTGGCAAAAGCCTCGCGCTTGATGAGGTTGTCTCGGGCATTGTTGGTGGCGATCCAGTAGGAAACGGAGTCCACGTTCAATCGGGCTTTCTTTGAGGAGTGAGCTTTGCGGATAAGCATCTCGCCAGGGGGAACGAGGTCGGCGATGATGGCCAGCTCTGTGTCGTTGAGGTGAAACGCCTCTTTGTAAACCTCGCGGTTCATATCGGGATTCGCGAGGAAAATCTTGGTCGGGCAGCTCTCGGCGACGATGGCCAGCATCCCGGACTCTTCGAGTTCCTTGATGCTTTGGGTCGCGAGGATCATCGCGGCATTGTGTTTGCGCCAGGTCTTTTGCGCCTGCACTATGTAGTCGCGGATCGTTTGGTTCTTGATGAACAGCCAAGCCTCGTCGAGCAGGAATGTCTTGAATGTGGCGAGGTTGGCGTGGTCTGTGATCTCGTTGCTGGCCCGGTGAAGGACGTAGAAAAGCAGAGGCTCTAGAACTTCGGGGGCGTCGCCCCATCCGGCGAAGTTGAATGTCTGGAATCTGGCGAAGCTGAGAGTGTCCTCTGTGTTGTCGAAGAGGAAGCCATATTGACCATTGTTGGTCCAGCGGTGCAGCCGTTCCTTGAGTTCGCCGATGATCTCGGAGAACGTCGAAAGCGTGCGTTGGTCTGCGGAGACGACGTACATACGTTCGATCGCTTCATAGAGCTTGCGTTCTTCCTTGAAGTCGAGTCGGTAGTGTTGATCGTTGCCTTCGATGAGGACCTTGAAGAACGAATACAGAAATTGAGTGTTCTCTTTCGACTGCGGCAACGAGAAGGGATTGATGCGGAAGTCGCGGGACTCCTGACCGACGTTTAGGTAGGTGCCGCCGAAGATTTCGGTGAGTGATTCGAAGGAACCGCCGATGTCGAAGATGTACGTCTGAGGGTGATACTTCTGCGTATTCGTTAAGAGGAAGTTGCATAAAAAGCTCTTGCCGCTGCCGGTCTTGCCCAGGATCAACGTGTGGGCCACTTCCCCGTTGTGGAGGTTCAAGAAGTAGGGCGTGGCGTTGTCGGTTTCGAGAACCGCCAGGTACTCGCTGTTGAGCTGAGGATTGGTACGCTCGCCGGGGTCGATCGTGAACAAAAACGAAAGGTCCGCGTGATTGGAGTTGAGCAGCAGAACCTTTCGCAAATTGTGTGCGTAGTTGCCTGGAACGCAAGCAAAGAAGGCATTGAGCTGGTTGTACGTTTCGCTGTGCAGCTCGCCTTCGAGGTTTGTAAAGATGCCGGCGAATTCACCGAGTTCTTGATCGATGCTGCGGAGGTCCTTTGCGTAGAGCGTGAGTGTGAAGGAGAATTCACCCATCGACTGTCCATCTCCGAGCTGCTTGATGCACTCGCCCAGATTCTCAACGTCGGCCTGTTTCGATTCGTCGATGAGTTCGTCGCGTTTGCTCGACTTGCTCTCATCGCGTACCTGCGAGATGAAGCCGCTCTTGGTCATGTTGAAGTGCTTGCGGCGGCTGTTCACTTCATTTCTTGCCTTGCCGAGGGCCATGGGCACCCATTCGGTCACGGCATAGAAATTGGCCGGAATCTTGAGCAGTTGGTCGAGGACGAGCGGCCTGGTCTCGACGATGGATTCCTTCATCGTCAGCACGCGTACGAAATGATCTCCAACGCGCAGGTGATCGCGTTCCGCTTCGATGTTGGAGTTCACGATCTGATAATCGAGGTACTGACTCGCTTTGGGGGTTCCGGCGATCCGCCAGGCGTCGAAGTTTACGAGCCTGCGAAAGAAATTGAACTGCTGATCCATTACAAGGAGTCGGATCGGTGTGAGGTCGGTTAGCTGTCGAACGAAGAGCTCGACGCGCTGTTCGAGTTTGAAGCGGTCGCGCTCGACTTCCGTTCGAACGAGAGTTCGCATTTGTTCGCCGATGAATTGAGCCTTTAGGTCGTCAAGCCCGCGCCGCGGGTCCCCTGGGATGCGTGCGAGCGAAGAGAAAAGGCCTCTCTTCGAGCGGACGCCTTCCAGAATCACGACGTAGAAAATCTCGATCTGGTAAAGGCTTTCGCGCTTGGCCTCGAAGAACTGCCGGCGTTGGTTGATGGCGGCGTCGATGAGCTCATCGTCGTAGTGCGCGAAAGGAATATCCGGCCGATTGGATTTGAAAAGGTACTGGTAGACGTGAAAGCCCTTGGAGAAGGACTTCATGGCAGATTCCAGCCGTTTCACTGCGTATTGTTGTTCGGAGTTGTCGAGCGATTCATAGTCAACGCCCGGGACCGACATCACGAGCCCGATGTCGCCGCTCTTGGTGATGAAGGTCGTCTCAGACCAGAAACCGTAGAGGTTGATGTGGGCGTTGAGTGAGTCTGCGTCTTTCCAAGGCTTGATAAGTTTGGCCAGATTGAGCATTCAATGGATCTCGACTTTAGGAATGGCCTGTTTTGCCGCGTCATAGCGGGTCTTGTATTTGGAAAGTTTTCCGAACGAAATGCTCAAGTACGCGGCGTCGGTGCGAGTCACCCAGCGGCCAAAGATCACTCCGGCTGCGAACACCACCATTGCGGCGATGAATGAGCTAAAGAGGTTGAACATGACGACTGTGGATACACCGATGGCAATGAAGAGCTTGCGTTCGATTCCCATGTAAGTGAGGGGTCGGTGCAGGCTTTTGTAGACGCGATTTCGACGGCGTTCTTCAGCGTGCGGCGCGGGCGGCAATTAGCTGCCCCAGAGCCACGACAGGATGTTGACGGCGAGAGTAGCGATGCCGATTCCAATCGCGACGCCAGCGAGATTCTTCTTCGCACCTGGCTCGCCGGTTGCAAAGCCAATTCCGCCCAGAACGATGGCGATGATGCTCGCCACTTTCGCGATCGTTCCCGTGAAGAGCGTTTGTAGATTGTTGAAACCGGTATCGAAGGGAGAGGCGTGAGCCTGTATCGGGTAGAGGATTGCGATTGCGGCGATTACGACAGCGTAGGTAGCTGCTGGCTTGCGTAATGCTGCGCGATACGGGTTGCGGAGGATGACGCGGAGGATACGGGGCCTGGTACGGCTCATGAGAGCTCCCTGCAGCTAAGGCGTGAAACTCGATGCGCTTAGTTCGCCATCGGCTAAAGTTCAGCCTTGCTGTTTGAGGAATATTACACAACTATTCTGTGTGGTGCAAAAAAGCACTACACAAAACTGCATACACTCTCTTTAGGGGCGGCTGGGCGTGTCTAGGCGGTGTCGCCAAACACGCATGAGAATGATGAAATGGATATGAGCAACATATTCAGCCGTTGGCGGGTGATAGCTTCCCCGCCCCATGCGTTCGACGAATCTCGTCGAGGTCTTAGAAAGGCGCCAAATGCAGTACGAATACGAACGCTTTCTGGCCGAACTCGGCGCGCGCGTCAAGCAGCTCAGAAAAGAGCGGGGGTTGACCCACCGTCGCATGATCTCGGAGTTTGGATTTCACCTCGGTCAGCTTGCCAGGATTGAGAAGGGGGAGGGCGTCAACGCGCATACCCTGCTGAAGCTCTGCGCGGCTCTGGATGTGACGCTTGAGGACCTGGTGCGGGGCCTCGGACAGAAACTTCCAGTCGATTGATTTGGGTTGCCAGTTCCGCAAAGTTCCGCGAATCTGTGAGCGAATGATTAGGCTAAGGCAGCGCCCGCGCATTGTCCGAAGGCACAGCCCGAATGCCGTATCTGGCGGCAATTCGATTGCCGTGAACTGCAGCCAATCTGTTGCGCTTCATTAGGGAGCTTTTGCATTGGCTTTTGCTTCAAAAAAAAGATATCCAGATCGTCGCAAAGCTACGTCTTGTTTCATCTTTTCTCTTCTTAACTACTTGAACATCTTGCTTCTATATTAAGCAGAACCGGGAAGTGCTGAATTGTCGACCGGGAGGTGCCGTGATTGCATCTGGGAAGTGCGGCGTACGTGACCGGCAAGTGCGGTTTTGCTGACTGGGAAGTTCTATGAAAACTCCCCAATCCACAGGCCAAATGTGGAAGAAAATGCCTGTTTAGAGGGCGTATCGGCTCATTTGACTGGGAAGTGCTGTTTTTCTTCGTTTTACGCAGGCTCCTGTAGGTCGCCAGTTGACCGGGAAGTGCGGTTGGTGTTTTCGGTCCGAGCTTGTTCCCCAGCAAATAAGCCTCGATGAGGAAGACTCTTGACCGGAAAGTGCTGTCTGTGGAATTTAACCGACTGGGAGGTGCGGCTCTGGATCGCGGTGACACCCCTACGTCGAGACGTTTCGTTAGGAAATCAGCATTTTGACAGGGAAGTGCGGTCTGGAGCGCATTTTGTGACTGGGATGTGCTGTCCGGTTGTCCCGGAGTTGTGACTGGGAAGTGCTGAAAAGGCCAAAGCAAAAGTGACCGGGAAGATCGGAATATGAGGCATGGCACCTGACTGGGAAGTGCTGAGTGCGCTGAAGTGGGACCGCCTAGGGGTGAAATCTGGCCAAAACAACCGGGAAGTGCGGAATTCCCGAGTTCTGAGGGGCTGAACGGGTTCTTTCGCGCCGACCGAGTCATTCCACTTCCGCTTTCAATCATTCGTCGTAAAAGCCTGATTTTGAAACGCCAAAACCGCACTTCTAGGTCATTCTGGAGTCGGGAACCGGAAGCCTTCTGACGTGTTTTGCCTGCGGGATAAGGTGACTGCCGTTGCGTGGCGGACCGATACGAAGTCCTTTCTTATCAGCTTCCGCATTCAGCTCAGGCCAGATGGTTTTGAAGACCGCGATGGCCTCTCGGAAGCGAGTCTTGATTCGACTCGCAACGCTGTCTTCTTGCCAGAGTTGTTCTCTCAAACTCTCCCAAGGAATGAGCGTTTCAGTCTGCGCCGCGAAGCTGCGCCAGTAGAGAAATATGAGCAAATCTTGAAGCTGTGACTTCTTCTTTGTCGCTTGGAGGAGCTCGAACGGAACGGGGACATGGTACTGCAGGATCTCCTTGAAGATTCGATCCCCGAGCTTGAATCCGAAGACGGGAGTGTCCATTCGCAGAAGGTTTTGGCCGCGTTTGTCAGCTTTCATATCAACTGAAGTCGGCAGGTGTGACTCCTCAATAAATGGCACCAAGACTGTAGATTCGCTGGTTCCCTTGCGGACCACACCGATCGTCAGGCCGGTGAGTCGTTTGTATCTTTCTTTGAGGTCTTTCCGATTCTTGCCGCTATCCGCCATGCCGACATCTCGCAGAAATTCCGTGGCGGTGTCCCATGTGACAAGGGGCGACTGGGTCTTGATTGCTTTGTCGATCATCCAGTGCAAGAGCGTTCGGTCGGAGCCGTATGGCATCGCGATTCCATCCAGGCCGGCACTGAAGGTCACAGAAACGGTCGAGCCGTCGCCGATGCGGGCTCTTCTGGTGATCTTCGTGTCTTTTGTAGGGCTGTATGGAAGACCGCACAGAACCATCGCTTGAGCGATTTGGGTCATCTGCTTGCCGAGTGTACCGGCATCGCGCTTCTCGCGAAGTTTGACCAGCTCTTCCACAAAGCGGTCTTTGCTTTGTGCGTCTTCGTTTTGCCGGTCGCGCTTTTTCAATTCCGTTGTGGACTTCGCCAAAGTTTCCTCCTAAGCGGGTCTAGCGGTAACGCTGGAGATTAAGTTCAATGCCTTCGTTGATTAGATCGGTCTGATTAAGTTCGTGTCTCTTGGCGATTTCGTTGAGTCGCTCCTTGAGCGTCTGGGGTATCCGAAATGTTACAGGAACAAGCACTTCCCTTCTCTTCTTTTTCAAGAGAGTCGTCGTCGAGAAAGGCTGCTCGCCAGCGGTCGCGACCAATGTCTCGGTGTCCCCAGAGATCGGTTCGGGACCTAGCGTTGGCGCCGTGATTTCGAGGAGTTTTGATTCGTCTTGAGGGGCAATCACGGCTCGGCTAGGCTCCCGAACGATAGACGGTCTGAGTCCTTCAAAGGCAGACTTTATTGCTGGGCGGTTAGACATTTGGCTATGACCTCCTTGGTTAAAGAAAGGATCTCTTGAGCTGCTTTTGAGTTCGGAGCAGTGTCGATGACGGTCTGGCCTGACGCCGGAGCTTCAGCGAATGCAGTGCGATCGTGAATCTCGGTTTCCATGACACTAATCTCGATGCCCTGGTCTGAGAACATGGCGACGGCTCCGTCTTTAGCGGTCTTCCCGAGCCGATTGCTTGGGTGCTTAGCGTTCAGGAGTAAGAACACTCTGAGGTCGGGCTTGATAAGCGCGATGTCGTTGAGCACTGGCATCATGATTGCGGTCGCGAGGAAATCGATGGGCGTCGGCCGACTCGGAATGATGATGCAGTCGGCTGCCAGCAAAGCCGATCGTGTCACGGTTCCGAAACCTTTTGTTTCTGTGCCTGGCGGGCAATCAATGAGAGTCACTTCGTAGGATGATTTCCCAATAACCTTCGGAAGTTCTTTGTGGATCGATGACGTAGACATCGCGATAACGTCGAAATTGAGTTTGGAATCCTCTGAACGGTTACGCCATTCCGTGGCGCTACCCTGTGGGTCGGCGTCGACGACCAGTACCCTGAAGCCTGCGGCGGCCAATCCTCCGGCGAGGTTCATGCAGGTGGTGGTTTTCCCGCATCCTCCCTTTTGGTTGGCGATTGCGAGTGTGATGGCCATGAATTACGTATAGCAGTACAGCGAGCCATATGGCGAGAAATACAGCAGACAATATGTAAGGCTGTACCTATGTGTGTACTCCTGTGTTGTCGCAAAACTGTATGGCTCACTGTATGTACAGCAATACAAATCGATCGCTCTGGCGTGTAATGCTCCCGATCTTTCTAGGCTGCCATCCTCTGTCCGTACAGCTGTGCTGTACGTCTAGCTGTATGTACAGCCGTACAGCGCGCCGTATGACTAAGCGCGCTCCCTAAGAGTGGCGAACAGATCGCGGAGTTCATTGTCAATCTCAGCGGAGCGCGGTGTTGGTGGCTCCACCAGCCTTTGGAACTGGTCTAAGTCGTTTTGGAGAGCCTGGGCTACTAGGGCGAGGCCTTCGACGATCCCTACAGCGGTGTCGGACGCAATGGTTAGCTTCCCGGAGATGATGGTGATGTTCGTTGGTAGGTCGCGGACCATCACGGAACGTAGGTCCGGGGGAAGCGGGACGCGGAGAGGTTTGGTGGCGGGCGGGGAACTGGCAGCAATAATTCTCGCGTTGAGCTCGTCCTCGATGGACGGGGCTGCCGCCATCGCGTCAAGAAAAGTTAGAAGGGAAGAGCGCTCAACGAAGTGAGCGCCGGCCACGTTCTGGATTTCTCCTATTGCCTTTGTGAGAGTCTGCGCTGTTGCGCGGCCGACCCCAAAGAGCGCCTCTACATCTTTGCGACTCCAGGTCTCGGTGCGAGAGCGCTGAGCTCGCTCCCGAATCGCGTGCAGATCGCGAGACCATTTGATCGGACGGCCCATAAACCCTCAGTTTGGCTACTTCTACACCATATCGGGTTTATTGGCATAGGTGCCAATAACCGCGCTGGACGTGGCTCCAATACTACCCACGACAATGTCGATTGTAGAAGGTAATGGCGTGGTACGCTCAAAAGTGCCACACGCTGTGGCACTTTTACTTTCATGGCAGAACTGACCCACGTCCCGAGTGGCTACGCCGAACTCCTAGAAGAGATCGTTGGCCGGGTCGCGCGTTCGCAGACGCGCGCAGCCTTGGCCGTGTCTCGTGAGCTGGTCTTGCTGTACTGGTCGATCGGTGCGGAGATCCTCCTCCGTCAGCACGGAGAGGGTTGGGGAGCGAAGGTCATCGACCGCCTGGGGGCTGATCTGCAGGCTCGCTTTCCGGGAGTGGAGGGCTTCAGCCCACGCAATCTTAAATACATGCGCTCGCTGGCGGAGGCCTGGCCGGACCCGGAAATAGTGCCACAGCGCGTGGCACTATTGCCTTGGGGACACCTTCGCCTCCTGCTTGATCGGGTCAAGGATGCGGTGGAGAGAGACTGGTATCTCGAAGCGGCGGTCCGTGAAGGTTGGAACCGGGAGCTTCTAGGTCACGTTATCGAAGGGCAACTTTACGCGAGAGAAGGGAAGTCCCTCACCAACTTCACGCAGACGCTGCCGCCGGAACAGTCGGAATTGGCTGTCCAGGTCCTTCGTGACCCTTACAACTTCGACTTCCTGACACTGACGCACCCGCTCGAAGAGCGCAAGTTGGAGAGAGGGCTCGTTGCTCATATGCGCGATCTGCTCTTGGAACTCGGCCGCGGCTTCGCGTTTGTAGGGAGTCAGGTGCCGTTGACGGTGGGCGAGGAGACTTTCTACCTCGACCTGCTCTTCTACCATGTGCGGCTGCACTGTTACTTCATCATTGAGCTCAAGGTGGGCAAGTTTAAGCCGGAGTATGCCGGCAAGCTGAATTTTTACCTCTCGGCGGTAGACAGCGCAATGCGCGGCGACCGCGATGATCCAACGATTGGGCTGCTTCTTTGCGAAAGTCACGAGGGCGCGGTCGTGGAATATTCATTCCGGGATATCGCGAAGCCGATCGGAGTCTCAACGTATCGAGTCACCCGGGAGCTGCCCGCGTTGATTCGCGACGAACTGCCGACGGTGGAGGACCTCCAAGGCGTCGTCGCTAAGCTCAAAGGCGAGCTGGACCAACTCAGAGCTGAGCGGGGCGAAGATGACTGAGACCGCTTTGGTGTTGGTGGCTCTCCCCGAGACAACCGTGCCGGCGATGAGCCGTCTCGCGGAGATTCGAAGCGCGGTGCTGGACGGCCTCACAGCGGAAACTTCGAAGAAAAACTACGCCTTGGCTATGGACGAGCTGTCGTTGTTCTGCATGGAGCACCAGCAGCCAATTTCTCGAACACTCATCCTAGCTTTTCGAGCCGCGCTGCTTGCGCGGAACCTTAGTGCCTCAACGATCAATGTCAAACTTTCGGCTGTTCGTAAGCTGATCGGCGAGGCGAAGCGTGCCGGCGTCGTCGGGGCGGAAGAAGCCGCACAGATGACAGACATTCCGAACGTAAGGCAGCAGGGAACTCGTCTTGGAAACTGGCTGACGAAAGACCAGGCCAAGGATTTGCTAGCGGTCCCGGATCGCTCGACGATGAAAGGAAAACGGGATTACGTGATCCTCGCCCTTCTGGTCGGATGTGCTCTGCGTCGGAACGAGCTGGCGCAACTGGACGTCGAGACGATCCAACTGCGCGAGGGCCGGTGGGTTCTGGCGGACCTCTGCGGCAAAGGCCGACGAGTTCGCACTGTGGCGGTGCCGATGACGGTCAAGCAGGGAATCAACGCCTGGATGACCGCCGCGGGTATCGAGGACGGGCGTCTGCTGCGAAGGGTCACAAAGGCCGGCAAGCCGAAGGGTGATGGACTGAGCGATTGGGCAGTGTGGTCGGTTGTGGAGCAGGCCGCAAAGGAGATTGGAATTGAGCGGTTCGGGGCGCACGATCTACGGCGGACCTGCGCGAAGCTCTGCCGCAAGGCTGGCGGTGACCTGGAACAAATCAAGTTTTTGCTTGGTCATTCGTCGATCCAGACGACGGAACGCTATCTGGGTTCCGAGCAAGAGCTTCAATCGGCAGTAAACGATCACCTTGGACTTTGAGGGAGGAAAGCGATGGACGAACGCAAACTGAGCCCTGTCGATTCGATTGCAGCACTGGAGGCGGTGGCACGTCTTCTGACGATTGCCCAGCGCGACACGGGTCAGTCGCGTCGCGTCCTTCCTGCTGGCCTGGCACAACGCTGAGGAGAACGGTGGCTGGAATCCGGTCGACCTCTAGCAACTGGACGACGCGGTCTGCGCCGACGTGGTGCAGGTCTTGCGGCTGATTGCCCAGGAACACAAATACCCTGACGATCTAGGGTTCGGCCCGGAGATCGCCAGAGTTTGGGAACGGTGGCGGCAACCCGCAACTTAGGCGGTGTTGCTGGGGTGCAGGTAAAGCTTTGTAGCGTTGCGAGGTGTTCCGCTGAATGGATGGTGGAGAACGCAAGGCGGCCAAAACCGAGTATTCCCCCGGGTTCGCTCCTACACTCGCTTGAAGGCCTTACTTTACGCATTCGAAAACAAGAACTGAAGGACAGATGAAGCAGGCAATTTCAGGACCTTTTCAATCGCGCCCGAGTCGCAGAAGAACGAATCATTGATACTAAGAAAGTAATTTGAAGGATTGAAAAAATTTAGCTAGGTTCTGCTTAGAGGGGATGACTTGACTAAGAACGCGAGCCTTCCAGAAATATCGTCAGCAGACTTCACGCGTCGCTTCAGTCTTCGAGCGAACAACTTGATGTGGCTGCTTGGGGCGGGGGCTTCTGCTTCGTCTGGGATCCCGACCGCGAGTGACATGATTTGGGACTTTAAGCAGCGCCTTTTCGTAACAGAGCGAAAGGCGTCGGTGCAATCCGTCGCCGACCTGGCCGATCCAAATGTGCGTGCCAAGTTGCAGAACTTCGTAGCGACCTTAGCCGATGCGCCGGTTGGTGGAGCACCGGACGAGTACGCTTCACTCTTTGAGAAAGTGTTTCCCGCCGAGTCCGACCGGCGAGCTTACATTGAAGCAAAAGTAAAGGGAGGAAAAGCGTCATACGGACACATCGCTTTGGCCGCTTTGATGAAGGCGGGTCTAAGTCGATTGGTATGGACGACGAACTTTGATCCATTTGTCGCCGACGCCTGCGCGAAGGTTTACGACGGTACCGGCTATCTGACTAGCATCTCTCTGGGTGAACCGGATGTGGCTGCACAAGCCATCCTCGAAGGTCGGTGGCCAGTTGAGGTAAAAATCCATGGGGATTTCCGTTCACGCCGGTTGAAGAATACCTCAGACGAGTTGCGCCTCCAGGACGAGCGCTTAAGACAGATTTTGGTCGACTGTTGCAGACGTTTCGGCATGATCGTTGCGGGGTACAGCGGACGGGACTCGTCGGTGATGGACGCGCTTGAAGCTGGTCTCGATGGTCCGAATGCCTACCCAGCAGGGCTGTTCTGGCTTCATAGGGGAGAGGGGCCTCCCTATGACCGTGTTGCCGTGCTTCTTGAGAAAGCAAGAATGGTTGGCGTCGAAGCTGCCTTGGTTCGTATGGAAAACTTTGATGAAACCATGCGAGATCTGATTCGAGTGGAGCCAACCGTTAGCACCGCCATTCTTGATCAATTTTCTCAGGAACGGAGACGAAGAAGCCCCGTTCCGCGGCGGGATATAAAGGGTAGCTGGCCGGTCTTGCGGCTTAATGGAATCCCGGTCGTGCAGTCACCGTCTGTATGTCGGGTTGTTGTCTGTGATGTCGGGGGGTACGCAGAGTCCCGCGCAGCGGTCGAGGCGGCGGGGGTCAGGGTATTGGTAGCACGCACACGAGCAGGTGTGCTTGCATTCGGTTCGGACGCAGACGTGCGCGCTGCTTTCGAGGGCTATAACATTACCCACTTCGATCTCCATACAATCGAGACGAAGAAGTTACGCCACGAATCTGGAGAGAGGGGACTCCTACAGGATGCTTTAGCTGCTGCCATAGGTCGCAATCGGTGTTTAGCGGTCACGCACAAGGGCAGTTCGGATCTTCTTCGTCCGAAGGAGCCTGGGGACGGCCGTTGGGCCGAGTTGAGGAAGTTGGTTGGCAGCCTATCAGGGAAGGTTCCGGGTACCGTAGACCTGCAGTGGTTTGAAGGTTTGGAAATCGGGATGCAGTGGGCGAACGACCGTCTCTGGCTGACCATGGAACCGCGCACAGTCTTCGAGGGCGCGACGATGGTCAACAAAGCGCTGTCTGCAGACTTCGCCCGCGAGCGTACGGTCCGGCGGTATAACCGCAATCTTAATGACCTCATCGGTTACTGGGCGCGAATTTTGGCTGGAGACGGTGGAGTCTTGAGGGCTTTGGGAGTATCTGACGGCGTGGATGCGTCGTTCGAGTTAGGTAGTGAAACAGCATACTCGAGGAGGTCTTGATGACGAGCCAGCTGACATCCCACCTTGTAGTACCGGAGCCTTTCCTTGCGTTCCATCCGGAGCGGACAGGAGATCGGGATCTACATCCACTCGAAGGTTTGAGACGATTTGGGCCCTACTCAAGCGGACTAGTCCCCGATCCAATCCGTGTCGCAACGCTGGCTCCAGCAAACGAGAGCAAGCGACTTTACGGTTTTCTAAAGGAGCTCAACTCACCCGCAAAGCCAAAAGAGCGGTTGGACTATTTGCCAGAGTACCCGGGCTTCAAATCCCTATTCGGTCTGCAGATGCGGGCTGCCGGCGGTGGCTGTCATATCGAGCTGGACACGGCGCTTGAGACTGATTTCATCAACTCACCCAAACCTCATGTCGTCCTCGCAGACAGGTTGGTGAGAGCGATACAGATGTTGGAAGCGCGCCGCACAGAGTTCGACGTTCTCTTTATCTACATCCCAAAGCGCTGGGAGAAGGGTTTTAAGGGCGGAGACGATGACGACTTCGATCTGCACGACCATTTGAAGGCAACTACTGCGACCAAGAGGATGCCTTTACAGATCGTTCGAGAGGACAAAGCGCTTGCTTATACCTGCCGTGCCAGTGTGATGTGGAGGATCGGTATAGCGCTCTATACCAAGGCCGGGGGGATACCCTGGAAGCTCGCGGATACCGATCCCGAAACGGCATACGTTGGGATCTCCTACGCGGTGCGACCCCTGTCGTCACTGCGGCCCCGATTTGTCACGTGCTGTAGCCAAGTCTTTGACTCGGATGGTGGCGGTCCAGAATTCATTGCGTACGACGCCGATGAAGTTCAGGTCCAGCGAGACAATCCATTTTTGTCGCGAGCGGAGATGTTTCGTGTGATGACCCGCTCCATGGATCTCTATCGTCGGCGGCACGCTGGCAAGTCTCCGCGCCGTGTGATGGTACATAAGACGACGGAGTTCAAGTTTGAAGAGATTGACGGCTGCATGGAGGCTTTTCATTTGTGCGAAGCAGTCGATCTAATCCAGGTTGTTCAGAATGCAGGTTGGCGTGCGGCTCAGATTCAGCACAAGACTGGGAGCGTGAAGGGGGAGGCCAGTGCTTACCCGGTTCAGCGAGGTTCGCTAATAAATCTTGGTCCCTATGAAGCTCTGTTTTGGAGCCATGGGAACGTACGGGGAATCGGCAAAAAGGAGTTCTTTCAAGGCTCTAGAAGCACGCCTCGGCCCCTTCGCTTGATTCGACATGCCGGGCACGGAACGTGGGAAGACACAGCGTCCGGCATATTGTCGTTGAGCAAGATGGACTGGAATAACGATGCTCTCTACGATCCGCTTCCAGTGACGCTGGAGTATGCAAAGGTGTTGGCGCAGGTGGTCAAGAGGATGGACGTCCTGGGGACCACGCCTTACCAATTCCGATTTTTTATGTAAGACAAAGAGTAGAGCTAAAGATCAGGCAGACGGCATACCCGCTTCAGGGGGGACCTGTACCGCAGCTTCTGCTTCGCGTGGCCACGTGTAAAGGTCGGCCTTCACTGCGCTGTAGTTTGCATCGAGCTGCGGATCGAGCAACAGCAGTGCGGCGATGCGCCTCACCATCTGCATGAATTCGCGGGCTTCATCTTTGGTGATCGGCCGGCCGAGGATTGACGATTCCCGGTAGCTCAGCCACTTCTTCAGCACCAGGTAGCCGCCTATCGTGTATTCCCACACCGCGAGCGGCACGGCGTCCCAAAAGCTGGCACCGTTCAGATGAACGGCGACGGCGGAGGAGCCCCAGATATTGAGGATGTCATCCAGATCAATGCCCAGCTCGGCTGCACCTTCAGCCATCAGTTGTTTCTCGACATCCGAAAAGTCGCGCGGCTTTGTCAGGCCAACGCCCGGCATGACTACGTCTTCGCCCTGAAGTCGTCCCCAGCCTGCGGTCACTTCAAGGCTCAGACCCGTAGGGCCCGTGATGCGGCCGAGGAACGCAAGCTCTTTGCGCACCTTTCCGCCTGTTACACCGATGGCGGGCTTATCAGTATCGAGCAGTTTGCCCACGATCACACCAAGATCGGCCGATTTCATCAGCGAAGCGAGCGTATTGGGAAGTGGAATGCGTGGCAGATCGGAGCGAACTCCGGCAGAATTTTCGGACAGGTACAAAGGTGAATAAATCATGGCCAGCGAATGAAGCCAGATTGCTCGCCCGAGTGCGTGATCGTCGTCGGGGTTTTTATCTGTAAGCGAGGCGATGTACGCTCTTGCAGTCTCGGAGAGATTAGCGGTCTCAGGCACTTCATGTCCGCCGCCAAACATGCTTCCTTGCCCGGTGGTTTCCATGATCGCGTCATGGGGCGTATTAGCAAGCCGCATGGGAATCGCCACCACATTTGGCCGCAGGAGGTGGTAGTCGGGAAGGGCAGTTGTTAGGTATCCGGGCTTACCTTCGCGCGGGCGCTCTGCAAACCTGCGAGTAACGAGAAAGGCCTCATCTTTTGCCAGCTCGGCTAAAAGCTCTGGACGGGGTTCATTCCACAGCGGTCGGGCTGCGCTGTGATACGCCCAGCGGTTATCAAGTGGCAGGATGGCATAACGCAACACGCGTTTCTTATCGAAGGTGGTTGCGCCCTGAATTTTCTGCCGCGCCTTCGGGGGATCGAACCGCCCTGCCGTCTTTGAGAGGCCTGTTTTGAGCGCGGCAAACGTGTTCCAGTCCACTTTAGGATCGAGATAACTTTCCAGACGCCCTTCAAGCGTTTCCTTGTCGTGCTCTATAAGGGCACCGCGGCGCATTTCCTGCAGGCCACTGATGGGTTCGACGGACGCAAGCTCCGTAACCATTGGCCAGAGCTGGTAAACGAGACCCGGCTCTGTGGGCCGGAAGGAGAACCTGTTGTCCTTGTGCGGGTTGGCAACCTGATATTGCCCGTTAAAGTTTTCTTCGACCGCCAAAGTTTTGTAGAGAGCTGCGCGCTTGTCCTTGCCCCAGAAATCCCGATACCTGACAGTCGCGGCCTGCTCATCCTCGCCCGTCTTTGCGAACAGGCCGATCGCCGTGCCTAGCCGTATGCCCGCTTTGTTGTACTCGGTGGAGAAAACGCTTGGATCTGGTTCGTCGTCCGGGGTGCGTTTGCCGGTCTCGCGGCTGTCGCCATTGAGGCAATCAATCCAGACGTGCTGGAATTCTTGGAGGAACCTCTGCCTGACGACCACGAAAGACGGATCGTTGAGGTAAGAGTAGCTCGAAACATAGCAAACGATGCCGCGCTTGCTCATCTCCGCGATACGGCGTTCTGCGAGCCTGAGGAAACGAACGTATAGCTCGTCGAGGTTGAATTTGCGAATTTTCCACTCGGTAACCAGGCCTTTCTTGTATGGCTCTACGAGGCCTTCTTCCTCTTCAGGGCTTACGCCTGAAAAAGCGTAGTACGGAGGGTTGCCGAGCACGACAAGGATCTTCTTATCGCGCTTCACCAGCTCGGCCGCATCCTTTTCTTCTTCCAGCTCAGGCCAGATAAAGTCCTGCTTTGCGCCTTTTTCCGGACTCCAACCGGTGAGCGAGTTGGTGAGATAGACTCCGACACGTTCATTGAATTCCGGCGACAACGGTGCGCCAAAATCCTGAAGCAGAAGGCCCAGCTGCAGATGGGCCACCACGAACGGAGCCGGTAGCAGCTCGAAACCGAAAATGCGCTCCATCGCGGCGGTCTTGACGTCGTGGGATGAGAGAGCATCCGCACCTTCCGCTTTGAGCTGACCGTTGATATGACTCAACACTTCGACAAGGAATGCGCCTGTACCACATGCAGGATCGAGTACGAAAACACTCGGGTCGGCGAAACCGCGGGCAATGCCCATTTCATCCCGCAACACCTTATCGATCCGAGCGACCATGTACTTTACGATTTCAGGCGGCGTGAACCATACGCCCATGCGCTTGCGCAGTACCGGATCGAACGCGGCAAGGAAAGGCTCATAAAAGTATTGAACTGCATGTTCTTGCTCGAAATTCTTGAAAAATACGTTACGCTCGACTCGATTGAGGGCGGTCTCGGTCCAGTTCAAGACTTCTTCAAGTCCAAGAGACTTGAGTTTTGAAGGTGTTGCCAGTTGTTCGAACAGCGTCTTGATCATTGGCACATGCAGGGACCATGCGGCTTCGTGCCAGTTAAAAAGATCATCGGGTTTAGTGGTCTTGCGCTTGCTCCACAGCACCCATGCGGAGAAGACCCCGTAAAAGAGCGTCTGCACCAGAGAGGACCGGAAGAAATGTTCGCCGTCATCCCCGGTGAACTTCAGTCCAAGCGCCTGCTCGAGCGCCGCCCGCAGAGAAGCCAGTCCTGGCAGACTCGCCTTGCTTTCGATCCGTGCCTGCGCGTCTCGTGCATAGGAGGCCAGAAACCACGCGACTTCCTTGGGCAGCGTTAGGGGTGCTTTCTGCAGGAGGACACGGAGTAGATACTCCGAGAACGATGGTCCGATGGTCTCCGCCAGCTTAGCCGGATTGGCCAGAATCTTCCAGAATTCCTTTTCGTTATCCGCGATCGTAAACCGCTCAAGTTGCGTCAGTTTCCCCTGAACCTGACCGACAAGGATGAAATCCCGAAGATTTGTAACAAGGACGAGGCCGTATGTCGCTAGGTATTTGGCAACTTGCTCGCTATTCGCGACTTCCTGAGCATCGTCAGAAGGAGACTTAATCTCAAGGACGCCACGAGAAGGAATCAGTCCTGAGGAAAGCGGGTCGTTTACTTCAGATTTTTGGTCGGGTGTGACTAAAGCCCCGTCTGGAAGGCCACCGCCAATACTGTGGGGGTGGATTATGCAGCGCACTTTGGGCGTGAGGTCCTTGCCCAATGTATTGAAAAGATTAGCTAGATATGGGTAATAGGAAGTTTCCTTAACTCCAATGCCGCTGACGTGCGTGTCGCGCACATCGGTGAAAAATTCCAATATTGGATTCTGATCAGCCAACGCGCATGTCCATTTGTATTTTCTCTGATCGGCAACATTTATGGGAAGTACACGACTGCCAGATTACCAGAAGCGGCGGCCTGATCGGCGGCGGTGAGACTTTCGATCACGCGCCATTGACTCTCTTTGGTTCATTGTTGCGGCCGTTATCTCTTCCCATAATCGCGTGCTGGTCCTGTGAGCTGGAGGTGCTACTGCCGCGCCTGTCGTCAGATGTGAAGTGTGGGAGAACTATAAGGAAAGAATGGCTTAAGCGAGACTAGCGGATGGGGCGAACCCCATCCGCTACCGGGGAGCTATTCTTCATCTGCGCCATCTGAAGGATCATCCGAGTGTTCGACCTTGGAGAGGCGCTTGAGGCTGGTGGCGTGGATCTCTGCAATGCGTTGCTTGCCGTGTTGCTCGGTTTCGACCTCGCGGTAGCGCAGGGTGCCCTCTAGCGTGATGAGCTGGCCTTTCTGCAGCGTACTGGCGAACTTCGAGAGCTTGCTCCAGGCAAAGACGCGGTGCCACTCGGTGCGGGTTTCGTACTCGCCCTTGTCGTTCTTCCAGCTTTCCTGGGTGGCGACGTTGAAGATCGTGTAGTCGCGGTTGTTCTGGGCGGTGCGGGCTTCTGCGTTCTGTCCGAGGCGGCCGATGAGAGTGATTTTGTTGAACATGGTGTTGGCTCCATTTCTTCTGGTTTGTCCGCTGTCTGCGGTACATGCTCGCCCAACGCCGTGTCATCCACTCCCTCGGCGACCGGAGGGAAGCTATGGAAAGGGACCCCAGCTCGCCTGGGGAAAGGAGTCCATACCTCGCAGAGGCGCGTAGCGGCTTTTCGGAGGGAGAGCGTGCGGCCGAAGGGCGTGGATGCTTTTGGCGCGGCACGCTGAACGCAGATAGAAAGGCACACCGGAAGGGAGCCGCTGTTCAAACACAACGACTCAAGGGCGCTGACGATTGCGGTTGCACGCCACAAAACCAAGACGAGCTGCTATGCCGAAACCGGATGGAAGAAAAGGGGCATTACCCGCACGAAGGCTCTTGTATTTGTATGCTTGGAATCAGCGATGAAGTCGAAAAGAAAGGCCATTCAACTCGCGATGCACTGCCGCTGCGGACGAGAGACGATGCTCGCGCATTGAATGTGTGCGACCCGTTATACGCTCCGGCGTCAGGATGAGGAACACTTTGGCGGTCTGCGAGAGACGGTGCTAGAGAGAGATGGCTATCGCTGCAGGGTCTGTGATGTACCGGGAACAGGGAAGCGAAGCATCATCGTTCATCACCGCATCCCCGGTCGATCTGAATTGAAGTTGATGATCTCCCTCTGCCCAGCCTGTCACGCGCGGGTGCATCGGACGAAGGTAGTGCTAGCGGCCATGCCGACCTTGCCTTTAGTCCTTTGGAGAGAGCAACACCCAAAAGGCCATGAACAAAAGCAGCTCGACTTTAGGAAAGTATCCGAACCAACGCTCGAAGCTGCGCCTTTGTCTATGCTCTCGCGCGTCGAGTGAAAACGGCTGTTTGCAAGGTCACTTGCGGAGAATCGAATGAAGCGTCGAATTTGCTCCTACGACATCGCCGAAGTCTCGCAAGATTGCTACGTCCTCCGCGAAGAGGGCGGTGAGATGTATTTCTGTAACCCTCGCTGCCTGTTCTTGTGGGCGGGGACTTTCGTCACTAAGCTCACAACTCCTGATGCGAAAACTGGCACCGCGTTCGAGATGAACGAACCGAGTGGCCAGATCCGTCATTTTGAGAGCTTGCTCTCAGTCGCTCAGTGGGCAGCCGCCAACGCTCTTGAAGGGTTGGACACTGCCTGGTTTAGAAATGGCCGCAAATCGTGAGCTGATGTCCTGTCGTGTACTGCTCATGCGACTGCGGCCGGACGAACCGGCCGCACGAAGGTTGCGGTGAGAAGTGGGATGGTGGCGATGTTATCGGGCTGGGACTGAGCCTGGATAGCGAGCTTGATGCGAGTGCCCCTCTGGAGTTTGCTGGCGAACTGGGCCTGCTTGCCGAAGGCGACGACGTTGTAATGGAACGTCTGCTGGCGCTTGTTGTCGAGGATGCTGACGCCGAAGGCGGTGTAGTGGCGGCCGTTCTTTGAGGTGCGGCTGGTGGCTGGGTTGCTGACGGTTCCGAAAAAGGTGATGGTCTTGAGGGTCTGCATGATGTTTCTCCTTGGCGCCCGGTCACTCGGGACACACTGCCCGGAGGGTCGCGCAGGTGCGCTGCTCCCAAGCCGCGGCTGAATAGCCGCGTTGCCAAGGGCAGAAGTTTTCGGAGCGGGGACCCGGCCGGCACCATCGGCTGGGGGAGGGGGCCGAAACCCGTCAGGGCGCGGAACGCGAGTTCTGACCGCAGAGCCGCAGGGCGCAGCTACCAGCACCGCAGCGGTGACCGATGTGATCGTGAGGCTAGGAGATGCGTTTAGACCCATGACTGCACCCGGCTAGGTATCGGCAGCTCGAGTTGAGCCGGCCAGAACTCCAATGGGTGGCAGATTCTCTAGCCAAGTCCCTCAGCTATCTGCAAGGTCCTTTGCCGGCGGTCGCCCGGCTAGGGGGGCAAGATTTCGCATCGAAGAAGGTATGCCGAAGTTTGAAGGTGGAGACGCAACGGACACTGCACATTGCATAGCTCTCACGCACGAAATTCTGCGATGCGAAGAGGCATTCAAAGATTTTGAGGCTTTGGCCACACGGTCAATTATGGTGGGTGATAGTCGTGCTCTAGCCTTCAAGATGTACAACGCATACGCGAGATTCGTTCATCACCTCTACGAATTTATGGCTGCGTGTTTCGTACGCGATCAGCACGACACGGCCGCAGGAAATGGCAAAAACGCGACTCGCTTTATTGAAGGGTATATTCGCCACCACGCTCAACGGATTCTTACAGGCAGGCGAGAAGCGATCATTAACGGTACTGCGCCGGCATGGGAAGACGCACTGAGCGCGTATCCAGAGAAAGTACCAACGAGTTTTGCTGGCGATTTCAGGCTCGTTCGGAACAAGGCTGCGGGACATGTAAAGCACGAGCGGGCCACGCTTAGCTTGTCTGAGTTCTATGAACGTTATCACATGTATCTGTACATGCTCTATCGCGACGCCCTGGCGTTCTGGGGCCGTCGCGGCGATGAGTTCCCAGATTTGAAAGAGATAACGGACTTCTCCGTCATGATTCGAGAACAGCCGCCCAAGCCTGAAGGTTAGTCAGTTGCTTGCGGCTTTCGCTCGTCGAAATCGTGGTGCATATGGCCAGCTTGAATCTTCTTCCTAGCCTCTAAGAAACACCACTCCGGCGGGGTCTCAGCGAACTTACGGGCTTTTTCCATCCGCATCATGAGGGCTTTGAAGTCACTCTCGAAGATCGCGACTTCTTTATGAACGCCGATATCGCCAAGCTGTCTGAATCTGTCGCGCATATTTGTAAATTCACCAGCGAGTCGAACGAATTGCGCGATCGCCGCGTCTGTTTTCGACGACCGGTATACGAGTGGAATTACCGTCGCGAGCAAGGTAAAGACAGCGGCCCAGGCTGGTAGATGGGCGGTGACGATGCCCAAAGTAGCTAATGAACCGAAAATCACAGGAAGCACCAGCGCCAGCGTTCGTCGAGCGCGCAGACGGCGAAGCCAGACCGTAAAAGTCAGGGCTGTGTAGTTGCAGTTTTCTGATTGGCGGCAGCATTCATCTTGAAGAGCTTTGATTATTGGGTTCACGAGACAGTCACCGGCACTGCGCTACCGAAGATTTCCTGCCATGCGTTTCCTGCGAGCTGCTCAAGATTGCCCTGCTCGTAAACGCAGGCTTTGAGTGCGCTGGCGTGCGCGGCGCGTGCTCTTGGAAGCCAGTTCCCGCCTAGCGCAATGAGTTCACCAGTTCCGGGCATGGTGATGAAGCCGTTGGCGCGGCCGATCATAAAAGCGAAGAAATCCCGCATCATCCAGTCCCACCAGAAGCGGTCGCGCTGACGATTGTCCCACTGCACCAGAAATTCGGTCACGAGCCGCTCCAGCTGGAATGCTTTGATGGGAACGTTGTTCTCTATCTGCCATTTCTTGAGCAAGCGCGTGAGTTGGCGGGCATTGCTGTTGCATACCGTGTCGGCAGTTTCCAGAGCTTTCAATTCGGCAGCGGGGTCCGCCAGTTTGTACCGGCCTTCGTTATTTGCGTCGCAGATCCAGTAGCGGCCGTCTGTCAGCAGGATGGAAGGGACAACTTCCATCATGACGCCATCGACATTGACAACGACGACCTGGCCATCCCCGCGAATATCCGTTCGCGGATATGTAGTTTTGAGGTTGGCCCTGACCTCCTGCAGCATTTGCGATTGTTTGTTCCCAGTTCGGCCCTCGAAACGTTGATAGACGTCGAAGGGCATGACGAATAGCACATCGATGTCAGAAAATGGACGAACCCGGGTCTGCTTCGCCCAGGAGCCGAGGACCAGCATGTTTGTGGTTTCTGACGACTGACCGTAGTAGCAGCGATTCAAGCTGCCGACCACCCGGCCTAGCTTCTTCATGCCGTCAGCGATCTCGGTCTCACTGATGCCGATGGCCTCGATGAGACGATCAAAGCGGCGCACAACGTAAATCCACTGCGGCGGTGTAACCGGCGCAGCTGGGGCCTGATAAGTTGGCACCGTGAGCCGCGCAAGCGGCCTAGTAACAGGCTGTGTCAGCAGGGAGGTTAGGGGCCCGGCTGGGATAGTGCCGAGCGCGGAGAGACTACTTAGAAGGTTTCCCGAGCTTGGCAGGGCGAATGTAGGCACAGTTGTGCGCTGCGTTGGTGGACTTGAAACGCCCCCCAATGCACGCAACCAGCCGCTATAGTCCTCCGAATTCGCCATCGCTCATAGTATAGGCGATTAAGCGAAAATGGAGAGGCGTCGGACTGACCGAAAATCCAGCAGCAGCGTTCACGCGCTACTGCGACGATCCAATGAACGCTGTACGAGAAACTCGAAAGGCGGGGAGTTATCGAATGGCAGAGAACAAAACAAAACCGACAGCAGTAAGTGTTTCAGCGTTTCTCGATGCCTGCGCCGACGAAATGCGGCGATCCGATGCAAAGGCTTTAGTCGAGCTGATGCGGAAGGTTTCCGGGATGGAAGCTGCGATGTGGGGACCGGCCATCGTAGGCTTCGACAGCTATCACTACAGATATGAGAGCGGGCGCGAAGGCGACATGCCGATCATTGGTTTTTCGCCGCGTAAAGCCGCGAATGTTCTGTATGGCGCTTTAGGCGTTGGCGGCGCAGATGAGCTGCTAGCCGAACTTGGAAAGCACACTACAGGCAAAGGGTGCCTATATATCAAGAGATTGGCGGATGTGGATGTGACAGTTCTTGAGGCCCTTCTTCGAAACTCCGTCTTGGCAAAGAGAGCGCAACGATGAGGCAAGCGTAGCTCCAGCGATAGCTAGCGATGAGCTGGCTGCTGTCATTGGAACGTCGGGGAGGGTTGGGGAGGGAACGGCCC
>CAXTNM010000048.1:13548-38127 GCA_964245715.1 uncultured Acidobacteriaceae bacterium | reverse complement strand
GCCCTGAAAAGGCCGGCGTCGGCGGTTCGATCCCGTCTCTGGCCACCACTTCGCATAAGCTACTTAGCTCCACCCACTCACTCGAGCGGCGATCGCCATTGGGCAGCGAAGCCACGCAGGCAGGGCCAATACCTGATCTGGTGGCGCCCGCCAAATGCCCCATGTGGGCGCTTGTGGAAATGCTTTCTCCTCGATGGACAACGCGGCGCTATCTGACAGCTCGGGAGCTATGCATGCGCAGAACGGCTACGCGATGAAGCGCAGCGGTTCTACGGGATGGAGCAGCTTACGGATGAGAAGAAACTGTGGCGGTCGGCGGGGGCGCCGAGCCTGATACGTACTCTGCCGTGACATCCAGGCGCGGCTTCCATGGGTCGGCTTCCGCGACCGGACCGGCGGTGGTGAAGTTCATCAGCATATCCGTCGCAGGCGAATACCGTGGCCACGCAGGACTGTTACCTGAACTCGGATCACCCGTCTTTGCGAACGAGACCCAGTAGTTCAACATAGCCTGCGCGATCTTCTCATCGTTGGGTGCGAGATCTTTCCCGTATTTCTCGGCAACCGTATCGAAGACGTAGGGAATCTCTGTCGCGTGTGGCGCCCCTGGCCACTTGCTGCGCATCGATTCGGCGACGTAGGAGAAGCGATACTCGTAACTTGGTACTCCCTCCGACGCAAAAACTGTAGCCACGAAGCGAGCAGGTTCGACCATCATGTGATCCATGGCTACCGAATACTGAACCGTCCGCAGGTCTCCGCTGCCGGCTGGATCGTAGGCGGCCTTCGCCTTGTCGCGGTAGATGCCGAAGGGAGCGAAGAGTGCATCCTTGTCCTTGGCAAAGCCAAAGCCGATGTCGAGGCTGTTAGCCCCGATCATGATTGGCACCCGCCATCCTTCACCAGAAAGGTAGACAGACTCGGGATCGGCGAGCACGATGCGACCATCGATCATAGGTCCCGAATAGCCTGGCTGTCCCATCGAAGCCATGTTGAGATTGCCCAGCACTTTCTCTGCTGGAAGATGGCGCAGCGCCTCGAGGGCCTGCTTGCCGATTCCCTCAACCCCGACGCTTCTTGCGAAGTCAACACCAACTGAATCGGCCGACGGCGGTCCGTTGGGGATCACTGTACTGAGATAGCGTTGCCCTCCTAAATTGGTGCGTCCGCCGCCTGACTCGATGATCGCCTTATTAAACAGTCCGCCAGACAGTGGGGAGGTTAACAACATGCTGACCGAGAAGCCGCCCGCGGACTCACCAAACACGGTGACGTTCGACGGGTCGCCGCCAAAGCCTGCGATGTTGCGCTGTATCCACTTCAGTGCCGCAATCTGGTCCATAAAACCGTAGTTGCCGAGCATGCCGTCCGCATCTTCCTTGGTCAGTTCAGGAAAACCGAAGAAGCCAAAGCGTCCTAGACGATAGTTCGCGCTGACGAAGACAACACCCTTCTCTGCAAATTTGCTTCCGGCATAGACCGCCGGTGAGCTTCCCCCGTTGACGAACCCACCACCATAGATCCAGAACATCACTGGTAGCTTTGCGCCAGGCGGAGTGCCTGCAGGTCGCCACACGTTGAGGTACAGGCAGTCTTCCGCGGGAGCGGTTCCAAGAGGAGCCGCGTCACTCGGGAAAGGGACTTGCATGCAGTCAGCCGAGTAAGTGGTCGCCTTCCGGACGTCCGCCCACACCTTGGCTGGTTGCGGTGCGCGCCAACGCAGCTCACCCACCGGAGGCGCAGCGAACGGAACTCCTTTGAAGGATTCCACCGAACCCTCGGTGGCTCCCTGGATCTTGCCGGAGTCGGTACTCACGATGCCGGTTTGTCCCAACATGGCGGGCACAGCCAGCATGGCAATAGCAGCAAAGACGCTCTGCTTCAACAAGTTCATACCACCTCCGAAAGTTCTTTCGCTGTATCGCACGTGACTATAGCAAGCTGGAAATGCATCTGTACACTTCTTTGAAAGGAAGAGATCGTCGTAGATGACCACGGTTGTAACCGGCTCTCCAGAACTCAAAAAAGGCTAGTGCTGTACGACAGTCTTCCTGGTGGCCTTGTTGCCGCAAAGTTAGCTCTGAAGTGTTTTCACAAAGCTTTCGGCTGCGTGAGACGGGGTTAGCTCTCTTCTCTGCGGCACTTCCCTGCGGCGTTTTTCCAGGACACTCTTAGGCGTTTTGTTTCTGCTTCGCAAGCAGCAGCGCACATCACCGTCACTCGGGATCAACATCTCTTGGTTCATACCAACTTACCGTGCTCGAAGTGTGGCTTCGACAAGGTGCGTGGTAACAGCACCTCGTTCCAAGCATCTCCCCGTGGCGCAGGATCTGACATGGCCGTAGAGAACCCGCGCATCTACTCCGTCGCGGGATCAGCTTCAACATCGAGAGGATCTGGTCGCATCCTCAAAATGGGACTGGGTGCCCCGGTATAAGGACGCAGGGGCCTGGCGGCGCACCTGCGCAGTCTTCCGTGACACCGTCCGAGCATGAGCTTGCGGCGGAACTCGCAAATGTCCCGCCGAGTTCATCCTTTTATTCCGGCAGAGCAACCTGGCCCTCAATGTGGAAGTGGCCGCTCACGGTTTGCGCCGCGGTATTCGGCTGTCCTCCGCCGATACTGACGGTGTAATCACCCGGTGCGATGATCGGATTGCCATCCTCAGTAACCATCCCCAGATCTCGGTTCTTCAACTCGAAATGGACTTTCTGGCTTGCGCCCGCTTCGAGATGAACTCGCTGGAAGCCGCGAAGTGCGACCACAGGCGCTCCCTTCACTTCAGGGAACTTCACGTAGACCTGAACAGCTTCATCCCCGGCAAGCTTGCCCGTATTCGTTACCGTGACATCCGCACCGACAGGTTGTCCCGCCGCTACAGTCTGTGTACTGAGGCTAAGTCCGCTGTACTGGAATGTGGTGTAGCTAAGCCCATAGCCGAAGGGAAACAGCGGCTTACCGGTGTAATAGCGATACGTCCGGTTGGCCATCCCGTAGTCTTCAAAATTCGGCAGCTCACTGACTCCGCTGTAGAAGGTGACCGGGAGCCGTCCCGCGGGATTGTTCTTCCCGCTGAGCGTCTCAGCAACCGCTGCCCCGCCTTCCTCGCCCGGGTACCAGGCTTCGACAATCGCGTTGGCATGCGCATTGATCCAGTTGACAGCCAGCGCGCTGCCATTCGTAAGAACGACGGCGAGCGGTTTACCAGTAGCGGCTACCGCCTCAACCAGGTCCTCTTCCGGCTGCGGAAGATCAATGCTGGTGCGGTCGCCGCCCAGGAAGCCCGGTTCGGTGACTGGCATCTCTTCACCTTCAAGCGAGCTCGTGATGCCGACGACCGCGATCACCACATCTGCATCCTTCGCGGCGGCCACGGCCTCAGGAGAAGGCGTGTTGTTGACCTTTGCATAGATCAATTCAGCATGTGGAGCGTTGCCATCCATCACTCCGAAGTTGATCTTGATCGCCACTTTCTTTCCCTTTTCAAGATGAACCCGTCCACTGTCGGCCGTGACCTCACTGCCGCTGAAGGCTCTCGCAACCTGCTTGTCATCGACGGAGACGCGCGCAAATCCCTGCGCACGAACCCCGACCAGATAATCACCCGTTTCATCAGCAGTTAGAAAGCCGGTCCACTCCACGCCGAAGCTCTTCTTCCCGTTGATCTTCGGCGGCAAGCTTCCGGCGCTCAAGTTGACGTTCGCCTCTGTCCGAGTCACGAGCGGCTTGGTTTCAGCGGCAGGAGCGGGCTGACCTCGCCGAAAACCTTCGCTGTACTCTGCCTTAAGGCCGGGCTTACCGTCGGGTGTACTCAAAAGATGGTCAGGCAGCGGCTTTTGATCAGTGCTCAGGAACTGCGTTCCCGGAACGAACGTAATCGTGGCATTTGGGAACTCAGCCTTGAGACCATCCATAATCGAGACGATGTGCGTGGGCTGGCCCGCATAGTTTCCGATCAGAAATCGTGTCTGTTCAGCAAGCGGCCCAACCACGGCAATCTTCCGGATTCCAGGCTTCAGGGGAAGCAGACCGTCGTTCTTCAGCAGCACCATCGACTCATTCGCAAGCTTGCGTGCCAGCTCGCGGTGCTCCGCGCTATCGAGCTCTTTCTCATCGATCTTCGCATAAGGCACCATCTCGGGCGGGTCGAACATACCCAGCCTCATGCGCGCGGTGAACAAGCGAATCAAGGCCGTGTCCAGCGTGCTTTCAGGAAGGTATCCCTGCTGCACGGCATCGACATACGCCTTCTCCACGGGTTCACCGAATCTCGACGTGAAGGTTACGCACTCATTGTCCATGCCCCGGATGACGGAGATGGCAACACCCTGAGCCTGCGTCGGACGATACCGGTGATTGGCCGCAACATCTCGAACCGCGTCGCAGTCTGAAACCACATACCCCTGGAACCCCCACTTGCCGCGCAACTGGTCCTGCAGCAGGTACTGATTGGCGCACGCCGGCTCTCCATTGATGGCGTTGTACGCGCACATCACCGAACCCGCCTTGCCTTCGACAATCGCGGCCCGGAAGGCAGGCTCATAGGTGTCCATCTCGTCGTGCTTGCTCACATCTACGTCAGCGAAGTGCCGCGTCGGCTCCGGTCCACTATGCACGTCGTAGTGTTTCGGTGTTGCAATCGCCAGGTAGTAGTTTGGATTATCGCCCTGCAACCCGGTAACATACGCAACGCCCATCCGGCCGGTGAGGAAAGGATCTTCGCCGTAGGTCTCCTGACCGCGTCCCCAGCGCGGGTCGCGGAAGATGTTCAGATTGGGCGACCAGAAATCCAACCCTCCGTTGATCCCGGTGTGCTTCTCGCGATCATTCTGCACATGCTTGATGCGGCCCTCGATCCCGATCTGCCCGGCCATCATGTGAATGCTCGCCGGATCGAACGTCGCAGCCAGACCGATCGGCTCAGGGTACTCCGTGACGCCCTGGTTGATCACACCGTGCAGAGCCTCACTCCACCACTGGTATGCGGGAATATTCAGCCGCGGCACTGCCGCCGAGTTGTTCTGCATCTCTGAAGCCTTCTCAGCCAGTGTCATCCGGTGGACAAGGTCCGTGGCGCGCTCGATGGGCGTCAGCTTGGTGTCCGTGTAAGGAAGCTTCGCCGACTCCTGGGCAGAGGCAACCTGCAGCATCGTGCCGAAGCCGAATAATCCCAGGCATGCCAGAGAGGCGGGTACAAGACGTTTGCTGCGAATCTTCATTGATTACTCCAGTGACTTGGGTAGGGCGACTTAGTGACCCGGCTGGGTTACAGGAAATTGATAGACGTTGACGCTGATTGGAGCCACCGCAAGCGACGCCGGCGTACTCACGAGGGAAGACTCCTTGATCGCCAGTTGAGTCGGTTGTCCCACATGATTCACGGCATCGGCTTTATCGGCGGTTATTTGCCAGAGTTTGGATGGACCTGCAAGCTGCGTACCAGCCACACTCAGATTGACCTTCTGCTCGGACTCAGTCGCATTGACCACAGAGAGGATCAGGTACTTGCGATCCGGGCTCAGCGCCGCATACATGTCAAGTGGATAAGTTGGACTACCCGAGCTCTTCTCCGGTTGATCCGGGCTGCCAACGGGAAACTTCGGCGCCGGCTGTGGTGAATTGCCCGTCAGCGCAACCGGAATCGCGCCAACAAAGTGATCGCCATAGAGCTTGTAAACCAGGCCAAGCCCGTTCAAGGTCGACGCCGTCTTGTTGAAGTCGATCAAGGCGACACCAGTCGTCTGTGCCCCCATGGTCAGAAAGTCGGTGTACCGCGCCATCTCGTTGAGGATCATCGCATACGCAAGCGACTGCTTCAGATTCTGGCCGCCGAACGGCGTGCCGCCTCCGCCGCGATTGAAGTACGCATACTCATCGATCGCAAGCGGGATATGCTTTTCGACCAGCTGCGGGAAACGCTTCTGATACCCCTCCCACTCTTCTGCCTTCAGGCGAACGATATCGGCCGGAGAGCGAGAGGCCTCGAGCAGCGTTTGTTTCACCTTGTCCAGCGCATCATCATTCGGCTTGTCCGCTGCAAGCGTCTTTGCCTTGGCGATATCCCAATGCTGCCCGCCGCTCGCATACCAGTGCTCGGCCATAATGTCGAAGTTGCCCCAGCAGTCCTTGATGAAGCCGGCATCCCAATCCGACTCCGTGCCGTAAAGCGGCCCCAGGTTGCCCACGTACTTCGCACGCTGATCCTGCGGCACATTGTCGTTTTGCAGCATGAGGCCTGAGGCAATCAGCGTGATTGAAGGATCGACTTCGCGCATGGCCTTGGCGAACTCGTTGTGCTTGATCATGTAATACTTTTCGTCCGTCCGGCCAAGCTGCCACGCACCCCAGGGCTCGTTGCCGATGTTCCAGAACTTCACATGGTACGGCTCGGTATGCCCATTCTTGGCGCGCTTCGCTCCCATAGAGCTGCCGGCCGCGCCGTTCATGTACTCCACCTCTTCAGCTGCCGAATGCGAGTCGCCAAAACCGGCGTTAACACTGATATAGGGGTCCACATTGATCAGCCTGCACAACGTCATGAACTCGTCCAGCCCGAGATCGTTCGTCTGCATCGCACCCCACGCATGATCGAACTCAGGGGGACGCCGGTCGATATCGCCGACAACGTGATACCAGATGAGGTTGGATGTGTAGTTGCCCCCATATCTCCAGAAGCCCATCTTGATCTGCCGCAGAAGCGAGGTTGTGTCCGCACGAAAACCGTCGACATTGTCGGCTGGCATCAACGATACGGTGCCGACATGGAAACTTCCGTTGCCAGTCCCGGAGATCTCGAAACTGCCATCCGTCGTGTCGGCCTTCGCCGTGAATACCAGCGGATGCTTCCTGTACTCCTTGGTGAGCGCGGGAATGGTAATGGTCTGCCGATCGTTTTCGCCCGCGCCCCAGATCAGCGAGACCCGAACCTTACTGCCGGGAGTTCCGCTGAGGTAGATCCTTCCCGTGTACTTCTTGTCCTTGACCAACGCGAGACCCGACTGGTGGATGCCGCGCGGCGTTCCCGGATCGAGCGTAATCCGTGGGCTCTGCTCGCCTACAAATGGACCGTTCTTGTCCATCACCACATCTTCTTCAGGACCCACAGGATGCCATTGGCGAAGACGGGCGCGGAAGCCCCCGCCGGCGGGACGTGGAGTCGGATCGGG
Organism: uncultured Acidobacteriaceae bacterium; assembly: GCA_964245715.1. Taxonomy (GTDB): domain Bacteria; phylum Acidobacteriota; class Terriglobia; order Terriglobales; family Acidobacteriaceae; genus Edaphobacter. The sequence continues at coordinate 30,961 of CAXTNM010000048.1, read as the reverse complement.
CTTCTCAGGGAGAATCGGAAAGTAGAACTTGCGGTCGTCAAGCATCTCCGCCCAGAGGCTGGTATACATCGTGGTCGCGATGTGCTCGATGAACTGGCCGTACAGGTACTTCGAAACCGGTGCCGAAGTGGTCTGCGTGTCGATCCTCACCTGCAACGGCTCAGCACCCGTAGTTCCCGTCTGTTGAGCGCCCGTCACAGTACTTCCAAGCCACAATGCCGTTGCGGCGAAAACCAACGCCTTCATCCTCATCGTTCCCCCAAAGCTCATTCTCAACTGCTACTTTCCGGCCAGGTGCCTCTACTCTGGATCGTTCTCCAACGGTAAACGCTTACGCACCTTGCAGCGCCACGATCAGGCACGTACTTCCATAACGACCCTCTTGCACGCCCTTCAGCATCGATCAGGAGACTAGGCGTCGTGACTCATAGAACACATGCATCCTACCGATTTCGCTCGAACCTGAGAAGCAAGATCTTTCGAGCTTCAAGTAGGTTGCCATCGCGCGGCAAACTTCAACAAAACCCTTCCGGGCACTCACCGCACGAGGAAGAAGCAAAGTCTTCCGCGTCAAGAAGATCTCGCTCGCGCTTGCGGCCTCACGTCTTGCTCCAGCAAGAGCACATCTGGCGTCTTCAACTCAGCAAAATCTTTCGAAGCTCTCCTTCAGGATCGTCGACCATGCGGCACTGGTTGTCGAAGACCATAGTCTGGAACCGGTCGGGATTGGTTGCCGTCCAGACCAGGTCAGGTTGCGAAGGATTGCCGGTGCGCGCGAAAGTAGCCCAGGCACTTGCCATCTTCTTCGCGAGCGCCTGCGCCTCGGGCGTGTTCCCAGTCCCCTGCTCGCAACGCTTGGTATTGTCGAAGCAGAATGCCAACTCCGAGGTGTGCCACGCTCCGGCATCCTCAAGCATCGGTGACTGCCAGGTGAAGAAGTACTGGTACACCGGTGCAGCCTTCTGCTCATACTTCATCCGGGAAAGCCGTTGAACATTGTTCCGTCCGTTGAGGCCGGCGACACCATAGGAAAGCAGCCGGATACTCTTTTCAGGGTGGGCCTTCTTCATCGCCGCAACCAGGGTCGTAGCCTTCTCTGCGCCATAGTTGCGCGTGAGCGTAGCCAGCCACTCCGCTTCGGTTGGGCGCGAGCGCATGATGTTGCCTTCTTCGCTCACCGACCCGATCAGCATCGGGATATCTTTTGAGATCGGCGGCGCACCCTCGTAGAACGCCTTCACCGTGATGATGCGTCCATCCACAGTTGGCCCAAAGCCCACGCGAGGCGCCGCGCCGGGTGTTGAACCAGGGCCCATGGGTCCCGTGAAAGGTGGATTGATCTTTGCTGCGGCAGCATTACCGGCGGCATTCAGCTTCGCCCAATCCATTTTCTGCAAACTGGCTATATCGTTTGGTTGAAGACCAAGTTCAATCATCACCTGTTTGGCCAGAGCCTTCGATTGCTCAGCCGACGGTGGGTTGCCGCCGCCTCCCGACTGCACGCCGGCTCGGTGAAACAATCCGGCTGCGGATGGCATCCCCATCAGCGTGGTGACCTTGGAGCCACCGCCCGATTGCCCGTAGATCATCACGCAGTTCGGATCGCCGCCAAAGTTGGCGATGTTGTCTCGGACCCAGTTGAGGGAGGCAACCAGGTCAGTCATGCCGACGTTCACCGAATCGGCATACGCCGAGCCGCCGATCTCCGAAAGATCAAAGAAGCCAAGAATATTGAGGCGATGGTTGACGGAGACTTGCACAACATCGTGGTGCCGAGCCATCTGGGCGCCTTCGTGTGAAGGCAGTTCATACGACGAACCGAAAGAAAATCCGCCGCCATGGAAGTACACCATCACCGGACGCTTCCCGGTGAGGCCAGGCGTCCACACGTTCAGCTTCAACATGTCCTCACTCATGTAGCCATCGTCCCAATCCTGTAGGAACGTTTGCTCGATGGACGTGAAGTCATGCAGCCTCTGCGGGCAGTTTGCCCCATACACGAGAGCCGGATACTCGCCATCCCATGGCTTGGGCGCTTTCGCCGGTAACCAGCGGTTCTCGCCCGCTGTATCCTGCCCATATGGAATGCCCTTGAAGGTGAACACACCTGCATCCACAAACCCTCGGACCTTGCCGTACTGGGTGCTTGTTACGGCCGTTTTCGGAGTGCTGCACATGCCCGGCTCTTGATGAGCCCCGGTCTTGATGCTGTCCGATGCCATGGCCGTATTGCCAACCGCAAGCCCAAGACTGCCCGCCGCGGAGAGCCGCAGAAGCTCGCGGCGATTGAGGGCAGATTGCGTACGATGAGACATGAAGACTCCTTCAAAGAGAGTGGGGCAATGAGTTCCTTCAACGAGGAGGCCAAGTCGTAAGAAGATCCCCACTACGGCCTCGCAATTTGAGGAAACGCTTACTTTCCGTTCCGCGAAAGCCTAGATCGTCGACCATAGTCCTGTCAAACGAACGACCATCCTGCAAGGTCGAAGTAACCGCGCAACAGCGTTCCTTCATTTCGGTCGCTGGAACGGCCTTAGTTTTGACTCGAAGATCGTAAGGAGGCTTTGGCCTCTGCAAGAGCCGCAGAGACATCAGGGAGGTTCGGGCTCGTTTTCGCCAGCGCCTCCAGGCGTGGGATTGCTGCAGCCGCGTCGCCGGTCTTGACGAGCGAGTCCGCATACGCAAACTGAAGTTGTGGCGGTTCACTCGGATTGTTTGCGAACGGGGCCAGCGTGGCCCGTGCAGCAGAATAGTCGTGGGTGAAAAACTGGCTGATGCCAAGAACCCGACGAGCTCCATCCTGAGTCGGATTCCCCTTGAGATACCGGGAAAGGGGTCCGATGGCCTGGGCGTACGCACCGGCCTCGAACGCCGCACGACCCCAGTTGAAGTCCAAGCCTGGCAACGACGGTTGCCACTCGGCTGCACGCTGGAAGTACATCAGAGCAGAGCCATAGCTGTGCTCGCTGGCAGCAATCGCGCCGAGATTGTTGTAGCTATCGGCGACCGCAGGTGTAATCTTCTTCTCGAAGGCCTCAACCGCGGCCTCGGATTTGTGCTCCGTGGGCGGAGTGACAGATTTTGCCTGGGGGGCGGGCGCTAGATCGGCACCCATACCAGGAGTCTTCTTCTCCTGCAGGTAGTCGGAAAGCCGGCTTTGATCGCGGCTTCGGCTTTGCTCCAGCAAAGCTTGCGAGAGGGCGATCTGCTGATCGGCCGCGACCCTGTCGTTCGATTGCATCAGCAGGCGGCCAAGCAGGTAGTGTGCTTTCTGAACCTGGAAGGCATTGCGTGACACATCCACCGTGAGAGCGATCGACTGACGGAGCGCTGCCTCTGCCTCAGGTACATGCTTCTGCTCGGCGTAGAGCTGCCCGAGATACAGGAAAGCGTCTGGGTTTCTCGCATCAAGTTCTGTGGCTCGTTTGAGATCGGATTCAGCTTCAGTCTGCTCAACAGGAGACTGCCCGTTCTTCGCAAGCAGATGTCCAAGAGCAGCATAGGCGGAGGCATCTTTCGGGTTATCCGCTATCTCTTTGCGCAGTTCGTCTTCTGCTTCGGATAAGGTCGAGTTACCCGACGTCGCAAGCAGTGCCACAGCGAGCGCGTAATGAACCCCGGGAAGCTTTGGATTCTCCGCAATCGCCTTGCGGAACTCAGCGACGGCATCAGCCTGGAAATCGGAATTGTTGTATGCCTGTCCGAAGTCCATGTGGATACCTGGGGTGTCGCCGAAGGAGGTAAGCATCTCGGCAAAGACCTTTCGCGTAGCGTCCACGTCATTCAGGTTAAGATCCGCGACGGCGAGTTCGTAACCGTTGTCAAAGGTAGGATCCAGCGCCACGGCCGCCTCAAACTGGGCTCTCGCGTCAGCATCCTTATCCAGCTTCAGCAAAGCGCGGCCAAGCAGCGCGTGCGCTTCCATTTGAATCTTCTGATTGGCGGGATACCTCTCGAGGAGAGCTTTCGCCAGGAGGCTGGCGTGCTCGGCATGGCCGCCGGTAAGAGCGGCCCGCGCGTATTCCAGTTGCATTGTGGGAAATTCAGGAACCAGCTTCAAAGCCTCATCAAAATCGTCTTCTGCACGATCGTACTGTCCTGATTGCGCACGGCCCATCGCTGCCTCGCCAAGCGCGTCAGCAAGAAAAATTCGGTACTGCTCGGCGGCATGTTGAAGATCGTGAGCGGCTTGAAACTTCTGCGCAGCTTCGTAACGCTTCTGAAGAATAGAGCTCGAATCGAAACCGATAGAGGTCTGCGCCGTCGCGGCGGGCAGAAGCGCCGAAGCAAAGACGAGAGCGAAGGTGACTCGACGGGATTGAGTGAAAGGGCTCATGCGAGGGAGGCGTCTTCTGGGAGAATAGCGGGTCTGCCGGCAGGCTGTCGATGGACGGTCAGGCAGATAAAAAGAAAAAGCCGGAGCGCGCTGGTAGGCGGCGCTCCGGCTGGGTTATGGATCAGGTTAGAAGAGATACTTGATGTTGAGCTCGATGATGCGCTCATACGGTCCAGCAGTCTTCGTGTCCATGGTGCCGAAGTTTGCCGGCGTACCGCCGCAAGTCGGGTTCCCTGGAGCGCACTGGTACAGACTGATCGCCTTGCTCGAGTAATCCACGTTGTAGTGCAGGTTCACCTGGTTGGCGTTGCTGAACTCGGGAAGTGGATGGTTGAGCCAGTTAGGAGCAGTAGCACGGAACTGGATGCTCTGATCGTGGAAGATTGCGAACGACTTGTAGAGTGCCAGGTCGTTATCGAAGTAGGAGCCCATGCTCATGTACGGGTACTTCTGACCGCCGTCTGTTCCGATAGCCGGAGGTGCGAAGCACGCGATGTTCAACCGCTGATACTTGGCCAAACCATGGTTGGGGTTGCAGGTGAGGACGGGCTGGATCGCGATGGGTGCATCCGTTCCGAAGTAGGTTGCGGTTCCGATTCCTTGTGTCACCCCATTGGCAGTGGCATAGGCAGGAACATTCTGATAGGTCTCCGAAAGGCCAAAGTTGGGCACGTTGTTGCCAAGTTCGGCAAGGAGACTACCGCCAGCCTGCCAGGTCGAAATACCCGAGATGGTCCAGCCGCCAAGAGCGCCGCGAACCAGTTCGTTCCCGTGGTTGAACTTGCCAACCTGGTAGGTGTAGGACGAGTTGAAGACGAACGGACGATCGATCGACTCAACACCGTAGTTATCCCGCAGGACGAAAGGATTGTCCTGAAGACCCGTTCCAAGCGTCTTCGACCAGGTGAAGTTGAAGTCGTAGGTCAGCCGACCGCCGGTCTTGAGGTAGGCGACCTGCAGGCCGTTGTAGTTGGAGTAATCCTTGCTTTGGTTCATATACATACTGTTCGTGCCGTATGCATATCCGTAGGGGTGATAGTCCGCTGCGCTGTTACCGGTAGCCGTGCCGTTGAGCTGAGTCCCGAGGGTCTCAGGGTTCTGTGAGATGATGCCGGTCTTCGGATCTGGTTTGAAGAACGCACCAACTGGAGTCTTGTTCTGATCCGCGAAGGAACCAAAGCCGCTGCCTTCGATGGTCTCACCGTTGTCTTCAATCTGGCTGCTGCGGTTGCCAACGTACGCAATGTCAAGCAGTGTGTTCCATTTGAAGCGATGATCGATCGTCAGGTTATAGGCGTAGGTGATCGGCACCCCGTAATCGTTCGGGTCCAGACCAGTTTGTGAGCCAGTGATACCGCAGGGCGGTGTGGCGCAAGCAGGAGGCGTGAGTTTCGAGATCTGCGAGAGCAGAACACTCTTGCCACCTGGCAGCTGGTAGGTTTGAACGGCCTGTGCCGTCGTCAGGGAAGCAGCGTAATCGTTGTACTGGCCAGCGAAGCGATAGACGCCCCATCCACCATGAATCACGGTGTTGCCATTGCCAGTAAGGTCGTAGGACATACCAAAGCGCGGTGACGTGAAGGCAAGCCGATTCGGTTGACCGCTGGTGGGAATCGACGGGTCGATACCATGCCAGTAGAAGCCGGGATCGATCTTGCCGGAGTTGTAGTCGGAGAAGACGCGATTTGGCAGGAACACAGCCATGCCGGTTCCCTGGCGATCATACCAGTGACCCACATGTTCAAAGCGAACGCCGAGCTCAAGACTCAGACGCCGGTTGACCTTCCACGAATCGTCGAAGTAAAAGGCGGTATTCTGATACGCCATGTCGCTGACCGGAGCCGAGTTGCTCTCCGTGTAGCTTGTGAGGGTACCGATGAAGAAGTTAGCGGTCGGGTTATTACCGCCGGTCTGGATCCCAGTCAGGATATTTGGTGCCTTGCCGCTGAAGCTGTTTACAACGCCGTTAGGACTTACACCGTCGTTACCCTGAAGGTTTCCGGTGTTCTGGGTGTAAGCACCCACCTTGATCGTGTGGTTCTTGAAGACCTTGGTGAAGTTGTCCGTGAAGCTCGGGATTTCCTTGCGCACAAGGTAGTAGCCGCTCGGTTCATACCAGTCGCCGGCGGAATAATCCGGGAAGGTCTGGTTGCCGGCCGTGCTGTAGGAGGGGATCTTCGGAGATGCATTGAAGACCGTGCCATAGGGATAGCCAAGGGTTGTCTTGTCTGAAGCAGTCTCGTTCGGAGGACCGAAGGGGAAGCTGCCGAAGCCCCAGGCTGCAATTGCCTCGTTGGTGGTAGAGGGATTGAAGACGTGAACAAAGTGGCCGGAGATCTGCTTGGTATAGACACTACCAACCAGCCCGCCGCCAGGTGCCGGGATGGCATTGCCGGGAGTCCAGTAGAGGTGAGCGCCATTGCCGTTGGCAAGGGTTGCGCTGTAGGCCTGCTGGTATGCAACGTAGAACTTGTTCGCGTCGTTGAGATCGTAGTCAGCACGTGCACGGTAGACCCAACCATCATTGGGAGCAACGATGGGAGCGTAGTAGTTAACGCCACCGGGCGATGTGGCAGGGTTTGCATTAGCCGTCGGCCAGATTTTGGCGAGAGCCAAGGCGCCTGCGTCGATGTACTGCTTGGGAATGATCTGACCGTTCGTGCCTGCTGGTGTAGGCAGCACGGTTCCGTCAGGCAAGCCCATGTTCGCGAGGTTGTTGCACCAGTTGTTCGCCGAAGAGGTAAAGCCACTTGGGCAGAGTGCCTGGTTGTCCGCGTTATCCATGCTGAAGTCGCCCGCCATCATCTCCGGCGACGGAATGAAGGACGAGAGATGGTTGGCATTGCCGGCGTTCTGAATCTCACGCTCATAGCCGCCCCACATGAAGAGCTTTTTGTGGGTGAAGGGAATCGGTCCGCCGATGTTGCCGCCGGGATAGTAGTAATGGGCTCCCGCCTTACCGATGCCCTGGTGGTTGTCCTGCCAGTCGTTGGCGTTAAGAATGTCGTTACGCGCGTCGAAGTAGCCCTCGCCGTGGATGTGCGACGTACCTGATTTGCTGATGGCGCTGACAACTACCGGGCCGTTCTGCTGATAGGCACCGAAGTTTGAGGTCTGGACGCTGACTTCCTGCGTCATTTCAGGGTTGATGGTGCCGATAGAGGAGGCCATGTCGCCCGGGTCAAGTACGCTGACACCGTCCGAGAGCAGCGCGGTACCGCCGCGGTTGGGAACGCCGTTGATGTTAATACCGTTTCCAATTGCGCTTGAGTTAGCGGAAACGCTGAGGTCGTTGAAGGAAGAGTTGTTCTGCGTGAGACCACCGGACTGGGTAGTCGCACCAGGAAGAACTTTGAGCAATTCCGTCGTGTCACGGCCTGTGAGTGCAAGGTTTTCAATGTCTTTCGAGGTGAGGACGTCCTCACGCTGACCATTGTCGACCGGGATCATCTGGCTGTCAGCCTCGACGCTCACCGTTTGCGTGTCGGAGCCAAGTGGCAGCGCAAAAGACGGAATCGTACGCTGATCACCGGCGTGCAAATCAATTCCGTTCAGGCTCTTGCCCTCAAATCCCTTGGCAGTAACCTTCAGCGTGTAGCTGGAGGGCAGCAAAGCGGGAAACGAGAAGAGTCCGTCCTGGTTGGAGGTGACGACACGGGTGTCCTTGTTCGAATCATTGACGAGCGTCACGGTTGCGCCGGGAACGACTGCGCCAGTGGGGTCCGTAATGGTGCCGGAGAGTTGAGCTGTGGTTTGTGCGTGAAGTGCCGGCATGAACAGAAGCAGCGCCAGCATCGCGAGGAGGCCTGCTCCAAATCGGAGCAGCTGTTCCACAGGAGTTAAAGGCGTCACTGCAGGGAAATGTGTTCTGGAGAGAACACGACCCTTCTGTGATGGCCAGAGGGAGGTTTGCATCAGAAGTCTCCTCAAGTGTTTCTTTGTGTTGCATCGAACGGGGAACGCACACGTTCGGGTTCATTGCCCGGAGCTATGTACGCACGACAACCAAACGAATGATCTGGTTGAGGCTGTTTCCAGAAGATTCTGTTGGGGACCGAAATTTGTAAGCTTTGATACCGGGACATTGTTTACACACCCAGCTAGACGACTGTCAAGAAGTTTCTGAAACTGGCGCACAGCACCCTGAAATGTCGCCACCACTCCTACCTTCGGGTCACTCTTTTGCGGCAATCTCCTTTGTTTTCCCGTTTTTACATCGGAATATCCAGGAAACCATAGCTTCCTCCTGAGAGTCGATTTGAGCTGTGCGCCACACAAGGAGGACCTTAAACGACGTCTGCCAGGAGAAACATAGACTGCGCTGCCCGAAGCAGCAGATAAGCGATCAGACAGGTCTCCACTCTACGCAGCCATGATCACGCTTGTACCATTCTGAAACAACGTTCTATTGGAACAAGGCAGCCCGCGCTGCCAGGTCTGACTTTGTCAAGACTCGCTCGCTGCCGCACCTACAAGAATCGCATCGAGAAAGCGCGGCCCGTGTACGCCCTTGATGCGTGTCATTTCGATATCCGCCGTCGCCGATGGTCCGGAGATGAACGTCGTGGGCAGTGACGCTGTTGCCCTGAGCGCAGCCATAGCCTCCGGCACGGTCGCTAAGACCAACTCGGCTTGCACCACACAGAGGTGGTAATCCGGCACCAGTGAGAGTGCGCGCCGCCCCTGACCGGGCACGCTCTGCAGAACAATGGTTCCGGTCTCCGCAATCCCCAGCGTGCACGTCGTCACAACGCCCGAGCACGCATCGAGCTCGGCAGCAGCCAGTTCTTCGTCGCGCCTGTAGGCAAACCCGTCGGGGAGCCAGCCTTCTGGAAATCCGGCAGGCACCAGCATAGGACCTGCTAGACGAGCCCGAAGCATACGTTCAACAGCGCCTGACACACCGCCCGGCTCGCACCCAAGCACCTGTGCGTCATAATCACGCAGCCGTTCGGTAAACAAATTCAAAATCTCTTCACGCGAAGCCGTGCTGCCGCGCCTGTACTCCCGAGGAATCCGATCCCACGCCGCATTCGCACCGGGCTCGCCGCCTTGTGGCAGCAGCGCGCTGCGAATCCGGGAGAGGACAATCCGTCTCGCTGTCACACCCTGCTCAGGCGCCACCCTCTGCTCCCCTCTGCCGCGTTTCAAACCATTCACGGAAGCTCTGCTTCGGCACCGCCCTCAGGTCGCGAACCTGCGTCCACCCACCGGCGAGTCCCGGCAGCCAGTTGATCCAACTCCCTCCAGCGCCATCCTTGCGAACCAGCGGCCTTGACGCGAAGCGCGCCAGCCTCTGTGCCGCACGAAAGCGGTGCTCATCGCGAAGGATTGTGCCCATCGCACGCATGGCAAGCGCCTCCGCGGTAAGTGGTCCATTCCGCTCGACGACCTTGTTCCGCAGATGGATCAACACCTCGGGAATGTTGATTTTCACGGGGCACACCTCGTAACAGGCGCCGCACAGCGACGACGCATAAGGCAGTGACTGGGCATGATGCATCTGCTGTAGCTGCGGCGTCAGAATCGCGCCGATCGGCCCCGCATAGACTGACCCGTACGCATGTCCGCCGGTCTGTCGATACACCGGGCAGGCATTTTGGCAAGCCCCGCAGCGAATGCAATGCAACGTCTCGCGCCCCTTGGGATCAGCCAGGATGTCGGTGCGGGCGTTATCAAGCAGAATCACGTGAAATCGCTTCGGCCCGTCCCCCGCGCGCACCCCTGTCCAGATCGAGTTGTAAGGATTCATCCGCTCACCGGTCGCGGAACGCGGCAGCAGTTGCAGCATCACCTCAAGATCCTGAAAACGTGGAATAACTTTATCAATCCCCGCGATCGTGATCAGTGTCTCGGGCAGCGTCAGGCACATTCTGCCATTGCCTTCGCTCTCTACTACGCACACTCCCCCGGTGTCGGCAATCAGAAAGTTGGCCCCACTGACCGCAGTTGGCACGCTGAGAAATTTCGCCCGTAAATGGAGGCGAGCCGCATCCGCCAGCGCCTGCGGCGTATGGCCAAGCTCCGGCAGCTTCATCTCCCGTTCAAAGATCTGACGAACCTGCTGCCGATTCTTATGCAGCGCCGGCACCACGATGTGTGATGGCTGGTCGCCGCCAAGTTGAAGGATCAACTCGGCCAGGTCGGTCTCATACGCCTGTATACCCGCAGCCTTCAGCGCCGGGTTCAGGAAGATCTCCTCGGTCGTCATCGACTTGATCTTGATCACCTCACGCGCACCCGCCGCCTGCGCCAACGCGATCACAATGTCGCATGCTTCCTTCGCATCTCGTGCCCAATGCACCACTCCGCCGGCCGCCATGCAGTTGGTTTCAAACTGCTCCAGGTAGAAGTCAAGATGCTCGAGCGTATGTTTGCGCAGACGCTTGCCGGCTTCGCGCAGTTCCTGCCAGTCGGGCATTTCTGCAACCACAGTCCTGCGCTTGTTCTGGATTACATCCGTCGCGTGTCGCACGTTCTTGCGTAGCTGCGAGTCGCCCAGGAGTCTGCCCGCCACGATCGGAAACGGAGACGCCGTACGTGGGTCAAGCGCCGTTCCACTCATCCCGCATCACCTTCTTCACCCGCGAGAATTTCAGCCAGGTGCAGCGTTGCGACCCCGGTTCGTTGGCGGTGCAGCGCGCCCTCGATGTGCATCAGGCAGCTGTTATCGCACGCGGTACAAACCTCAGCTTTCGTATTCAGGACCGCGTTGGTCTTTTCCGCCAGCATCGCGCTCGAAACCTCCGCGTTCTTTACCGAGAACGTGCCCCCGAAGCCGCAGCACTGCTCCAGCCCTGGCAGTTCTACAAGATCAATGCCGCGCACGTGTTCAAGCAGCCGCTTCGGTCCGTCGCCAAGCTGCAAATTGCGCAGGCCATGACAGCTCGCATGGTAAGTGACACGATGAGGGAAGTAGCCGCCTACATCGTGCAATCCCAGCCGCTGTGTCAAAAATTCAGAGAACTCGTACACCCGCGGCAGCAGCCTCGCAACCTCACCAACCAACTCCTGCTCGCTTCTTGTCTCAGCAACTTCCGCTGCCAACGCCGGGTAGTGTTCGCGCATCATGGCGACGCAGGACGAAGACGGAACAACCACCACCTCGGCGTTCCGAAACTGCGCCACAAATCGCTCCAGCAGCGGCATTGCCTCAGCCTGGTAGCCCGTGTTGTAGTGCATCTGCCCACAGCATGTCTGCCCCGGAGGAAAGTCGACCGTATGCCCAAGCCGCTCGAGCACCCGCACCACCGCCCTCCCCGTCTCAGGAAAGAGCGTGTCGTTATAGCAGGTGATGAAAAGCGAAACTCGCATCAGCGTCCTCCGAGCCATCATCGCATCCCGGGCGCCCGCAGGCTACGGCAACGATCTGAAGGTGGATGACTTTACCTCTCGTCCGCTAGCCTCCGCCGGACGCTCAGAGTACACGAAAGAATCAGCGTCCACCTTCCTCCTCCGTTCTGCTTTTCTTGCCGCATAATCGGAACTGCACCATCAATCCAATCGCAAGAAGCCTTGGCTTTCCGCCGGGGCAGGAAACCGAAAGCACACCCAATGCCCTTCTTCCTCGCCATCGATGCAGGCGGTACCAAGACCGATTACCTCCTCGCCGACGAAAACCGGGAACTCGCACGTGCCCGCTCCGGCACCATCAAGCGCATGCGTACCGACGCCTCCGCTGCCGCAGCCAATCTTGACGCCGCGCTTAAAGACCTCACCACCAAATCTGGAATCTCCTTGCGGTCGATCATGCGTACTTGCATAGGAACCGCCGGGGAGACGGTGCCACTCGTCACCTCCTGGCTACGCGCGGCGTTTACCCTGCGCGTCTCAGGCGAACTGATCCTGCTCGGCGACGTAGAGATCGCACTTGACTCTGCCTTCCCCGGCGAGCCCGGCGTCCTCGTGCTCGCCGGAACCGGCTCCAACGTAGCCGGCCGTACGACCAACGGTGAAATTATCACCACCGGCGGCTGGGGACCGACACTTGCCGATCAGGGCAGCGGCCACCGCATTGGACTTGCAGCCCTCCGCGGCACCTTCCTGGCACTCGACGAGCGACACGCGACGACGCTGCTCGACGCCATCCTGCATCACTGGCAGCTCGAATCCATCAATCGCCTGATCGAGTTCGCCAACGCCATCCCCGCACCGGATTTCTCGCAACTCGTGCCGCTCGTCCTCAAGGCGGCGGAAGATGGCGACGAGCTGGCAGCCTCCATCCTTCGCAGCGAAGGCGAACAACTCGGCTACCTCACCCGCCTCCTGCTGCGACGCCTCGCTTCAGCATCACCAGATCTTCCGTCCATCGCCTTTGCCGGCTCTATCATGCAGCACGTCCCACCCGTACGCAGCGCACTGATCCAGGATGTGCAGCACGAGTTTCCGACCGTTCAAGCCCTCGACGGCGTCGTCGATCCCATCCTCGGTGCTCTCTGGCGCGCCCGCTCCTGGCACGCTACATCTCCCTCCTGAAAGCCCCGCCTTCAGGAAGCTTCAAGCGGGCCGATCTTCAACCTCCTTACCTTCACGCCGATCCCTAAGCCAACCTGGGCTGTCGCTCCTTCAGCTCCAGCAGCAACTCTTCAACCTTGTCATTGCGCTCCATCGTCTCCAACCGCTCCTCCAACGTCTCCGCCGAGGCCACTGCAAGCATCGTCCTCGAAGCGACGCTCTTCGATTCCAACTCGTCCACCTTGCCCGCCAGGCGTGCCAGCTTGGTCTGGACCGCACCGCTCTGCAACATCGCCTGCGCCGTGCCCGCCTTCTCCACTGCCCTGCTCCTTCTCAGTTGCGCGACCAGCAAATCAACCCGCGCCTGTGTCTCCGTCAGCTTCTGCTGCAGCCGCTGATACGCTCCGCGCAGCGTATCTGTCTCTGCAGTCTGATCAGCTAACTGCTGTCTCAACCCCTCACCCATCTTCTCGTGAGAGAGGGAGCGCTCGAGTGCCGCGCGCGCCAGGTCATCCTGTCCCTTCGCGACCGCAAGCTCCGCCTTGCGAACCCACTGCGCTCGAAGCTCATCCTGCTCCGTCTTCTTCTTCTTCAGCAGATGCTGATCCGCAATGGCAATCGCCACCTGCGTCTTCACCTGCATCAACTGGTTCTCCATATCGAGCACCAGTTGCTTCGCAAGCTTCTCCGGATCTTCCGCCCGGCTCAGAAGATCATTCACGTTCGCCCGCAGCAGCGTCGATACTCGTTCCAGCAATGCCATCTCTCTTCTCCTTCTGTTGCCAACTGCGACACTTCATTCTCTTAGGCGTAGGCAGCAACCCCTGTATTCGTCACCAGCCGAGCCGACTCCCTACCAGCGCCGCCCGAATAACCGTCCCAGCGCCAACAGCCCAAGCAGAGGCAGCAGTCCACCGCCGAAACGCGAGCCGCCGCCATACCCATAGCCACGTCCCCACCCTCTACGCCGATAGCCGCCGTACCGAAATGGCGCTAACACGATCCGCATAATCAACCGCACCACAATCGACAGCAACACGAAGAACACAATCAGGTGAATCATCACGCACACTCCTTTGGCGCACGCCCACTCAAAGCGGTTATGGTCTCCGGCTGGTCGAAGCACACCACCCGGAGCCCGTTGAATTACTTGCTCGCTTGATCGCCCGAACGATCTTCACGCGGCTTCATTGCTTTCACATTCGACATCAGCTCCGACATCTTCATGCCGCTCAGAGCCTCGAACAGCGCCGGTACCTGCGCGGTAATCTTCGTCATATCGCCCGTGATCTTGTTCACGCCCGTCTGCTCGTCCCCTCCGGTCGAGACGATCGTGATCTTATCGACCTTGCTCAATGGCTCAGACATCGCACGCACCACGTCGGCCATATTCGTGATCAGCTTATCGACGACCGCCGCCTGCGACCACTCCTGGTAAGCCTCGGCTTTTACGTTCATCGCCTTCGCCTCAGCCTCGCCTTTCGAGAAGATGATGTCCGCCTCGGCCGAACCCTGCAGCCTGGTAATCGCAGCCTGGGCCTCGCCTTGCGCCCGCGCAGCCGCAGCGCGACCCTCCGCCTCAATCGTGATCCGGGCCTTCTCGGCCGCAGCAATATTCTGGATGCGACGCGCCTCGATCTCAGAACCCTTCAGCACAGTCGATATCAACTCCGCCTCGTGCCGCCGAATCTCAGCCTCCTGCACCTTCACCTGCTGCTCCTTCTCGATTTGCTGCACCTTCACCTGCTCGGCGACAACCTGCTGCTGCATCACGTTCGTCTGCAGCTCGTAGGCCTTATCGGCCTGCGCCTCCTGCCGCCGCGACTGCTCGGTGTACTGCGCCTTCTGGATCGCCAGGTCTCTCTGCGCCTCCGCCTGCTTCCCCATCGAAGCTGTCTCCGCAATCACCCGATCCTGGTCGCTCGCCGCTTTCGCGATCGCCGCCTCGCGCAATGCATTCGCCCGGCGAATCGCAGTGTCGCGTTCAGCCTCGGCCGCGGCAATCTCCGCATCACGCTTAATCCGTGCAATGTCCGGCCGACCCATGTTGGTGATGTACTCGTTCTTGTCCCGCACCTCGCGAATCGTGAAACTCACGACCTCAAGCCCCATCTTCGACATATCATCCATGCACGTCGACCGCATCCGCTCTGCCACCATCTCCGGCTCCTTGACGATCTGCTCCACCGTCAATTGCCCGATAATCCCCCGAAGATGCCCTTCCATCACGAGCCGGATCAGTCCCTCGCGCTGATCCGGAGACTTGCTGAGAAATTGTTCAGCAGCCGTCAGAATCGACTCGTTATCCGACCTCACTTTGATCTGCGCTACAGCCTCGACCGTTACAGCCACACCTTGCTTGGTATAGAGATCCTGCTGCGGCGCTACATCGAAGCTCATCAGCTCCAACGTGAGTTCCCGGTACGTCTCGATCACCGGAAAGATCACCGCCGCACCTGACTTGATCACACGCGGCTTTCTGAACCCATAAACGATAATGGCCTGATTGGGAGCGGCCTTGCGGAACATCCGTCCCAGGGAGTACAGCAGAAGAAGAACCGCAACGACACACAACCCGACAACCACAGTAACGACCGGCGTAAGCATTGAACTTTCCTTTGCAAGTACGAGTAAGACAGTGAGCAACCAGGCGACACCAAGCCGGCGCCGCAACCAACCATTCCTGCGACCAAAAGGAGCACCACCCGAAGCCCCCGCATACGCAGTACCGGCCGCCCGTCGCTAGGGCGCATTTGTATGCATCAACACCTCCAGCGGCGCCACATATGCGATCCCCTTCACATACCGCAGCACCACAACCTCGGTCCCGCGCGGAATCTCTGCACCGTTCTCACTCCGGGCCGCCGCACTCCTGCGCGCATCCATCTGCGTAAACAGGATCTCGCCCGTCCCGCCATCCGCCCGAATCGCATCCGAAACCTTCCCCACCACACCGTCCATCCGCGTATCCTCCGGCAGCATCACGCGCTCACGCGGCAGCAGAAACTTGAAGAGCGCCACATACAACAGGCCGCCGCCCAGCAGCCCCGCAGCGATTGCAAGGATCAAAACCGCAGCTGAAACAAAGGGCGAGTAGTTCCAAAGCAGATAACCGCTCCCGCCAAACCAGCAAAGAAACGCTGGCACCGTAAATCCATTCAGCGCCGATATCTGTCCCGAGTGCCCCGCATGTCCGGCCTTCACAGGAACGTGGCCTCCATGCAGATGCCCAAAATGCAAACGACCCAGGCCTGAAAACGCTGCAAGCACACTCAGCACTAACCCCAGCACAAAGCAAACCAGATAGAGCGTATTCATCGCGAAACCTTCCTCGTCTTACTCGGCGTCACGTCCTCAATCCCGGCAGCATTCACCGGCTTCAACACTGAAGCCAGCCGATCCACCAGCGCCGGCGTCTTCAGCACCGACTCCAACAGCAACAGGCACCTGCGCGAATCCTCATGATGCGCAATTGCAAGCAGCGCCCTGCACAACTCCGGGTCCTGCCTGCCAAAGCGATCCGCGCCCGCTACCAGCCAGAGATCCAGCTTGTCGTCCATCACCTCGCTGGTCCGCAGCTCCGATTGAAAGTTCTCCGGATCCTCAACCAGGTAGCCCGGATGCACCTTGAAGAACTTCGCCAGCAGCAGCCTGGTCGTATTCGTCAGGTGCGGCCGCGCACCCGACTCAATCTGCGAAAGGTACGACTGCGAGATCGTCTTGCCCTTCGTCTCCTCCGCAATCGCCCGCACCACCTCCTGCTGGGTCATCGCGCGATCCAAACCCCGCAGCGACCCTTCCACCTCACGCAGGTACCGAATCTTCTCCGAAAGCTTCACGTCCAAACCTCAATAACAATCTGCAATAAATTTATTACTTATCGCAATAAAGGTCAAGCAGAATCGGCGCGCAGTGCCGGGCATACGCAAGACCGCGCTTTTCGAGAACAACGCGAAGTACCGGCGTCAGGGCGCACTCGCCGTTGCTGTTGTAGTCTCAAGTGAAAATGCGCCTTCTCCTGCTGCTCTTCCTCCTCATGCCTACGCTCCATGCCCAGCCCGCTCCGTACCCTGTGCAGGAAGCCTCCATTGCGCAGCTCCGCGAGGCCATCCGTACTCATCGCGTCACCTGCCGCCAACTCGTCGAAGCCTATATAGCCCGTATCAACGCGCTCGACCAAGCCTCGAAGCCGCACCCGCTCAACTCCATCATCGTCATCAATCCGCAGGCGCTCGCCGACGCTGACGCCCTCGACGCCGAGTACAAACGCACCGGCAAACTCCGCTCCCTGCACGGCATTCCGCTCATCATCAAGGACAACTACGACACCGAAGGCCTCCAGACTACAGGAGGCTCACTCGCCCTCAAACACTTCGCGCCCACCGATGACGCCTTCATGGTGAAGAAGCTCCGCGCAGCCGGAGCCATCATCCTCGCCAAATCCAACATGGCCGAGTGGGCCTTCTCCCCGTATCTCACGGCATCCTCGATCGCCGGCATCACCCGCAATCCGTACGCTCTCGACCGCGTCCCTGCCGGCTCGTCCGGAGGCACAGCCGCAGCCGTCGCCGCATCACTCGGCGCGGCCGGTCTCGGCACCGACACCGGCAACTCCATCCGCGG
>CAXTNM010000048.1:0-13538 GCA_964245715.1 uncultured Acidobacteriaceae bacterium | reverse complement strand
CAACATGCTCGTCGGCATTCGTCCCACCATCGGCCTCACCAGCCGTGACGGCATCATCCCGCTCTTCGCGCACAACGATGTCGGTGGTCCCATGGCTCGCTCCGTTGCCGATGCCGCAGCCCTCCTCACCGCAGTCGCTGGACCCGATCCTGCTGATCCCGTGACGGCGCTCGCCCCGAAAACTCCCATCGACTACACCGCCTCCCTCAAGCAGGATGGCCTGCGCGGCGCCCGCATCGGCGTCTTTCGCCCTTATATCGACGATCCCAAAACCGATCCCCAGATCAAAGCCCTCACCGAGCAAGCCATCGCCGACCTGAGAGCCCAGGGCGCCACCATCGTCGACCCCTTCGTCTTCGCCGACTATGAGCCCCTGACCAGGAATCTCTGGTGCGGTGACTTCCAGGCCGACCTTGACACCTGGTTCGCCAAACACGCGCAAAATGCCCAGTTTCATTCACTCGCCGAGGTCGTCGCCTCCGGCCTCTACCTCCCCTACATCGAATCGGAGATCAAAGGCAGCGTCGCACCACCCGATAAGGACGATCGCCGCTCCCCCTGCCTCGACGTCTACCAGGATCCACCCAAGATCGCCTTCCGCAACGCCTTGCTGGCCGCCATGGAAGCCGACCACCTCGACGCGATCATCTATCCCACCTGGTCGAACCCGCCGCGCAAGGTCGGCGACATGACCAGCCCCGCCGGAGATAACTCGCAGGTGCTCTCCCCGCAAACCGGCTTCCCCGCGATCACGGTACCCATCGGCTTCACGCACGTCGAAGGAGAGAACCTACCCGCGGGTTTAACGTTCCTTGGTCGCGCCTTCTCCGAACCCCTGCTGATTCAGTACACCTACGCCTATGAGCAAGCCACCCACCACCGCAAACCTCCACCAGGCTTCTAATCCGCTCTTACGCACGCGAAGCCTCCATCGTTCGCAGTACCGCCTGTTCGGCGTCAGAACGCTGTTACTCCTGCTCGTTGCATTTGCGCAAGCGATCCATGCCCAGACCTTCGCCGTTGCCAGCATTCGTCCCAACAACACGGCCACAGATGGTCGCCATCACATCTACAACGACCCCGCCAACGCCGAGTTCCGGACCGTCAACGTCTCCGCACTAGCACTCCTCAACTTCGCCTACAACACTCCCGTCACCCAGATCCTCAACGCGCCCGCATGGGCAAAATCCTCCATGTGGGACGTCACCGCCAAGTCCGACCCTGCGCTTGACGATCTGCTCAGCAAGCTGCCAACCGAGGAAAGCCGTGCCACGAAGCGCAAGATGGTGCAAGCCCTCCTGGCCGAACGCTTCGGCCTGAAGGCTCACCTTGAAACCCGGCAGCTTCCCGAGTTCGCCCTTGTCATTGCGAAGGCTGGCGCGAAGCTCGCAAACACGAACTCGAATGGGCTTACCATCAACGGCGGCCGCGGCCACTTATCCGCCGCAGGCATCCCCGCCGCGCTCCTCGCTGAACAACTCGCCCAGATTCTGGGCCAACCAGTGATCGATCAAACCGCTCTCCCCGGCCGCTACGATTTCACGCTGCGCTGGACACCCGACGACGCTCCACCTTCAAACGCAGCTACCGAGTCCGCTCCCTCGTTCTTCACCGCCGTTGAAGAGCAGCTTGGCCTCAAGCTGCAGGCCCGGAAAGGTGCCGTCCAGGTCCTCGTCATTGACCAACTCACCCCACCCACTGAAAACTGAAAACTGATAACTGATAACTGATAACTGATAACTGATAACTGATAACTGAAAACTGATAACTGATAACTGAAAGATCAGCCCTTCCACTCCCGAAACTCCCACCTCAAATCCCTTACCTTCGCCGCACCAGCCAGACCACCAGCAACACCATCAGCACCAACCCCAACCCACCTGGCCAGATAAACCCTCCGCCCGCGCTCGACCATCCCACCACCACGCAGCCCGACAGGCCCATGGTCATCACCAACGCACCCAGAACTATCAGCAATCCTCGCATCGCCCTCACCTCAGCGCCGTAGGATGCACGAACTGCCACACTCTATAATCAGCCCCACATGTTCAAGAGATTGCTCGCCACCGTCACCCTCTTCACTGCCGCCACCTTCGCCCATGCTCAAAATGCGAACGGAGGCCCCGCCCAGACCTTCCACCATCTCACCGACGCGTACTTCGACACCTACTTCAAGTTCAATCCCACCGCCGGCACCTCTGCCGGCTTCCATCAGTACGATCAGCAGCTCGAAGACTACTCCGCCAAGGCGGAAGCCGACCAGATAGCCTTCCTCCACTCCTACGACAAGCAGCTTTCAGCCATCGATCCGAAAGCGCTCACCCCGGACGACGCCGCCGACCTCCAGATCCTGATCAATAACATCAAGTCGCAGCTGCTCTCGCTCGAAACCATCCGCAACTGGCAGAAGAATCCCGACAACTACTCTTCCGGCATCGCTGGCTCAGCCTTCGTCATCATGGAACGCAACTACGCTCCAGCCAACACTCGTCTGCAAGCGGTAGTAGCCCGCGAGCAGAAGATGCCGCAGGTCCTGCTCGAAGCTCGCCAGAACCTCAGGAATCCTCCGCGCATCTTCACCGAGATCGCGCTCGAACAGATCGACGGCAACATCAGCTTCTTCCAGAACGACGTCCCCAGCGCGTTTACCGGCGCCGACGACGTCAACACCAGGGCCGCCTTCGCTCAATCAAACGCCGCCGTCATCGCCGCGCTCCAGCAATACTCCGCCTGGCTCAAATCCGACCTGCTCCCGCGCTCGAACGGTGACTACAAACTCGGCGCCGACGTCTTCCAGAAGAAGCTCCTCTACGACGAGATGGTCGACATACCGCTCGACCACCTGCTAGACGTCGCCTACGCCGACATGCATAAAAATCAAGCCGAGTTCGCTCGCATCGCCAAGCAGGTCGACCCCACCAGGACGCCGCAGGAGGTTCTGGCCCAGCTTGCCACCATGCATCCCGCGCCCGACCACCTGCTCGACGCCTTCCACGATCAGTTCAATCACCTCATCGCCTTCATTCGCGCCAATCACATCGTCACCATCCCCTCCGACGTTCAGCCCACACTGGAGGAGACTCCACCCTTCGAGCGCGCCACGACCCAGGCCTCGATGGACCCACCCGGCCCCTACGAGACCCACTCCACCAAGGCCTATTTCAACGTCACCCTGCCGGAAAAAGACTGGAGCCCGGAGCGCGTCGCCGAACACATGGCCGCCTTTAACATCGGCACCATCACCTCAACCGCGGTGCATGAGGCGTACCCGGGCCACTACATCCAGTTCCTCTACATCCCCCAGGTGCCGTCCAAGATCCGCAAGCTCACCGGCGCCAACACCAACATCGAAGGCTGGGCCCACTACTGCGAGCAGATGATGCTCGACGAAGGCTATGCCGCAGCTCCACCCAACGCCACACCCGACCAACTCCGCCAGGCTCGCCTCATCCGCCTCGGCCAGTTGCAGGACGCGCTCCTGCGTAACGCCCGCTTTGTCGTCTCGATCAAGCTCCACACCGGCCAGTTCACCTTCGACCAGGCCGTCGACTTCTTCGTCAAAGAGGGCTACCAGTCCCACGCCATCGGCCTCATGGAGACCAAGCGCGGCACCTCCGACGCGACCTATCTCTACTACAACCTCGGCAAGCTCCAGATCCTGAAGCTCCGTGAAGACCTGAAGCAGAAGGAAGGCGCCAGCTTCTCCCTCCAGCACTTCCACGATGACTTCCTCCGGCAGGGCCCGGTCCCAATCAAGATCATCCGCAAAGCCATGCTCCACGACAACTCGCCCACGCTCTAAACCTTCCCCAGGATCCGGGTACCCTACTCATCGCGGCTTCGCTACGATGGGTAGGAATCCGCACAGCGAGCCACCTGCCGCACTCCATCCCCCAAAGTCGCCACGCGAACTCCCACCGTCTGTCATCAACTCCCCCATTCGCGTTTGCTAGCATCAGGCTCTAAACTGAACTCACGAAAGAGCCTCGACCCCTTATGACTTCTCAGAAAATCCGCAAAGCTGTGTTTCCCGCTGCCGGCCTCGGCACACGTTTCCTCCCGGCGACCAAAGCCACCCCAAAAGAGATGCTCTGCCTCGTCGACAAGCCTCTTATCCAATACGGCGTCGAAGAGGCCGTAGCCGCAGGTTGCACCGAGATCATCCTCATCTCGTCCCGCGGCAAGACCACCATGGAAGACCACTTCGACCGCTCTCCCGAACTCGAAGCCTCGCTCGCGGCCAAGAACAAGACGGCTCTCCTAGAAATCGCACGCAGCGTCTCAAAGCTCGCCAAGGTCACCGTCACCCGTCAGGCCGAACCCCTCGGCCTCGGCCACGCCGTCCTCATGGCCAAAGAACTCGTCGGCAACGAACCCTTCGCCGTTCTCCTCCCCGACGACATCGTCGATGCAGACATTCCCTGCATGAAGCAGATGGTCGAAGCCTTCAACGAAACCCAGTCGTCAATCCTCGGCTCCGAGGTCGTCGAAGGCGACGCCATCTCCGCCTACGGCTGTCTCGACTGCACACCCGACGCGAACAATCCGCGTTTGCTCGCCGTGAAGAACATGATCGAGAAGCCCGCACCCGGAACTCAGCCATCGCAGAACGCAATCATCGGCCGCTACATCCTCACCCCGCGCATCTTCGAAATGATCGAAGGCATCACCCCGGGCGCCGGCGGCGAGCTCCAGCTCACCGACGCCATCAAGGCTCTCCTGCAGCATGAGAAAGTCTATGGTTACAGCTACATCGGCAAGCGCCACGACGCAGGCGACAAGCAGGGCTTCCTGCGCGCCACCGTCGAGCTCGGCCTCAAACACCCAAAGCTCGGACCCGACCTCCGCGCCTGGCTCAAAGCTCAATCCTTCTAATCCACCACCCTGCCTCAACTGACAACTGACAACTGATAACTGATAACTGATAGATCATCCCAACAGCAGCACCCGCTACTCAGTCGACCCTGACAAGAACACCTGATCCGCCTGCGCCCCAATCACCCGATAGAGCGCAAACTGCCGCGTGTGCTGAGCCCGCAGCTCCATCAATAAAGACGCTCGATTCGAAGCATCCGCATCGACGACATCTACAAACCGCATCCACGGTGTCCGGTCCAGATGCGACGTATCGGTGACACTCGCAAGCGCCATCTTCAGCCCTGCAATCGAATCCTCTTGCGCCACCACCGACACATACCGCGATACGCCATTCTCTCCGGCTGAGGTCGCCGAGTACACATATGTCGGCGCTCCTCCATAACTCAACGTATACCCTTTGAGCGACTCGTCGCTCAGAGCCTGCGCAGGTGGCGGAGCCGCTGCGGCCGCTGCGGCAACCTTCCGTCGCGCAGCTCGCGCTGCAGCCGTGGTTGCCGGCTTTGGGGCTGGCGAGGGAGCTGCAGCCGGCGTGGGCGACCCCTTATAACTCGCCAGCTGCACCCGCGCAAAGGCCTGCATCTTCCCCAACACCTCCGTCCGTTCGTGTTCGCTCTCCCATCGCCGCGTAAAATCGTGCTCCGGCCGGTCCTTCGCATCCGAAACGGCCACTGCCTGCTTCATATCTTTTGGCGTGCCACGCAGCGGCGGAACCTCTTCTTCCTCGGACATCCCCTTCGACCCTCGATGCAGTGTCGGCCGGTCCGGATCATCATTCAAGTCATTCCCCGCCACCACCCTCGCCGAATCCTTCTGCTTCTTGTTCGCCTTCACCTCGGCCGGCGTTCTCCGCTTCAGCGTCGGCCTATCCGCATCATCATCCGAATCCGTACTCGCCCCGCCTGCATTCGATGCAGCCGTTGTTCCCGACCCTGTACTCTTTCCCATTCCGGCACTCGGAGCCGGCGCGGTAGAACCCGCGTCACTCGCTCCCGTCGCCGTCGGTGTCGCATCGCCTCCACTGCCCGCGCGCCGATGCAGAACGGGCGAGTTGTCATCCTCATCGTTCGAGTCGGCCGTCTCAGCTGGAGCCGCTCCACCCGCTCCCTTGCTCCCGCCGCGCGGCGTTGAGTCAGGTGCCGATCCCGATCGCGAGATCATCTTCGGCCCACCTGAATCTGAACCGCTATTGCCACTCACCAGGATCTTCGGCAATGGTCCGTTCGCCTTTTTCGCGACCAGCGCCTCCTTCGGCTTGACCTTGAACGCCCCGTATCCCAGCCAGCCATCGTCGATCTCTGCAGTATCGCCGTTCGTCAGGTGCCGCTCGTATACCAACTCCAGCGTTCCCGTATCAACACCCGACCTAAGCACTTCGTACACCGTCCCGGTCCCCAGCGCGAACGGCACCGGCCGCGTCATATAGATGCCTGCATCCTGAAACTGGCCGTTGATAAACAGCGAGACCGGCACCACCCGGCTCGCCGTCGCCTTGCCTTCTTCCCCGGTCCACTCATACACCGCCACCGCGCGCACAACCTCATCAGGTTTCTTGACCGCATGCATCTGCCCCCACGCGGGCACCATACCGCAAGCTGCTATCGCCGCTAAACCTGACAAAACTCGTCGCATCATCTCACCCCGTTAGACGCAGACTCACGCTATTTCTTCTCACCCGCTGCTGAAACCGCTAGTCTAACCCAAGCGCATGTCGTTCCCCCAATCGAACCCGCCGCTTCTCTCCGTCTCCGATCTGTCCATCGCGTTTCCGAGCCGCAATCCCGCCGAACCCTCAAAAAAGGTAGTCGATTCCATCACCTTCACCCTCGCTCCCGGTCAAACTCTGGGCCTGGTCGGCGAGTCCGGCTCTGGAAAATCCGCTACCTCTCTTGCCATCCTCCGCCTGCTCGCCTCCTCCGCGCAGGTAGCCGGTCAAATCTCATTCGACGGCACCAACATCCTCTCCCTTCCCGAGCCGCAGATGCGCACCCTCCGCGGCCGCGAGATCGCCATGATCTTCCAGGAACCCATGACCGCGCTCAACCCCGTCATGCGGATCGGCCACCAGGTTGCCGAAGCCCTGCTCGCCCATCATCCGCGCACCCCAAGAGCTGAAGTCCGACGCCGCGTCCTCGCCGCAATGCAGGAAGTCGGCCTTCCCAACCCCGAAACCCGTCTCCGCGACTACCCGCACCAGTTCTCCGGCGGTCAGCGCCAGCGCATCCTCATCGCGATGGCCCTCATCAATCGTCCACGCCTCCTTATCGCCGACGAACCCACCACCGCTCTCGATGTCACCGTCCAGGCTCAGATCCTCACGCTGCTGAAGTCTCTCCGGCAAACTCACAACCTCGCCATGCTCTTCATCTCGCACGATCTCGCTGTCGTCGCCCAGGCCTGCGACCAGCCCGCCGACCAGATTGCCGTTATGCAACACGGCCACCTCGTCGAAATCGCTCCCACGCTCACACTCTTCCGCAACCCGCAACATCCCTACACCCGCCGCCTCCTCGCGAGCGCCCCCACCATGCAAACCGACCGGCGCCAGCCCTTGGCCTCCTTGGCCTGACCGCGCGAAACTCCCGGCGTACGCAGTACCGCTGGTCCGGCGTTAGGACGTGGTTGCCCTTGCCTGTATCCTGAATCCTGCACCAATGCGCGCTCTCATCCTCTCGGACATCCACGGTAATCTCGAAGCTCTCGAAGCCGTCCTCACCGCCGCTGCCGGCCAGTGGGACGAACTCTGGAACCTTGGCGACATCGTCGGCTACGGCGGCGCACCCAACCAGGTTCTCGATCTCATCCGTCCGCTTCAGACGCTCGTCGTCCGCGGCAATCACGATCGCGTCTGCTGCGGCCTCACCTCGCCCAACGCCTTCAACCCTGTCGCCCGCACCGCCGCGCTCTGGACCCGCGACACCCTCTCCGAAGACAATCTCGCCTGGCTCAAGGAAGTCCCGCAAGGCCCCCTCCATCCCGAGCAGGAGGGCGTCTCCCTCGCCCACGGTTCACCGCTCGATGAAGATCGATACATCCTCAACATGCGGGATGCCTGGGCGCCGCTCCAGCAAAGCACCACGCCGCTTACCTTCTTCGGACACACCCACGTCCAGGGCGGCTTCTCACAACACGAGCACTCCTGGCAGGAGCTTCGCCCCGCTATCGCGCGCCCGCGCTTTGTCCCGCCACACGCCCCCTCGGCTTTCTGGTCCAAGCGCCCCGGCGAAATGCAAAATCACGCTGAATCGTCGACGCACACCCTTGAACCCGGTTCCCGCCACCTCATCAATCCCGGCTCCGTAGGCCAGCCGCGCGACTTCGACTGGCGTGCCGCCTTCGCCATCCTCTCCATCCAACCGGCCGAAACCGACCCGACCACCTTCCTCAGCCAGATCACCTTCCACCGCATCCCCTATGACGTCATCACCTCCCAGGGCCGCATCCTCATGGCCGGCCTGCCCGAGCGCCTCGCCGCCCGTCTTCGCGAAGGCCGATAAGTCAGTCGGCGGAGTAACCAAGAACCATCCCCGAATGATCCTTTAGTGGGAATACGAACATATTTTCTATCTCGCAGCGCAGAAATGCACGTTAAAGCATTGTCAACCGTTGGAAGCGGTGCTAGGCTCGGCACTTGTTACGAGTGAGAGATGCTTTCTCTCAACTCGGAAATCCAGCGACCAGCGTTGATTGTCTCGCGATTGGTCCTCGTCTTCACTAACACTCCGCACCGCATCCTGGTGCTTCCCCGAAATCAATCGACGCGTGTCTCCTGCGACGGTCACCTCGCCTACAAAGGAGTCCGCCCCCGTGCGCCGATCACTTTCGCTTGCCCGCGCCATCCCGGCGGCGCTGCCTCTTCCTGCTCTGTTGCTGACAAGAACAAGATCCTCAACTGTTCTCAGAAACGCCAAGGAGCTCCTATGACCCAACCCAGATCCTCACGCCACCGCATCTCGTTCGCGGTCATCCTCTTCATGTTCGTCCTCGCATTCGCTTCCACGCGCGCCTCCGCAACCTCCTGTTACACAGCCTGGAGCTCCGGCACGGCCTATACCGCTGGCCAGACCGCAAGCCTCAGCGGCGAGAACTACACGGCCAACTGGTGGACACAGGGGAACAGTCCCGCAACAAACTCCGGCGGCAGCGGCAGTGGTGAGCCCTGGACCCTCAACGGTGCCTGCACCACCGGAACCACGCCGGTCACGCCCCCCACGAATCCCACTCCACCGAACACCGCGACCAATCATCTCTTCGCACCCTACGTGGATATGAGCATTACCGCCGATGAAAACCTCGTCTCCATGCAGCAGGCGGCAAAGTTCACGGCAGTCACGCTCGCCTTCCTCGATTCGAGCAATGGATGCTCCGTGGGTTGGGGCGGCCTCGGTGGCACGTTGCCCACGGATACCCTGGCCAACGGGACCTCCATCAAATCCATCGTGCAATCGCTCCAGGCAAGCGGAGTCCAGGTCATCCTCTCTTTTGGTGGAGCCAATGGTCAGGAACCAGCCCTCAACTGCACAAGCGCCTCCCAACTCCAGGCCCTCTACCAATCCGCCATCAACCTGTACGACGTGAAGATGCTCGACTTCGATATCGAAGGCGGCGCTACGACCAACCAGGCCTCCATCACGTTGCGCGATCAGGCCCTGGTCGGTCTCAAGGCCGCCAACTCCGGTCTCGTCATCTCCTATACCCTGCCCGTCCTGCCAACCGGCCTCATCGCCAGCGGCGTCAATATCCTCACGAGCGCCAGGCACGACGGGCTCGCAATCGACCTCGTCAACGTCATGGCCATGGACTACGGTTCCGGATCCGATAACGGAGCACAGATGGCGCTCGACGCAACCAATGCCGCCTCCGCTACCGAAAAACAGGTCGTCGCCGCCGGCCTCTCGTCAGAGATCGGGATCACTCCCATGATCGGCATCAACGACACCAACACCGAGATCTTCTCGCTCGCCAACGCACAAACCGTCCTCACTTTTGCCAGGAACAACAGCTACATCGGCCGCATCGCCATGTGGTCGCTCGGACGCGATAACGGCTCCTGTCCCGGCGAAGGCTACGCGTCGCCAAGTTGCAGCGGCGTCACCCAGACAACGTACCAGTTCTCCCAAACGTTTGAACCCTACTAACGCGCACCCTCGTCCCCACTCCGAGCTTCATCGTTCGGAGTGGGGCAAACTGTGCAGCGCAGCGCTCCCACCTAATCCCGCTGCAGCTCCAACTGCGTTCCCAGATCCTCCCAGCGCGCCAGCACAACCTCCTGCTCCGCCCTCAGCCGCTCAAGCTCCGCAGCCACCCGTTGCGCCTCTTCGGCCGTCGTGTAAACGCCCGAAGCCGCCTCCGCCGCGGCAATCTGCTCCTCAAGCTCCAGCACCCGCGTCTCCGCCTCCGAAACTTCCTCTTCCAGCAGCTTCAGCTTGATCGGATTCAGCTTCTTCACCGCAATCTTCGGCGCAGCCACCGGCTCCGCCACCACCGGCGCCGGAGCAGCCACAGCCACTGCAACCGGCTTCAGCGACTCCGCCACCTTCTCCGGCCCACCCTGCTTCCGCCACAGATAATCCTCGTAATTACCCGGGTAGATGTGCACCCGACGCTCCTCCACCTCGAACACCCGCGTCGCCAGTCCATCAATGAAGTAGCGGTCGTGCGAAACAAACAGCACCGTTCCCGAGAAGTTCCGAATCGCATCGAGCAGCACATCTTTCGCCCGCAAATCCAGGTGGTTGGTCGGCTCGTCCAGCAGCAGCATATTCGCCGGTGATACCAGCATCTTCGCCATCGCATACCGGTTGCGCTCTCCGCCCGAAAGCACTCCAAGCTGCTTGAACACGTCATCGCCCGAAAACATGAAACAGCCCAGCAAACTCCGCAGTTCGACCACCGGAACCTTCGGTGCGATCCCGGCAATATCGTCCAGCATCTTCGCATTTCCATCCAGCACCTTGTACTGATCCTGCGCAAAGTAATCCGCCAGCACGTTATGCCCAAGCTTGATCTCGCCCTGATCCGGCGGCTCAAGCCCACTCAGCATCCGTATCAGCGTCGACTTTCCCGCGCCGTTCGCCCCTACTAAAGCGATGCGGTCGCCTCGATCGATCTGAAAACTCACATCCTCCAAAACCTTCTTTACCCCGCCATCCGGTGTCGGATAGCTCTTGAACAGATGATTCACCTCGATCACCGTCCGCCCCGAAGCCGGCGGCTGGGGAATCGAAAAGTGGATCGTCGCCTCCTCATCCGGCACCGTGATCCGCTCGATCTTCTCGAGTTCCTTGATCCGCGACTGCACCTGCTTCGCCTTCGTCGCCTGGTACCGAAAACGGTTAATGAACGCCTCCAGATCCTCGATCCGCTCGCGCTGATTCTTATACGCATTCAGCAGCTGCGTCTTGCGTTCTTCCTTCTGCACCACGTACTTCTCATAACCACCGGTATAGAAGTGCGCGTGCTTGTTCCACACCTCAACCGTCTTCCCCACCGTCACATCCAGGAAATAACGGTCGTGTGAGATCAGCACAAACGCGTTCTCATAGTTGCGCAGGTAGTCTTCCAGCCAGTTCCTGGTCTCGAGATCGAGGTGGTTCGTCGGTTCATCCAGCAGCAGCAGCGAAGGCTTCTCGAGCAGCAGCTTCGCCAGCGCAATTCGCATCTGCCACCCACCCGAAAACTCCTCCGTCTTGCGCTCCCAGTCATCCTTCGAGAATCCCAGCCCGCCCAGAACCGTACCCACCTGGTAATCCAGCGTGTAGATATCGTGCGCATGCATCACATCGCTCACATGGGAGTAGCGATTCGCCGCCGTCTGATACTCGGCCGACTCCGGATCGAGTTCACTCAACTTGATCGTCAACTCCTCGGCCTCGGTCTCCATCCCGCGCAACTCGTCAAAAACGCTTAGACACTCCTCGAAAACCGTCTTCCCGCGCATCGCCAGCCCATCCTGCGGCAGATACCCAAGCGTCATCCCCTTGGTCCGCGAAACCGTCCCGTAATCAAGCGATTCAAGTCCCGCCAGGACCTTCAGCATGGTCGACTTTCCGGTGCCGTTGCCTCCCACCAGGCCGGTCCGTTCATCCGGCGTGATCAGCCAGTTCACCTCTTCAAACAGCAATTTCGTCCCAAACCTCTTACCCGCGCCAGCCAGTTGTAGCATCCTCTTATCTTACTGTCCTGTCCGAGCCCCTCGGTCCGTCCTGAACTTCGCTTCTCTTCCCCGCGGGTGGGCACTAAACTCTTCGCGCGCCCAGCGGGAGCGCCACGCCGGCCCAACACCCCACGAAGTGGGGTCCACCCGGCAGCAAGGCGCCCGCCCGGCAGGACATTGCCTGTAAAGCTCTGCTACCTTGGAAGTTCGGAGAGTGTGCGTCGTATGCCGGTCCAGCCCCAGCTCTTTCCAGACTTACCACCCTCTCGCGAGCAAACGCCGCCGGTCGCTCAGGCACATGTCCCCGAGCCGACCGCCGTCGCTCCGATCTGGCTGCAGCGCCTATCGCTCTTCATCCTGGTCGTCTTCTGCATCTATCTCGGCGTCATCGTCGCTGTCCTCCCCTGGTGGACCTCGGTCTGGGATCACAACCTCTTCCTCACCTCACATCCCGCGCTCTGGGCGGTTCTTCGCACGCCGTCCGCACGCGGCGTCATCTCCGGATTCGGCCTGCTCGACATCTGGATCGGCATCTCCGAAGCTATCCACTACCACGACCAGCGTAGCTAGTATCACGACCAGCGCAGCTAGTATCACGACCGGCGCAGCTAGCTCCAGCCACCTTCGCGAAAGCTCCCCGAATGCCCGACTCCGCAGACAGCACGACCGACCCTTCGCTTCCTGACTCTCTCCCCCGCGCTTCGCTCGCCTACCAGAACGACGCCTTCCTCGACTCGCCCGACGGCCGCGTCCTCCGCATCATCGCCGAGTATCAGGAACCCCTCGCCCGCTTCCGGCGCGAGCGGATCGAAGACACCGTCGTCTTCTTCGGCTCGGCCCGCTTCCGCTCACGTGAAGAACTCGCCGCCGGCGCCACCGGCAACGACGAGACTGCCGGCTACTATGACGCCGCCTGCTCCCTCGCACGCCTCGTCTCCGAGTGGTCGAAAGGCCTTCCCGGCCCACGCCACCGCTTCGTCATCACCTCCGGCGGCGGCCCCGGCATCATGGAAGCCGCCAATCGCGGCGCATGGCAGGCCGGCGCAAAGTCCATCGGCCTCAACATCAAGCTCTCGCACGAGCAGGAGCCCAACCGCTTCATCACACCCGCCCTCAACTTCGAGTTCCACTACTTCTTCATGCGCAAGTACTGGTTCGCCTACCTCGCCAAGGCGCTCGTCGTCTTCCCCGGCGGCTTCGGTACTCTCGACGAGATGTTCGAGCTCCTGACCCTCGCCCAGACCAACAAACTCGCCAAACGCATCACCGTCATCCTCTACGGCTCGTCCTACTGGAAATCTGCGCTCAACTTCGACTTCCTCGTCCAGCAAGGCGCCATCGCCGCCGAAGACCTCAGCCTCTTCCAGTATGCCGACTCCCCCGAACAAGCCTTCGACCTCCTCCGCACCGGTCTAGAACCTTACTGCGCCGCCCCGTCCGACCATCCCACCGAGATTCCCGCCCGTCCCCCCCCCAGCGCCCAGGCCGCCCGAGGCACCGACCTCAC
>CAXTNM010000047.1:0-38960 GCA_964245715.1 uncultured Acidobacteriaceae bacterium | reverse complement strand
GGCGGATGTCGTCGACACGGGATTCAAGCACGCGGACGACTCGGAGATTGTCGTAGTAGCGAACCGCGGTGGCATTGGCCTGGAAGTAGGTCTGCTTCAGGTTGGTGGGGCTGAAGTCGGCAGTCCGAATCTGGTCGAGCCGGACGCCGAGCAGGTTGAGCGTGAGCGCGATCGAGAAGAAGGCCATGGCAGCCGTCATGGCCAGGCGTGGCTCCATGGCAAGGCGGGTGAAGCGGGTGAACCGCGAGACCGGACGTGGGATGAACGGGATGACGTTGGGAGGTATGATCGGGACTTCGGTGGTCAACGAGACTTCGGTAGAAGCTGTCTCGTTAGTGGTTTGCCTGAGAATTCGGTCGATGAGGTCGCCGGAGGGTTCGGGGCGGGAGCTTTTCAGGAGTTCGAGCCATGCGGCGCCGCGCTGAGCCTGGGAGAACGATTCGCTACAGCCGGCGCAGGTGCGGAGGTGCTGGTCGAAGAAGAGCTGGTCGGCGGGCGCGAGAAGACCGTCCAGCGCGTCGGCAAAGAGTTCTTCGCACGCGACGCAGTTGGCGTTTTGCCCGGTGCCATAATCGTCGAATTGGATGTGCTTTGCCATGTCTAAACCACCTGTCTTTCTATACGTTGTAACAGCCTTGCCAGTTCCGCTCGTCCCCTGCTTATTCGGCTTTTGACGGTGCCTTCGGGGATTTTCAATATGATGGCAATCTCTTTGTAATCCGTATCTTCGAGGTCGCGC
This sequence comes from uncultured Acidobacteriaceae bacterium, assembly GCA_964245715.1. Taxonomy (GTDB): domain Bacteria; phylum Acidobacteriota; class Terriglobia; order Terriglobales; family Acidobacteriaceae; genus Edaphobacter. The sequence goes on along the minus strand of CAXTNM010000047.1, from coordinate 38,221 downwards.
AGGATGACTGCTTCGCGCAACTCGGTGGAGAGCTTGAGGAGAGCGGCCTGGATGGTGGCTTTGAGTTCTAGGCCGGCGAAGCGCTGTTCCTGATCAGGACGCGTGTCGGCCAGGCGCTCAGCGGCAGTTGGCCCGTCTTCTTCGCCGGAGAGGGTCTCGTCGAGCGAGTCGCTGGCGCGGTCGAGACGGGTGCGTCGGTAGTTGTCGACGAGGAGATTACGGGTGAGGGTGGTGATCCAGGTGTGAAAGCCCCCGCGCTCCGCGTCAAACGACTTGAGATTGCGGTAGACCTTGAGGAAGACGTCCTGGGTGATGTCCTCTGCTTCGTCGGGGTCGCCGGTGAACCGGTAGCAGATGGCGTAGACGCGCTTGTGCTGGCCGGTGACGAGCGCATGCCAGGCGCGTTGGTCGCCGGTGATGCACTGGGCGACGAGGAGCGCGAGTTGCGCCTGCTCGGCTTGCTGTTCGGGCGTGCGCTGCACACGGGCCTCGGGAGCTTTGGGGGCTGGAAGCAGTGTACCGGGAGGACGATTGGGGGAGGGCTGCTTTCGACCAGCAGGCGGCGGGGTCAGGTTGTTCGCCAACGGCATGGGCCGTGGCGCGGTGAGAGGGAACGGAACCGCCATGTGGAAGACGCCCATGGGTTTCAAGTACGCAGGAGGCGTGCTGACGGTTCCGTAACGCAGTTCTTAGCCTGGAGGCAGGACAGCGTCCAAGGCAGAGACGCCGTTGCGCCGGGCGCGTGCCACTCTGTAGAGTCGGGAGCGCCCGGCGCGATGGTAGGACGGTTTGGCTGGAGGCCAGAGGCTGCTTTACTGAGCTGTTTCGGTGATGACACCGCAGGCGATGCGGTTGCCGGCGTTGCCGGTAGGGTCGGTCATCATGTCGTCCGCCTTGGCGTGGACCATGATGGAGGTGCCGCCGTTGGCGAGGATGGAGTTGGGGGAGTCGGGCTTGAGCGAGAGGTAATCGACGGTGAAGGAAGCGTCGGCCTTGCCGTCCATACCGACCACGATGTTTTCCGGGAGGTCGCCGTTGTGATGACCCATGGGATTCTTGGTTCCGTGCTGTTTCTTGTCCGGGTTGAAGTGGCCACCGGCACCCTTAAAATCGGGGGCGTCGCAGGTCGGATTCTGGTGAATGTGCACGGCGTGATCGCCTTCGGGAAGGTTCATGAGGGCTAGTTTAATGTGAAGCTTGCCGCCCATAGTCTCGCGGAAGGTAGCGGTGCCGGCGTCGAGGCCGTTTGAGGTCTTGAGATGAACGACGAGATCTTTGGACTTGTCCTTATATCCGTGAGGGGCGGCGGATGCACGAGGTGCTGCATTTGCGGAAAGACTCGCGACGAGGACTGCGGTTGCAAGAAGGGCGGTGCGCATTTGGTTCTCCTTTTCGGGCGTAGAAGCGCTGCCGAGTCAGTGTACAGGGTTCCGTTGAGCGGCAGGCAAATGAGAACCGCTCGGCTGCGAACGTCGTTCCTGCGTCGGTGCGAGCAGCGTGCGGGTTTGGGCGCCCTCGTTTGGAAGCTTGATTGCCTGTAACAAAGAATCGGTGCTATGGCGATTGATCGATGTGGAAAGTCTTTTCAGGAGAAATTCCTATGTTGCAGGATGTTCGAGGAGCAGACGATTGCTTCGTATTTCTAGCCACTCCCCTGGCGAGCGGCCGTTATGGCCTGACGATTTACCCGCAACTGCCAGAGTCGACCTCGGAAGTTGAAGTTTCTAAAGGCCGTCTCCGCGTATTTCTGCTGCGGCATTCGAGAGAGATCGCTGTGGAGCGAATCTCAGGTACGGATGATCTGTTCGTTTCAGCGATGACTGAGGGAGAGATGCGCGAGTTGATGGGAGATGCCGTGGGACTCAGGCGTTGTTCGTCACGTCCTCAGACACGTTAGCAAGTGTTCGTCGATGCCACTTCCGTGCTACGACGAATTTTCCGAGGTGGCAAAACTTTCCCGGAACGGTGACAACTTATGAAGGTGGGGCTCATCCCCAAAGCCAGAAATTAACCCTGGGTGCTTTGGCGATGAGGAGTGCTGCCGCGGAAGGTTTGAGCGAGTAAGGGAGCCGAGAAGAGTGCGGATATCGCAACTGTGGCTGCTGAGGCAACCGCCCATTCTTGGGATGACTGCATAGTTCCTCCTGAAGGTGCTGCAAAACGTCCGGCCCATGCTGCCGATGGTGGAGCAGCGATATACGAATAGTTGATAGGTGCAGTAAGTCGAACCCACGGGCTGAGAAGAATCAGCGCTTGGAGTTGTCGCTCACGAAAGGTCTGTCGGGTTACTGGATAAACGTTCGTACCTGTTTCGCAGAGAAGGCGGAAGAGGAAGTAGGCAGTGTTTTATCGGAGCTTCAACCGCGACAGGGAGGATAACAATAGTGGCGCAGGATTAAGGCTTGCTTGCGATGGAGTGACGTGGGCATACCACGCCTTGCCGCAGGAATGAACGAGAATTTCTGTTTGTCGAACACGTGGCACCGGGTGCCATCATGAGCTTTGCGTAGCGCTTTCGTTCGTTGCGAGGCCGTGATTGTGGGAGGGACGGCTGAGAGATGTATTCTCAGGGGCATGAACTTCTTGCGAATTGCCCTCCCCCTCGTTTTAGTCGCGAGCTCCGCTGCGACGTTTGCCCAGGATGCCAAGTCCGGTGACAAGCCGGCAGCGGATAAGCCGACGATCACCAACGATCTGCCGGCGGACAAGTCGGCCGCACAGTCGATCCAGATGGGTGGCAAGACGCTGAAGTATACGGCTACCGTGGGCACGCTGCCGGTGAAGAATGACAAGGGTGAGGCAGTGGGCGAGGTGGTGTTTACTTCGTACACGATGGACGCGGCTGGAGCGGGAGAGAGCAGGCCGGTGACGTTTGCTTTCAATGGTGGGCCGGGTGCGGCGAGCGTCTACCTGAACCTGGGGGCGATTGGGCCGAAGCGCGTGGACTTTGGCGCGGAGGGGCAGAGTCCGAGCGATCCGGCAGTGCTGAAGGATAATCCGGGGACGTGGCTGGACTTCACCGACCTTGTGTTTATTGATCCGATCGGCACCGGGTTTTCGAAGTCGCTGGTGGGTGCGGATGAGTCGAAGAAGCTGTTTTACGGGCCGGATCAGGATATCGCGTATCTATCCAAAATTGTTTACGACTGGCTAGTGAAGAATGGAAGGCTGGAGTCGCGGAAGTATATCGTCGGCGAGAGCTATGGCGGTTATCGCGGGCCGCGGCTGACGGCTTATCTGCAATCGCAGATTGGCGTGGCGATGAATGGGTTGGTACTGGTTTCGCCGGCGCTGGCTCCAAGTGTGGGATCAGATGAGATTTCCCCGATTCCGTGGATGATCACGCTGCCTTCGATTACCGCGGCAAACTACGAGCGCAAGGGCACGCTCTCGAACGAGACGATGGCACCGGTAATCGCGTATGCGACGGGCGAATATATGGTCGACCTGATGCATGGGTTTTCGGATCCGGCGGGGACACCGAGGGTCGTGAAGAAGGTTACGGAGCTCACCGGGCTCGACCCAACGTTTGTGAAGCAGAGCGGCGGAAGGCTCGAGACACAGGCGTTTTTGCGTGAGGAGTTTCGCGAGACGGGCAAGTTGGGCAGCCGCTACGACCCGAACGTGACCGCGTACGACCCGTTCCCATTTGCGCCCGAGCAGGAGACGAATGACCCGATTCTGCTGAGCATCATTGCGCCGACGACGACGGCGATGGTGGATTGGGTGACGAAGACGGTGGGTTGGAAGACGGATGCGCGCTATAACGCGCTGAGCGACGAAGTGAATCGGTTGTGGGATCGGTCGGGGCGCAATGGTGCGTTCAATGGTGCGGCTTCGGCGACGGATCTGCGCGTGGCGGTGGCGACTGATCCGAAGCTGCGGGTGGTGATCGCGCATGGTTGGGCGGATCTCTCGTGCCCGTTCATGGGAAGTGTGCTGACGGTCTCGCAGATTCCGATCATGGGCGATCCGACGCGGGTACAGGTGCACGAATATCCGGGTGGGCATATGTACTACGCGCGGCTGGGCAGTTCGCTGGCGCTGCGGAAAGACGTCATGGAGATGGTGGAGAAGCACTGAAGGCTGAGCAACGCCAAATGCGTCCTGATTCCGGGCGGCGAGCCCTTCGCGCCGTATTTGCTTCGCGCGGCTTCAGGTTAGGGGAGTGCGGGTAGGTTGAGCTGCTCGGAGTGGTGTTCGTCCTGCCATGGGCTGAAGTGGGTGCGGCAGCGCGCTTCGTAGAGGCCTGCCGCACCGACCACGACCAGCTCCTGCGACTGGCCGAGACGCTGGGTGTGAATGGCGGGGGCGCCGCAGGTCATACAGACGGCGGAAAGCTTGGTGACCTCGTCGGAGATGGCCATCAGGTTCGGGATGGGGCCGAAGGGCTCGCCCTTATAGGTGGTGTCGAGGCCGGCGATAAGGACACGTTTGCCGAGGTGGATGAGCTCAGTGGTGAGGGGGATGATGGAGTGGTCGAGGAACTGGGCCTCGTCGATGCCGATGACTTCTACCTGCGGGAGCTGCGGGAAGAGAGCTTCGCGGAGGCGCTCGACCGAGGCAACGGTTTCGGCCTCGTGAGTCTGGGAGGAGTGCGAGGCGATGGCGCTGCGGTGATAGCGGAGGTCGATATCGGGCTTGAAGCAGGCGACGCGCTGGCGAGCGATGCGCGCGCGTTTAAGGCGGCGGATGAGCTCTTCGGATTTGCCAGAGAACATGGGGCCGGTGATTACCTCGAGGCGGCCGACTTCGAGACGGCCTTGTTGCGGGTCGGTCATCTTCCGATGGTAGTGGGTTATAGGGTGGAATTGTGGCCATAGCGGGATGGCGATGCGCAAAGGACCCTATGGTTTGTAGAGGGCGTTGGCGCCCCTGGTGCTGAAAGCAAACGGGCATGCCGAGGCCGCCCGTACGGCGGAAGTTGGCCGGGTCGTACTCCTGCAACATGATGGAGGTGCAACCGAGGCTGAGCCGGCACCAGCGGAGTTGCCTCTGGGCGCCCAAGATTTAGTATGTGGGCGCCAAAGCCTTCGGTGTAGAAGCGGAGCGCTCCCTGGATATCCGCGACGTTCAGAAGAGAAACTGTTTGTTCGATGTTAGGCCGTCCATTGTTGTGCTCCGTGCGGGCTGTTACTTTGCGGCGGGTTCGTCGGCGATGGGCTGCCAGAGCTCGACGCGGTTGCCTTCGGGGTCGGTGATCCAGGCAAAATGGCCGTATTCGGCGGATTGGCGGTCGGGATCGATGGGCACGCCAGCTGCTTCGAGTTGGGTGAGCAGGGTTGCGAGGTCGTCGACGCGGTAGTTAACCATGGCGCGCTGGGACTCGGAGCCGAAGTGTTTGGTGGTCTCCGAGAAGAGCGACCAGGTGGTTTGCCCGGTAGTGGCGGGAACTTCGTCGGACCACGGGAAGACGGCGCCTCCCCAGGGGGCGATCTGGATGCCGAGGTGCTGGGCGTACCAGGCCTCGAGAGCTTTAGGGTCGCGAGCCTTGAGGAAGATGCCGCCGATACCAGTAACGCGTGCCATGAAGATTTCTCCTGTGCGGAGAAGTGTACGGGGACCGGCGTGAGCGCGCTACGAGTTTTATCAACTTTCACAGCGGTGCCGTAGGCGATAACGATGCGCTCATCCTCTCCCGACGGCATTGTGTAGCGAAGGCCGAGGATGGCGTTTGCTCCGTGCGATGCGGCCACGTGAATCATTTCGACGAAGGCGTCGCTGATGACTCGTTAGAGTGCGTTTCTTTGCGCGTCGGGGAGGAACCCCGTCCAATTCGTGATGGCAACGCCCTCGGAGACACCGAGGGACTGGGTGACGCGGTAGCCGGGGAGTTGGTCGGTGGTGGAGATGCAGGAGGACGGGATGGGGAGGTTCATCTTGGCTACTCCTTCAAGGCCAGGCGTTCGATGAGTTGGGTGACTTTGCCGGAGTCGATGGCTTGCTCGGCCAGGGATGCGCCTTCGGCGAAGGTTGAGGCGAGATCGGCGACGACGAGGACGGCGGCTGCGTTGACTACGACGACATTGCGGGTTGGGCCGGATTGGCCGGCGAAGAGGGAGCGGAGGATCAGGGCGTTTTCCTCGGCGTTGCCGCCGGCAAGAGCTTCAAGCGGCGCGGGCTTGAGGCCGAAGTCTTCGGGCGTGATGGTGGAGAAGGTGACGGACTCGCCGCGGACCTCGGCGATAGAGGTGGGGCCGTGGAGGGCAATCTCGTCAAGCCCCGAGCCGTGGACGACGAGGGCGTGGCGTGTGTTGAGCCTGGCGAGGGTGTTGGCGACGGTAGGGACGAGGTGTTCGGCGTAGACGCCGAGGACCTGGGCCGAAGCGCCCGCAGGATTCGTCATGGGGCCGAGGATGTTGAAGGCGGTGCGAACGCCGAGGGCGCGGCGGATGGGCATGACGGCTTTCATGGCCGGCTGAAGTGCGGGTGCAGGCAGGAAGGCGAAGCGATGTTTGCGGAGCGCTTCGGCGGCCTGGTCGGGGGTGAGGTCGACGGGGATGCCGAGTGCTTCGAGGACGTCGGCGGAGCCAGAGCGTGAGGTGACGGCGCGGTTGCCGTGCTTGGCAATCATGATGGCGCGGCCGCTCGTCGCTCCGGATGCTGCGGCGACGAGGGCCGCGGCGGTCGAGATGTTGAAGGTTCCGGAGAGATCGCCGCCGGTGCCGCAGGTATCGATACATGAGGCCTTTTCGGCGGAGGTTAGTGGTAGGCGCGTCTGGCGGGCGCGGAGGGTGTCGACGAAGCCGGCGAGTTCGTCGGTGGTTTCACCGCGGGCGGCGAGCGCGCCGAGGAGTGCGGCGGTGCGGAGTTCAGAGCCAAATTCGTCGATGTCCAGGATCGCGGCGAGCAGGTCGGCGGCTTCGGAACGCGTGAGGGTGGCGCGTCCTTCGAGGATGCGCTTGAGAGTGGCGTGGATGAGGTCTTGCATTTCTTATGACGGTAACAGCAACGGCAGGTGCGCCCTCGTCGCGGGCGGCTACCACTTGGTGGGGTGATTGCTTCCCCTAGCGAGTGAGCTGTGCGGTTATCGTGCGGGGAAACCGGGGTTCGTTTGCTTGCTGTCATCTGCGTTGGATACCATGAACGGGCATGCGCTTCGAGAGGGTTACACGATGAAGATTCACGAGTACCAGGCGAAAGAGATTCTGCGTAAATACAACGTACCCGTGCCGAACGGAGAGATGGCGACCACGCTCGAACAGGCCGATACGGCAGCCAAGTCGCTGTTTGCGGCGGGCAACAAGGTTGTCGTGGTGAAGGCGCAGATTCATGCGGGCGGACGCGGAAAGGGTGGCGGCGTAAAGCTGGCGCGAACGATGGAAGAAGCGGATGCGGCGTCGAAGGCCATCCTCGGCATGCAGCTTGTGACGCATCAGACCGGGCCGTCGGGGCAGAAGGTACAGAGACTGCTGATTGAAGAAGGATCGGCGATCGAGCGTGAACTTTATCTTGGGCTGGTACTTGATCGCACGAGCGGCAAGATCGTGTTTATGGCTTCACAGTCGGGCGGAATGGAAATCGAGGAAGTGGCGCATGCGACGCCGGAGCTCATCTACAAAGAGTATGTTGAGCCGGCAGTCGGATTTCAGGCGTACCAGGCGCGCAAGCTGGCATTCAAGCTGGGTTTGAAGCCGACGCAGATCAACCAGGCTGTGGGATTCATGATGGGGCTGTACAAAGCGTTTGTAGAGACGGACTCAACGCTGATGGAAATCAATCCTTTTATCACGACAAAGGATGACAAATTAGTCGCGCTTGACTGCAAGATTAACTTCGACGATAACGCGATGTTCCGGCACAAGGACTTGAAGGAGTTGCGCGACCTGGCGGAGGAAGATCCGCTCGAAGTGGAAGCTTCGAAGTTCGCGCTGAATTACATCAAGCTGGATGGGAATATTGCTTGCATGGTGAATGGCGCGGGTCTGGCGATGGCGACGATGGACATCATCAGCTACGCCGGCGGATCGGCGGCTAACTTCCTCGATGTAGGCGGCGGCGCGAACCAGGAGCAGATTGAGAATGCTTTTGGTATTTTGCTGAGTGACCCAAATGTGAAGGCTATTTTCATTAATATTTTTGGTGGGATTTTGCGGGTGGATGTTCTGGCTACGGCGGTGGTGGCTGCGGCGAAGAAGTTGAATGTGCAGCTGCCGATTATCTTGCGGTTGGAAGGAACGAATGTAGAGGAAGGGCGCAAGATTCTGAAGGAGTCTGGGCTGAAGTTCGAAGTGGGCACAACGATGAAGGATGCTGCCGACCTTGCTGTCGCCGCGGCGAAAGGCGGTAAGTAAATGGCGGTATTAGTTGATAAGGATACGCGGTTGATTGTGCAGGGGATTACGGGGCGTGAGGGTACGTTCCATGCCAAGGGTTGCGCAGAGTATGGCACGAACGTTGTGGGTGGGGTGACGCCCGGTAAGGGTGGCACGACACACGAGGGTTGGCCAGTCTTCAATACCGTCGAAGAGGCAGTGAAGGAGACCGGAGCGAATGTGAGTGTCATCTTTGTGCCGCCGCCGTTTGCTGCCGATGGAATTCTAGAGGCGACGGCTGCGGGGTTGCCGCTGGTGATCTGCATCACCGAGGGCATCCCGACGCTGGACATGGTGAAGGTGTGGGAGGTCGTGAAGCGGTCGAACACTCGCCTCATCGGCCCGAATTGTCCCGGGGTGATCTCACCCGGCAAGGCCAAAGTAGGAATCATGCCGGGCCGTATTCATAAGGAAGGCTCGGTTGGCATCGTCTCGAAGTCGGGTACGCTGACGTATGAGGCGGTGTACCAGCTTACGACGCGTGGCATCGGGCAATCGACCGCCATTGGCATTGGTGGCGACCCGATTATCGGCACCACGCATATCGACGCGCTTAAGCTACTCAATGAAGACCCGGAGACCGAGGCGATTATTATGATCGGCGAGATCGGCGGCTCGGCGGAAGAGGCCGCCGCTGCTTATATCAAGGAGAACGTCAAGAAACCGGTAGTTGGCTTTATTGCCGGGCAGACGGCTCCTCCGGGACGGCGCATGGGGCATGCGGGGGCGATCATCTCGGGCGGCGAAGGGACGGCGGCGGAGAAGATGAAGGCCATGGAAGCGGCGGGAATCACGGTGGTGAAGTCGCCGGCGGAGATGGGCGAGACCATGGCACGGTTGTTGGGGAAGGCCTAGAACGGCAACGGAAACTCCACCCTTCTCGTGAGCGGCGGCCACTCTTTGGGGTTTGACCACCGCATGACGAGGGTCTGTATACTTCTGCGCATGTGGCGAATGGCTTTGGTTTGCGGCGTGGGCATAGGACTGGGTGCGAGTGCGTGGGCGCAGGTGACTGCCGGTTCTGCCGAGGCGCGGTGCGGTGCCTTGGCAGCAGTGAAGCTGGATGGTGCGATCGTGACTTCTGCCGCATTGGTGCCGACCGGCGCGGCGATGGCGGGGGTTGATCTCAAGGGAAAGCGGCTGCCTTCGATCTGCCGGGTGCGCGTGGAGGATAAGCCTTCGACCGAATCTGTGACTCTGGTCGAGGTCTGGCTGCCGGTGGCGGGATGGAATGGCAAGCTGCACGGCACCGGGAACGGCGGGTTCGCGGGGAACATTAACTTCGACCAGATGGTTCCGAATGTGATGCGCGGTGAAGCCGTTTCGGGCACGGACGCGGGGCATGAGGGCATGGATGCGAGCTTTGCGCTGGGTCACACGGAGCGGGTCAAGGACTTTGGCTGGCGTGCGGTGCACGATACGGCGGTGATCTCGAAGACGCTGGTGCAGGCGTTTTATGGGAGGGCTGCGGGACACAGCTACTTTACGGCCTGCTCGGATGGCGGCCGCGAAGCGTTGATGGAGGCGCAGCGATTTCCGACAGATTATGACGGCATTCTGGCGGGTGCGCCCGCCTATAACTGGACGGCCCTGGTCTCGAGTGGGGCGCAGGATGAGCATGTGCTCCGGGCGAATGTGACGAACAACATTCCGGTGAGCAAACTGCCGGCGATCGGGTCGGCGGTGCGGGCCTCGTGCGATGCGCTCGATGGAGTGAAAGATGGGGTGCTGAACGATCCGCGGGCTTGCCATTTCGATCCAGGCACATTGCTGTGCAAGCAGGGCGATGCGGCGGATTGTCTGACGGCAGAGCAGGTGAAATCGCTGAAGGAGATCTATGCGGCTAAGGTGGATGCGTCGGGGAAGCAGGTGTTTCCAGGGTATCTGCCAGGCGCGGAGGATGTTGCCGGCGGCTGGGCGGGGTGGTTGCTCGGTGAGCCTGCCGCAACGGTTTTCTTCGCGAATGGATACTTCCAGGATTTCATTTATGAGGATCCGGCATGGAAGCTTTCGTCGTTTGAGTTCGACCCAGCGTACAAGGCGGCGAACAAGAAGACGGCCGCTGCGTTGAACGCGACGGACCCAAATCTTAAGGCATTTGCGGCACGCGGTGGGAAGGTGATCGTGTATCACGGGTTCAATGATCCGGCGATACCGGCGCTGAGTTCGGTGGAGTACTACGACCGGGTGCGGGCGACGATGGGCGAGCAGGCGATGGATGCAGCGATGAGGCTCTACATGGTTCCGGGGATGTTGCACTGTGATGGCGGACCGGGCGCCACGTCGATCGGTCAGGATGAGAGTCAGCCGCGTGGGGACGCGGAGCACGATGTGGTGACAGCCCTCGAGCAGTGGGTCGAGACGGGCAAGGCTCCAGAGACGATTGTGGCTGCGGGCAACGAGATGACACGACCAATCTGTGTCTGGCCGGCAGTGGCGAAGTACGTTGGTGGGAATACGAAGAGTGCGGGTAGTTTCACGTGCAATAAGTAAGTACAGGAAACGTGTCTGACGCCGTACGGACGCCACCCTGTGGGTGATCGCTTCGCGTGGTTATACTGGCGGGTATGCGTTCATTCCTTTGCTTGCTTGCGATGGTATTCCTGTGTTTGTTTGCGGGTGCCCAAGCGCCGTCGCCGCAGAGCCAGACTATTACGGTTTCGTTTTCTGCTTCGTTGTCCGCCAAGCCGGTGGATGGCCGGGTTCTCTTTCTACTTTCGAGGGATGACTCGGCGGAGCCGCGGATGCAGATTGACGATACGCCGCGGTCACAGATGGTGTTTGGGGTCACGGTGGACGGCCTGAAGCCGGGAGAACCGGTGGCAATCACAGGTGCGGCATCGGGATATCCGGTGCGTAGGATCGATGACGTGCCTCCTGGGGACTACACGGCGCAGGCGGTGCTGAATGTGTACCAGACGTTTCATCGCGCGGACGGGGCAACGGTGAAGTTGGCGCCGGACCGTGGCGAAGGGCAGCATTGGAACATCGCGCCGGGCAACTTCTACAGTGTGCCGCAAAAGGTGCATGTGGGCGAGGGGAGCACGCCGATTGCGGTGTTGTTGGAGAAGATGGTTGGCTCGATTGCGCCGGAGCCAGATACGAAGTACATCAAGCATTTGAGGATTCAGAGTGCGCTGCTGACCAAATTCTGGGGCACACCAATGTATCTTTCCGCTGTGGTGCTTCTTCCGGAAGGTTGGGATACGCACCCGGACGCTCGTTACCCGTTGATGGTCTTTCACGGGCACTATGAAACCGGGTTTGACGACTTTCGCACGACCCCGCCGGACTCGGATTTGAAGCCGGACTATTCAGAACGGTTTCACCTGGCGGGCTATAACCGCATCGAGCAGCAGGAGGCGTACGACGAGTATAAGAAGTGGATTTCGCCTGGATTTCCGAGGGTGCTGGTGATGCAGATTCAGCATGCGAATCCTTTTTATGACGACTCATATGCGGTGAACTCGGCGAACGTCGGACCGTATGGGGATGCGATTGAGACGGAGTTGATTCCGGCGGTGGAGAAGCGATTTCGCGGCATTGGGGCGGGTTGGGCGAGGTTCTTGTATGGCGGGTCGACCGGTGGTTGGGAGTCGATTGCCGTGCAGATGTTTTATCCGGATCACTACAACGGCGCGTTCATTGCGTGCCCCGATCCGGTTGATTTTCATGCTTATATGACAACCGATTTATATAAGCAGCAGAACATATTCTATTTGAAGGGCGCCAATAAAAAGGTCGATCAACCCGCTATGCGGGACTACCTGGGACACACGTTGATCTCGGTAAGAGATAACGTGGCCTATGAGGCTGCGCTGGGAGATCATGGCAGGTCGGGCGAGCAGTTTGATATCTGGCAGGCGGTTTATTCGCCAGTGGGCGTGGACGGATATCCCAAGCCAATTTTTGAGAAGGCGACAGGAGTTATAGATCAAGAGACCGCGAGTTACTGGCATGACCACTATGACCTGGATGCTATTTTGCAGCGAGATTGGAATACATTAGGACCTAAGTTGCAGGGGAAGCTGCATCTTTATGTTGGCAGTGACGATACCTACTTTTTGAATGATGCTGTGTATCTGATGGAGGACTTTTTGAAGAAGACGGGTACGCCGGGATTTGGTGTTCCGTACGACGGTGAGGTGGAGTACGGGCCGCGGGCAGAGCATTGCTGGAACGGAGATCCGAAGCTGCCGAATGCTTACTCGCGGTTGCACTACAACACCATGTATCTGCCGAAGATCATGGAGCGCATCGAAAAGACGGCGCCGGCGGGCTCGGATGTGAGCTGGAAGTACTGAGGACCTGCAAAGGCCTAAGATAGACGGACCAGTCCGGGTCATGTCGCGGTTATAGCGGAGCGGGCTTCGAGCGGGGAACTCCGGTAGACTGATGGGAGACTATCCAGAGGGAATAAGGGAGATTATTGTGTCACAGCGTACATTTAGCATTGTCAAGCCGGACGCCGTAAAGAAGGGCTATACCGCCGCTATTCTGGCTGAGATCGAGAAGGCCGGATTCAAGATCGTATCGATTAAGCGTCTCAGCATCTCGAAGGCGCAGGCAGAGGGTTTTTATCACGTGCACGCGGCTCGTCCGTTCTTCGGCGAGCTGACGGAGTTCATGTCTTCGGGGCCTATCTTCCCGATGGTGCTTGAGAAGGAAAATGCCATTGCCGATCTGCGCAAGTTGATGGGCGCGACGGATCCGGCTAAGGCTGAAGAAGGCACGATCCGGAAGCAGTTTGCCAGCTCGATCGGCGAGAATGCGATTCATGGTTCGGATGCAGAGGATACGGCAGCTTTTGAGATTGGCTACTTCTTTGCCGGGATCGAATTGAAGTAGAACGGACAAAGCTAGGATGGAGAGAGCGCCACAATCGTGGCGCTCTCTCTTTTCTACGTGGCGTCCTTTCTACTTTTGAGGCAAGCCTGGGGCTAAGAGCGATGGGTTAATGGCATCGGCCATGGCTTTGTAGCCGGCGTCCGACGGGTGGAGGTGGTCGCCATGATCGTAGGCGGGATCGAGGGAGGTGGGATCGGCGGGGTTGGCGGTGATCTTGTCGAAGTCGATGACGCCGTCAAAGACCGGGGCGGTGCGGATCCAGGTGTTGAGCTGCTCCCGGATGGCTTCGCCAGCGGGTGAGAAGTAACCTGCGCCCTTGTAGGGAGTAAGCGTGGCACCAATGACCTTCAGTCTGTGAGCGTGCGCCTGGGCGGCGAGCTGGGTGAGACCGTCGATGAGTTGAGATGCGGTGACCGGGTCGTGTGGGTTGATCGGACCAGTGGCTACGCCAATGTCATTTATGCCTTCGAGCAGAACGACGGAACTGACTCCGGGCATACTTAGGACGTCGCGATCAAAGCGAGTGAGGGCGCTGGGGCCATAGCCATCGAGCAGGATGCGGTTGCCGCCGATGCCTTCGTCAACGACGGCGAGAGTCTGGGCGGCTGCGGGTGGTGTCTTGGATCTGGGATTTGCTGCTTTTTCGGCTTCTTCTTTGGCTTTTGCCTGGTCGGCCAGGCGCTGGGCGAGGATGCTGGGCCAGCGCTGGTTGATGTTGGGTGTACTGCCGTAGCCATCCGTGATGGAGTCACCGAAAGCGACGATGGTGGAGGATGTGGCAGATTTCTGGACGTCGACGGATTTGAGGAACCACCAGTGCTTGGTGCTATGAAACTGCGTTGGCGGCATGGCGAACGAGCGCTCGCGGACAACGTTGCCGGGAGCGAAGAAGTTGGTCTGAAAGGCGTCGGGGTGGAAGGTCGCGGTGGTGATCTTCTGAGCTGGAACGAAGATGCTGACGACGAGGTCGGCATTGGCTGGCAGGGTGAGAGCGACCGGGTCGGATGTGACCTCGGCGCCGGCCGGGATGGTGACGGAGCCGGCGCCAGAGAAGGTGAGGGCGTTGGCGGTGAGGAGGGAGATGTCGCCGGTGGGTGGGTTGGCGGTCTTAGGGTCCGCGAGGGCAATGTGGACTTCGCCGAGGGTAAGGGGGTCGGTCCCGAGGGCGTTGGTGAACTCGAGGCGGACGAGCGGGGTGAGGCCGGTGGAGATGGAGGTGTGAACGATCTCGCGGACGGTGGTGTCGGCCGCGCCGGGTATGAACTCGCCTGAACTTGTCGGGATGGCGGCTACGGATACAGCAACTTCGGCAGCGGACCAGGTGGCGATCCAATGGTCAGGTAGCGGCTTGGGCTTGCGAGCACTGGCGAGTGAGGGGAGGGCGAGAAGCGTGGCGACGAGGAGGCAGCGATTCAAAAGAGAGGTCATGGCGTCCTTAGGTGCGGGAACATGATGGTAACTGAGCGGTTGGATGCGCAAGGCGCCCCCTAGCGATTTTTCAGCTGCGAGAAACGGCGCTATGCTAGGGGCTATGTCGATGACGATTGAGAAGCGGGCTTTTGGGACGATGCCGGATGGAACTGGCATCGATCTGTATACGCTGAACGATGGCGTGGTGGAAGTAGGCGTGTGCGGTTATGGAGCACGATTAACGTCGGTGAAGGCACCGGGACGCGCTGGCGTGAAGGCGCAGGTGGTGCAAGGCCATGACGATCTCGCCGGCTATCTGGCGGATAAGAAGACGTTTTCCGGCGCAGTCGTCGGACGCTTTGGGAACCGGATTGCACATGGTCGCTTTTCTCTTGACGGCGAGATCTACCAGGTGCCGTTGAATGATGGGCCGAATGCGCTGCATGGAGGGCCGGTCGGGTTTGACCAGAAGGTCTGGACGGCTGAAGCATCAGAGGATGCGGTGACGTTTACGCTGGTCAGTCCGGACGGCGATATGGGATTCCCGGGCACCTTGACGGTAAGCGTGCGCTATAGCTTGAGTGGCGGCAGGTTGCGGTTGGATTATTCGGCCACGACCGGGAAGACGACGGTATGCAATGTGACCAATCACGCGTACTTCAACCTGGCGGGCGAGGACAGCACGACTATTCTCGAGCACGAGCTTACGATTCCGACGGAGCGGTTTACGCCGGTGAGTGAAACCCTGATTCCGACGGGCGAGTTAAAGTCAGTCACCGAAACGCCGTTCGATTTCACGAAATCGACCAGGATCGGCGAACGAATCGATGCCGAGGATGTGCAGTTAAAACGGGCGCGAGGGTATGACCATAACTGGGCGTTCGGGCGTAAGGGAGAGATGAAGCAGACCGCAAGGCTGAAGGATGCGGCCAGCGGCCGGGTGCTGACGGTTGAGACGACCGAGCCTGGAATGCAGTTCTACTCCGGCAATTTTCTGGATGGGACGGTCGGGGCACGCGATGGAAAGGCGATGGTCGGCTATCGTTCGGCGCTTTGCCTGGAGACGCAGGGTTATCCGGACGCGCCGAATCAGCCGACGTTTCCGAGCGTGGAGTTGAAGGCTGGCAATGTTTTGCAGTCGACAACCGTGTTCACGTTTTCAGTTGAGGAGTAGCAATGTCGACAGAGACAGAGCAGGTGATCTTGCGGCCGCACCGGCGATTTAATCCTCTGCTTGGGGATTGGGTGCTGGTGTCGCCACAGCGGACGCAGCGACCTTGGCAAGGGCAGACAAGCAAGCCGGCTGCGGCGGAGAAGATTGCCTATGATCCGGCTTGTTATCTATGTCCGGGAAATCCGCGCGCCGGCGGCAAACTGACGCCGAAGTACGATGGCGTTTACGTCTTTGACAATGATTACTCGGCGTTACTGCCCGCGGATGCAAACGCACCCGAGTTGAAGGCGGACGGATTGCTGGTCGCCGAGGCAGAGGTAGGGCGGTGCCGGGTGGTGTGCTTCGATCCGAATCATAGCCTGACGCTCGCCGGGATGACACTCGAAGGGATTGCGCGGGTCGTCGAGACGTGGCGGAACGAGACAAAGGAGTTGGGTGGCGAGCCTGAGATCAGCTATGTGCAGATCTTTGAGAATCGTGGGCAGATGATGGGGTCGAGCAATCCGCACCCCCATGGACAGATCTGGGCGACGGGCCATGTGCCGGATGAGCCTGCGGCTGAGACGCTGACGCAGAAGAAATATCTCGCCGAGCATGGGCGGACGCTGCTGGCCGACTACCTGGCGCAGGAGCTGAAGGCCGGCGAACGAGTAATTGAGGAGAGCCAGGAGTTTGCGGCGGTGGTGCCGTTCTGGGCGGTCTGGCCATTTGAAACGCTGGTGCTGGCAAAGCGGCAGATAGGCAGCTTTCTTGATTTCGACGCCAAGCAGGTGGCCGGGCTGGCCGATCTATTGAAGCGGCTGACGATGCGGTACGACGGACTGTTCCAAACGAGTTTTCCGTACACAATGGGCTTTCACCAGAGACCGACCGATGGTGCGGAGTACCCGGAGTGGGTGTGGCACGGGCACTTCTATCCACCGTTGCTACGAAGCGCGGAGATAAGGAAGTTCATGGTGGGTTTTGAGATGCTCGGTATGCCGCAGCGGGACATCACGCCGGAGAAGGCGGCAGAGATGCTGCGGGCGGTTCCTCTCGACTTGAAGAACGAAGGACAGGCATGAGCGGTGCTGGCGCGGAGGGTAGGGTAGAGGCATTAAGACGCTGTCATGCGGAGAAGATCGGAGAGGCGCGCGCGCGTATCTTTCAGGCTCCAGGACGTGTGAATCTGCTTGGAGAACATACCGACTACAGCGGTGGGTTCTGTATGCCGGCGGCGTTGAATTTCAACACACTGGTAGCGGCTACTCCGCGGACCGACGGAATGCTGCGGCTGCACTCAATGGACTTCAAGGAGACAGTGAAGATCCAATTGAATGAGCTCGAGGAATGGAGGACGGGTAAAGGCAGAGGTCACTGGAGCGCGTACCCCGCAGGAGTGGCGTGGTCTCTGCGCGACCAAGGGGTGAAGATGACGGGAGCTGACCTGACGATGCAGGGAGATGTTCCGCCCGGTGCGGGGTTGAGCTCGTCGGCCTCTGTGGAAGTGGTGACGGCGACGACGCTGCTTGCGCTGGCCGGGGTGACGCTAGAGAAAGCCGAGGTGGCTCTGGCATGTCAACGGGCTGAGAATGATTACGTGGGAGCGCCGTGCGGGATTATGGACCAGTTCATCTCGGTGAGCGGGGTTGCGGGCAATGCGCTGGCAATCGATACGCGCGCGCTGACGGCGGAGCTGGCGCCGATTCCGGATGCTTTGCGGCTGGTGGTCTGCAACTCGATGGTGCGGCACTCGGTGGGCGGGGGAGAGTATGGCGAGCGGCGCAGCCAGGTTGAAGAGGCTGCGGCGGCGATTGGGCACATGTATCCAGGCGTAAAGCAGTTGCGGGACGCGAACTTGGCAGAGTTGGAGGAGGCGAAGGGGGCGATGTCAACGGAGGCTTATCTGCGCGGGCGGCACGTGATCTCTGATTCGCAGCGGGTGCTGGACGGCGTGGCGGCGCTGCGGGCGGGGGAGGTCGGCCGCTTTGGCAAGCTGATGGATGAGGCGCATGTGAGCTTTCGTGATGACTTCGGTGCGAGCTGTGCGGAGTGCGACCTGCTGGTGAAGTTGGCGCAGGCGCTGCCGGATTGCCTGGGGTCGAGGCTCACGGGCGGCGGGTTCGGTGGTTGTACTGTCTCGCTGGTGAAGGCTGAGGCTGCTGACGGGTTCGCTGCTTCGCTCAAGGCCGGGTATAAGACACGAACCGGCGTGACGGCGGATGTTTTTGTTTGCGAGATTGCGGATGGCGCGGGAGAAGTAAGGTAGAGGCATTGTTCCGTCGCACGGCCCCTCTCGTCGCGCGATGCGATTCCTTTGATCGTGACGGGAGGGTAGGATTGCTCAATGGATAGGATCGACGCGCATCATCATGTGTGGCGTTATACGACGGCTGAGTATGGGTGGATCGACGAGTCGATGGCTGCGCTCAAGCGCGACTTTGGGCCCGCAGATCTCAAGCGGGAGATGGATGCTACAGGGATTGATGGCACGATTGCGGTGCAGGCG
The DNA here is from genome assembly GCA_964245715.1 of uncultured Acidobacteriaceae bacterium. Classification (GTDB taxonomy): domain Bacteria; phylum Acidobacteriota; class Terriglobia; order Terriglobales; family Acidobacteriaceae; genus Edaphobacter. The sequence continues at coordinate 19,986 of CAXTNM010000047.1, read as the reverse complement.
CGGCAGACTTTGGAAGAGACGCGTTGGCTGCTTGACCTCGCTGAGAAGCATGACTTCATACGGGGTGTCGTGGGCTGGGCGCCGATCGCAGGAGAAGAGTTTCCGGAGTGTATGGCGGAGTTTGACGGGCGCGATAAGCTGAAGGGACTGCGGCATGTCATCCACGACGAGAAGGATGAAAACTACATCCTGCGAGCGGACTTCAACTCCGGGATTACGGCGATGCAGGGGAGTGGCCTGGTGTACGACATTCTCATTCGCGAGCGGCATCTGCCGCAGACCATCGACTTCGTGGATGAGCATCCGAAACAGATCTTCGTGGTGGACCACATGGCGAAGCCGCTGATTGCAGCCGGCACGCTAGAGCCTTGGGCGACGCATATGCGCGAACTGGCGCGGCGGGAGCATGTTTTCTGCAAGATTTCCGGCTTGGTAACGGAGGCAGATTGGGTGGGGCGTCCGGACGGGTTTGCCGATGAGGCGCTTAAGCCCTACCTGGAAGTGGTGTTAGAGGCGTTTGGGCCGGACCGTCTGATGGTCGGATCGGACTGGCCGGTCTGCCTGGTCGGCACCGACTATGGTGCGTGGTTCAGGATGCTGGAGGAGTACTTTTGCGGGTTCTCGGAGGGCGAACGCGAGGCCCTGTTTGGGGAAACGGCGAGCTGGGTTTATGGCTTGTGATCTCTAAGCTTTCAGCTTTCAACTAAGAGCTATCAGATCGCTAAGCGGATTCGAGAATGATATTGGCGTAGGATGTCGTATCTGCGCTACGGATGAGGCCGATGGCGCGGGGGACGCGCAGTTTGAAGGCGGAGTGGGATTCCCACATTACATTTGGCAGCAGGTCCAGGCGCTCTTTGATGACGGCGACGGAGTTGTGCGAGCGGAACTCTTCCGCCATGAAGATCGGGCCGACCGAGGCCACGGGAAGTATGGCGCGGAGCACGTCGCCGACAGTGGGTATGTTGTCGGTCAGGGAGAGATCGATCGTTTCAACCTGAGGCCAGAACGGGAAGCCGCGGTCCGCGATGACGAGGGTGTTAGTGTGGCGGAAGCGGGCGAGCAGGGCGGCTAAGTGGGGATTAAGGATGCCGGTTCTTAGCATGGACCTCCTAGGGCAAAGCGCTGCCGCTTAGCGAGCAAGACAGGGCCTCGTGTAGCTTGGACGCTTTGCGTGAGTTACGGCTCGTTGAGGGCGGTGAGAACCTCGTGGGTGCCGATGCGTGGGGCGAAGATTCCATAGATTGCGACCACAGCATAGCCAAGCAGCGGCAGTGCATACCCAAGAGCCTGGCTGCCGGTGCGATCGCGGATCAGGCCCATCAGGGGCGGGAAGATCGCTCCGCCAAGAATGGCCATCACGATGAGGGAGCCGCCCAGCTTGGTGTCTGAACCCAGACCCTTGAGGCCGATGGCGAAGATGGTGGGGAACATGATCGACATGAAGAGGCTCGTGATCAGGATCGCCCAGGTGCCGGCCAGACCTGGGTGGGCGATGCCGAGGGCGAGCAGCAGGATGTTGACCACGGCATAAAGGGTGAGCATCCGGGTTGGGGCGAGAATGCGCATGAGCGGAGTCGAGACGATGCGGCCGATGGCGAAGGCGACCAGCGTGCAGGTGAGGAGCTGGCCGGCGTGGCGTTCGGTGGCGGCGGTGTAGGCCTTGATGTACGGGATGAAGTTGGACCAGGTGCCGACTTGCGCGCCGACGTAGAAGAACTGCGAGACGATGGCGAGGCGAAGTTGCGGATAACGGCGAATGATCTCGAATAGACTGCGTTGCATGGCGGATTCGGGACCTGCATCAAGCAGCGTGCTCTGGGTTGCGGGAAAGGTCGTGCGGCTGAGCAGGAAGGCAAGCGCGAGCAGCACTAGGCCAAGGCCAATGTAGATGGGGACGACGCGCACGATCTCGGAGTGAAGATAGGCGGCATAGGTGCCGGAGGCTTTCATGGAAGCGATTTCGGTGGGTGACTTTTCAATTCCGGAGAAGATGAAGTAGGTGCCGAGGAGAACGCCCGCGATGGTGCCGGGCGGGTTGAAGGCTTGCGAGAAGTTGAGGCGCTGCTCGGAGGTGGATTCAGGGCCGAACTCGGTGATGAAGGGATTGCAGGCAGTCTCGAGAATGGCGGTGCCCGCGCCGACGACGAAGAGTGCGATGAGGAACGGTATGTAACGGCCGATGAGGGCTGCGGGCCAGAAGAGCAGGGTGCCGATGGCAAAGACGCACAGGCCGGAGATGATGCCGCCCTTGTAGCCGAGGCGGCGAATGAGTAGAGCGGCGGGGATCGCCATGGTTCCGTAGGCAAGGAAGACGCTGGTCTGGACGAGTTGGGCCTTCAGCAGGTTGAGCTCGAACGATTTCTTGAATTGCTGCACCAGGATATCGGTGAGGTTGTTCGACATGCCCCAGAGGAAGAAGATTCCGGTAACGAGGAAGAACGGGAGCAGATGGCCGGCAGGGAAGACAGGCTCGTTGGTCAGGGGCTTGTGCCGGGTGCGCGTTGAGGTGGTGATTTGCATCGGGGAAACAGTCTCTCACGGACGCGCATGGGTTCGCTCTGGTGCCTGACTCTGAATGAAGCGGAGACAGGGAGCGCTCTATGCTTGCCAACGCCTGAGTGGATGGTGGAGACTACGCTGGCGCTTGAGAATCGATTCGCGATGGGTGGTCAGATGAAAAACGTGTTGATGGCGGCGTCGTTACTGGTGGTGGCGGCAGGTGCAGGATTCGGTCAGGGTTTGCCGCAGGCGGACGAGCCTACGCAGAAGCTGACGCAGAACGCGATCGATCAGCAGTGGGTGAAAGCGAGCGCGAAGTATGACGAACGTCGCAACAATATTTTGAAGCATGTCGACGAGGTGAATGCAAAGGGGAAGTTCTCGCCGGAGTGGGGATCGCTGGCGCAGTATAGCGAGCCGGAGTGGTACAAGGACGCGAAGTTCGGGATCTTCATTCATTGGGGTGTGTACTCAGTGCCGGCGTTTGGCAGCGAGTGGTATCCGCGGTTGATGTACACCAAAGGCTCGCGCGAGAACAAGCACCAGGTCGAGACGTACGGGCCGCTGACGCAGTTCGGGTACAAGGACTTTATTCCGATGTTCAAGGCAGCGCAGTACGATCCGCAGGCGTGGGCGCAGTTGTTCAAGGATGCGGGTGCGATGTACGTGGTACCGGTGTTTGAGCATCATGACGGGTTCGCGATGTATGACTCGGGCTTGTCGGACTGGACGGCGAAGAAGATGGGGCCGCACCGGGATCTGTGGGGCGATCTGGAGAAGGCAGTCCGTGCGGATGGAATGCACTTTGGCGCTTCGTCGCACCGGGTCGAGCATGACTGGTTTCTGGATCCGGGACGTGAGCAGCCCGCGGATCTGAACGATCCGAAGTTCGCGGCATTCTACGGCCCGGCACAGGCCCGCCTAGATAGCGGTCACGATCCGCTGCAGTGGGACTTTACGTATGCGAGTCAGTCGTATCTGAATGACTGGCTGGCGCGATCGTCCGAGATTGTGGAGAAATATCATCCGGACTTGATGTACTTCGATTGGTGGATCGGGCAGGCTTCGGTGCGGCCGTATCTCGCGAAATTTGCGGCCTTTTATTACAACGAGTCCAAAGGGCGTGGAACGCAGGGGATTATCAACTACAAGGATCAGGCGATGTATGAAGGGACCGGCACGCTCGATATCGAGCGGGGCGGCCTCGAGAGCATACGCAAGCTGTACTGGCAGACGGATACTTCGGTCAGCAATGCATCCTGGGGCTACATTGAACATGATTCATTCAAGACGCCGGATTCGATCGTGCACCAGCTGGTGGATGTCGTGAGCAAGAATGGCAACCTGCTGCTGAACATCGGGCCGAAGTCGGATGGGACCATTCCCGACGAGGTGAAGCAGGTTCTGCTCGCTGTCGGGGGATGGTTGAAGGTAAACGGAGAGGCGATCTACGGGACGCGGCCCTGGACGGAGTTTGGCGAGGGCCCGACGCAGATGGCGGCGGGTGCGTTCCACGATAGTGAAGTGAGATCGTATACGCCGCGGGATTTCCGGTTTACGACGAAGGGCGAGATGCTCTACGCAACGGAGCTGGCGTGGCCCACGGATGGTAAGGCGGTGATCCAGGCGTTGGCAAGCCGCCCGGGGACCGGTAAGGTGCAGAGCGTGGCGTTGCTGGGCTTGGACGCGCCGGTCTCCTTTGAACAAACAGTGGACGGGCTGGTGCTGCATGTACCGGCTGCGGCGCCGACGCCCTATGCTTCATGCTTTCGGATCATCTTTTCAAAGTAGTACAAGTGCCTTCTGATCGCGGGCGAACACTTCGTAAAGTCAATGCTTCGCTCGCCGCGGGTCAACCAAAAGGTGGAGGACATTGGTGATTGCTGCGTGGTAGAAATTGACCCGACCCTGAGAGAGTGCGTTCGATGCGGCGAGTTGCCGCGTGGCTTGCCGAATCCGGGATGTCCGGGAAGATTCTGAGACGAAGTCGACATGAGATTCGATATTGGCAAGGTGGAGTTTGGAGGGGCGCTGCTGGCGCTGGTGCTGGGGGGTATTGCCAGCGGTCAGTCGACGGGGGATCAGCAGGCGCAGCATCCGAGCGAGGGAGCGCAGGAGCCGGCGCGGGCCGGCGTGAATACGGGTCGGCCGCACGAGGCAACGTATGATGCAGAGCATCGGCCGATGACCGCGGGCGGCTTTGTGAAAGACGGTCCCACGGTGTTCATGGATGTATCCCAGGCGAGTGGGCTGGCGAAGTGGCACAACACGACCGGCACGGCCGAAAAGAGCTACATTATCGAGACCGTAGGCGCGGGCGTGGGCTTGCTCGACTATGACAAGGATGGCTGGCTCGATATCTACCTGGTGAACGGGGCGACGTACGATTCGGTGACGGGTAAGACGACATCTCCTCACGCGGCACTGTTTCACAATAATCACGACGGCACCTTTACGGATGTGACGGCCAAGGCCGGCGTGGCGAACGACCGCTGGGGCGAGGGCGTCGCGATCGCCGATTACGACAACGATGGTTGGCCGGATATCTTCGTCTCGAACTTCGGCAAGAATCGGCTGTATCACAACAACCATGATGGAACCTTTACCGATGTTGCGGAGAAGGCGGGCGTGGCGCTTGGCAACTGGTCGACGGGTGCCACATGGGGTGATTACGACGGTGACGGGAAGCTCGATTTGTTTGTGCCGGGCTATGTGCATTACGACATCAACGAGCCGCCGGCGCAGGGTTCGAAGAATGTGAACTATCAGTTTTGCTCGTTCCGCGGGACGAAGGTGATGTGCGGCCCACATGGGCTGAAGGGCGAGCAGGATCATCTATTCCACAACAACGGCGATGGGACGTTCAAGGATGTCAGCGAGGCGACCGGGACCAGTGATAAGGCGGCTTATTACGGACTGACTTCTCTGTTCATCGATGTCAACAACGATGGCAAGGTGGATCTGCTGGTGGCGGATGATTCGACACCGAACTATCTGTACCTGAACAACGGCAAGGGTGGGTTCGACGATGCAAGTTTTGCGTCGGGCTATGCGCTGAACGAAGGCGGACGCGAGACGGCAACGATGGGAATCGCGGCCGGCGATCTCTCGCACGATGGCCGGATCGACCTCTACAACACAACGTTTTCCGACGATTACAAGCCGCTCTATCGCAATGATGGAGATGCGAACTTTACCGATATCAGCTACCAGATGGGGATTGCGGAGCCCTCGGTGCCGTTCCTCGGCTGGGGCGATGCATTCATCGACTATGACAACGATGGCTGGCTGGATCTGATCGAGGCGAACGGGCATGTGTACCCGCAGGCCGACACGATGCCGTGGGGCACAAGCTTTGCACAGCGTCCCCTGTTGTTCCACAACAACGCCGGCAAACTGGAGGTGGTGGCGCCGGTTGAGGGAACAGGATTGGCGAGGCTGGGTGTCGGTCGTGGGCTTGCCTACGGGGACCTCTTCAACGATGGCAAGATTGACGTGGTGATTAACAACATGGATGGGACGCCAACGCTGTTGCGGAACGTCAACAGGGATACGAATCATTGGGTCGGGGTGATGCTGGTGGGCGGGCCGAAGAGCCCGCGCGATGCGGTGGGCGCGACAGTGTATGTAAAGGCGAACGGCTTTAAACAGCGGGCGGATGTGGTGAGTGGCGGCAGCTTTGCGTCGACCTCAGACCCGCGGCTGCACTTCGGACTGGGTCAAGCGACGACGATCGATTCAGTGGAAGTGCACTGGCCGGATGGTGCAGTCGAGCAGGTAAAGCTGCCCGGGCTTGATGCGATCTATACGGTGGTCGAGGGTAGCGGCATGGGCAAGCCATCGGCGGCTCCGATGAAGGCGGGGGGCGGACGATGATGAGGCGCTGGCTCGGAGTGTTGCTCACGGTTGCGGCGCTCGCCGCAGTCTCCACCGCGGGTGCGCGGTTATTGACGATGAAGACCGCCGAGGCGAGTGAAGATCCGGTCGCGGTGCGTCATGCTTATAGCGAGAAAGTGGCCGAGACCTACGAGTTTAAGTTTGGCAAGGACCGGCCTTTTCTGCCTTCGAATGCGACAACGGACACAGGCGAGTTTCTTGATCCGAAGACCTTTCCGGATGCTGCCTACTGTGGGCGCTGCCACCAGGAGTCGCATAAGCAGTGGCGCGAATCGGCGCATGCGAATTCGTTTCGGGCGCCCTGGTACAAGAAGAATGTGAATCTACTAATGACGCAGAAGGGCAACTCCGATGCGCGGCATTGTGAGGGCTGCCATAATCCTCTGGCTATGCTGTCGGGTACGCTGACGCCGGGTGCTTCGCAGAAGCGGCATGAGGATGATGACGGGATTACCTGCACGGTGTGCCATTCGATTCAATCGGTCGACAAGCGGGGCACGGGGAGCTATGTGCTCGCGCAGGCGACGGCCCTGCTGGACGCTGACGGCAAGCCCATTTTCGGCAAGGTGCCGGATGCGGAGATCCTGGCGCATCTTGATCGCCACAGTGCCGCGGTGATGAAGCCGTTCTACAAGACGACAGAATTCTGTGCGGCTTGCCACAAGGCGGCGCTTCCCAAAGAATTGAACGACTATAAGTGGCAGAGGGCAATCTTTCTTTCCGATGAGTGGCAGAACTCGTCGTTTGCGAAGCAGTCACCGCTACCGTTCTATGTGAAGTCGACAGTATCGAACTGTCAGACGTGCCACATGTCGCGTGAGGCGCTGGACGCACCGGATTCGGGCGCGAAGGAGGGCAAACTCGCGTCGCATCGCTGGCTGGGTGCAAATACGCTGCTGCCGACCTACTTCAAGTATGACGATCAGTTGCAGAAGACGACGGCCTTTCTGCAAAACGGCGTCTTCAACGTGGACCTCTTTGCGCTTGAGACGGGAAAGGATGCGACGCTGGTCGCGCCGCTTGGAAAGCAGTCCTATACGCTGAACGCGGGTGATCCGGTGACAGTGTCGGTGGTGATTCAGAACAAGGGCATCGCGCACTCGCATGTGCCGGAACAGCGCGACATGTACGAGTCGTGGGTGCAGTTTACGGTGAAGCGCGACGACGGTTCTATCGTGATGCAGAGCGGGTTTCTAAAGCCGAACGGCGAACTCGATGAGCGGGCGCATAGCTTTACGAATCGGCTGATCAACAAGGATGGCGGCCTCAACAATCTGCATCAGGTGTGGGCAAATCGGGTGGTGGCGTATAACAATACGATTCAGTCGGGGCGGTCGCAGATCGTGCGCTACCAGTTCAGGGTGCCCGAGTCGATGCAGAGCGGTGCGCTGACGGTGACGGCGCAGGTAAACTATCGGCGATTCGATCAGCACTTCGTGAACTTCGGGCTGAGCAAGGGATACGTGCAGCCGGTCGTGACGATGGTCGCAAGAACCCGTGTGTTGAAGATCGGGCGAAACGAGGCGGATGCCGCGCTGGACCCGGCGGATAACCCAGTGTGGATGCGCTGGAACAACTACGGCATCGGCTTGCTTGATGCGCAGCAGTATGCGGATGCGGCGCACGCCTTCGAGCAGGTGGCAAAGCTGCGGCCGGACTACCCGGATGCGTATACCAACATAGCGCTCGCGAACTTTCAGTGGGAGCGATACGACCAGGCGCGCGCTTCGCTCGATAAGTCGTTGCAGCTTCTGGACACTGCGAAACCAGGCGATACGACAAAGACGAACCGCGCGAGGGCGCTCTACTACATGGCGCTGGTAGAGCGGAACGAAGGCAATCTGGATAAGGCCATCGACGATCTGAAGCAGGTGGCCGACGCTTTTCCGGAGTCGCGCGATGCGCATCGTGAGCTTGGATTTTCGTACTACCAACAACACAAGTACGATCCGGCACGCGTGGAGTATGAACGGGTGCAGACGATCGATCCGGACGACCTCTCAGCGCACTACAATCTGTCTATCCTTTATCGGCGTCTGGGGATGAAGGACAAGGCAGTTGTTGAAGCGGCGAAGTTTGCGGATGAGAAGGACGATCCAACGGCAAATACCTACGCCCTGGAGTATTTGCGGAAGCACGACGAGATTGCCGCAGAGAGTGTTCCCTGGCATGTGCACAGCGATATGGAGTTAGGCGTAGCAAAGGCGGGCGCAGGGCGTTGATGATCGTGAAAAGGGTTTGGACAGCGGTAGCGCTTGCTGGATTGATGTTGTTGGGAGCGGCAGTGGTGGAAGCGCGAACGCTGCAAGGGCCTGCTACCGCAGCGCAGAAACCGGCACCTGCCCAGGCAGCCATCATCACGGACGGCCCTACGCTGTTTCGTGAGCGCGGCTGCGCCCATTGCCATGAGATCAAGGGTGTGGGTGGCGATAAGGGACCAGATCTGAGCGGCGTGGGACGGCGCATGAAGAAGGACGCTATTGAACGGCAGATCGTGCAGGGTGGAGACGCCATGCCAGCCTTCGGCCAGGTCCTTCCGAGCGAGGAAGTTGCGGCGTTGGTGGATTATCTCCACAAGTGCAAGGATAAGCACACGCCTGCGACAAAACCTGTGCCTGCTGCGGTGGCGCCCGCACCGGAATAAGGAGAGTAGTTTGCCAAGCTAGCGGCGCGACTTCCTGGGCGTTGATTTTGGCGTGAGATCGCTAAGCGCGTTCTTGGGCAGGCCGGTGGTCTGTCGAACGATAAGGTGAGTTGGAACGATAGGCTGGGGTTGCAGGGTGCCGGGCTCCTCATCGTGTCGGATTTGTGCGAGCAGACTGTTGACGGCGGCGAGTGCGAGATCCTTGCACGACATCCGGATGGTGGTGAGTGGCGGGATGGTGTACTCGGCGAGATGGATGTCGTCGAAGCCGACGAGCGAGAAATCCTCCGGGACTTTGAGATGAGCCTCGAACAGTGCGTGCTGCACGCCGATAGCGGTCATATCGTTTGAACACATGACGGCAGTGGGATGATTAGGCAGTGCAATCAGCCGCTGCATCGCGTCACGTCCTCCATCGAGCGTATGCGTGCCTTCGATGATCCAATCGGGGTTGACCGTGAGTCCGGCGAGCCGCATGCATTCCGTGAATGCGATCTTGCGCGCCCGGGCAGACCAGAGCTTCAGGGGACCGGAGATGAAGGCGATCTTCCGGTGACCGAGCACCGCGAGATGTTGGACTCCTTGCTGGATGCCGGCCCGGTAGTCGACCGTGAGCGTATTGTGCTGCGGTTGCTGGCTCCCCGAGTCGATAAAGGCGACAGGAATCTTTTCCTCGGCGATGCGATCGAGCATGAACTCCTCGACCCCGAAGGTCATGATGGCGATGCCGTCGACTTTGCGTTCGAGCATGCGGCGCGCGCAAATCTCCATGGTCTTGGGCTCGTAGTTGGTGGAGCCGATGAGGATCTCGTAACCGCGAGCGACGGCGACCTGCTCAAACTCCTGGATGAGTTCGGGGAAGAAAGGATTGGTGATCTCCGAGATGACCAGCCCGAGCAGGCGCGACTTACCAGAGACGAGCGCGCGTGCCTGGGTATTGGGGAAATAGTTGAGTTCGGCTACCGCCTTCCATACGCGAGCGGCGAGAGTGGGATCAACCGTCGGGACGTGATTGATGGTTCTGGATACGGTTGCGATGGAGACCCTGGCGTGAGATGCTACGCCACGAATATCGATTTTTGGGGAGCCGCTCTTCGTGGAACGTTTCATTCAGAGATTATCCTCAACGCAGCCATTATTGCAGTTCAAAAGCGAGATCGTGGAGGGGATGGCAGAGAATAATCGATTGACAGCGAGCCGGTCGACGCGATAGCGTCGGCCTTGGTGCGGGAAACGTTTTCAGAGCAGAGCGAAGAATCACTGATGCAAGATGCTCGATCCGGAGTTCCGTAAGAGACGCAGCGGCAGCATCACCGTCGCGCTAAGCTGGACAGGGTATTGCACTTCGGAAGGATTGGACGGAATGGCGATTGTAGCGGGTGTCGACTTTGGAACGTTGAGTGTGCGGGTGACGCTGCTGAATAGCGAGAAGGGCCGGCTGGGCACGGCGTCGGCAAGTTACCCGTTACATCGAAGACGCGAAGATCCGGACTATGCGACGCAATCGCATGAAGACCAGATGCAGGCGCTGGTCAAGGCGACGCGGGATGTTCTCGAGCAGAGCGACGTCGAGGGTAACGATGTGGTCGCGCTCGCGCTTGATACGACGGGGTCGAGTGTGATTCCGGTCGACGCGCAGATGCAGCCGCTCGATGAGTACATGCTTTGGTGCGATCATCGCGCGCATCAAGAGGCACAGCAGATCACGGCATTGGCGCACGTCGAGAAACTGGAAGCGATCGAGTGGTGCGGCGGCGTGTACTCGCATGAGTGGGGCTTTGCCAAGCTGCTCTACTGGCTGCGGAACAATCCAGACAAACGAGATAAGTTCGCCTCAGCCTTCGAGCACTGCGACATGGTGGCGGCCACGCTGATCGGCATCACCGATCCGAAGCTGGTGCCGCGCAGCGTCTGTGCCATGGGACATAAATGGATGTGGAATCCGCGCTGGGGCGGGCTGCCGCCGCAAGAGTTTTTATCGAGGCTCGACCCCCTGTTTGATGGCGTTCGCGAGAAGCTGGACGGGACGTACGCGACCTCCGATAAGGTTGCCGGCACGTTGAGCGTGGAATGGGCTGCGAAGATGGGACTTCGCGCCGGTATTCCCATCCCGGTTGGCGCGTTCGATGCACACTGGGATGCAATCGGCGCGGGTTGCAAGGAAGGCGACGTCGTGAACGTGGTCGGCACCTCGACCTGCATCATCGCCATGGCGAGTGAGACTGAACTGGTGCCGGGCGTGTGCGGTGTAGTGCCAGGTTCAGTCGATCCGAAGCTGACGGGAATCGAGGCCGGGCTTTCGGCAACTGGAGATATCTTCGAAGCCATTGCGAAGCGTGCCGGAACCGATGTGAAAACGCTCGCTGCGGGGCTTGAGAGCTATCGGGCCGGGCAAAGCGGGCTCCTGCGCCTGAGCTGGGATAACGGCGATCGCACGGTGCTGGTCAACCCAGAGTTAGGCGGTGTAACGCTGGGTTGGAACCTGATTCACACGGCAAAGGATGAACTGTTTGCGGCCATTGAGGGCACGGCTTTCCATACACGAATCATCCTTGAACGAATGGCCGAGCACGGCGTGCCAGTCAAGCGAGTGATCAACGCCGGGGGAATTCCGCAGCACAATGCGGTCTTGAACCAGGTGTATGCAAACGTTCTCGGCAAGCCGGTGCTGGTGCCGAATGGAATTCCGACAAGCCTGGGTTCAGGGATCTTTGCGTTGGTGGCCGCCGGCGTGTTTGCCACCATCGAGGCAGCCCAGGCGGCGATGTGCCTGGACTTCAAGATCTTCAACCCGGAGCCGGTCGCAGTCGATCGATACAATCGCCTGTTCAAGCTTTATAGCGACGTATATTTCGCGCTGGGACAAAGAGCGAGCGCGGCGCGGCCGCTGGGCGATGTGCTGCCGGAACTTCGCTTGATTGCGACGGAGGCATTGCGTCTTGAAGCACTGCCGGCGAACTAGGTAGGGGAGTGGTGGTGAAGGGCTGCTCGGTTGCGGGTTGGGCAATGTCGCTGGTGCTAACGGCCGGCCTTGGCTTTGCCCAGATGGAGGGTTCGCTGCGGAACCCGATCCTTCCCGGTGACCATCCTGACCCGACGATTCTTCGTGTGGGTGACACCTACTGGACGGCGAGCACGGCAGGGAACTGGGAGCCGGAGTTCTCGTTGTACAAGTCAACCGACCTGCACCACTGGGTCTCGGCCGGAGCAATCTTCACGCATACGCCGGCTTGGGCGGCCCGCGATTTCTGGGCGCCGGAGCTCGTGTCCGATGGTGGCCGCGTGCTGGTCTACTATGCCGCGCGCAAACGGGGTGGGGGCTTATGCGTCGGCGTCGCGACAGCGCGCGAGCCGCAAGGACCCTACGAGGATCATGGACCGATCGAGTGTCAGGATAATGGATCGATCGACCCATCGTTTGTGCGCGATGAGCATGGCGCGCCTTACCTGATCTGGAAGGAGGACGGCAACTCCCGGAACAGACCGAGCGTGATCTGGGCGCAACCTTTGACCCCCGATCTGCTACACCTGACCGGAGAGAAGAAGGAGTTGATCGAGAACGATTCCGCGAGCTGGGAAGGCGCGGTCGTCGAGGCGCCATTCGCCCTGCGACACGAGGGCAACTTCTTCCTCTTCTATGCGGGCAACGTCTGCTGCGGCGTGGGTTGCAAATACGCTGAGGGCGTGGCGCGCGCCGATCATCTTTTGGGACCGTGGACGAAAGATCCGGCGAACCCGATCATTCGCCCGAACGCTGCTTGGAAGTGTCCCGGGCATGGCACGGCTGTTGAGACGCCAGAGGGCAGTTACCTGTTCCTCTACCATGCTTATTCGGCTGCTGGTTCTGCCTATTTCGGACGCGAGTCGCTGCTCGGTTCAATCACCTGGAGCAAGGATGGGTGGCCGTTGATGAACGAGAGGCGTGGTCCAGGAACGAATCCCGAAGGAGCACCGCCAATCTCTTCGCTACAAGATGACTTCGCTGGTTCTGCACTGGGCGACCACTGGAAGTGGCCAATCGGGCATGCGCCTCGCGCGGCGGTCGTGAATGGTAAGCTGACGCTGACGATGCCGCAGCTTGGCTGGCAAAGCTTTGTTGCGACAACGCTGCTTACGGCAGCCTACATGGCATCGGTTGGCGTTGCGGGAGGTAATACGGCGGGCTCTGGATTGGGTCTCATCGGCGATGCACAAAGTGATGTCGTGCTTGCGCGTGAGGGCGAGGTGCTGCAGCTTTGGCGATCGGATCAAGGCGGCAAGCACGTTTTTTGGCAGAAGCCGGTCGAAGCCTACGGCGCGGTGTGGCTCAGGGTGTCGTCGAGCGAGCCGGGGCAGGCACAGTTCAGCTATCGCGTTGGGGATGCCGCCTGGATGCCTGCGGGATTGCCGTTCCACTTGAAGGAGTTGCTGCCCTGGGACTCGGCGCTGCGGGTGGGATTGGTGGTGGATGGGGCTGCAGGGACTTCGGGGAGCTTCGAGAGATTCAGCGTTTCGGGGAAGTAGTTCAGCTGCCGGACGCGCCCACTGCGTGGCAGCGCTCACTTCGGGTATTAGAAGTATTCGCTGGGTGCTCCCGTTGGTCGCCACACGATGCGCGAACAACGGGAGCCTAGGTGTCTAGTGGAGTGGGATGTCGATGACCTGGATCGTAAGAGCCGGGACAATGTGCTTCCAGGTTGAGGCCGACACCGCTTCGGTCGACTTCTTGGGCGTGATCGCCTCCGGGGCGGTCATGGAGTTGGTTGCGTCGTAGCTCACTCCATGAAGACTGTTGATGGTTGCCGTATGTCCCATGCCGTCTAGCGCGATCGTCAGCGGCTGCGCAGCATTCGAGGCGTTCACGAGCTTGAGATGGAGCACGTGCAACTTCGAATCGACCGTAGCCGAGTAGAAGAAGCGATCGCCCGCTCCGGTGATCGAGGACTGCGGGTAGCTATCTCCAAGGTGACCGGCGAAGAGCGCCTGCGCGTAGTAACTGGGAGACGCGTACGAGTTGAGCGAGTCGTAGCCGATGAGGTCGGGCGACCACTGCATAGCGCCGGGGTTGACGTTGACAAGCAGGGGAGCGTAGCTGGCCATCAGGATGAGGTCGCTGTTACGTTCGAGCGAGGTCATGAAGGCTGCGTCGCCCAGCGCAGAGCCGAAGTTAGGAGTGGGTGATCCGCCCATCGAAGCCCACTCGCCTACGAAGATCTTCGGGCCGGTGGTGCGGGACTGTTCGTCGTAGTGGTGGACAAAGTCCATCATCTCGGCTGGCGGTTTGTAGTAGTGGTCGTCAAGCAGGTCCGGCTGCGCGTCTGCGCCCGCCTTTGGGACGGCGACGGTGGCGATCAGCTTGTACTGTGGGTACTTCGCACGGAGCGCTTTGGCAAACTGCGCGAAACGGTCATCGTAGCTGCCGGACTTATCAAAGAAGTCCTCGTTGCCGATCTCGATGTAGTGCAGTGGAAAGGGCTTGGGGTGGCCATCCTTGGCACGCTCTGCGCCCCACTTCGTGCTGGTGTCCCCCGTGACGTACTCCACTTCATCGATCGCGGATTGCACATAGGTGTTTAAATCTCTACCCGGCGTGACGTGCACGCCGTGCAGGGAGTAGCCGGCATAGACAGCCAGGACCGGTTCAATCTTCAGGTCTTCGCACCATTCGAGGAACTCGAGGAGGCCGAGGCCGTCAGATGACCAGTAGCTCCAGGGAGCCTGGTGGCCGGGGCGGTCAACCAGCGGGCCGATGGTCTCCTTCCAGTTGTACCAATCCTTGAGGGTGTCACCTTCGAGATAATTGCCGCCGGGCAGCCGCAGGAAGGTGGGGTGCAGGCCAGCGAGCTTCTCCATCAGGTCGATTCGGTTTCCGTTTGGCGTGTTGTGGTAGGTGGGAGGCATCAGCGAAGCCAACTGCAGCCAGAGCGCTCCGGGATGTGCAACGGTGAGCTCGAAATGGTTGGTCTCGGATGCGGTGAGTGCGCCGGAGGTAAGGGTGTACTCGTACTTCTTCCAAGGGCCGCTGACGTTGACGTGCGCCTCGGCGATGACGGCGCCAGTCTTGTCGTTGATGATGCGGGCGGTGACCGGGCCGACCTTGGCATCATCCACCTTCGCGTAGAACGAGCCTTGATAGGTGGTGTGCGGCTTCACCGGCACTCCCCAATATCCGGTGTTTGAGAGGCCGGCTTCGCTGCCCGGGGAAGCGGTGGTGACGGAGACCTTGAGGCTCTCTGGCAGCGCGGCGCTAGGGCCTGTGCTGCGATCCGGCGTCAGGGTCGCCTCGGCGTTTCCGTCGCGTACGACCTGCCAGTGGTCAATGCCGTAGAAGATCGGCCGAAAGGTGCGATTGTTGAGGAGCTCCGCGTAGAGGCCGCCGTCGAACGCATGATTGATCTCTTCAGTCATCATGCCGTAGAGTGTGGGGCTGACGGAATGGACGATGGTGGCGGGATCGATCTTGAGTTCTACGGGAGCGCCGGACGTCTGCGCAGTGAGCAGGGCGGGAAGGCAGAGCGCCGCGAGGGCAAGCGCGACGGCAGGCGTGCGGTGGGGCATGGGCTGGACTCTCCTGGTGCGGCTGAGGGTGGAGCATTTTGTTCGAAAACGTTTTCTACGATCCACGGAATTCTAAATCAGCCGGCGCACGCTTGGCTTGTGTTGCCGTTGTCGTGCTCGGTTTGCCTTAGTTCGGAGGCATCGTAGAAGCAGGATTGCTCCGGTCACTTCAGCTCAGGGATTCCGGGGGTCGCGCCTTAAGATAAAGGCCTGAGGAGCCGCTTCAGGCTCCCGTGACCTTGGAGGCAAGGAATGAAAGCGGCGATCTTTAACGGAAACACGAATAAGGCCGCGAAGCATCTTGAGATTGTGGACGTGCCACGTCCCGAGAACGTTGCAGGCCACCTCGTGCTGCGCGTACTGGCATGCGGCGTCTGTCGCACCGACCTTCATATCGTCGAGGGCGATCTCCCGCCGCTTCGGCAGCAACTTATTCCGGGACATCAGATTGTCGGCGAGGTGGTGGAGGGCGCCACAGAAGATCTTCCGCAAGGCACACGCGTTGGCGTTTCCTGGATGGGAGGTACCGACGGCACCTGTTGGTTCTGCAAGCACCAGTTGGAGAACCTTTGCGACCAGCCAACGTTCACGGGATACACAGTGAACGGAGGCTACGCCGAGTACGCCCTGGTGCGCGCGGACTTCGCCTATCGGTTGCCGGAAAAGCTTAAGCCCACGCAGGTAGCACCGCTTCTCTGCGCCGGGATTATTGGCTTCCGCAGCCTGCGGGTCGCGGGCGTGCAGCGTGGCGAAAAGGTTGGGCTGTTTGGCTTTGGCAGCTCTGCGACACTCGCGATCCAGGTGCTGCAATCCTGGGGTTGCGAGGTCTACGTCGTCACCCGCGGTCAGAACCATCGTGAGACAGCCACAAGCATGGGCGCGACCTGGGTTGGCAAGGAAGGCGACAAACCCCCGATAGCGCTCGATCGAGCCATCACCTTCGCGCCCGCCGGCAAGGTCATTGTCGACGCGCTCTCGAGCCTGCGCAAGGGAGGCATCGTCGCGATCAACGCAATTCACCTCGACCAGATGCCCGCGTTCGACTACGACAAACTGTTGTGGGGAGAGCGCCAGATTCGTAGCGTAGCGAACATGACACGGGACGATGCACGTGATTTTCTCGAGATCGCAGCAGAGTTGAACATCCGCCCGAAGACTACGGTCTTCTCTCTTGATAACGCCAACGAGGCAATCGCCGCCGTTCGTGACGAGAAAGAAAAGGGATCCGCGGTGATTGTGCCGTAGCCGCGTCGTGGAAGATGCTACGAAGAAATGGTGGAGCACCGAATGGGATTTGAACCCATGAATACTGGTTTTGCAGACCAGCGCGTTAGCCACTTCGCCATCGGTGCCCATCGCTACGACAGCCTGTTGGCTGCCGCAGCAGAAACTTACTGCGGCTGCGCAGCCGTCCGCAGGTACGGCTTGACCGTCTTGTAGCCGGGAAAGATCTTCTCGGCTTCCTCGTTTGAAACGGCCGCGGTGATGATGATGTCGTCTCCCTGCTTCCAGTTTGCAGGCGTCGCCACCTTGTGCTTCGCAGTCAACTGGATCGAGTCGAGCACGCGAATGACCTCGTCGAAGTTGCGGCCAGTGGTCATTGGGTAGGCGAGCGTCAGCTTGATGCGCTTGTCCGGTCCGATGATGAAGACCGTACGCACCGGGGCATTGTTCGCCGGAGTGCGGCCTTCGGACGTCTCACCCGCGTCAGCAGGAAGCATGTCATAGAGCTTCGCGATCTTCAGTTCAGGGTCGCCGATCATCGGATAGTTCACCTTTGCGCCACCCACATCTTCGATGTCCTGCGACCACTTCTCGTGGTTCGTTACCGGGTCGACCGAGAGGCCAATCGCCTTGGCATGACGCTTCGCGAACTCAGCATCAAGGCCCGCAACGGCCCCAAGCTCGGTCGTGCAGACCGGCGTGAAATCCTTAGGGTGCGAGAAGAAGACGACGTAGTCGTCGCCGATCCACTCGTGAAAATGAACTGTGCCCTGGGTGGTTTCGGCGGTGAAGTCAGGAGCGATATCGTTGATGCGGAGTGACATGATCTTCGGTTTCCTCGTCAGCAGCTTGTGCTGTTTCTTTCTGTTCAGATTCACACTTCAGATTTTGGTCGCAACCTCTTGTCGCAATGAAAAACCCACCCGGGCCTGGCCTCGGGTGGGTTTGAGTTTGGTCGAAGGCACTTACTCCGATTCGCTCACTCCACGCACCCGCAGGCTGCCACAGCAACAGCAGCAGGTAGCGGTCATGTTGAGGGCCTTCGTCATCGGCGTTTTCTTCCTTCAGCGGGCACTTCGCCCTTCAATTCTTACCGCGGCCAGCCATCAGTTCGGTTCGGCTAGCATCGTAGAAGCAGTTTGCCCCCGTGCGGTAGTCAAACTCTCTCACTCCCGGAGTCTTCATGTCAACTTCTCGTACCCTTCGCCGCTTTAATTATGCCTTGGTAGACGTCTTCGCCGAGCGCGCCCTCGAAGGCAACATGCTCGCGATTTTCACCGACGCTCGCGGTCTGAGCGACGTAGAAATGCAAGCTCTGGCGCGTGAGACCAACCTCGCCGAGACCACCTTCATCCTTCCAGCGGAAGATGCAGCCGAGGAGCGCGAGGGCGGCGTTCGCGTACGCATCTTCACCACCCAGGAAGAGCTTCCGTTCGCCGGGCATCCGACGCTCGGCACAGCATCCTGGCTCTACTGGCACCACCCGCAGCTACGGGGTGCAGAGGCGATCACGCTCAGCCTCAAGAGCGGGCCGGTTACCGTGCGCTTCCGTGCTCCCGGTGACAACGAGGACGGCGTGTTCGGCACCATGCAACAGCATGATCCAACCTTCGGGCAGGTTCATGATCCTGTTCAGGTTGCTCGCGTAACTGGCATTGCGATCGACGAGTTTGATCCGGCGCTGCCCCCTCAGACCGTCTCCACAGGTCTTCCGTTCTGTATCGTTCCGGTGCGCTCGCTCAATGCGGTAGAGTGCCTGGACGTTTCGCAGGCGGCGGCAAAGGCGTATCTGGCCCAGACGGATGCAAAGTTTTTCTACGTGTTCTGCCGCGCTTCTCCCGACTCCTCCGCGGACTTCCATGCGCGCATGCAGTTTTACAACGGCGAAGATCCTGCGACGGGCTCGGCCTCAGGCTGCGCGATCTCTTACATGGTCCGTTACGGCCTGCAGGAGAGCGGTCGGGAGGCGATCCTTGAGCAAGGCATCGAGATTCTCCGTCCATCCAAAATAAATGTTTCTGCTCGCTTGACAGGGAGCGAAGTGGGGCACGTGTTCGTAGGCGGGCGCACCATTTTGGTGGCAACCGGGGTCTTTTCACTCCGTTGATCCGGCACTTTCCCACAGCACATTGTCATCAAACCGCAACAATGAAGCGGGTCTGAGAAAAACGGTGGATGAGTAACCTCTAATCCCGTGTAGTTTCTCCTAATTTTCGCCAGTTGCCAAGATGGTTCCTCCTCCGTAATGTTGGGAAGCGTTGCAGGAATAAGCGAGTCGCGAAACACCGTTCGAGACCTTGTGAAACTCCGAAAGCATAGGAATAACTCTGATTTTTCCAAAAACCTGATTCGAGAGAGGCTCAATCGCCCCAGGCAATTGCTCCCTCCCGTGCGCTCATTCTGACTGCTCCGGCAGCCGGTTCGACCAGGCTCCAACGTTCCTACGGAACAAGCCTGGCGGGTCTCAAGGCTGTGAATCGCAGCAGCGGGAAAGACGCGCCCGGGCGAAATCCTAAACTGGATTCCGAGCTTACGTGGCAACCTGCTTTCAAGGCAGTTAGCTTCTCTTGAACACCGCGGCAAGACTAACGGGCCAGGCCCGCAACTGTTCTGCAAGTCGCAAAACGACCTGCAGAGTAGACGGGAGAGCCTCGCCTTCGGATTGCGAGGGGTGCTGCGGGAACAACTTAGAACGTCGTCCGCGTTGGGGCTTGGTCAACAAACCCACCCCACCCCGGACCATAACCGCCGGCGCCCTTGAACCAGCGCGCGGCCAGAGAGCGAGAACGAACAGAATGCGTCCAAAAAAAGTGATCCTCTGCGTCGATGACAACGAAACAGTTTTGTCGGTAAGGACCTTTCTCCTCGAAACCCGCGGCTATCGCGTGCTCAGCGCCCTCACCTCAGCCGAAGCGCTGGAGATTCTGGAACGGACTATTCCCGGTACGCTCGATCTGCTGATTGCCGACCTCCTGTTGCCCGGCATGGACGGGAACGAACTTGTTCGGCGCGCGAAGCAGATGCACCCCACCCTCCCAACGCTGATCGTCAGCGGCACGGTCGCCAACTATGACCGGGCGCTAGCCGCCGACGCCTTCCTGCCCAAGGGCGCGGCTTCGCCGTCGGAGCTGCTCGAGCGCATACGCGTGCTGGTCGCCCGCAAGCGTGGTCCCAAGAAGCAC
>CAXTNM010000046.1:0-39157 GCA_964245715.1 uncultured Acidobacteriaceae bacterium | reverse complement strand
AACTATGCCGAGGCGGCGCAGGCTTCAATGACGCCGAGTACGACGACCTCGGCGTTCGATGACTTCTTTCAGTACTCTCTGACCGATCCGATTACGATTCGCAAGAACGAGTCGGCGCTGGTGCCGATTTTGCAGACGAAGCTTCCGGTGGAGCGGGTGACGCTCTGGAGTCCGCTGCAGCCGGTAGCGCTGCGTGCTTTGTGGATGACGAACGACTCGAAACTGACGCTGGACCGGGGAAGTTTTTCGATTGTGGAGAACGGAAGCTTTGGTGGAGAGGGGCTGCTCGACCCGATCCATCCGGGGGAGAAGCGTCTGCTCTCGTATGCGGCGGACCAGGCGGTGCGGGTGACCGTCGATCATCAGAACAACACGCACACCGTGCATCGGCTTTCGATTGCGAAGGGCATTTTGACCGAGACGTCGACCGACGTGGCGGAGGTGGAGTACCTGGTGCACAACGCTGCGCCCGACGCGCGTACGGTGATTGTGGAGCAACCGGTGCGGCAGGGTTGGACGCTCGCTAGCGCCGGCGGCTCCGGGAGCACAGACCCGAAGCCGGCGGAGACGACGGCGGCTGCGTACCGGTTTCGCGTGGCGACGCAACCGCGCGAGACGGTGCGGCTGCATGTCGGCGAGCAGCATACCAACTACGAGAACATCCGTCTGGTCGACAGGAACGAGGAGCAGTTCCGTTACCTGGTGCAGGGGACGAAGGCGGGGCCGGAGTTGCTCGCGGCGTTGCAGCCTTTGTTCGACCTGCATAACCAGGTGGTGGGGCTGGATGCGCAGATCAAGGCGCGAGAAGCGGAGATCGCCGACATTACGAAGGATCAGGATCGTCTGCGCGAAAACATGAAGGCGCTGAAGGGGACGGCGGAGGAGCGGCAGTTGCTGCAGCGGTATACGGGCGAGTTGAACACGCAGGAGGATCGGCTGGCGGCGCTGCGAGGGCAGCTTGCGGATTTGCATTCGCAGCGAAATGCCAAGGACGCGGAGTTCCAGGCAAAGATGGAAGCGGTGACGCTCGACGAGACGATGTAGAAGCAAACGCAACCGCGTCCTAACGCCGGACGGGCGGTACTGCGTACGCTGGGAGCGCTTCGCGAGTGGCGACTGCCTACTTCGCGGGTGCGGCTGGTGCCGGTGTGGAGCGAGGGTAGTAGCCGCTGCGGGTGCGCACGTCGAGTTTGCCGAAGCCCTTGGCCTTGGCTTCCACGTGAACCTGCCGGTAGCCGCCGTGCGAGGGCGGATTGGTGGAACGATAGGCGATGGTGTACTGCGTGCGTATGTCCGCGGCGACTTCGGCGGCGATGCCGTCAACTTCCTTGAGGGATTTCGGGAAGTAAGCCACGCCGCCGGTCTGCTCGGCTATCTGTTCGAGCACGGATCGAGCGTGACGAGCCTCGCGGCGATCGGTGTCTTCGCCGAAGAGGAGGCCGATGCAGTAGATGGTGGGACCGTCAAGATCCTGGATACGCCGGATGGCTTGTTCGAGGGTCGCGCTCGAGGCGTTGTCTTCGCCGTCGGTCACGACGATCAGGACCTGCTTGGGATTCTTGGCGTTCTTGGCGAGGTAATCGGCGGAGGCGACGAGCGCATCGTAGGCCGCGGTGCCGCCGCTCGATTTGATATAGCCGAGACCCTGCTGCAGTTTGTCGAGGGACGAGGTGAAGTCCTGGTCGATGAAGGCTTCGGAGCTAAAGTCGACGAGGAACTCCTCGTCCTGCGGATTCGAGAGCCGGATAAGGTCGAGCGCGGCTTTGTCGACTGCATCGCGCTTGTCGTACATCGAACCGGAGCTATCGATGAGGAGGCCGATCGAGACCGGCAGGTCTTCATGGCGGAAGCCGACGATGGTCTGCGGCACTCCGTCTTCGTAGATGTGGAACGCATCTTTATCGAGTCCGTTGACCATGCGGCCACTGGTATCGAGCACCGAGGCGTTCAGACGGACTTCGTAGGCGTCGGTCTGCAGGGTGTAGCGGCCGCTCGAGTCTTTAATGACCTGGCCATTTGCGGCGACAGGGGGTGCCACGGCGCCGGGTGCGGCGGGGTTGTCTGCGTCGGGCGACGGCACCGGGTCACGGTCGACATTCAAAGGCAATGGAGTGCGTGGCGGTGCAGTCTGCGCGCATGCGCTCCCTGTTCCAACCGAAAAAGCGCCCAAAAGAAAAACAGCCGCAAGCTTACTGCGAAGGTGCATAGTACCCCTGGCGAAAATGTACTGTCAGCGTAGGAAGCCCCGGAGGCGGTACCAGACGCACCTTCAATTTACGCCAGTTTCCATCCTTCTTCATATCTGACGGCCGATACCCGACAACGTACTCATTTCTAAGTTCGGCGCTGATGCGCTCCGCGATGTCGGTCATGTCGCCGGCCTCGGCCACCTTGAACATGCGACCACCGGTTGTTTCGGCGATATCTGTCAACAAAACAGGACCAAGCTGCTCTTCTTCCGTGGGAGCGTATTCGTCGAAGATGCCGATGGCGTAGATTTGAACGTCGCTCTCGCGCACCAGGCGGCGGAGTTCGCCCTCGGTGTAGCGGCTCCGGTTATCGCCACCGTCGGAGATGATGAGTAGCGCCTTACGGTCCCACTTGGCATCCTTCAGCTTGTCGACGGCAAGGTACACGGCGTCGATCAGGGCGGTCCTGTTCTCCGGGTGGAGCATGACCATGCGGGCCTCCACGTCGTCGACGTCGGAGGTGTAGTCGACGATAACGGCTGGTTTGTCGTTGAAGGCGACTACGAAGAACTCGTCTTTCGGGTTGGAGGTGCGGAGGAATTCGGTTAAGGCGCGCCGCGCCCGGGCGAACTTGGATGCCATGCTGCCGCTCAGGTCGAAGACGACGCCAATGGTGACCGGCGCATCTTCGGTCGAGAAGCTCTTGATCGTCTGACCGGCATTGTTGTCGAAGATCTGAAAGTTATCTGCCTCGAGCCCGGTTACCAGGCGGTTCATGGGGTCGGTCACGGTCATGGGCACCAGGACGAGGTTGGCTTCCATCTTGAGTCGCGGCACAGAGGACTTTGGCAGGCTGCCCGCGATGGAACCCGGTGCGTTCGCCTCGGAGTTGGCGGGGGTCGTCTTCACGGGTGCGGGCGTAGCCACCTGTCCGAGCGGATTCTCCTGTGCACTTGCCATCTCGCCGAACCGCCCGGACAGCAGGAGGACGAGGGCGAGACAGCACCTCGCACCCAGATAGAACCATACCTTCGCTCGTTCTCTCGTAACCATGCGCATAATCCTCGGGCTCACGATCTGTAGAACGCAGCTTACACCGCTCAAGATGTACTTGGATGCATCTCTTTACGGGAAAGTCACTGTCATCAAAATACGGGTCTGTGCGGGACCGAATTGGTATAAAGAACGCGCTGAAAGGTTGCAGCATCATTCTTCCCTTGTTCTCACCCGGCCGCGGCGCACCGCCTACAATAGAGCTCGAGGAACAAACTGAAGATGGCCCGTATTTACCCTTTTCGCGCCCTGCGCTACGACACCCAGAAGGTTCGCATGGAGGATGTCGTCACCCAGCCCTACGATAAGATTACGCCGGAGATGCAGCAGGCCTACTACGACCGCTCCAAGTACAACCTGATCCGCGTCATTCTGGGGAAGAAAGAAGTGGATGACACGGACGCCTTTCGGCCTTTGCCGGAGGGTGAGACCGCTCACAACGTCTACACACGCGCCGCTGAGTCGCTTGCCTCGTGGCGGAAGAAGGGCATTTTGCGCGAGGAATCCGAGCCTGCGCTTTACGGCTATTCGCAGACCTATACCGTACCGGGTTCGAATGAAACTCGCGAGCGCCGCGGCTTTATCGCACTCGGCCACCTCTACGACTACGCCGAGGAGGTTGTTTACCGGCACGAGCAGACGTTTCCAAAACACAAGTCCGATCGGCTTGCCCTCTTCAAGGCGACCCGCGCGTATTGCGAGCAGATTTACATGCTTTACGCGGATCCGGCGTTTACGGCGGAGCGGCTGATCTTCGACAAGGGTGCACCGGCGAATCTCGAGATTGTCGACGAATACGAGGTCACGCACCGGGTATGGCGGCTGACCGATCCGCACCTGATCAACCTCATTGTCACCTCCATGGCGGACAAGAAGCTGATTATCGCGGATGGACACCACCGTTACGAGACCTCCGTAACCTATATGCATGAGCGCGCGGTGGAGCTCGGTTTAGACAAACCCGAGGCTGAAGTGGAAGAGGACGAGGAATCTCCTTCAAACCGCGCGGACGAATCGCACTCTCTGCTGCCGAGGCCGCCCTTCCCTGAAGCCGCCATGATGATGACGTTCGTCAATATGGAGGCGCCAGGGATCACGATTTTACCCACGCATCGTGTCGTCTTCGGCTTGCAGGAGTTCTCGCCTGAGGCCTTTTTGAAGGCTGCCGAAGCGCTCTTCACGGTGACACCGGTGGATGCGGAGGGAAGCAAGGTCCTGGCTGATACGCAGGGGGTGGCGTTCCTGGCGAAGACCCGGGATCAGACCCACCTCCTTACGGCGAAGCCCGAGGCCATTCTTGCGAAGCTGAAGGAGTTACATCCGGAAATTACCGCGCGCCAGGCTCAGCTGGATGTGGTGCAGCTGCATCGCATTGTGCTCGAGTATCTGTTGCATTTGACGCATGAATCCATTGCGAATCTTGAGAATATCCGGTATATTCGCAGCGGCGAAGAGGCAGTGGAGCAGGTGCAGTCCGGCCAGGCGGACATTGCCTTCCTGATTAAACCGGTTACGCTGACCCAGCTTCGGGACATCTCGCTCTCGAACGATGTGATGCCGCAGAAATCCACCGATTTCTACCCCAAACTCCTCAGCGGTCTTGCCATTTACGCGCTAAATTAGCCTGCAAACCAAGGGCGCCCATCGACCGCGTGGTGGTTACACGCAATCGGTGGGTGCCCGGTCAGCCGGCGCTCTCCGTCAGGCACCAGCTACAATCACCGTTGGACCTGTGACCATCCCTCAATCTCCAATCCGCGTCCTCCTGCTCCTGCTCGCCGTGGGCGCAGCTGCAGCCCAGACTGCGGCTCCGGTTACACCGGCTGTTTCTTCTCCGCCGCACAAGGCAAGACGAGTGCGTGCGGCGCAGCCTCCTTACAACCCGAGTGTGATTGTGCTGGACCCGGCGCATGGAGGCCCCGACCCCGGGGCGAAACTGGGCCGCGAGGGGGACGAAAAGGATCTGAACTTTGCCTTCGCGAATCGGCTGAAGTCCCTGCTCGAGGCTCAGCAGTTCACTGTTGTCCTCACGCATGCCTCGGCCGATGACAACCCGACAGCCGATCAGCGTGCGGAGACGGCGAACCGCTCGCGCGCCGTGGCCTGCCTGCTGCTGCATGCGACCGGTGCCGGGCACGGGGTGCATCTGTTCACCTCCGCGCTGACGGAGCCGTTCTTCACGGGCGATTCCACGCAGGATAGCGTCATCACTCCGTGGGATTCGGCACAAGCCCCCAGCCTGCCGCGCTCGCTTCAACTCGCCAACGAGCTTTCGACGGCGTTGAACGGACTGCGCGTGCCGCTGGTGGTGACCCGCGTCTCCGTGCACCCGATCGACTCGCTGACCTGCCCTGCGGTTGCGGTGGAGATTGCGCCCGCCGCTCCCAACGGGTCGGTTGCGGACGACGCCTACCAGCAGCACGTGGCAGAGTCGCTGGTGACCGCGCTGGGTTACTGGCGCGAGCACGCAAAGGCCCAGATCGCCGCCGCTCAGGCTGCTGCGCCGGCTGCGAATCCGACGACTGCCGCTCCGGTCGCATCGGCAAAGCCAAAGGTCAAGGCGAGGCCGCTTGTTGTACCCGACGAATCTCCTCTCGCGCCCGACGCGAAGCCGCACAAACCCGCACCCATTGAGCGCCGGCCTCCGCCGCCTGTGAATCCACCGAACGGGGCGCAGCCATGATCCCGAGGTATCAGCGAATCCTTTACTGGACCCTGGTCGGCCTGATCGGGCTGATGTGCCTGCTGCTGATTCGCGGCTGCGTCAGCAAGCGTGAGCGGATTTCCGCCATGCGGGATGAGTCGCGCATCCCGGCGCCTACCGATCTGCCCGCGGAGCAGGTTTCGATCGCGCAGGCGAACGACGGTGACGCTTCGATCAATGTCGAAGATGTGACGATGCCGCTGCCCGAGGAACAGTCGCTGCGGGCCAAGCTCATCCTCGACCGCATGTTCACCGACTTTGCGCAATCCGCCTCCACCCATCCTCTGCCTTCTGGACAGGCGGTGACCGATGTCTTTCTTGTCCCACTTCCCGTGACGAACCCCTCGCCGAACTCCGATGATACGGCGGCCGATCAGCAATCATCACCCTATGGCCATTTGCACGCGGACGGCGACCTGCTTGCGGTCGTGAACCTGAGCAAGAGCTTTGCCGATGCCCATCCTTCGGGGATCGAGACGGAAGATCTTACGCTGCGCGCCATCATTGCGACGCTGCACGCAAATTTTCCAGCGATCCAGGAGGTACGCTTCCTGGTCGATGGGCAGCCTCGCGATACGCTCGCGGGTCATGCGGACCTGACGCGGCCTTACGCTGTTCTCGACCCGGCGCATTCGATTCACGTGCTCTCGGCATTTGGTAACCCGATGTAGAAACGGCTGCCGGATGGAGAATGCCGTCGCAGGCACCTAGACCATAACGAAGATCAGACATCGAACCACTAACATCTACAGATGCCCACCATCGCAGTCTTCGATTCCGGCTTCGGCGGATTGACCGTTCTTCGCGCGCTGCTGCCCCTGATGCCGGAGGCGCGGTTTCTCTATCTCGGTGATACGGCGCGCCTTCCCTATGGGGCGAAGTCGCAGCAGACGATTGCGCGCTACGCCGTGTCGAGCGCGGCCTTCCTGCTGGCGCAGGGCGCGGAGATGCTGGTGGTGGCCTGCAACACTGCATCTGCGCTTGCGCTCGAAGAATTGAAGCTTGCACTGCCGATTCCCGTAATTGGCGTGATTGAACCGGGTGCGCAGGCGGCGAGAGCGCTTGCGGCGTCTGATGACAATCTGCTGCCCACGGTCCTCGTCCTTGCGACCGCGGCTACGGTTCAATCGGCGGCTTATACCAGGGCGTTTGCAGGGCTGGGAATGGCGGTGCACGAGAAGGCGTGCCCGCTGCTTGTACCGCTGGTCGAGGAGGGCTGGACCGACCATCCGGTGACGGCAGAGGTGCTGCGGATCTACCTTGCGGAGGCCCTGGCGGAGGCACCAAGCGTGCGGACGCTGGTGCTCGGCTGTACGCATTACCCTTTGATCAAGCCGTTGATCGAGCGCACACTGGTGGAGTTGGGACACCCGTTGCGAATTGTAGATTCGGCAACGGCGACGGCGATGGCGGCGGCGAAGATCCTACCAGCCGGTCCAGGCGAGGGCGTAATCGTGTCGCCGGTGTTTTACGCGACAGACTCGATTGAGAAGTTTCAACGGCTTGGGTCGGCATTTCTGGGGCAAGCGCTCGATGAGGTTCATTTGATTGACCTGGGCGGGTGAGGTGTTTCCTGCTGGCTTTGTTTTTTACTTTCCTGTTCGCTGTAACCTTGTCCTATGCCTTTTCTGCTGAAGACAGAACCAAACAAGTATTCGTATGACGACCTGGTGCGCGATGACGAGACGGTCTGGGACGGGATTGCCAACAACCAGGCGCTGCTGTATCTGCGCACGATGAAGAAGGGCGAGAAGCTGGTCATCTACCACTCGAATATCGGCAAGGCTGCTGTGGGGACGGCGAAGGTAGTGTCGGTGGACGCGAGCGATGTGAAGAACCCGAAGGTGGTGATCAAGCCCGGGAAGCGGTTGAAGCAGGAGAAGCCGCTCGAAGAGATTCGCAAAGCTGCGGTGTTTACGGATTCGATTTTGTTCCGGCAGTTTCGGCTTTCGGTGGTGCCGATCACGGAAGAGCAGTACGACTACCTGGTCGGTTGATCGTTCGATGCGTGCGCGGTGTTCGTGCCGGCGGACGGGAGCAGCGCGCGAAGCTTATGGGTGTGGGGAGCCTGCTATCCTGATCAACGGAAAAGGAGCACCTCATGATCGATCTCAAAGGCAAAGTGGCCGTCGTCTTCGGCCTTGCCAACAAGCGTAGCATCGCCTGGGCTATCTGCCAGAAGCTGGCTGAAGCTGGCGCCATTCTTGCTATCGGCTACCAATCGGAACGCCTGCAGCGCGAGGCGGAAGGGCTTGCCGCCGAACTTCCGCTGGCTGACGGTTCGCAGCCGAGGACCTTCCGGTGCGATGTAGGCTCCGATGCGGACATTGAAGCCGCCTTCGAGCATCTGAAGTCCACCTACGGCAAGTTGGATATCCTGGTGCATTCGATCGGCTTTGCGCCGAACATCAAGAACTCCGTGCTGAACACGGTTCGCGAAGACTTTCGTGTGGCTCACGACATCAGTGCTTACTCGTTGATCGCGCTTGCCCGCGCGGCCGCGCCGTTGATGCCGGAGGGCGGAAGCATTCTTACCCTGACCTACTATGGCAGCGAAAAGGTGTTTCCGAACTACAACATCATGGGCGTGGCGAAGGCTGCGCTTGAGGCTGCGGTGCGGTATCTGGCGGCCGACCTGGGCGCGCAGAAGATTCGCGTGAATGCGATCTCAGCAGGACCGATCAAGACGCTGGCGGCCAGGGGCATTTCGGATTTCTCCACCATTTTGAATGCGGTAGAGCAGCGGGCGCCGCTGCATCGCAACGTCGACGCGCTCGAAGTGGGCAACACTGCGTTGTTTCTTTCAAGCCCGCTCGCGTCGGGTATCACGGGAGAGATCACCTTCGTAGACTGCGGCTTCAACGCGACCGGGTTGTAAGGAGACGATCCGTGTTGAAGAAGCCGTCCGATCTAAGAGGAAGGGGCCGCCCGGCACAAGGATGTTGTTGTTCTGGTTTGCCGGACGGACCGGATCAGCGCAGCCGTGGCTAAACCTTGCCGCCGCCCTTCATCATCTGCGCGGCGGAGAGGACGCCAACGCCGATGAGCACGATGACGATGGCGGCGACCCAGGTTTGCGGGATGTGCATGAGATGTGCGATGTAGGCGACGCCTGCGATCACGAGAAGATAACCAATGCCGTACACAGCGATATTCATCGTTCAGTCCTCCAAAGTAGGTGCAATGAGCTCTAAGATGCAGAGTCGAGGAGGGTCTCGCTCGAAAATCTTTGACTCCAGGAGCACCACGCGCAGCGCCCTACCTTAGGAAGTAACCGTGCCGCGTGCACCGGGCCGATCTGGCAGGAGAGCCTGGCCGCCGCGCCAGAGATCGAGGTAGCCGACCATGCGCGCGACATGGAAGAAGTCGGAGGCGACGAGATAGAGGAGGAACACGCCAAGCCACCACCAGGCGAGAAACTCCGTCGTCTCTACCGAGGCAAACGGCAGCGGGGTAGCGGAGAAGACCATCAAGAGCACGATCAGCATGATCTTGACGATGCCGAGGACGAGATTGATCTCGACGAGTTTGGCGCGGACGCGACCAAGAGCGAGTGTCGCCCGCAGGCTGGCAAGGGCGCCGAGGTCTCTGGCCATGGCAAGCAGAGGCGCGATGCCGAAGGCCCAGCTGACTGCAGCCCAGCCGCAGAACATTCCCAGAGAGATCACGATGACCAGCCCGCAGAAGAGCACGAGGTTGGGCTCGGCTTTAAGTGCGATGGGGCCAGTGACGGCAAGGTGGGCGCTCGAGCCCATGAGCCGCAGCCAGACCGCGAAGACCGCGGTGAGGACCGCGACGCGCAGAGATTGCAGCAGCATCAGCGTGCCGACGCGCGCGTGTAACGTGTCATCCACGTAGCGCAGCACCATGGTGCGCCCGACGGAGGATTGAACGACCCAGCCGATGAGCACGAGCGGCACCAGCCAGAGGGCGAGCTTCTCGAGACCGGGCGCGACGAGGGACCAGGCGACGGCAAACTTTGAGGCTGCGCCCAAGGGATCGGCGCTCAAGGCACCTACGGGATCGTGGAGCAGAACCGAATCCAGGCCGAGCCTGGCCGGATCGAGCGAGCCTCCGGTTGCAGCCAAGAGCACAAGACGCACCTTGAACAGCACCAGGGCCAACGCGGGCGCACCGAAGGACCATCGCCAGGCGACCTCGAGCGCGACCAGCCAGGGCCTGCGCCAGACGGCAGAGAGGGTGCCGACGAAGGACTGGGTTCCGCGGACTTTTCCCGCAGCGTCGGCCACGCTATTTCACCACGAGGTTGACGAGCTTCGCGGGGACGACGACGATTTTTGCAATAGTTTTTCCGGCGATGCGGGATTGGACTTTCTCATCGTTGAGGGCTGCGGCTTTGACGGTCTCCGGGTCGCTTGCGGCTGCGACCCTGACGACGACGACGAGCTTGCCATTGACCTGGACGGGGATCTCGATCTCGCTTTCGCGGGCGAGTTCAGCGTCGGCCTCTGGCCAGGCAGTACGGAAGACGATGCCACTTTCGCCGAGGCGCTCCCAGAGCTCTGCGGCCACGAACGGGGCGAACGGGGCGATGATCTGGACGAGCGAGCGCATGAGTTCGCGGACGGTGGTCGAGGTGACGCGGCCGTCGTCGATGGCGGCTTCTTTCGAGGTGATTTCGTTGACGAGGATCATGATGGACGAGATGCTGGTGTTGAAGTGCCAGCGACCACTGAAGTCGAGGGTGATCTTGGCGAGCGTCTGGTGGAGCTTGCGAAGGAGATACTCGTCGTCCGCGGTCTTCTCGGCTGCTCCGGCTGAGAAGTCGGCGTACTTGGTGACGAGCCGGTAGATCTTGCTGATGAACCTGACGATGCCGGCGACGCCGTCTTCCTGCCAGTCGAGGTCGCGGTCGGGAGGCGCGGCGAAGAGGGCGTACATACGCGTTGCGTCGGCGCCGTAGCGCTCGATCATCAGGTCCGGGCTGACGACGTTGCCCCTGGACTTCGACATCTTCGCGCCATCTTTGATGACCATGCCCTGGGTGAAGAGGCGCTGCGCCGGCTCGTGGTTGTCGATGAGCTTGAGGTCGCGCATCACCTTGGTCCAGAAACGCGAGTAGATGAGGTGCAGGATGGCGTGCTCGACGCCGCCGATGTACTGGTCGATGGGGAACCAGTAATCAGCCTTCGCCTTTTCAAAGGGAGCGGTGGCATTGTGGGCATCGGTGTAGCGGTAGAAGTACCAGCTGGAGTCGACGAAGGTGTCCATGGTGTCGGTCTCGCGGCGTGCAGGACCTCCACACCGCGGGCAGGTGGTGTTGACGAAGTCGGGCACCTGGCCGAGCGGCGAGCCTCCCTGCTGGGTGATGGTGATCGACTCCGGCAGCAGGATCGGGAGGTCCGCTTCGTGCACCGGGATCGGGTTCTCTTCGCCGCAGGCAGTGCAGTAGACCATGGGGATGGGCGTGCCCCAGTAGCGCTGGCGGCTTACGCCCCAATCTTTGAGGCGGTAGGTGATGGTGGGCGTGCCGAAGTCATTTGCCTTCGCGAATGTGGCCATTTTTTCCTGGGCCGCAAGGCAGGAGGTGCCGGTCCACTCGCCTGACTCGATGAGGACGGCATCGTCTTCGCCGGTGTAGGGCAGGTCTGGAAGCGACTCGTCGACGGGTACGACCACTCGCTTGATCGGGAGGCCGTACTTGGTGGCGAATTCGTAGTCGCGCTCGTCGTGGGCGGGCACGCTCATGATGGCGCCGGTGCCGTAGTCCGCGAGGATGTAGTTGCCGACCCAGATGGGCAGGCGCTCGCCGTTGAACGGATTGACTGCGAATCGGCCCGTGGCGACGCCGTGCTTTTCGATCGCTCCGAGGTCGCCGGCTTCACGTGCGGCCTTCTGCTGGGCAATGAGTTCGTCGATCTGTGCGGAGAGAGCAGAGTCTTCAGCAGCGAAGGTCCTGGCCACGGCGTGTTCGGGCGCAACCTGGATGGAAGTCGCGCCGAAGATGGTGTCCACGCGGGTGGTAAAGACGGTGATCTTCGAGCCGTTGGCAGACGAACCCGGCGCGTTGGCGACCATGAAGTCGACGTTGGTGCCGTCGGAGCGCCCGATCCAGTTGCGCTGCATGGTGCGGACTTTTTCGGGCCATCCGTCGAGCGTGTCGAGTCCGGTGAGGAGTTCGTCGGCGTACCGTGTGATCCGGAGGAACCATTGAGTAAGGTCGCGCTGCTCGACGAGCGTATCTTCGTGGCGCCAGCAGCAGCCGCCGACGACCTGTTCATTCGCAAGTACGGTAGCGCATTTCGGGCACCAGTTGACCTTGCTCTTCTTGCGGTAGGCGAGGCCGGCCTCGAACATTTTGAGGAAGAACCACTGATTCCAGCGATAGTAGTCGGGCAGGCAGGTGGTGATCTCGCGCGCCCAGTCGAAGCCCATGCCGAGGCGCCTGAACTGTGCCTTCATGGAGGCGATGTTTGAGAGCGTCCACTCGCGCGGGGGCACACCGTTTTTGAGCGCGGCGTTCTCGGCAGGAAGCCCAAAGGCGTCCCAGCCCATGGGGTGAAGCACGTTATGGCCGCGCATCCACATGAAGCGCGCGAGCGCGTCGCCGATGGCGTAGTTGCGAACGTGCCCGATGTGCAGCGCGCCGCTGGGATAGGGCAGCATCTCGAGGCAGTAGAACTTGGGCTTACCTTCGTCGTGGGGACCGGCCGCATACAGTGCCTCGTCCGCGTCCCAGACAGCCTGCCATCTGGGCTCGATGGTGGCAGGGTTATAGCGTTCCGGCTCGTCGCCTTCGGTACGCGACGCTGTCTTGTGATCAAACTCGGGCATGATTCCATTGTAAAGAAGATCGTCAAGCTGGGCCGATCGCGCGCGCTTGCGCAGCGCAGGCTCTTCGTGTGCTAGCGTTGCATCGGAGAAAGTTCACGATGCCTGCAGGTTCCAGACAGCTTCTTGCCGCCCTTTTCGTTGCGCTCTCATGCACCGCGAGCGCGCTTCACGCCGACCCGCTCAAGGTCAAGACCGCGCAGGGCAAGGTGGAGGGCGCGCCGAGTGCGGACGCAAAGGTCCGCGCCTTCAAGGGCATTCCGTACGCCGCCCCGCCGGTCGGCAACCTGCGCTGGCAGGCTCCGCAGCCCCCCGCGAAGCATGATGGCACGATGGTTGCCAAAGAGTACGGCCATCACTGCGTGCAGACGAATCCCTTCGCCGATATGGTCTTTAAAGATGCCGGCCAATCGGAAGATTGCCTGACGCTGAACATCTGGACGCCGGCGGATGCGAAACCGGACGCGAAACTGCCGGTGATGTTCTGGGTTCACGGGGGCGGCTTCACCGCGGGCGGCGCGTCTGAACCGCGCCACGACGGTGCGTCGCTCGCTCACCACAACGTGGTGGTGGTGACGATCAACTATCGGCTCGGGATCTTTGGCTTCTTCGCTCATCCGCAGCTGACGGCCGAGTCGCCGCATCATGCGTCCGGCAACTATGGCCTGCTCGACCAGGCAGCCGCGCTCTCGTGGGTCAAGGACAACATCCGCGAGTTTGGCGGCGATCCGGCAAATATTACGATCTTCGGTGAATCCGCCGGCTCGTTTTCGGTCAGCTCGCTGATGGCTTCGCCGCTATCGGAACATAATATTGCGCACGCAATCGGCGAGAGCGGCGGGGCATTCTCCAGCTCCTCGATCGGCTATCCTCTGCTCGCGAAGGCCGAGCAGCAGGACAGCGACTTCGCGCAGGCGGCGTTCGGCACGACCGACCTGGCTGCTCTGCGCAAGCTGACCGTCGACCAGCTCCTGGCCGGCGCTACCTCGAAGACCATCAAGCCATCGCCGCGCTTTGCCCCGGATATCGACGGCTACTATCTGCCGAAGCCGATTCCTGAGATCTATGCCGCCGGCGAGCAGGCACACGTGCCGGTGCTCGCCGGGTGGAATGCGGATGAAGTCAGGGCGGCAGTGACCATGAATCCGGTGAAGCCTACGCCCGAGACATTTGCGGCGCGCGCGAAGGAAAACTACGGAGATGACGCGCCTGCGTTTCTCGCTCTTTACCCCGCAACGACGGACGCAGAGGCGATCCAGTCCGCGGGAGACCTGATGGACGATAACTTTATTGCATTCTCCACCTGGAAGTGGCTGGACGCGCAGGTTGCGACCGGCCAGGCGCCAGTTTACCGTTTTCGCTTCGACCTGGCCGCGCCGCCGGACAAGTTCCACGCGGGAAACCCCGGCGCCTTCCACTCGGATGACATTGAATACGTGTTCGGTACGCTCGACGCCCGCAACATAGCTGTATGGCGTCCCGAAGATCGTGCGCTGTCCGAGCAGATCCAGGAGTACTGGACCAACTTCGCGCGCACCGGCAACCCGAACGGAACGGGTCTGCCGACGTGGCCGACCTATAATCCTCCTGACTGGAACGTCATGCATCTTGACGCGACGAGTGACGCGAAGCCCGATACGCAGCGCGCCCGCTACGAGTTCCTAGCGGCTCATCCGGTCAAACCGGCGATGCCGCAGTAGCAAGTTCGAGCCTGCCCCATGGTCGGAGATGACCAAGGGCAGGCTTTTCGACAACGAACCTCCAAGCGAGGACCTGGCGGGGGCCGGTGCCATCCTATGCACCAAGCGACTCCTTGAAAGGTAACGCGTCGCACGTATCCTTATGGTTGCAACGATCGAAGCTGCCGTGACCCCGCGCACCAACTGGTCCGCGAACTACGTCTACTCCGCCGACACCGTGTTTGAGCCGGCGACGATGGCCGAGGTGCAGGATGCCGTTCGCAGTGTGTCGCATCTTCGTGCGCTCGGGACGCGCCACGCCTTCAATGGCATTGCGGATTCCACCACCGCCCAGCTGTTGACGCATCGCCTGAACAGCGTGGAAGTCAACGCTGCGAACAGTACGGTTACGGTCGGCGCGGGCATTCGCTATGGGGAGCTCGCGCTGGCGCTTGAGGCCCGCGGCCTGGCCCTGCCGAACATGGCTTCCCTGCCGCATATCTCGGTTGGCGGAGCGATCGCGACGGCGACCCACGGTTCGGGCCTGCACAACGGCAATCTCGCAACACCGGTGCTGGCGATCGAGTTTGTCGCGGCGGACGGCGCGGTGCACACGCTCTCGCGCGCACGGAATCCCGAAACCTTTCGAGGCGCAGTTGTCGCTCTGGGCGCGCTTGGAATTGTCACTCGCCTGACGCTTGCGGTGGAACCGAGCTACCAGATGACGCAGGTGGTTTACCAGAATCTTCCGTTCAGCGAACTCGAGCATCAACTGCCGCAGATTATGTCTTCGGCGTACAGCGTTTCGCTCTTTACAGACTGGCAGAGGAGTCGCGCCAGCACCGTCTGGCTGAAGCGCCGGGCTGGCCGCAACGGGATGGAGATGCCCGCCGCTACCTTTCATCAGGCGACCCTGGCGACAGAAAATCTTCATCCAATCCCGGAACATCCTGCTGAAGCCTGTACGGACCAGCTCGGCGCGGAGGGTCCCTGGTACGAACGTCTGCCGCACTTCAAGCTGAACTTTACTCCGTCCAGCGGCCAGGAGATTCAAACCGAGTATTTTGTGCCGATCGAGCGCGGCTACGAGGCGATTCGCGCGGTTGAAACCCTGCGCGACCACATTACCCCACACCTGCTCGTCACCGAACTGCGCGCGGTGGCCGCCGATGATCTCTGGCTCTCGATGGCGTACGAACGCCCGTCGCTTGCCATCCACTTCACATGGAAGCCCGACTCCGATGCGATCGCTGCTCTGCTTCCGGAGATCGAGAACAGGTTAGCGCCGTTCGCAGCGCGTCCGCACTGGGCGAAGGTTTTCACGCTGAAGTCAACGGAGATCGAACCGCTTTATCCTCGCGCAAAGGACTTCCTGGCTCTGGCTCGCACCTACGATCCGCAAGGCAAGTTTCGCAATGCCTTTCTGCAAGAGCATCTGGGATAGGCGGCATCTCTGCCTGGTGAAGTTGCAGGTGCGCCAACAACTGCAGCCGTAGACGCAATGCGTTCGAGCACTATGAAGTGGCCGCTGACCGCGCCGGCGCTTTGCGTGTACAGTGTCAGCCTGCCGATAAAGTCCGCAGAACTCCAACGTTTCGAGCTTCATCTCCTGGCGAGTCGACAGGGGTTTCGGCGATGAAGACGGCGTGGGCGAAGCGCTTGTCGTGCAGGATGCGGCGAAACGGCTCAGCCCCGATCGTACCCTCGCCGATATGTTGATGCCGGTCGAGCTTCGAGCCCATGGCGGCCTTCGCATCGTTGCAGTGCCACACCTTTACCGCCTCGAAGCCGATGGTGTCGCGGACGAGCAGCATCGTCTCGAGGTAGCCGTCGGGAGATACGATGTCATAGCCTGCGACATGCACGTGGCAGGTATCGAGGCAGACGCCCATGGGCGCGCACTTCTCGAGGCAGGCCACGAGTTCGGCCACCTGTTCCAGCTTGCCCCCGAGCGAGAACTCCGCCCCGGCCGTGTTCTCGATGAGGATGCGGAAGTTGGGTGCCGGGCTGAAGTCGATCCCATCGATGGCCCGCTCGATCGACTGCGCGGCCAGCCGGAGCCCCTCGTCGCGCGTCAGTCCCTTCCAGCTTCCGGGGTGCAGGACCAGGTTTTCGGCTCCGAGCGCCAGCGCGCGCTCGACCTCCCCTCGGAAGGCAGCGGTTGAGTTTTCGCGGACGCTCTCGGTCTGGCTGCAAAGATTGATCAGATAGCTTGCGTGAATGGAGATGGGGCCGATGTCGTGCTGCGCCCGGAGTTCCCGCATTTTGGCCGCGTCCTCCGGCTTGACGGGAGCGGCCTTCCACTGGCGCGGGCTCGAGGAGAAGATCTGAAATGTATTCGCCCCCGCTTCGACCGCGCGGTTGACCGCCGTCCAACAGCCGCCTGCCGTTCCGAGATGCACGCCAATTCGCTTTTTGCCTTGAGCCATCTACCAAGGTTAACGCAAACGGAGTAGCATTCGCGCATGCCCCAACAGCAGTCAGCTCAAAGCCATGCGGCGGTCGATCCGCTTTTTCACTTTTTTCTCGCACCGTTCTTTATCGCGAACCTGGTTGTCGCGATCGTCTTCACCGTGCAGGCGTGGCCTAACGAGAAGTTCTTCCATGTATGGACCATACTTCTGGCGCTTGCGCTTTTCCTGTTGTGCGCGAAGACTCGTCTGTACGGGCTCGCCGACCAGGACCGGATCGTGCGGCTTGAGGAGCGTCTCCGCATTGCTGCGTTGGTTCCAGTGGCCGACGTGTACAAGCTCAGCACACGCCAGCTTATCGCGCTGCGGTTCGCGTCGGACGCCGAACTTCCTGCGCTGGTCCGCCGCACGATCGCCTAAGAACTCGACCCGAAGAGCATCAAGCAGAGCATTGTCTCGTGGCGTGCGGACTATCAGCGGATTTAGCCCGTCTCCAACTTGAAAAGCACAGCACGCCTAGCCTTTGAGGCTATTGCGTTTGAAAACCATGCCGATACAAGCCTCGTGAGGCTAGCCTACTCTGCCGGGTTATATCGTTCGGCGGCAGCAGAGCCTAAGCTCAATCTGTCTCCGGGAGGTTACTATGAACGGCTGTCCTTCGGCCCCGTTGAACACCGTTGCACGCGTCACTTTTACAGCCTTCCTTCTTGCCCTCGCAGTGTCGTCGACCGTGGGCTGCGAGTCGGCGACTCCACCGGATCGTAGTCTCCGAGCCGATATTACCGGGATCCGGTCCGCGCACGGCGATGCCGACGAGATCGGCAGCCTGGATGCGACTTTCCCCCCGCCTGACCTCAACGAGTACCGAAAGCCTGTGTACCGGACTGTGGCCGATCGGTAGGGCAGAGGGTCTCGCGCGCCCGAAGTCATTGCGTCAGGAGGCCCGACCTCCAGGAGCTTATCGAGGGCGAAGAAAGGCTCGATCACTTACGCGTGATCGAGCCGCTTGTATCTCAGTCGAAGCCAAAGGTTTGTGGTTCAGTCTGCAATCAGAGCTGATACCAGACCCTAGTAGACATCTCGCTGGTAACGCTTCTGCTTTTTCATGTTGGCGAGGTATTCGTTGGCGTGGTCGAGCGTGCCGTTCGAACCTTTGGCGATCGCGTCAAGCAGGGCCAACTCCACGTCCTTCGCCATGCGCGAGGCATCACCGCAGACGTAGAAGTAAGCTCCGTTTTCGAGCCATGCGTAAAGTTCCGCTGCATTTTCCTGGATGCGATCCTGCACGTAGATCTTCTTTGCCTGGTCGCGCGAGAATGCGGTGTGCAGATGCTTCAGCACGCCATCCTTGTGCATGCCCTGTAACTGGTCTTTGTAGAGGAAGTCGAGCGCCTCGCGCTGCTCGCCGAAGAAGAGCCAGTTGTCGCCTTTGGCGCCGGTCGCCTGACGCTCCTCGAGGAATGCCCGGAAGGGCGCGATGCCTGTACCCGGCCCGACCATGATGACGGGCGCCGTCGGATCTTCCGGCAGCCGGAAGTTGCCATTGGCGTGGAGGAAGATGGGCATGGTTCCACCGAGCGGGGAGCGCTCGCCCAGATGACCGCTGCAAAGTCCCTGCCGCTCCCGTCCATGCGTCTCGTAGCGGACGACACGCACCGTTGTCTGAACATTCTCCGGGTGCAGCGCCTGGCTGGAAGCGATGGAGTACATCCGTGGGGTAAGCCGTGCGAGGACCTGGAAGAGCTGTTGCGGATTGGTGATGACGCCAGGGAAGTCGGTGAGCGCGTCGACAAACTCACGGCCCCAGCAATATTCCTCTGCGAGTGCCTTGCCTTCTGCGCCGGTCATCGATTTCAGGCGATCATTCGTGGGCGCCAGCTTCGCCATCTGCGTGATGCTTCCGCGTGTCAGCTTGCCGATCGCGAGACGCGTACGCAGCGCCTCTTCGAGATCAATGTCGACCTTGTAGTGATCGAGCACACGCTCATCGCCATACATGCCGAGCGCTGCCAGCACCTCATCCACCGCGCGCCGCCGGTTCTCCGGCACGATTCCGACCGCATCTCCCGGCGTGTAGGTCATCCCCGCTTCTATCGCCAGTTCGATATGGCGCGTCTCTTTCTCCGAACCCTCTGCGGTCAACAGGTAGTTCGCCAGAACTTCTGATTGGTAGGGGTTGTTCCGGGTATAGAGAGTGTGGCCTTGCTTTTCGGTGCTGATGGCTGATTCCGTGCTGACTTCCAGCGTTTCGCTCATGCGTGATATTT
This sequence comes from uncultured Acidobacteriaceae bacterium, assembly GCA_964245715.1. GTDB lineage: Bacteria > Acidobacteriota > Terriglobia > Terriglobales > Acidobacteriaceae > Edaphobacter. The sequence goes on along the minus strand of CAXTNM010000046.1, from coordinate 20,062 downwards.
TATTTGGTTTCGCCGGTAGAAGCCATAGAAGATCACCCCTAGCGCCAAAACAAGTACCGCGAGCCGCAACTCGCGTGCGAAATTCACACGCCCGACCAAAATCCAGCCGAACCCCACCAGCGCCAGCATCGGCGGCAGAGGGTAGAGCCACATGCGAAACGGCCGCTTTCGCCCTGGCTGCTTGTGCCGCATCCACAGGACGCCGACGTGCTGGGCGGCAAACTGAACGAGGATTCTGAGCACAACGAGTGCTGCAATCACCTCGCCAAGCGAAAAGAAGCAAAACAAAGCCGCGGCCCCGCCCAGCCAGAGCAGCGAGACGTGAGGAAAGCCTCCGCGATGGACCTTTCCCAGCGCCTCAAAGAAGTTGCCGTCGCGGGCCGCTGCGTATGGAATGCGCGAGTAGCCGAGTAGCAGAGAGAACACGCTCGCAAACGCCGTCACCATCACGAGCACCGCGGCAATCCTGCCCGCGAGCGCACCGGTCGCGCCGCCATACGCTGTCTGCATGAAGTAGGAGATCAACGCCTGGCGCGCGCCGAGGCCCTTCATGTTGACCAGCTCGTGCCAGTTGACCACGCTGAGCACCGCAACCTGCAGGGCCACGTACAAGCAGCCGACCGCGGCAATCGAGATCAGGATCGCGCGCGGGATGGTCCTGGCCGCATCCTTAACCTCTCCGCCAAGAAAGGTGACGTTGTAATAGCCCCAGAAGTCGTAGGTCGCTACCAGCATGGCGCCTGCGAGACCGGCAAAAAAGGCTGGGTTTAGCTGAAAGGCGTCCGGCGGAAGATCGACCGCACCGGCCAGATGGCCATGTGTCAAGGCGACGAAGTAGACCCAACCCAAGGTCCCAATCACGGTTGCCCAGAGCGCGTACGAGACCCACTTGAGAGTGGCCAGATTCCGGTAGAGGAGCGCGACTGCAAACAACACTGCCGCAATCGCGACCAACGTTCCTGGCCCGGCCGAGATCCTTCCCCAATGCGCCCAGCTCCCGAGCAGGCCCGGAGCCAGATAGCCCGCATACTGCGATAGACCGATGCATCCGCTCGCCACCGAGAGCGGAGCCGAGACCATGAGCTGAAACACGAAGAGAAACGACAGAAATCGACCGACTTCCCCTGGGAACATCTCACGCAGAAAGCGATAGCTGCCTCCGGCTTCGGGCATCATCGCGCCGAGCTCGGCCCAGACCATGCCGTCGCACACAGCGAGCGCTGCGCCCAGCACCCAGCCGAGGATCGCCTGCGGTCCGCCCATGGCTGAGAGCAGCAGAGGCAGCGTGATGAAGGGTCCGACGCCGATCATGTCGAGCATGTTCACGGCGATGGCGCCTCTCAGCCCCAGCGTGCGCCCGAGTTGGTGGTGATCGTCGATACCGAAGTATATGTCGCGGTACGGCGAAGCGACCAAGCCCCATGAAGCGGTTGCGGTTTGCAATGAGGACGCAGTGCGGTTGCTTCTCCGTCGCAATATGAGAGATTAGTTTCAATGCCCAGCAAGCCTCAACTCGCCGCACTCCTGCTCGCGTTCGCACCGTTCGCAGCGCTTTCACAGCAGATTGACGATCCTGCCAACCTGATGGGGGAGCGCGTCTCTGCGCCGGCGCTGGCGGACACGCTTCCGATCAATCATGGCGCGCCGGCGCTCGAGCAGTTGCTGCGCAAGCTGCGGACGCGTGCGTCCATGATGCTGATTGTCGCGCACCCTGACGACGAAGACAGCGGACTGCTGACGCTCGAGTCGCGGGGCATGGGTGCGCGTGTCGCCATGCTCACGCTGACGCGCGGCGAAGGCGGTCAGAACCTGATGACCAGCGATTTCAACGATGCGCTCGGGCTGATCCGGACGCAGGAGTTGCTCGCCGAGGATCGCTATACCGGGACCGACCAGATGTTCGGAACCGAGGTGGATTTTGGCTTCTCGAAGACCAAGGAAGAGTCCTTCAAGCAGTGGACGCACGAGCGGGTGCTGTACGACGCGGTCCGGGCGGTGCGGCTCTATCGTCCGCTGGTCCTGGCTTCGGTCTTCATCGGCGGGGTTACCGACGGGCATGGGCAACACCAGGTCTCGGGTGAGATTTCGCAGGAGGTCTTCCTCGCCGCTGCCGATCCGAAGGTGTTTCCCGAGATGGGTCTGCCGCCGTGGGCACCGCTGCGCGTCTACGCCCGGGTGCCGTTTGCGCCGATCACTCCGCAGGGCATGTTCGACTATGCCACGGGCAAGTACATGCCGCCGCACTTTCACAACTACGTGACCGGGCAGGACACGACGACGCCACCGCAGGCGACGGTCACGATTCATGAAGGCGATGTGCCGAAGATCCCCGGCTTCCACGGCATGAGCTATATCCAGTGGGCGCGCCAGGGGCTTGCGCTGCAGAAGACGCAGATTGGGTCCAACTTCCGCATACCGCCGGCCGGCCGTGCGGATGTAGGGTATACGCTCTACGGCTCGCGCGTTCATTGCAAAGCCACCAACGCGGGTGCCCCATGTCTCGATCCTCAGACCCAGGCTTCAACAAAGCCAAGCGCACTTCGCATTGAGCCGCACAATGACTCCGCAGACCGGGACCTTTTCACCGGCATCGACACCACCCTCCCCAGCATCGCGGACCTTGCCCCGCACGCGCCCGCAATCCTCCGTCAGACTCTCACCGTGATCGACGCGAAGACCGACGAAGCCCAACGCCTCTTCAATCCCGCACACCCGGAGCTCACCGCCGCACCTCTGCGCGAAGCCCTCAAGCTACTCGACACGCTCATCTCCCAAACCACATCACTTCCTGTTCGGAAAGACGAGAGATTCGACCTCCTGCACGAACTTCGCATTAAGCGCGTCCAGTTCAACGACGCACTCGTCCTGGCTCACGAGCTCTCGATGACAGCCAGCCTCACGGATCCGCCTGACTCCCAACCTCTTCTCACCACCCGCACGCATATCCTGGTCTCGACTACAGTCAGCAACGGGGGTTCGCAGCCGGTGGGCTTCAATGCAGTGACCCTACCCGTGCGGGCTGATGTTAAAACCCACTACCGGCAGCCTCATCTCAAAGCCGATCTCCCGCTGAACGCCTCGTCGTCACGCACCGACAAAGTCGGGTCGGAGTTCATTCCGGCTCTCCCGGCCACGCGCCCATACTTCTCGCGTTCCGACCTGTCACAGCCTTTCTACGAGGTCTCGGACCCAGCCCTTCGCAACGCACCCGCGACGCCTGCGCCGCTCACCGCAAGCACGTTCATTGACGATCAGGGTGTTGAACTTGAACTGGCGGCGACAGTCGCGGACCCTGCCCTTGCGAATCAGCCGATCGTCGTCATTCCGCCGGTCGCCGTCAGCCTGACGCGTACCTCAGAGCTGCCACCTTTAACCTCCGCAGCCGATCTCCAAGCCAATCGCGCCGCCCGCACCGGTGCGTCCGCGGGCATATTGCTCCTCGACACGAAAGCTTTTCAGCTCGGTGCGCTTCTCGGAGTGAAAGCGACGGAGGAGACGGTACCGCACGGCGCGGCGACCATCGGCCCCGCCAAGATACCGGTCAAGCTCCTTGCTCCCTCTGGTTGGCAGGTCTCTGCGCCCGCGTTCGACGAGCGAGTAAAACCCGTTCTCGAGGAGTTTACGGTGACGCCGTCGCACCTTGCTGCAAACAACAGCTATCGTGTCGCCGCCCAGGCGGACTTCGATGGCCACCGCTATGCCGAGTCCTTCCGCGCGGTCGGCTATCCCGGCCTTACCTACACCAACTACTACACCCCGGCTGCCTATCTCGCCACAGCCGTCGACGTAACCACGGCACCCAATCTTCGGGTGGCCTATCTTCCTGGTACGGGGGACGATGTCCCCGCGTTTCTGCCGTCGCTTGGGGTCACTCCAACGCTGCTGAGTATGAAGGAAGTTACGGCGGACTCGCTGAAGCAGTACGACGCTGTCGTGCTGGGGGTACGAGCGTACGCGGCGCATCCTGAACTCGAAGGCACGGGGTCGGCCGCGCTGAACGAATATGCGAAGCAGGGTGGCGTGGTGATCGCGCAGTACAACTCGGGCGGATTCGATCCGGCGTCTGCGCCTTATCCGTACACGTTACCGGGCGACTCCGCTCACAATGTGGTGGATGAGGATCAGCCGGTGCAGCTTCTGGCACCTGGAAATGCGCTGCTGACCTGGCCCAACCGCATCACCTCGGCCGACTTCAACCACTGGATTGAAGAGCGTGGTCACGGCTTCGCCTCCGACTGGTCGCCCGAGTACACGCCTTTGCTCGAAACACATGATCCCGACCAGGACTCGCAGCAGGGCGGGCTATTGCTCGCAAAGGTAGGCCAGGGTGCGTACATCTACTGTGCCTTTGCGCTTTATCGCCAGTTGCCCGAGGGTGTTCCGGGAGCATACCGCCTGCTGGCAAACCTGCTGAGCTACGCCAAAAATCCTCGGCGGTAGGGTGGTTGCGCTGTGATGTAGCTGAAATGGCCTCGCGCCTCCGGCTCGGAGGATGAGTGGAACGAGCATCTCACCTGCCATGACCAGCAAAGTGCTTGACGCCACCAATGCGCTTCTTGACGCGCGCCGCACGACCACCCCGATCGAGGATCTCCCGGGTGACGTCCGCCCTACCACCGAAGCCGAAGCGTACGAGGTGCAGGACGAGTTGATCCTGGCATATGGCGAGATCGGCGGATGGAAGGTGGGCGCGCCTACGCCTGAGGCCACACCCGTGTGTGCGCCCATGCCGCGAGCCTGGATGGCTGCCGACGCGGCTGTCCTTGCAGCTCCACATTTCCGCTATCGCGGACTTGAAGCCGAAGTGGCATTTCTGCTTGGTGAAGATCTGCCAGCGCGCGCCGTCCCTTACACGCTCGACGAGATCCAGGCCGCGTTCGCCTCGGCCCATCCCGCGATCGAGATTCTTGAATCCGCCTTTCTCGAGCCCTCGGAGTTGTCATCCTTCTCCACGCTCGCCGACCTCAGCACGCATGGAGGATTTGTTTACGGACCGCCTCGCACCGACTGGCAATCCCTCAACTTTGCAGGAGAGATCGCGACGCTTGCGGTGGATGGAAGCATCCGCGCCGAGCACACGGCTTCCGCCAACTCTGGCGACCATCTGTACCGGCTGCTGCAATGGCTCGCGAATGAAGGCGCCGCACGCACCGGCGGACTGCGCGCCGGGCAGTTCGTCACGACGGGATCCTGGACCGGCGTCACGCGTACTTCGTCGAACTCGACGGTTGATGTGCACTTCACGACTCTCGGCCGCGTCTCGCTCAGCTTCGCCTGACAAAGAACGGCTCACTGCAAGCATCTTCAGCGTTGTCACCGGAATCGTAGTCCATGAGGCAACCACCATGGCACGACCCTACTGGTCCGGTCAGATTACTATCTCGCTGGTTTCGTTCTCTGTGAAGCTGTTCGTAGCCACCGAGGCCAAGAGCCAGATCGCCTTTCACCAGATCAACCGGGCAACGGGCGAGCGGGTGCGGTACCAGAAAGTTACCGCCTCGGCCGCTGAAGCGCAGCAGGATGGTGGCGATGAGGCACCCGCGGCTGCTCCCACGGTGCGCAATGACGAGATCGTCAAAGGGTATGAGTACCAGAAGGGTCAGTATGTGACGATCGAGCCATCCGAGCTCGCGAACCTGCGTGTGCCCTCGAAGCACGCCATGGAAGTCTCACAGTTTGTGGATGCGGCGGATATCGACCCGGAGTACTTCGAAAAGCCTTATTTCATCGTTCCGGAGAATGAGTCACAAACTCAGGCCTATGCGGTGGTTCGCCAGGCCCTGCTGGATACGAAGAAGATCGCTATCTCAAAGATTGCCTTTGCTGGCCGCGAACACGTTGTCGCCATTGCGCCTGCGGATGACAGCGGCATGATGGCTTATACGATGCGTTATGCAGCCGAGCTCCGCGACGCCCGGGATTACTTCCGCGACATCAAGAAAGTTGAAATCGATGAAGACTCGCTCGACCTCGCGAAGCAATTGATCAAGCGCAAGGCCGCCCAGTTCGATCCTTCGAAGTTCGTTGATGGCTACGAGGTTGCGGTTAAAGAGCTTGTTCAAGCCAAGATCGAGCACGCGCCGATTCCGCAGGATGAGCCTGCGGCCCCCCAGCGCGGCAAGGTCATCTCGCTGATGGATGCGCTGCGTAAATCGATCGGGGACGATGCGCCCGAGGCTTCGCCCGAGCCGAAGAAGAAGCCTGCCAAGGGGATTACGCTGGTTAAGTCCGATAAGCCGGTGAAGCCCAAAGCTGCGGCAAAACCAGCAAAGACGCCCAAGAGGAAGTCGGCGTAGGCTTCCCCAGAAGCGGCGCGGGGTGGTACTACTTTGGCTTCGCGTTAGCCGCCTCGTGGTCAATCGGCGTCCAAGGTTTTCAGTCTCCATTTGAAAGGATGAAACATGCTGAACGTTCGCGTCATCTGCACCTCTGCAATCCTGCTCGCACATATCGGTTGTATGGAAGCCCGCCCCAAGCCCGAGGCGCCGGACGTGGCGATGAAGCACTTCAACGATCAGCTTGCAAATCACTGCCCAACCAAACAGTACGAGCCGGCAAGGTTCAATACGTTCGCGAAGAAGTACTATATCGATGCCGACACGCAGTCACAGCAGTTGATCGATCTGGATACGCAGAAATCCTGCTCGGCGAACAGCAGCCAGCCTGAGTGCTACAACACCGGCTTCATCACCGCTGAGATCCAGGCTGGCGGTCTGGACGACATCGTCAACGCGACCTGCCACCTCGATTAGCCATGGCCACAAAGAGAGCCGGCGCGAAGAAGTCAGCGAAGCAGGCGACGTCGGGGCCGAAGCAGAGCGCCGCATCGGAGGCGGTGGATGAGCAGCTTGCCCGCTACCGCTCCATGCGTGACTTTTCGATTACAGCCGAACCTGACGGCGGCAAGAAACCTGCGGGGCGTGCAAGTCAGACGGAAGGTGGTGCGGTTGGCGATTCGGATGGACACGCCCTGCCCTTCTGCATCCAGAAGCATGCCGCCTCTCACCTTCATTACGACTTCCGGCTCGGCTGGAATGGCGTTCTAAAGTCGTGGGCATGCGCAAAGGGCCCGAGCCTGACCGTGAAAGATCGGCGGCTCGCGGTACAGGTCGAAGATCACCCGATCGAATATGGTGGGTTTGAAGGCGTTATCCCCGCCGGCCAGTACGGTGGCGGCACGGTCATGCTCTGGGACCAGGGAACCTGGGAACCGCAGGCGGAATCTGCTGATGTCGACAAGGCCCTTGCCGAGGGACATCTCAAGTTTCTCCTTCATGGGACCAAGCTGCAGGGTAAGTGGGCCCTGATCCGCATGGCGCCGCGGCCGAAGGAGACGAAACCGAACTGGCTTCTGATCAAAGAGCATGACGAGTACGAGCGGCCGCCGGACGCTCCAGCCATTACGGACGAAGCGCCGGACTCGGTGATTACCAGCCGCTCGCTCGACCAGATCGCTGCGAACGAGGATCACGTCTGGAACTCCAACCGGCCCGAGAAGCAGGCGTCCAAGCCGACGCAAACCGCGGCGCCTAAAGCCCGAGGTAGGCAGGCGTCGCCGCCCGCGAAGCCCCAGGCACCGCTGAAGCTTAATCTAGACAAGCTTCCTCCTGAGCTGCAGCCAAGCTTTCTGAAACCTCAACTGGCGCAGGAGACCGAGTCGCCGCCCGAAGGGTCTTCCTGGCTGCACGAACTCAAACTCGATGGTTACCGGATGCAGGGGCGCAAAGAGGGGGCGAAGGTGCAGCTTTTCACGCGCTCCGGGCTGGACTGGACCGCGCGCATGAGACCGATCGCGGATGAGATCGCCAAACTCCCGATCGACGCCGTGACGCTCGACGGTGAGGTGGTTGTTCTAGCGCCGGACGGCACCACCAACTTCGCCGATCTGCAAGCCGCTTTCCAGGAGAACGCGCGAAATCCCCTCACCTACTTCTGCTTTGACCTGCTGCACCTCGACGGCCACAATCCCCGCGATCTTTCATTGCTTGAGCGTAAGAAGCTGCTTGCCGACGTTCTAAAGCAGGCGGACGCGGATCATCTGCAATACTCCGAACATATTGTTTCGAATGGGCTCCAGATGTTTCACAAAGCCTGTGAGCTGCGCGCGGAGGGGATTGTCTCGAAGCGCGCGGATGCACCTTACTCCGGCACCCGCAGCGGCTCGTGGCTGAAGTCGAAGTGCCTGCATGAGCAGGAGTTTGTGATTGGCGGGTACACGCTGCCCGGCAAGGGAAACGCGGGCGGCCCCGGCCTGGGCGCCCTGCTGCTCGGCTACTACGACGATGCGGGCAAGAGCCTCATCTACGCGGGCCGCACCGGCACCGGCTTCACCCACAAGTTCGCGGCTGAACTTCGCAAGCGCCTGGAGACCATGGAGCGTAGCTCGACGCCCTTCGTTGCGCCATCCGCGGAGGCTCGCAAAGGTGCGATCTGGGTGGACCCGACCCTGGTGGCGCAGGTCCGCTTTGCAACGTGGACCGCTGAGAACCAGGTCCGGCAAGCCGCCTTCCTGGGTCTGCGTGAGGACAAGCCCGCGCAGGAGATTCGCCGCGAGACGGCCGCGCCCACCCCGAAAGCCTCGAAGGCTGGAGGAACGGTGTCGAAGGCGGTTGGCCAGGAGACCTCAAAAACGTCGAAACATGCCACGCAGACGATCAAGCCAGCCGTTGTCTCGAAGGCTTCGCCCGCAAAGGCGCTGGATCATCCGCCGGTCCGCCTTACGCACCCGCAAAAGATTCTCGATCACGAAACGAAGCTGACGAAGCAGCAGCTTGCTGATTTTTATTGGGCGGTGGCCGCCCGGATGCTGCCGCACATTGCGGATCGGCCGCTCTCGCTTGTGCGCTGCCCCGAAGGCTCGGAGAAACCGTGCTTCTTCCAAAAGCATGTGAACGCGGTGCTTCCTCCCGGGATCGGCTCGGTCGATGTCGCCGACAAGAAGGGTGTGGTAGAGCCTTACATCACGCTGAATACGCCGGAGGCGCTCGCGGGCCTGGCACAGATGGGCGTTCTCGAGGTTCATCCCTGGGGCAGCCGGAACGAAACGCTCGAGAAGCCGGACCGCATCACCATCGACCTTGATCCTGACGAAGCGCTTCCGTGGGAGACTCTCACGGAGGCCGCGTTGGATGTACGGAAGCGCTTGAAGACCCTGAAACTCGAATCCTGGGTGAAGACGACGGGTGGCAAAGGGCTCCACGTCGTGATTCCCGTCGCGCCGGACCAGCAATGGCCGGCGGTGAAAGAGTGGGCGCACCGCTTTGTCCTTGGGATGGAGCGCGACAACCCGCGCCTTTACCTTACCAAGATGACCAAAGCGGCGCGCCTTGGGAAGATCTATCTCGATTACCTCCGGAACGAGCGCGGCGCGACCGCTGTAGCCGCCTACTCGCCCCGAGCTCGCAAAGGCGCACCGGTTTCGGTGCCGCTCGCCTGGAATGAGCTTGCTTCCGCGCGGCCTGACTTCCGCGTCTCGAACTTCAGCGATTGGTCTTATCGCCTGAAGAAGGACGTCTGGAGCGCCCTGCTGAAGTCTACGCAACCGCTAAGAGGCTGAACCGGCGAGCCGCAGATCCTCTGCGACGCCTGCTCTCTCCCAGCCTTTTTCGGGATGATCGAGTCTCGCGGAGGTGAGTGTCATCACCAGGCACTTGGCCGCGCCGCCGGCCTTCAGGAACTCATCGAGCGGGGTTTCGCAGATCCGGAAGCCACGAGTTTCCAACTCTCCGCGAAGCTGGGGCGAAACATGGTTCATCACCAGCTCGTCGCCAAGAGAGACCACATTGCAGCAGAAGCTCATGGCATCCATTTCCTCGACGACGACGCGCTTCGCCTGCGGGTAGTACGACTCAATCGCACTTTGCGACGCGGCATCGAAAGCCGCGGGAAAATACATCACATCGCCGTTCGGCAGCGGCGCGAAGCAGGTATCCAGGTGGTAGAAACGCGGGTTGACCAGGTGCAGCGATCCGACTTCAATACCCCACCATTGCTCCAGCAGCCGATGACTTTCGAGCGCGGTGCGAAAGCCCCATCCTGCCCACAGACGGACGCCATCGACGGTCCAAAGTGCGTCGCCCTCGCCTTCGAAGGGGATTCCTGCCGGCATCTCCCGCACGGTTAAACCTGCGCCGCGGAACCATGCCTCGAACCAGGCAGCCTCACCTTGCCGCTCGGCAAACTGGAATCGCGAGAGCGCGACCTCGTCTCCGAAGCGCAGGCCTGCGTTGGCGGTAAAAACCATGTCGGGCGAGCCGAGAACCCCTTCGACCAGGCGCACCTGGGCGCGTTTTGAGAGTTCTTCGTAGAGCGCTGTCCACTGCATCGAGGCCCGGGCCTTCGAGGCGGCGTGAACGTTCCCCTCCATCCAGGGGTTGATGACGTAATCCACGTCGTAGTAGGTGGGCGCGCACATCAGCAACTCGGCAAGCTTCTTCATAGAAAAAGCATCGCATCAAAGCGCAGCGTTTTTTCTAGAATGAATATCCATTTCGGGGCATAACTATCCAGTCCAAGACGGGAAAAGCCGTTCCGAGAAGATTCTGCTCTTCGCTCAGGCTCAGCTAGTTCTTGGCGTCCGGCCTGCCCGCCACGCGGTCGTACAGGTAGACGTCGCTGGTGGTGCCCATGGCCTCGTTGTAGAGGACCGTCTCTCCCGTGGCCGCGTCCAGTTCCTGGGCGAAGTCGTGGATGGCTCGTAGTTTGTCCGCAGTCGCGGGAATCTCCAGCTTAGAGGTCTTGAGGAACTTCTGATAGCCCTTGTCGAGGATGCGGGAGATCTCGCCGCCCAGCAGCCAGCCGGGTTTGTGCAGCAGCATCACCGGTCCGGGATGTCCATCGGCGATCTCGGCCGCGACTCCGTGTTTACTCACCCGCTTCGCACCGGCGTGCCTGCTCGCGCCCTCACTTGCTGCCGCCACGTCAAACCGCTGGTTTCCCAGCTCTGCGAGAACTTCGTTGAAAGTGCGCTTCGGTGTCTTCTTCTGCATAATTTAGACTCAACATAACTCTCGCACATTGCCCTCCGCGACTCAACCGCGCATCACATCCGCAGCCAGCGCATCAGATAAGACGATGATTACCGCCACCGAACCCGCGACCCTCACCACAACTCTGGGCACGACGCTGCTTGAGCGCATCGGCAACACCCCGATGATCCGTCTCGACGAGATCACCGAACATCTTCCCGGGATCCAGATTCTTGGTAAGGCCGAGTGGGCGAACCCGGGCGGATCGGTAAAAGATCGCGCCGCCTCGTTCATCATCAAGGACGCGATCAGCCGCGGGCTGATCCATCCCGGTGACATACACGGAAAGGGTCTTATCGATGCGACCTCCGGCAACACCGGGATCGCGTATGCGATGCTAGGCGCCGCGCTGCAGTTCCCGGTCACCCTGTGCATGCCTTCGAACGTTTCGCCTGAGCGCAAGAAATATCTTGCAGCTTACGGTGCCAGGATCATCTGGACGGATCCAGGCCAGGGCTCGGATGGAGCAATCCGCATGGCACGCAAGCTGGTCGTCGAGGAGCCTGACCGCTACTTCTATGCGGACCAGTACAGTAACGACCAGAACTGGCTCGCCCATTACAACACCACCGCGAACGAGATCTGGGCGCAGACCGACCAGCAGATTACCCACTTCATCGCCGGGCTCGGCACATCGGGCACCTTCATGGGGACCACCCGCCGCCTGCGCGAGTACAACCCGGACATCCGCTGCATCTCCATGCAACCCGATCTGCCCTTCAATGGGCTCGAAGGCTTGAAACATATGGCAACGGCCATCGTGCCTCGCATCTACGATCCCACGCTGGCTGACGAGAACATCCCGATGGAGACGGAGAAGGCTTACGCTATGTGCCTGCGGCTTGCGCGCAAGTCCGGCATCCTGGTCGGAGTCTCCGCTGCTGCGAACGTCGCGACTGCACTCCAGGTTGCCGAACGCGAGCACGCGGCGGGTCGCGAAGCGATTATCGTCACCATCCTCTGCGACTCCTCCGAGAAGTACATGTCGGAACGCTTCTGGACTGAAGCTCCGGAGGCAAACTGAGTATGCTGCAGCTTACGAACGCGGATTACAAAACCCTGCGCGCCCACGGCGAAGAGACCTACCCGCACGAGTGCTGTGGCGTGCTGCTCGGGAAATCGACGACGGAAGGCAACATCGTGCACCGGATTGTCGCCGCCGGTAACACCCGGACAGATTCGGCTCACAACCGTTACCAGATCGCCCCCGTGGAGTTGATTCGGATTCAGCGTCAGGCGCGGGCCGCGTCGCTCGACATCGTGGGCTTCTACCATTCGCACCCCGACCACCCGGCTCAATGGTCGCAGACTGACTTCGCCGAAGCGCATTGGCTGGGCTGCAGCTATGTGATCACCCGCATTGCGGAAGGCAAGGCGGATATTACCAACTCCTTTCGCCTGACGGGTACCAGCGAAGAAGACAAAAGTTTCCACGATGAACCTATAGAAATTATGATGAACGAAGCACAACCTGCCTGACCGATGAGCACCCGCACTCCATCCCGCTGTCGCTGTACAAGCTGTTGTTGCAGCTGTTGTCGCCCCTAGCGCGACCACTGCCCGGCCGTGCGATCCCCGGCTCTTTTTGGTTCTTCCCCCCCTCACTTCGTTCCCAGGAGACTTCATGCTCATCCACATTCCCACCCCTCTACGCGCCTATACAAAACAACAGGAGTCTGTTGACGTGCTTGGCACCACGGTAGCCGGCTCCCTGGAGGCGCTGGTCGCCATCTATCCGGAGCTCAGGACCAACCTCTTCACGGCCGAGGGCAATCTTCGCTCGTTCGTGAATGTCTACCTGAACGATGAAGATGTGCGCTACCTGCCGGAGAAGGAGAAGACCTCCGTCTCCGATAAGGATGAGTTGACTATCATCCCGAGCATTGCGGGTGGACTTTAAAGCTTCATTTTCTGCTTACGTCCCGGGAAGAATCGCCAGATAGGCTCGCATCATCCAAAACGTTTGAGGACTCCATGACCACAGCCACGCTCGACCCCGTCACCGAACTTCCAAAGCTTACCAACGAAGAGGTCGCGCGCTACTCCCGGCACCTTATCCTGCCGGAGGTCGGCTATGAAGGCCAGCAGAAGCTGAAGGCCGCTAAAGTGCTGTGCGTCGGCACTGGCGGACTTGGGGCTCCGCTCGCGCTCTACCTGGCTGCGGCCGGGGTGGGCACACTTGGGCTGGTCGACTTCGATACCGTGGATGCCTCGAATCTGCAACGCCAGGTGATCCACTCGACGGCGACGGTCGGCAAGCTCAAGGTCGACTCCGCCGAGATCATGCTGAAGGGTTTGAATCCGAACCTCAACGTCATCAAGTTCAATACGATGTTGACCTCTGCAAACGCGATGGAGATCTTTAAGGATTTCGACGTGATTGCTGACGGAACGGACAACTTTCAGACCCGCTACCTGGTGAATGATGCCTGCGTGCTCTCCGGCAACAAGCCGAATGCGTATGGCAGCATCTTCCGTTTTGAGGGGCAGGCGAGCGTCTTTGCCACGAAGGAAGGTCCTTGCTATCGCTGCCTCTATCCTGAGCCGCCACCGCCGGGCCTGGTGCCGAGCTGCGCTGAAGGCGGCGTGCTGGGCATTCTGCCTGGTCTCGTCGGCATCATCCAGGCGACCGAGGTCATCAAGCTCATCCTTGGGATCGGCGACAGCCTGGTTGGGCGTCTGCTGCTCGTGGACGCGCTCGGGATGAACTTTCGGACGTTGAAGCTGCGCAAGAATCCAGACTGCCCGGTGTGCGGCACCCATCCCACTGTCACCGAGTTGATCGACTACGACCAGTTCTGCGGCATTCCGAAGCCCACGTCCACTGGCCCGCTTGAGGTTGCGCAAGACGCGAACGTCAGCGGATCGCTGGTCGATGGCATTCCGCAGATCACGGTGCAGGATCTCAAGCACAAGCAGGACGCGCACGAGAACTTCTTTCTGCTTGACGTGCGCGAACCGCACGAATATCCGATCGCGAATCTTGGAGCACCGCTGATTCCGGTCGGCTCGCTCGACCAGCGCATTGCCGAGATTCCGGTGGCCAAAGATTCCGAGATTATCGTTCATTGCCGCTCCGGAGCACGCAGCCAGAAGGCCGCGGTCATCCTGCGCAATCACGGGTTCACGAACGTGCAGAACCTGGCGGGCGGCATCCTCGAATGGGCGGACAAGATCGATCCATCTTTGCCGAAGTACTAGCCCTCCTGTGCCCTGGCGCAGGTCGCAACATTCACCTTTGAGGAAGCCAATGTCCAAGCTCCATCCGCCTGTAAGCTCCAGTGACCACACACAGGGATCTCTCGATGCTCCTCATGTCCTTGTCGAATATGGGGATTATCAGTGCCCGTCCTGCGGCGAGGTCACTCCGCTCCTCAAGCATGTTCAGAAACACTTCGGTGAGAAGCTGGCCTTCGTCTTTCGCAATTTCCCGCTAAGCGAGATGCACGAGTACGCCGAAGCTGCCGCTGAAACTGCCGAGTTTGCCGCGGCGAACGGCAAGTTCTGGGAGATGCATGATCTTCTCTACAAGAATCAGGAAGATCTTACCGAGGAAGACCTTCTCGGGTACGCGAAGAAGGCAGGTCTGAACGTGAGCGAGCTAGAAGATGCGTTGGCCGAGAAGACGTACGCAAAGCGTGTGCAGGCCGACTTGAAGAGCGGCGAGCAAAGCGGAGTGAACGGCACCCCGACCTTCTTCATCAATGGCCGGCTTTACGACGGAGCCTACGACGCTTCGTCCCTGATCGCAGCGATCGAAGAAGCCTGAGCGGAGACTGACAACGATCCGACGCGATCAGGCGGTCTCTTCGTCCTTATCGTCGACCACGAGCATCTCGAGTGCGAGCGGAGGCTCGAGCATGCAATCCATTGCCGCGATCGATGCCACTGCGGCGGCGATGGTCGAGTTGAGCGTGGGTTCGGTGGTCACGACAAAGGGCAGTCTGTTCTTCGGGTAGCCGCGGCGCTGCAGCAGCGAATCGATGTTGGCTCCTACCTTTGACAGGGCTCCCGAGATAGCCGAAACGATGCCTGGCTTGTCATTCACCACAAAACGCAGGTAGTGTGGCGCCACGGAGTCACCGGACGTCGTCTTCGGCAATACTGGCAGCCCGACGGCCCGCGATCCCTGCGCGACGGCCAGCAGGTCCGAGACCACTGCCACAGCGGTCGCATCGCCGCCCGCGCCGTGGCCTGAAAACACAACATCCCCGCCAAAGCGCCCGGTCGAAACCACCATATTCTGCGTTCCCTTCGACCAGGCCATGGGGGAGTCGAGCGGCACCAGCATGGGCGCAACCCGCGCGTACATGGCATCGCCATTGAGCATCTGCGCCTTCGAAACCTGGCGAATGGTGCATCCCAGTTCCTTCGCGTACGCAAAGTCGATCGCATCGATAGCGGCGATGGTCTGGGTTGGAACCTGCTCGGGATCGAGTTCCGCATGCATGGCCACGCGCGCAAGGATACAAAGCTTGGCGCGGGCGTCGAACCCGCCCACATCGGCGGTTGGATCGGCCTCGGCATAGCCAAGCCGCTGCGCATCTTTGAGCACTTCTGCATAGGAATCACCGCGCTCCATCCGGCTCAGGATGTAGTTACAGGTTCCGTTCAGGATGCCGCTGACGCGGGTGACCTCGTCGCCGCTCAGCCCCTGGAGCATTCCCGGAATGACCGGAACGCCTCCGGCTACGGCCGCACCGTGCAGCAGTTGGACCCCATTTTCGGCTGCGAGCCGGCTCAACTCCGGTCCGCGATACGCGATGAGCTGCTTGTTTGCGGTCACCACGCTCTTACCGGCTTTCAGCGCGCGTTCGATCCACGTCCCTGCCGGCTCCGCACCGCCCACAAGCTCCACGATGACGTCGGCGTTCGAAGCGAGCACATCCTCATACTTCTCGGTCCAGAAAGCGTCCGCACCGACCTGGGCGGCTTCTGGAGAGGCTTTCTTCCGGGCCACGCCACGATTGTAGACACCAACCACCCGCACGCCCGGCAGATAGCCCGTCCCAAGCAGCTTGGCTACGGACATTCCTACCGTTCCAAAACCCAGAATCGCAACCTTCAATTCAGCCTTCTCGCCAGCAGACATCAGTAGTCGATCCTTCCCGCCAAGGTGCGCCAGGCATGGAAGCTTTTTGCTCCCTCCGCGCGCATCAGGTTCCTGGTTGGCAGCTCGCGCTCGCCGAAGGGCTTCGCCACCTGCTCATAAAAGTGAGAGTCGTCGAACCCCGCTTCAGCCGCATCCTGGGCGGTACTCGCAAAGTAGAGTGCGTCGCAGCGCGCCCACAGGATTGCCGCCAGGCACATCGGGCAAGGTTCGCAGCTCGAGTAAATCGAACATCCCCTGAGCTCAAACGTCTCCAGCTCGGTGCACGCCCGGCGAATCGCCGTTATCTCGGCGTGAGCGGTGGGATCGTTGGTGCCGGTGACCAGATTGACTCCCCTGGCCACAACCTCATTGTCCTTCACGACGACCGCGCCGAAGGGACCGCCGACCCCGGTTATCACGTTGTTAACCGCCAGTTCAATCGCCATCTGCATAAAGCGTGCATCACCGGGCAAGTCAGCCTGCATTCTGTCGCATCCTGTCGCTCAAAATCACGCGCAGACCTGTGCGTGTGGGTATTGCAAGGACCTGCAAGGGGCGAAGTCGATTATGGCACAGCCCCAAGCTCTGCTTTCATGCATAAAGGTCGCCGCCACGCTCCTCCACTTTGGTTGTACTTGCTAAACTGGCATGGGGAACGACAAGGACGCATGGCGATCGAATCCATCAACCCGGCAACTGGTGAAACTCTCCGCAGCTTTGAGCCTCTTGGCGAAGAACCGCTCCGAGCCAAGATTGCCCTCGCCCAGCGCGCATTCCGCGCCTACTTCGAGGTTCCTCTCGACCATCGCGCCCTTTGCATGCGCAAGCTCGCCGGCGTCCTCGAGTACGAGCAGGAGGAACTCGCCCAGCTTTTGACGCGCGAGGTTGGAAAGACGATCACGTCGTCGCGCGCCGAGATCGCCAAGTGTGCGAGCGCGTGCCGCTACTACGCGGAGAACGCCTCCCGTATTCTCTCGGAAGAACCGATTCCCACGGAACGCAACAACAGCTACGTCCGCTGGGATCCGCTGGGCGTCGTCCTGGCCGTCATGCCCTGGAACTTCCCCTTCTGGCAGGTCTTTCGCTTTCTTGCACCTGCCCTGATGGCCGGCAACGTCTGCCTGCTGAAGCATGCGTCGAACGTTCCCCAGTGCGCGATCGCCATCGAAGCCCTGGTGCGGCGGGCGGGCTTTCCTCGCGGCACGTTCCAAACGCTCCTGATTGAATCCCGCCAGGTGGAAGCGGTTCTCTCCGATCCCCGCGTGGCTGCCGTGACCGTTACCGGATCCGAGGCCGCCGGGCGCGCCGTGGCGGCGCAGGCTGGATGGCTCGTCAAGAAGTCCGTGCTCGAACTCGGTGGCTCCGATCCCTTTATCGTTATGCCGTCGGCCAATCTTGAAGAGGCCGTCGCCAGTGCGGTGACTGCGCGCACGATCAACAACGGGCAATCCTGTATAGCGGCGAAGCGCTTCATCGTTCACCAGGAGATCTACGAGGAGTTTGAGACCCGCTTCGTGGAAGCTATGGAAGCGCTCATCATCGGCGATCCCACGAAGGATTCGACCCAGATTGGGCCACTCGCCACGGCCCAGTTGCTGAGCGATCTGGAGCAGCAGGTTGAAGCTGCAAGGCAGGCCGGGGCAGCCGTCCTTTGTGGCGGCGAGCGCATGCTGGGCGACGGCAACTTCTACGAGCCAACCGTTCTGGCAGGTGTGCCGCGTACGGCCGCCGTTTACCGGGACGAGATCTTCGGACCCGTGGCGATGCTGTTTCCGGCAGACTCGCTTGCCCATGCACTTGAGATCGCGAATGATACCCCATTCGGCCTGGGGGCTTCCGTCTGGACGAAGGATCATGACGAGCAACGGCACTTTATCGCCAGCCTTGAGTGCGGCCAGGTCTTCGTCAACACCCTCGTCGCGAGCGATCCGAGGCTACCGTTCGGAGGAGTGAAGCGCTCTGGTTATGGCCGCGAACTCTCCGCCGCCGGCATGCGTGAATTCCTGAACGCCAAGACCGTGGTTATCGCGGAAGAGATGCAACAGACCGAGATTCCCTTCGAGCCGGCAGTCATCCAACTTCCTGCAGACGATCCTGAGACCAACCTGCTGGCAGTCAGCAACCCTTACGATTCGAGCCGGTTCCGTGAGGCATTTCGGACTGCCCTGACCGATGCCGACGAGCAGGCTGCCAACGTGACCGACCCCGAAACGAAGCCGCGCGGCGCAAGCCGGATCTCAGACTTGCGCCGCACTCTCTCCGGGATTCGCAACCCGAAATAACGACGATCCAGCGTGGATCGAGTGCGACTCACAGGCTGCGCTCCCGTCATTTCCCGGTGTAGTACCCGTCGCGCGTCTGGATCTTCAGATTCTTCTGCGCCGGGATCGTGAGGTCGACCCGATGGTACCCGTCTTCCGAGATCGTAGCATCCGGCGTGTAGCCCAGCCTGTACTGTGAGCGGAGTTCGTCGGCGATCTGGTTGTAGATATCTGTAACCTTATCCTTGCCTTTTACCTCGAACATGCGGCCGCCGGTCTCATCGGCCATCTGCTGCAGGATCTTCTTGCCGTCG
The DNA here is from genome assembly GCA_964245715.1 of uncultured Acidobacteriaceae bacterium. GTDB lineage: Bacteria > Acidobacteriota > Terriglobia > Terriglobales > Acidobacteriaceae > Edaphobacter. Next base: position 1,368 of record CAXTNM010000046.1, on the reverse strand, counting down.
ACGCGATTCTCTTCGGGCTGCTGGCCGCCGCCCCGGCGTCCGCCGCCGGGATAGCCACCGCCACCTCCCGGGTATCCACCGCCGCCAGGGTATCCGCCGCCGCCACCTGGAAAGCGTGGAAACCCGCCTCCATTGTTGTTCCCGTTGTTGTTATTGTTATGCTGCTCCTGGCCTTTGAAATAGATCGCGTAGACGATCATGTCCGCACGCTGCGCAGCCTCAATCGCACGATTGAGAGTCTCCTTACTGTTGCGGTCGACACCATCGGAGAGAATGACAACGGCCTTGCGTCCCTGCTGCTTCAACATCAGATCGTTTGCGCTGAGATAGACCGCGTCGTAGAGCGCCGTTCCACCGCGATGGTAGTTGCTGGTATTCCCGTTGGAGTTGTTATTCGTGTTGTTGCTGCTGTCGTCGTCATCGCTGGAGCGCTGATTCGGGTTCGGCGTTCCGATCTCCTTGATCGCCGCCTGCAGCTTCGGCCGGGAGCTTGTGAGATCCTGCAACAGCTCGACCTCGCGCGCGAACTGAATCAGGAACGCCCGATCGGGCGCGCGATCCGCCGGTGCCGTCAACATCCCGTCGAGAAATGAGCTGCTCGCATCCCGCTCCTCATCAAGTACGGTGCGCTGCGACTGGCTCGTATCTACCAGCAGGCCTAACGTCAGCGGCAGATTCTGATCCCTGTCGAAATAACGGATCACCTGAACATGCCCGTCGACTGAAAGCGTAAAGTCTGACCTGGTCAGGTTCTGGACGATAGCTCCCTTTCTGTCGCGCACGATCACGGGGAGGTTGACCAGGTTCGCGGTCAACGAAAGCGTAGTCGTCTTGCCGTCAGCCTGCCCGGCCGGTGCGGAACTCTGTCCGCCAGCAGTTGTGGGAGCCGAAGAGGCATTTCCCTGTGCGATCAATCCGCCAGGAGCCAAATAAACGAAGAACGCAAGCACACAGGAAAACAGTCGCGAAGGCATGACCCATTAGACGGCCTGCTCTTGCAACTTGTCTCGCCGACTGTATGAAACCGAAAAGTGAGACGGCATCGTCCGCGGGGACGATGCCGATTCGCACGGAGAGGCAGGCCGCTTAGAAGCTGAAGGAGGCCTGGAACTGGACGCGGCGTAGAGCTGAACTCGTTCCGTTGAAGGGAAAGCCTGAGATCTCGGTGCTCTGTCCGAAGCTCGGCGAACTGAGCGTTCCGACAGGTATACTCAGGTTTGCCTGGTTGAAGAGGTTCTGAATCTGCACACCGAGCGCAAGGTTGTAGCGTTTACCGCTGTTGGCGCCGCCGCCGCCGAACCCGCCACCAGGACCGCCACGACCGCCCCCTGGGCCACCGCGACCACCCCCCCCGGGACCGCCTCCGCC
>CAXTNM010000045.1:0-40851 GCA_964245715.1 uncultured Acidobacteriaceae bacterium | reverse complement strand
TCCTCCTTCAGCGGCTCCTTCTATACCGAACCCTCCAACCTCAAACTTGGCCGCGTCAACCAGTTCAACGTCAACGTTGAGCGCCAGCTCATCGGCAACCTCGTCCTCACCGCAGGCTATGCAGGCTCACGCGGCACCCACATCCTCGTCATCGGCAACGATCTCAACACCTCCAGCCCCAGCGCCTGCGGCACCGTCAGCGGCTACACCCTGGGATGCCTCTCCGGCGGCGCACCCTATGTCCCGCCCTACAAGACCGGCAATGCCATCTTCCTCTTCGGCGACGTCGGCAAGACCAACTACGACTCGCTTCAGATCAAGGCCGAAACCGCTACCCCGAAACATGGCCTCTACGCCCTCGTCGCCTACACCTACGCCCACACCTACGACAACGGGCTCTCCGACGGCCTCGGCTCCGAGCTCTCCGCGCCCTTCTTCCCCCTGCCCAACTGGCAGAGTCTCGACTGGTCCCGCTCCCAGATCGGCGTCGACAACGGCTTCACCGGCAGCATCATCTACGATCTTCCCTTCGGCCGCGGCAAGCAGTTCGGCACCGACTGGAACGCCGCCACCAACACCCTGCTCGGTGGCTTCCAGGTGACCCTCATCGAGAAGGCTCTCTCCGGCTTCCCGGTCCCCCTCATCGACAGCAACAACCAGTCCGGCGTCTACTTCCAGAACGGTGGCAACGGGAATAACTGGAACCGTCCCGATCAGGCCGCAGGCTGCAACGTCTACAACGCACCCCACGCCGCACACCAGTGGATCAACCCCTCCTGCTTCACCGCAGCCCCCGTGGGACAACTCGGCAACGCCGCCCGCGTCCCCATCGTCGGCCCCGACTTCGTCAACACCGACTTCTCCGTCATCAAGCAGTTCGCACTCCCGCGCGAGATGGGCCTCAACTTCCGCGCCGAGTTCTTCAACCTCTTCAACCACCCCCAATACGGCATGCCCATCAACGACATCAGCCAGGCTGGCTTCGGCGCCGTCAACTCCACCGTCAACAACCCGCGCCTCGTCCAGCTGGCCCTCAAACTCGCCTTCTAACGCCCACCCCACCGTCCTCGTCTCGAGCACCCCAGGGATCCGGTAGGACACGCGTTCACGCGCGTCCTGCCGAATCGCCTGATACCCGGGCCCACATCCCATCGCGACCCGAGCCTAACTCTCCAAGCCAAACTCCTCACCCAGCGAGTCATGCTTGCGCCGCAGACGCGTCATCAACTCCCCAAACCGCGCATCCTTCCGCAGCGGCCGAAGATAAGGATCGGCCTCGAACAGCTTGTAGTTCGGCAGCCCCATCGACGCACATCGTTCCAGCTCGAACAACGCCTTATCCGCATTCCCGCTCAACGCGTAAGCCGCGGCACACGAGTGCCACGTATGGTGTGTGTGCGTCATGCTCTGCGTACTCTTCGCCGCCTCGTCCGCCAGCACCTCCGCACGACACCTATCGCCGTCAATCCCCGCCAGGATTGCATCCATCCCCACTCCAAACGACTCCGTTGGAAACATCCGCCGCGCCTTTTCAACGGCCACACGAGCCTCCGCAATCCGGCCGGAGTACAAGATCGCCACCGGGGCCATCAGGTGATTCAGCACTCCGCTGGGCTCAAGTGCAAGCGCCTGCGCATAGAACTCCACACTCGCATCGAAGTCTCCGCGCATCAGCGCCGTCCCGCCCCGGTGCATCAATCCCAGGGCCGGATTCGTCAACTGAACCTCGACCGCATCCTGCTCCGCCGCATCCAGAAATCCAAGATGCCACAGAATCGCCGACCGCTGATGCCGTGCCGTCGGCCTTGCCGGATCGATCTTGATCGCCGCGTTCAAAGCCCGCAGCGCCGCCCGATTCTGAAACTCGCGCGAAGGCGACCAGATAATCATGCTCCGCGCACACAACGCCGTGCACTGCACCGGATCGAGCTCGAGCGTCCGCGCAATCGCTCGCTCACCCATCTCGAACCACTTCGGATCCGGATCAAGATGTGCCCCCATCTGCGCACACGCCTGCGCCAGCAATCCCCACGCATCCGCAAACGCCGGGTCCAGCTCAGTCGCCCGCGTCAACAACTCAATCGCCGACGCCATCTCGAACTTGTCCACATGCACCTGCCGGTCGACCGCCCGCAGATAAAGCTCGAACGCCCCCGGATGCTTCGTCGGCAGCACCTTCACTTCATCGTGCGACACCCGCCTCGGCACAAATACCTCGCTGATTGAGTCCGTCAGCCGATCCTGCAACCCAAACAGATCACCCGTATCCCCATCCTGCTTCAAGGACGCCAGCGTCTGCGCATCGCTCGCCCGGTGCACCTGCGTCAACACCCGTATCTTCCCACCGGCAATCTGCACCGTCCCCTCGACCACCACCTCGACGTTCAACTCGCGCGCTACCCTCGCCCAGTCCACCTCTTTCGCGCCGAACTTGATCACACTCGAAATCGGCCGCAGCAGCAGCTTCTCCGCGCCCGAAAGACGGTGAATCACGGCCTCCGCCAGCGAAACCGAAAGATACTGTTCGGTCGCCGGGCCCCGCACCTTCAACGGCAGCACCGCCACCGTCGTCCGCTTCAACGAAACCTTGGCTCGCTCGCGTTTCGGGAGCGTCAACGTCCTCAACTCCGTCGCAAGCTCTGCCGCACTCTCCAGCCGGTCATCCCGATCCTTCGCCAGGCACCGCATCACCAGCCTGACAAACTCCGGCTGCAGCTCCGGTCGATACACGTTCGGAGGCTCAGGCTCCGTCGTTGCAATCTCGTGGATCAAGCCGAGAATGCTCGCCGCACGGAACGGTGGCACACCCGCCGCCGCTTCATACAGCACACAACCCAGCGAAAAAATATCCGCCCGATAATCGATCTCGTCCCCCCGCGCCTGCTCGGGCGACATATAGGCGATCGTCCCCACAATCTGTCCCGCACCCGTAAGCTGCGTCTCCCGCACGCCCCGGCTCCACTTCGCGATCCCAAAATCCAGCACCTTGGCCTCATTGGTCCGCGTCACCATAATGTTGTCCGGCTTGATATCCCGGTGCACGATCCCCGCCGCATGCGCCGCACCCAGCGCCAGGGCCACCTGCGATCCGATTCCCGCGACCTGTTCCAGGCTCAACGCCTTTGCCTCAATCAGGTCTGCCAGCCGGCGCCCGTCCACATACTCCATCACCAGGAAGTCCTGGTCCTTCTCGGTGCAGATGTCATACAGGGCAACAATATTCGGATGATTCAGCGCTGAAGCCGCCCTCGCCTCATTCAAAAATCGCCGTCTCGAGGTCGCATCCTCGGTCGCTCCGGCTGGCAGAACCTTGATCGCTACAGTCCGCTTCAGCCGCGTATCCTGCGCCTGAAACACCTCGCCCATCCCACCGGCACCAAGCGAATGTTCAATCAGGTAGCGCCCAAGATAGCGGGCCTTGGGAGCAAGGGTCACAATCGTAGACGCTGAATCCGAAGAAGTCCCGTCGTCCATCGAACTCTCCCCGCTCGCCCTGCTCTAGCTCCGAGCCGCAGTCAAGACAATCGCCGACAATCCGCCGCGATCGCTGCCCGTCCATGTCAGGTTTTGGCAGAAAGTATAGCACTCGCCACCGCCTCCTACGATCAGCCCTCTACGCTGCCGGAGTCGCTGCGACCATGCCATACCATTGTCAGAGGATGCCCGAATGGCAGCTCCCGCTTCCTCGAAGTCAGATTCATGCGACTTGGCTCATTCCCGAATTGAACCTCAGTCCCCTGAAATTTGCAAAATACCTGCCCCCAAGATACGGAAAAACACCAGCAAAACAGCATGTCAAGCGATTCTCCCGCTAACTCCAACAAAGCAAAGGAAAGATAACTGTCTCGTCCACCCCCTTCAACCTGCTATCCTTGAAGTAGAAGTAAAGGAAACAAAGCTCCGGCGATGCTCGGGGCTTTCTCGTTGCACACACTCAACCCCTTTATTTTCAATATTCTACCCGTAAACCTTTTGCTTTGAATATTTTACGAGAAACTTTTTCTAAGTAGCTCATTCCAGGGGTCAAATTACCCTTCAGTTAACGGGGGGGTCCCCATCCGGAAGGCACTCCATGCACGTCAGCCGCCACCGCAGGAACTCTCCTCAGTACTCCTTGTTTCTCGCCTCTCTGCTCCTGACGGCAACAGCATCCACCTTCGCCCAGACCGCGAAGCTGGAGATCGACGTCACCAAAATAGTCTCGCCCATCAGCCCCACCCTCTACGGCCTGATGACCGAAGAGATCAACCACTCCTACGACGGTGGTCTCTATGCCGAAATGATCCAGAACCGAGCCTTCCACGAAGATTGGGAAGGAACCCCACCGTGGGACCTCCTCCTTCACGGAAACGCAGCCGCAACTCGCTCCCTCGACCACTCCACCGGTCCCAGCGCAGCCCTGAACTTCAGCATGAAGCTCAACGTCACCGTAGCCTCTGCGGGAAGCGAAGCCGGTCTCACCAACCCCGGTTATTGGGGTTACGGACTTGAACCCAACACCACCTACAACGGCTCGCTCTACGCGAAAATCGACACCACCGAAGCCGGTCCAGTCACCATCCGCATGGTAAGCAACGCTACCGGAGCGGTCGAAGCCCAGGCTCAACTGAACCTCCAGCCTGGTCCCTGGTCGCAGTACCACTACAAGCTCCAGACCGGCTCCATCATGCCTTCGAAAGCCAACCACCTCGAGTTCACCGTCGCGCATCCCGGAACCGTCTGGCTCCAGTTGGTCTCGCTCTTTCCCCCAACCTTCAACCATCGCCCAAACGGCCTTCGCCCCGATCTCATGCAGCGCATGGCAGCCATGAAGCCCACCTTCCTGCGCCTTCCCGGCGGAAACTACCTCGAAGGCAACACCGTTGACGACCGCTTCGACTGGAAGAAGACACTCGGCCCTCTCATCAATCGTCCAGGCCACAACGGTCCCTGGTTCTACTGGTCCGATGATGGCCTCGGCCTCCTCGAGTTCCTCGAATGGTGCGAAGACCTTCACGTTGAGCCCGTCCTCGCCGTCTACGCAGGCTACTCACTCGGCGGAGGCCATGTAGCTCCAGGTAGCGACTTAGCTCCATACGTTCAGGATGCCCTCGACGAAGTCGAATACGTCACCGGAGATGTCAACACAAAATGGGGTGCGGAACGCGCCCGAGACGGCCATCCCGCGGCCTTCCCGCTGCATTACATCGAAGTTGGCAACGAAGATTACCTCGATAGATCTGGCAGCTATCCCGCTCGCTACGCCCAGTTCGCCGAAGCGCTCAGAAAGCGCTATCCGCAGTACAGGCTCATCTCCACCGATGGCAACAGCGAGTACGCCACCAAGGTCAGCTCAGACCTCTCGGACGAGCACTACTACAAGTCTCCCGCAGACATGATGGCGCTCGTCCATCACTACGATAACGCGCCACGCACCGGTCCAAAGATCTTCGTCGGCGAATGGGCCACGCGCTCCGGTTCGCCCACTCCAAACTTCGGCGACGCCCTCGGCGACGCAGCCTGGATGACGGGAATGGAACGCAACAGCGACCTGATCGTCATGGCAAGCTACGCGCCGCTCCTGGTCAACGTCAGCCCCGGTGCAATGGAATGGCCAACCGACTTGATCGGCTTCGATGCAGCTAAAACCTACGTTTCCCCCAGCTATTGGGCCCAGTCGCTCTTCGCCTCGCATCTTGGCGACGCCACCGCAGCCAGCTCAATCTCTGACGCGAACGCTCGCTTCTTCTACTCCGCGACTGTAGATAGGAAAGCCAAAGTTCTCCACCTGAAGCTGGTCAACGCGTCCAGCCGCGATCAGCCACTCTCCATCGCGCTGCCCGGAATCAGAGCAACGCACAGCGCCTCCGTCGCGACGCTTCACGGCGCGACGTTCGAAGCGACCAATTCCCTGACCGATCCCGATGCCATCCATCCCGTGGCCTCAACGCTTGCCGTGGAGAAAGGAACTTTTCCTCATACCGTCCCTGCCCTGACGATCGAGGTGATCGATCTGCCCTTCCAACCTAAGGAGTCGGATAAGTAGCCGGCGGCAAGGTGTACTGCGCATCCGGCAGAGTCACCCAGCCCACGATGTACAGGATGACGCCAAGCCAGAACGCCGTCAGCAACGTCAGCACCGCAAACACCGTACGCGTGACGTTCACGTCCCATCCATAATGCAACGCGAAGCCTGAGCAAACCCCAGCAATCCAGCGCGGATGACGAGGACGCACAATGCGCCCGCGCGCTCGCGGAGGATCAAAGGTCTGGCGAGTTGAAGCAGCCCCGCAGTGAGGGCAAAAGTTGGCACTCGGTGGAACTTGCTTGCCGCAATGAGGGCAGAACATGGCGAAACCTCCAACGTCCTTAGTCTGGCACAAGGACGCCGAAGAGGATACGCATGCCACTGAGCGGAAGTTCAGCGAAACGTTCTGAAAGGCTAGCCGCTCTCGCCTTGACTCTACCTCAGCATCGGAGAATCGCATTCAGCAGGTAGTTGTTGGTCGAGCGGTCGGTGAGCCGTCCACCTCGACAGGCTCGCCATCGACGGTATCGATGTAGCAAGGACTCCATCCATGACTCGAATGAACCCAGATCTCGGTGGCTCCACCAAACCGATGTCTCTTCAGTAGGTGCTGAAGCACGATCTTTTCACCACAATGCACACACAACGACTCACAACCCACTCGGCGCAACGATTAACCTCTTGTTAATCTTACGTCGGCTTACGCAACGCGGCTATGTCTTGGAAACCTCCGAGAACCGCTGGCGCGAACGTGGGATATACGCCGCATCGATGCGTTGGCACACTCAAGGCGAAAGGGAGATAGGACAAAGATATGGTTCAGTTGAAGTGTGTGGCGTGCGGTACAACCGAGGAAATGAAAGATCAAGCCGAAGAAGTCAGGGATCAGAAGTGCCCACAGTGCGGCCAGCCGTTCATCGTGTTCAGGCAGCCTGGCACCAGCGTCCCCCGAGCGGCAATCGCCTGAAGCAAGCGTTCTCACGCCTGCTTGACCACTAGGGTGCTGATGGAATCAGCCGGCATGACGACCGGCACGGTGGTGCCAGCGATGGCAACGTTGACGATTCGCTGCCGATCAGCCTCGTTGCGGAGCAGGATGACTGTGCTTTTGTCCGGATTGGCGAACGCGAGCAAGTCGTCATGCGTGCCCGTGGTGGCAAGCAGGCGAGCACCGGGCTGGACGAAGTGGCTGAGGTGCTTGAAGAAGTAGAAGTCCGGGTTGTAATGGAACTTGGTCACGTCCGGCCCAATATCAACCGTGACCAGGGAGTTCTGATTCCAGCCCCAGTGGCTGGTGCCATTGGTCAGCGCTGAGATCTGCCAATACATGTAGGCAGTCGCGCCGGAGTGGAAATAGTGCTTCATCAGGTCCCAGGTGTAGGCACCGTAGGACCATTCATTCTTGCCGTCGCCGCACTCCTGCTCTGACTGGTAGATGGTAAGAGCGGGATAGTTGCGGTGGATGCTGGCAACGGCATTCTTGCCCGCCCATTGCGTGCCCACACCCTTGATATACGAGGCAGCAACCGGGTCGGCCATGACGCGGTCGAAGAGCTTCGGATCGCCGCGTTCGTCGGTTCCAAAAAAGATCTCGACATGGCGCTTCGCCATCTCTGGGCCAAGATGGTGCAGGAACCGTCCGAGTGCTTCAGGCGTCCAGGTGCAGCTTGGAAACCATTGGGCAGAGTTGAATTCGTTCTGCGGCATCACCATGCCGACATCGATTCCCTGCTCACGGTACGCATCGATAAACTTGCCGAAGTAACGAGCGTAGGCGTCGAAGTACGGGTCCTGTTGGATGAAGACGTCTTCGCCTTCGTGCCGGATCTGGTCCTTGGTAATACCATTAGCGCCGTATCCTGCAAAGGGCTCGGCCTCGGCGTAGAAGTCGTTGGTCTTCATCCAGGAGGGCGGGCTCCAAGGGCTCGCCCAAAGTGCCAGCTTGGGATTGCGTTTCTGAGCGGCATGAATAAACGGGATCAGGGTCTCACGGTCATTGTCGATTGAGAAGTGAGTGAGTGCAAGGTCCCCGGGCGTTTCATCGTACGAGTACCAGCGGCGCGAGTAGTCGTTGGCGCCGATGGGCATGCGGCAGATGGTGAAGTTGAGGCCCTTGCCGGGGAGAAAGAGCTCGTCAAGGATGCCTTCGCGGTCTTCGGTTGTCAGTTTCGCGAGCGAGGTCCAGCCAAACTCGTTGAAGCAGCCGCCGAAGCCTTCGATCGGCTTCTGGACCGGCGTGTTCAGAACCTGGGCGTCGAGCGCATCCCAGTGCCAGCCGGGATTGAACAGTTGTACCGGCTTCCAGGATGCGTCGGCGGTCGACGTAACACAATCCGCCGAAATCCCTGCCGGCAGCACGAGTGGGCTGGGCGCAAACTGGGCTTTGAGCGTCGGTGGCAACGCGAGGCACGCGCTCGAGGTGGCGGCAAGCTGCAGGAAGGAACGTCTCGTAGCGTGTCGGGCGGAGGACATCGTGCAGAACCTCTCGTGATCGAATTCAGGTAGAAGAAGAGCTTACAGGGGTTGCACTTCGTTGGCGAATGCTGGCTTCGTCTCCGGGCTTCGGCGACCAAGCCAGAAGGCGACCAAAGCCGCGAGCAGCGCGGCACAGGCCACGATCGCGCTGGCAAAGGAAAGCTCTTGATAGCCGTAGCCCGCGGTAAGGACAAGTCCGCCAAGCGCGGCGCCAAGCGCATTGCCGAGATTGAAGGCTCCCTGATTGAGGGTGGACGCGAGATTCGGTGCACCGACCGCCATCTCGACGATGCGGGCCTGCAGGGGTGAGGCTGCCGCGAAGTGAACAACGCCCCATAAAAAAATGACCACCACCGCTGGAACGAAGTAGAGTTCAGCGAACGGCAGGATGGCGAAGATCGCAATCAGCAGAATGAAGCCGCCGAGAATGACAGCCATCTGGTGCCAGTCTGCCAGCTTGCCGCCAACCAGGTTGCCAAGCGTGATGCCGATGCCGAAGATTACAAGCACCCAGGTCACGGTTCGTGGAGGCACTCGCGTCACACGTTCGAGGATCGGCGCGATGTAGGTAAAGACGCAGAACATTGCGACGGACGAAAGCGTGCTGATGGCGAGAACGAGCTGCACCTGCGGACGTAGAACCGCGCGGAACTCGTGCTTCAGGTGAATCTTCTCTGCGGGCTGCGCAGGCACCATGCGGAGCAGGCATACCCAGGCAATTGCGCCAATGGGCACCAGCGCCCAGAAGGCGAAACGCCAGCCAAAAGCCTGTCCAAGCGCCGTTCCCGCCGGCACGCCGAGAACGTTCGCGATGGTAAGTCCGCTGAACATCAGGGCGATCGCCTGGTTTCGTTCAGCCCGGGGAACGAGGTTGGAGGCTACGATGCTGCCTATGCCGAAGAACGCTCCGTGGCAGAGCGCGGTGATGACGCGCGCGGTCATCAGCAGCGCGTAGGTCGGGGCCAGCGCGCAAAGCACGTTGCCGGCCATGAAAATGCCCATCAGGATGAGCAGCGCGCGGGTGCGGTCCATGCGAGAGACTGCCAGCGCCACGAGGGGCGAGCCGATCGTCACGCTGAGGGCATATGCCGAGACGAGCAGCCCGGCCTTCGGGATCGACACCGCAAAGCTGCGCGCAAGATCCGGCAGCAACCCCATGATGATGAATTCGGACGTGCCGATGGCGAACGCGGAGACGGCGAGGGCGAGCAGAGGTCGTTTCATGCTCGCTCCTCCTTGGTCGCGAAAAGCTTCATCAGTTGGTGCCGGGGAGTACCCGCAGGTCGCCACCAGTCATCTCGCCGGGCTGGCCGATCTTCATCATCCCCAGCAGCGTCGGGGAGAGATCGCGCAGACTGCCACCTTCACGAAGCGTCACGTTCTTCTGGTCGGAGACGAGCAGGAAGGGCACCGGGTTCGTTGTGTGCGCAGTGTGCGGACCGCCAGTCGCAGGATCGATGAGCATCTCGGCGTTGCCGTGGTCCGCGGTGATCAGCATACTGCCGCCGCCCTGCTTGATAGCCTGGTAAATCCGGCCAAGCTGCGCGTCGACGGTTTCGACCGCCTTCACCGTCGGTTCCATTTTGCCTGAGTGCCCGACCATGTCGGCGTTGGCGAAGTTGACGATGATCACGTCGAAAGCCGTATCGTTCAGCGCCTTGATGACGACGTCGGCGATACCTGGCGCCGACATCTCCGGGGCGAGATCGTAGGTGGCGACCTTCTGCGACGCGACCAGCTGGCGGTCTTCCCCGCCGAACGGCTTCTCGATCCCGCCGTTGAAGAAGTAGGTGACATGCGCATACTTTTCTGTTTCGGCCACGCGCAGGTTGCGGAGGTTGGCGACCGCCATCACGTTTGCCAGAAGATTGTCCATCGACTCGGCCGGAATCACAATCGGCAGCTTGTAAGCCTTGTCATACTGCGTCATGCAGACGTAATGAATGCGCGCAGGCAGTGACTGGGGAGGGATGACTTCGTCAAGTTCGGCGGCCTTCGGCAGATCACGACCCATGGACTGATCGAGCCCCGAGGTGCGGGTGAGCACGCGGGTGATCTGCCGCACACGGTCGGCACGGTAGTTGAAGCAGATCACCGCATCTTCCTCCTTGATCAGGCCGTCGCGATCAACGGTGAACGGCGGGGTAAACTCGTCGGTAACTCCAGTGGAGTAGAGGTCCTTAAGGCGCGCCGCGGCGTCCGCATGAAGGCCACCCTCGGCTTGGCCGGTGACCATGGCAACGAAGGCTTGCCTGGATTTCTCCCAGCGCAGGTCGCGATCCATCGCGAAATAGCGTCCGGAGACGGACGCCAGGCGGCCTATACCGATCTCGCGAAGCTGCTGCTCGAGTTCCTGAAGGTAGCCGATGCCGGAGTTCGGCATGGTGTCACGCCCATCCATGAACGCATGCACCCACACCCGCTCGAGACCCTGCTCTCTCGCCATGCGCAGGAGCGCGTAAAGATGGCGTTGATGCGAGTGCACCCCGCCGTCCGACAGCAGGCCGATCAGGTGCAACGCACGCCCGTCGCGCGTCGCCTGCTCCATCGCATACAGGAGGGTCGGGTCGCGATAGAACGATCCATCCGCGATAGCAGTGTCGATGCGCGTCATGTCCATGCGGACGATGCGGCCTGCGCCCAGATTGAGATGACCCACCTCGGAGTTGCCCATCTGTCCGTCCGGCAGACCGACGAAGTGCTCGCTGGCGCGCAGAACCGTGTTCGGGTACTCACGCAGCAGACTGTCGTAAATCGGCTTGCGCGCCTGGGCAATCGCGTTTCCGTGGGTTTCCGCACGGTATCCCCAGCCATCCAGAATCGTGAGAACAATCGGTTTCGCCATAAGGTCTAGGATAGCAACCTGGACGGTGATCTTTTCGACAGCGGCTTCAGAGTCGCGGCAAACCGGTCGGGCAAGGACGTTCGGCAACCATGTGTCCGTTCAGGAGCTCGCCTTTCATCCTGCATGCGCATCTGACTGTCAGGGATGAATAAAAAGCCAAAAATTCGCGGGGCGAGGCAGCTGCTGCTCGTAGCCATTTACGTCTTGGCGACGATTCAATTCGCATGGTGCTATCTGTGGCTGACTCGGCCCTATGTCAACACGAGCGCCTATGAACTAGGCATCGAGCGCATGCCCTTTCAGGGGCGTTGCCTGATGATGCTGCCAATGCGGCTTGCACATCACAGCGCCGCACTCCGATGGCTCACGCATCCATTCACCTGGTCGCATTTCTGGTTCCCGCGCCCGGTGCAGCCTGAGGTGCTGGTGCAGGCCTTGATCAACGTTCTTTGCCTGCTCGTAGCCGGGTACTTCACCACCAGGATCTATGAAGCAAGCTCTCAGAAGCGGCTTCTGACGGTGGCCATCTACCCTCTCATGCTCATGGCATGCGCGGCTACATTCGTGATGCACACCGTGCAAAACTTCCGTTTCATCTACGATCTGCCAAGCCTTGCGTTCTTTTCCGCTGCGATGTATCTCATCTACTTCCGCAAGCCCCGGGCCTGGTTTGTCGCGCTTTTTCTCCTTGCAACAGTGAATCGAGAGACAACGCTCCTGTTACTGCCGCTCTACATGATCGATGGCGCGATGGTGCGTGGGAAGCTGAGATGGGCTGACACGCTCAAGCCGAGGACTCTGATGCTCGTGATTCCTCTCCTGGGTTTCTGGATTGGCTGGCAACTCTTCATCCGGCATCATTTCGCCCACAACGCGTCGGAGTTTTACCCGCGCTTCAGCTGGAATGTGAAGTCCCTCTTAGTGCCGCAGGCGTGGCCCCAGATGCTGAGTGCCTGCGGATACCTGCTGCTATTCGTCGTGGCTATGCGAAGCCGGATCCCGGACCCACGCCTGCGAGCGTGGCTGTGGCTCGTACCATGCTGGGTCGCGTTCATGTTCAGCTTCGGAATCCTGATTGAAACCCGCGTCTTTGGCGAGCTGATCCCGTACGTGGTCTGCACCTCCACGCTGATCGCGGAACAGATGCTGCTTGCGAAGGTCGAAGAGCAGCGCATCAGCGAGGTTCAGCCGGTGTCTCGGCGGCGAGTGAAAGTCGAAAACGCGGCGTAGCCTCGTACCGGCTCGCGGTCGGCGAAGCTAGAACTCGCGACGGCCTTCGAGGGCGCGAGTCATGGTCACTTCGTCGGCGTATTCGATATCCGAGCCTGCGGGAACGCCTGTGGCAATGCGAGTCAGCCGCACAGGCAGCTTTAACTTGTGGATCTCGGCGCTGATGTAGACCGCGGTGGCCTCTCCTTCTGTGGTGGGCGAGGTGGCTAGAATCACCTCGTCGACCTCACCCGTCAACCGGGTGAGAAGATTCGCGATGCGCAGCTGCTCCGGGCCGATGCCGCCGATCGGCGAGAGCGTGCCATGCAGCACGTGGTAGACGCCATTGTAGCTGCGCGTCTTCTCGACAGTCGCGATATTGGTCGGCTCTTCAATGACGCAGATGAGACGATGATTGCGGGTCGGTGCAGTGCAGTAGCTGCAGGGGTCGACATCGGTGATGTTGTTGCAGATGGAGCAGAGGCGAAGATGCTTCTTGATCTCGCGGATCGCATGCGCAAGGGCTTCAGCGTCGGCAGCGGACGAGCGGAGCCCGTGAAAGGCCAGCCGCTGCGCCGATTTGGTGCCAATGCCGGGAAGCTTGCGCAGCTCCTCGATCAGGCGCGACATGGGTTCGGCGAAGCGTGTGGTCTCGTTAGGTTAGCCCCGGGATATCGGGCAGGTTGAGGCCGCCCATCATGCCCTGCACAGAAGACTTCATGGCCTCATCCGCGCGGCGGCCCGCTTCGTTGACAGCGGCGGTGATAAGGTCTTCAAGCAGCTCGATGTCAGATGAATTCGCACCCATGGCCGTCGGCTCGATGCGCAGCCGGAGAACCTCCTTGCGGCCGTTCATGCGCACGTGAACCATGCCTCCCCCGGCTTCGGCTTCGACCACCGTCTCCTGCAGCTTGCGCTCCATCTGCTCCTGCATATTCTTGGCCTGAGACATCATTTCTTTCATCTTGCCGAGATCGGAAAAGTTCATACGTTTGACTCCTATGCGTCTTCGCTGAGATCGATGACTTGCTGCAGTTCGGCGTCGAAGAGCTTGCGCGCCTGCTGCACTATCGGATGCTGCTCTGCCTTCGCCTGGGCCGAACCAGACTTCGCCGCGCGTGGTTTCCTGGCCGTAGCCGACGTTGCCGCGCCAGCAAGCAGCGTGTGCTTGAGGATGCCATGCGTGCGCAGCGCAGCTTTGAGCAGCTTCTCGGCTTCCGGATTGACGGTAATCGGCAGCAGCGTCTTCGAAAGTTGGGTCCGGATGCGGGCTTCCCCGTTTACAAGAGTGAACGCAGC
The DNA here is from genome assembly GCA_964245715.1 of uncultured Acidobacteriaceae bacterium. GTDB lineage: Bacteria > Acidobacteriota > Terriglobia > Terriglobales > Acidobacteriaceae > Edaphobacter. The sequence goes on along the minus strand of CAXTNM010000045.1, from coordinate 27,016 downwards.
GTCTTCGATCGCCTCGGCAGCACTTCCCTGACCGGCTGCCTGGAGCGCCTCGACAATGGACTTCTGAAGCGCGGAGGTGTCTTCGCCGGACGCAGCCAGGTCGGGCACAACGAGAGGCGGATATTCTGGCTCCGGCGTCGGAAGCGGCGCCGCCACCACGAGCGGCGCCGGCACGGGAACAGGTGCGGCTACCGGCACCGGAGTTGCGACTGCGACCGGCTTCGGCGGCTGGATCGGCTTCAGCGGTTCGATCGGCTGCAACGGTTCAACCGGCTGCGGCGGTTCGATCGGCTTCGGCTGCAGCACAGGCTGTGGTGCAGAGACGGCTGCGGGAGCCGACGCCAGCGCGTTCGCGCCGGAGCTGGCGGCGGACTGCAGACCATTCGGGACGTTGTCGTACTTGCGGCGGCTGGTGTCCTGCTCGAAGGGTGAAAACGCCGGTTTGGCCGAGATCGGCAGGTTGCTGGCCGGTGCGGCGATGCGCGCCACGCTGACCGGGCCGGGACTCGATCGCACCGGCGCACCACCAGGACGCTCGCTGCCAGTTACCGGGCCGAGCGAGCTCAGCAGCTCTTCGACCGGAAGCAGCCTGCGCAGATGCACCAGCTTCAGCAGGCCAAGTTCGAAGTGGAAGCGCTGCTCCTGCCGATAGCCGAGTTCATCGAATGTCCGGAGCATCGTCTGCAGAAAGCGGGTAAGCTCCTCTTCGGTGTACAAGGCAGCCGTGCGAGCGGCCCGTCGCTGCTCCTCGGGACTGATCTGCAACAGTTCCGTCTGGGTTTCGCCGTCCGGCGTAAGCCCCGTGATCTTCGCGATCACGCAGGAGCGCAGGTAACGCACAGCCTGGCGCGCGAGTTGCGCCGGCGAGTTGCCGGCGTCGAGCAGATCGTTCGCAATCGTGATCACGTCGGCCGAGTTGTTGTCGTTGACAGCAGCCAGGATGCGCTCGAAGGTGGTGTTAGGCACCGCGCCCATCAACTCACGGATCTGGGCTGCGTCGAGGCGGGCTTTGCCGTCGATCAGCGGAGCCGAGGCGATCGCCTGATCCATGATGCTGAGCGCGTCGCGCATCGAGCCGTCACCGGCCTCGGCGAGCAGCGCGAGAGCGGAATCATCTGCATCCACCCCCTCGTGCGCTGCAATCCCGCGGAGCTCGTTAAGAATGGCAGCGAGCTTCACGGCGTGAAAGCTGAAGTGCTGGCAACGCGAACGGACAGTCTGCGGGATGTCCTCAGGCTGGGTCGTCGCCATCATAAAGACAATGTGCTCGGGCGGTTCTTCGAGCGTCTTCAACAGCGCGTTGAAGGCGGCATCGGTAATCTGATGGGCTTCGTCGAGCAGGATGATCTTGTACTTGTCGCGTGAAGGAGCGTAGCGGGCGGCGTCACGCAACTCGCGAATCTCATCAATCCCGCGATTGGTCGCGGCATCAATCTCGATCACATCAACGGAGTTGCCGGCGCGGATCTCGGTACAGGACTCGCACACTTCGCAGGGTTCGGCGGTAGGACGCTGCGGGCTGCCGATAGGATTGCGGCAGTTCAGGGCGCAGGCAAGAATGCGGGCGATCGTGGTCTTGCCGATGCCGCGGTGTCCCGAGAAGATATAGCCGTGCGCGATGCGATTCTGCGTCAGCGCATTCATCAGCGTGACGGTGACGTGATCCTGGCCGGCGACGTCCGAAAAGCGTTGCGGCCGGTATTTACGGGCGAGTACCTGGTAAGCCATAAGTGCCAAGGCCTATTCTAACCGGCCACTGCGTGGACGCTTCAGCCCAGCATAAGAACTATCGTTTGGAGTTCCTTGCCACAACTTTTTCCCGCCGCAGCACTTCGGCCTCGGAGAACATAGTCCCGCGACACTTCGGCTTACCGCAGAAGCAGTCCTGGGTCGCGTCATCGGAGTCCCACAGGTTGTACTCGTAGACGAGCTCCTCGCCCGCAGCGATGTTGCGCAGGGCGACGACGAAGATGCGCTCCTCTTCCTCTTCAGACTCGCAATTCGGCTCGCAGCAGTGATTCATGAACATGGCGGTGCCGAAGCCGTCGATGACCATGTCTTTCTCGCCGTAACCGAAGAGGTACGTGACGTGGCGGTCTGCATAGCGCTCGTCGGCCTCCCTTTTTGAGAGGCGCGGCCCGGTATATTCGCAGATGCGCTGGCCCTTGCGAATCGGACGTGTGGTGTAGCAGCCCGCAGCGTGGATATCGGAGGACTTTACAATAAGACCAGAAGGCATAGGAAGTTGCCAGACGTTCGATGTTGGTTTTCAGGGAAAAACCGGATGAGTGGGTGACTCGTCCAATGGAGGGGCGCGTGGCAATGAAGGCTTTGGTGAGTATAGCGAATTCGAAGGTGTGGTTGGCAGGTGCTTTGCTGGCCTGCGGGGTGGGCGTGGCGAGAGCGCAGGCGTACACGCCTCCCCCGCCTCCCTTGCAGCTTGGGCCCTGCAAGCCGACCAAGGATTTTCCCTGTGATCCGCCGCAGAAGGCTCCGCCTATCCCCGCAGCGGCGGACAACTTTCCTTTCCCTGGCGAGAACCCGGGAACGACCGCTCCGGGAACGACTGCTCCGGGAACCACCGCTCCGGCGAACGCCACGCCCTCTGCCCCCGGTAGCACCACGTCGGCGCCGGCGGACGGGACCAAGTCCGCCCCGTCACAGCAGTTCCCGTTTCCAGGTGAGCCGGCGGCTACACCAGCGGCTCCGGCGCCTGCCTCGGGACAGAAGCCCGTCGATTCTGCAAAGTTTCCGTTCCCTGGCGAGCCCTCCGCTGATCCGGCTGCGAGCTCAAGCTCTTCCTCCTCCTCTTCTTCATCGAGTTCTTCGTCGAGTGATGATCCGGGCGCAGATTCCGAGGCCGATCCCGCCAAGGCAGGACTGAAAGATTCCGGAAGCACTGGCTCAACGCGATTTGAACGCAAAAAACTCGCGGTGCCGGAAGATCTCAGCAAGCGCGAGTTGGAAGACCTGGATGTCTCGCACTACTACATCACCACCGGCGATTACATCGGCGCGTACGCGCGGGCGCAGGACGCAGTGAAGCTGTACCCGGATGACGAGATGGCGCATTTTGCTCTCGGCCTCGCGGCCGACAAGATGAAGAAGAAGGAAGAGGCCATCGCGGAGTACAAGGTCTATCTGAAGATGGCACCCGACGGAACCAAAGCCCGGCAGGTGGAGAAAGCTCTGGATGTGCTCGGCGCAAAGTAGGCGAGGCTGACGATCAGGCCACCCGCCTCCGTGCGGATGTATTCCGCTCAGCTCGAGAAAAGTGGCCGCAGACGTGCCTCTTTTCCAACTCGGTGAGATCATCTTCGCATGAGGCGGTCGCGCTGTTCACGAAGCAGAGAGGACAGATCGAGTCCCAGGTCCCATCGGCATTCTCTCGATGCGGAAATATAAGTTCGTACATAGCTGACACCTTTTCCGGGGAGGGGGTTAGAAGAAGAAGAACACTTCGAGCGGGCAACGTCTGAGCAATGAGATACATCCGGAGCCCTTCACCAGGTTTACGGTGCATGCTCATCTGGCGTATTGTTCCCGAATGCAGGAAGAGCTGGAACGGCTCGAATCCGCTCTGTCTGGCGCGCTGCGTGGGCTGAGCGCACACGGCACACAGCAAACCCCTCGGGCAAACCCGGACAAGTGGACTATCCAACAGATCGTCGAACATCTTCTGCTCAGCTACCGGAGTACCGTCAGACTGGTGCAGGTACGGCTGGATAAGGGTACGCCGACACAGGCGCGGCCTTCCCTTGCCCAGCGTCTTGGGCAGCTTGGCGTGATCACTCTTGGACACTTCCCCCGCGGAAGGCAGGCACCCACGCCGGTATGTCCGGATTTGGCAGCATCTCCGCAGGCAGGCGAGGAGTTGATGCGAGGCGTCCACGAACAGATCGAACAGATGGACCATGTCCTGACTCAAGCCCAGGCCCTCTTCAACGGACAGCGTTTCGCAAGCCATGTCATACTGGGCCCGCTTTCGGCAGACCAGTGGAGAAAGTTCCACCTGGTGCATGGAAGGCACCACGTCAAACAGATACACCGCATTCGGCAGGATTACCAGCTCTGAAGTCTGGACACGCGTGCCCTTCCTCGTGAACGCTGCTTTCCTCTTCTTAGCCTTCCTCTTCCATCTCATCCTCAACGCGGAGGTAACGCCGCATGTATCGCAGCGGCTCCTCGGCAAGCGCGAGTTCCTTAAGGTGGTATCGCCACGCATCCTGGCGCCCGCTGCGCCGCACGTAGCCCTTGCGGGTTACTGTGGCCACGCTGCCATCCGGCTTGCTGCGGAAGAAGGTCTGAGGACCGACGAGGAAGGTCATCGGAGCGCCTGCCTTCCAGAAGTGCTGCGCGAACTCATGCGAGAAAAGCAGCGCATAGTACCGGCGTTCGGAGGCAAGCATCTCTGTCGCATGACGCGTGTTCTGCCACGGAAGTTGAAGCCGTGTGGTGTACCACCGGCGAAATTCAAAGCCATTCGAGCGAGCCTGAGCCAAAAGCAGACGGAGCAGTTCGAATCGAGTCATGGGGAGCCCTGTGCCTCTGTGACCGCCTTTTGCGCCGCAGTCCAGGGTTATAGTGTACGGGGAACGGCGCGGCGGACCGCGGATGGAAATGCGGCGTCTAACCAGGAAAGAACATGGGTGCTCGCCTTCTAGGTCGCCCGGAAGGAAAGGCACAAGGAGGGTCGGAGACTTTGCAATTGAAATGGCTTTTTCTGGGTTGCGCTTTTCTGGCTTGCAGCCTGGTCAACTCCGCAGCCGGTACCGCGCAGCAAAACCCGCATACCGATCCGATCAACTACGATCCCACCGTGCAGGATGGGCTCAGACACTTCTACAACCTGGGCTACGACGGCGCCATCGTGCGATTCGAGAAGGTATTGGCGGCGCATCCGAATGACCCCTTGCCATTTGCGCTCGACGATATGGCCTACATCTTCCGGGCGCTCTACCAGCAGGACCTGCTGGACACCACGTACTACGCGCACGATTCGTTTCTCACCAACCAGCGCAAGGTGGAGATCCCGGCAGACCAGCGGCAGAAGATCGAAGATCTCACAAACAAGGTGATCAGCCTGGCGGATATAGCCATCAAGAACAATCCGCGAGATGCCAACGCCTACTTTGCGCGGGGCTACGCGAAGGGCCTTCATGCGGCGTTTCTTACGTTGGCGGATCACTCGTTCTACTCCGCGGCCAGGCAGGGACTGGCAGCCAGAAACGACTCCGAGGAAGCCCTGAAGATCGATCCCGGCTACGCCGATGCCGACATGGCCGTTGGCATCCAGCAATTCGCGGTGGCGAGCCTGCCGCGCTTTCTGCGCATGGTCGTCGGCATCGCCGGGGTAGGCGGAAACAAGGAGAAAGGGCTCGACCTGTTGAAGACCGCCGCGTCCCAGGGAGTCGTGACGCCGGTGCAGGCGAAGACCGCGCTCTCGCTCTTTCTGCGGCACGATGGACGCTACCCGGAGGCTCTGGCGGTGCAGCATGGGCTTGCGGCGGAGTTTCCCCACGACTATCTCTTCAGGCTCGAAGAGGCGAACCTGACCAAAGATGGAGGTAACGGACAACTTGCCATCGCAACCTACAAGCAGGTGATTGCAGACGCCGCAAGACCTGGCTACTTTGTGGATCCACGTCTGCAACTCGCGTACTTCGGTCTGGCCGATACAGAGCGCGGCCAGAACAATGTTGCGGATGCAGCGAAGCATTATTTGCAGGCGGCACAACAGCCGAACAGCTCCGATTGGCTGAAGAAGCGTGCCGAACTGAATGCCGGGGAGATGCTCGACTTGCTGCATCAGCGCGGGCAGGCAATCGCCGAGTACAAGCTGGCGGCGGCAGATGGCGGCGATCAGACCCAGGCGAGCATGGCGAAGAAGTACATCGATTCGCCGTTCACGGGGAAATAGATCTCCCGCCAACTGGCATCGCCCCTAGGCAACCACCTCAAACGGTCGCATCATGTCGTTCGCCTCGTGTTCGAGGATGTGGCAGTGATAGAGATAACGGCCGGGATATCCGTCAAACGTGACGAGAATACGGGTAATCTGGCCGGGCGGACATTGAATGACGTCCTTCCAACCCGTCTCGTTGGATTCAGGTGGAGTCGGCGCTGCGAGAAAGCGCAGCTTCTTGTGCATCAGGTAATCGAAGGTGTCGTAGGTACGGCGGTCAAGGAGCTGGAAGCGCACCAGGTGCAGGTGCATCGGATGCGTATCTTCGGTAAGGTTGACGAACTCCCAGATCTCGGTCGCGTTGAGCCGGGGGCTCTCGGTTACAGGCTCGTGCCAGTGCTTGCGGTTCAGCAGCATCACCATCGAGTTGCCGACACCGTCCTTATACTCGTTGAGCGTGATCGTCCGGTTCACTGTGGCGCGAGCTGAGTCGGGCTTCGGAATGCCGACGGTGCGTAGCTGCGTCGGCATCGGCGTCAGCTGCGAAGGAGAAGAAGCCACGCGAAATTCCAGGATCTCGAAGGCACTGTTGCGCAGGTGAATCGTCCGGCCCGCGTAAGGACTAAAGTCGACCAGGAGGTCCGCGCGCTCGCCCGGCGCGAGATTGAGATTCGTCAGCGGCACGGGAACCTCAAGCAGACCCTGGTCGGAACCGATCTGGTGGAAGGTGTGGTGACCCGGGGCGTTGCGGGCGGCGGGCGTCTTGTCGACGGGTGGCTTTGCGAGATTAAGATCAAAAAAGCGGCTGTTGGCGGCGTTCAGCAGGCGCAGCCGGTAGAGCCTCGGTTCGACCTTCGTGTACGGGCGAATCTTGCCGTTAACAAGCGTGGCATCTGCATAGAACTCCGAGACCCAGGGCTTTTGCGGGTCGGGCGAGACCGGATAAAGTAGCTGGCCGTCGGTGGTCAAGTTCCGGTCATAGAGCGTGAGTGGCAGTTCATACTTCCCTGCCGGCAGCTCAAGGCGATCTTCCTGCTCGTCGCGGATCAGAAACATGCCCATCATGCCGGCGTACATGTTGAGCCGATTGAGGCCCATCGCATGATCGTGATACCAGAGCGCCGTCGCCTCCTGCTGAAGCGGGTAGGTGCAGGTGCGGGATTGACCAGGAACGAACCAGTCTTCCGGCTGGCCGTCATCTTTGGGCGCGGCTTTGGCGCCGTGAAGATGCACGCAGGCGCGCACCTCGGGAACATCATGTCCGCAGCCATGGAGCGTGTAGTCGATCGGCAGGAAGTGCTGTTTCGGCAGTTGGTTGATCCATTCGACCTGGATCGGTTCGCCGGCACGGGCTTCAATCAGCGGTGCAAGTTGGGTGTCGCCGTAGCTCCAGAACCGCGTGGCGGGGACGTCGCGGTGAACCTTCGCGTGGATCTCGCGCATGGTGATGCGGGTCTTCTTGTGCGGGTGCGCGACAATGCGCACGGGCAGCGGAAGTTCGTCAACAAACGGGGTGAGTTCGAGCGAGTGGAGTTCCGGCTGAGGCTTCGGGGACGTCTGCGGCGGCCCCTCTTTGGTGGGCATCGGCATCGCGCCCATCGAATGCTGCTGGGGAGGACCGGCTTTGCGGAGAAGGGCGAGCGCCGTAGCGTTCTGAAGAAAGGTGCGGCGCGAATACGGCAAGAAGGGAGCTCCGTGTGGTGATACCAAGACGTTAATTCAGTTCTATGAAGGCTTGGTGAATGCACGCCACCGCTCAGCTTAAGCGAGAAGCCCCATGACCGGCTTAGCCGGACATGGGGCACTCTCTTCAAACACGCTTTACTTACGGTGCAACGTTGCTTACGACGGTCCCGGTTGCAGGATTGAGCGTGACAACGTTCGGATTGGGAACCTTGTTGTTGGCGAAGTTGAACATATTGTTGAGGGAGCCGGCCGTGGCATCGAATGAGCCGGTTCCGATGCGGGCGCTCGAGAGAAAGGTATCCTCGATGAAGCGCGTGATGGAAGCCTGGTCGGTCGGCGTGTTGTCGACGAAGTTGACCTGGCTCCACGGCGAGATCACCATCAGTGGCAGACGTGGGCCGTGGCCGCAGCGCCCCTGAACCGGCTTGCCATTGGAGTTTGGACCGGGCAGCGCGGCTGCCGCAGCCGTCGCACTGATGCAGACGCCGGAGCCGCTCAAAGAGTCGGCAGCGCTCGCCGAGCCATTGACCAGGTCGGTCAGATGGTCGTACCAGCCGTCCGAATCGTCATAGGCAAGGATGATGGCCGTCGAGGGCCAGAAGCTCGAGGCCTCAATCGCGTTGATGGTGTTGACGATAAACATCTGTTCGTCAAGCGGATCGGAGTAGCCGGCGTGCGCGTCCTGAAAGCCGGGAGCCTTCAGAATGCTGACTGCGGGCAGGTTCCCAGCGGCCAGCGCGGCGTTGAAGTCCAGAACGTCGTACTGGTGGTTGGCCGCGTCGGTGGTGCCGATCGACGCGACTGAAGTCGGACGGGCGTGGGTCAGGTTCGCCGTGGAGGCGTAATACTGGAACGGCTCGTGGTGCGGAATGTAGTCAGCCTTGAGCGGATTACCCGGAATCGAAATCGAGGCAGTGGTGCGGTTGCAGCCGGTGGTTCCGTTCGTGTTGGTGAGCGAGAGATTGAAGCCACCCGAGAACATGCCCCAGGTAACGCCGGCGGTGTTCAGCAGGTCGCCAATATTCTTGCCGGACATGCTGAAGTTTGCCGAGGTGGAAGAGCAGAGGTCACCGGTCGGGTCAGCGTCGTTGATGTCGGTGAAGCCACCCTGGCCGTCGGCCACGATCGATGACGCAACATTCGTCGGATTGATGACACCGTTGGTCTGACCAGAAATAAGGTTGATGGCGCCAGGCGTCGAAGGACCGAAGGTGCTGCCAAAGGAGTGATCGTTCATCGCGTAAAGTTGCGCGTAATTCCAGAGACCAGTGACAGTATTGCCGTCGTAGTAGCCCATGGTCAGGCCCGTCGTCTCCGCAATCGCGGAAGCACCGGTGGCCGTCGCAAGAGCCGAGCTATCCGCGGTTCCAACCGAGAGCGGGAACATGTCCATCTTGCCATGGTCAAAGGCGGTCTGCTCGGGACCGTAGTTGTGATCCTGATCGTTCGTGCCCGCCTGGGCGCGATCCAGCCGGAAGGGGTTGGAAGCAGCGGCTCCATTCGCGACCGATAGATTCGGATTATCCGTCAGCAATGCCGGAGTCGTCGTGTAGTTCGCGATGTTGGTAGGCGTCGTGCTCGCGGCAGTGAACTTCGGCTCTCCCGGGAGATTGGCCGCATTCGGATAGGTGCCGAAGTAGTGGTCAAAGGAGACGTTCTCTCCATAGATAACGACAACATGCTTGATCACCTGGGACGACGTGACGGGAACAGCGGCTGGCGTCGTGATCGGGCCGGTTGGGGCAGGCACACTGCTGGTGTTGGAGCAGCCAGTCATGACAATCGTCGCTGACAGGGAAAGAGCTAGGCACTTGCGTATCATCGGAAAGCCTCAGGTGTTTTGTTTATTGAGTGCGCGGGAACTCCTCATTGTTAGCTGCGGCTTGTGAACGCCAGTTGAACGCCGGATGAATGGTAGGAGACAGCGGAGGAGAACTCCGCATCGAGCGTGACATCCGCTCGCATGGCTTCGCCCCGGGTCGAATCTGAACTACTCGATCGCGCCCAGATCAGGCTGGTCCGCGTTCCCGGCACTCGGAACAAGAGAAGATCCTCAGCATGACGACTTCTCTGGCCTACATCCTCTCTCACGCCCTACCACCAACGTTGCACCCGTAACCTACTTTCAGCCCATGACGAAATCCTGCTGAAACGCCATACTAGGAGACACTTTCCCGCGCTCCATCCGGGTGTACGTCAACTTCGAAGATCGAGGCCTTTTTAGATGAAACAGTTCTGCTGTGGCGATGTCGTCCCCGGATGCACCGCAACCTTCCGTGGCACAACCGATGACGAAATCCTCAACCAGGTCGGCCAGCACGCGCGCCGCGATCACGGTCTCACCGAAGTGCCTGCAGCCCTTATCAGCCAGGTTCGCGCTCACATCACCAACGCGGTCGCCGCCTAACCAAGCTGTCCGGGCCAAGCTGATGTCACACCTGAATTCAACCGGCGAAGCGCCCGTCTTCTCGGCGTCTCCTGCTCTTTCTCCCGCTGAGAATGAAGCGCGGCAACCGGCGTTAGCCGCCGTTCGGCCGTCCATCTCCGCGCCGGATATAGAGCGCATTCTCGATCGCACGTCTACCTTCGCCTTTCACTTTCAGCCCATCGTTGATCTCCATCGCGGCGTGACCGTCGGCTTCGAAGCGCTGGTCCGCTTCACGGTCGATGGCGCCCGCGTTCCTCCTAACCTGGTCTTCGAGGCTGCTTCCCTGTTCGGTCGGCGCTGCGAGCTTGAATTTATCGTCCTTGAAGAGGCCTTCAACGCCCGCCACATCCTTCCACCCAACTGCTTCCTCACCGTCAATGTCGGCCCCGCCTTCCTGCTCTCCCCTCACTTCGACATCCTGATCTCCCGCATTCCATCACTCGCCGGCGTCATCGTCGAGGTCACCGAAGACGAGCCCATCACGGACTACGACACCGTTCAGCGGAAGCTTTCGCTCATCCGTTCCAAAGGCGGCCTTGCCGCGGTCGACGACGCCGGCTCCGGTTATGCCAGTCTGCAGCACATCATGCAGATTCGGCCGAACTTCATCAAGCTCGACCGCAACTTCATCACCAGCTGCGACGCCGATCCAGCCAAAGGCGTGCTCATCGAGATGCTTGGCCGAGCCGCAAACCGCCTCGACGCCTGGATCATCGCGGAGGGCCTCGAGACCCGCAACGAACTTGATGAACTCATGCGGCTTGGTGTGCCCCTCGCCCAGGGCTTCTATCTTGCCCGTCCTGAACCAGCGATGCGCACACTGGACGACGAGAAGGCGCTCACAATTCTCAAGCGCGCCGGCGCTCTTTCGATCCACACAAACATCGAGCGCTCGGTAGAACACGCCTTCTCGTACACCGATCGATCCGACGCGCAGAGCATTCTTGAGACTCTTGCCGACCGCAGCGTCGGTGTCGTCCTGAACTCATGCGGGCAGCCGCTCGAAACCTTCGAGAGGCATCCGTTAATCGGTGTACGCCGCCTCGACCCGGTCATGACCGTGCAAACCAGGAGCAACGCTCACGAGGTGCTCGACCGCGCCCTGAACCGCCCCAGCGCCTGTCGCTTTGATCCGATCCTGGTCATCAACGAACTTGGCCGGCTTAAAGGCGTCCTCCACATCGACCGGCTGATGCGCGAAACACTCGCCTCCTGAGAGACGCCGCGCCTGCAGAAGGATCACGTCGAAGTTCCATCGCCAGAACACATCCCAGCCACCTGTCCCGCATCATCGCGTCCGAAATTTACCTGGATTGCAGCGGCTTCGACACCGATTCCAGCGACTTGCCCGCGGCTTCAACACCAAAGATAGCTTCAGCGAACGCTGCCCCAATCATCAGGACCGCACCCAGTGCGTATCCGAGCGCCACATGCGTCTTGCTTCCTGAAGCGATCAACAGGCCGAACATCGCCGGCGCGCCAACACCCCCGATCGCAGTCCCAAGAGCGTAGAAGATAGCGATGGCAAACGCGCGAATCTCAAGCGGAAAGATCTCACTCACAGTTAGGTAAGCGGCGCTGGCAGCGGAGGAAGCCACGAAGAAGATCACGGTAAAGCAGATTCCCATCCCCTTGACTCCGATCATGCCACGCGCAAACGGCACGCATACTCCGGCCAGGAGCACTCCTGCGATCGCGTAGGTCGCCGTGATCATAGGTTTGCGCCCGATCTTATCGAACAACGGCCCCAGCACCATCGGCCCGAAGAAGCTGCCCACCGCAAACGGCAAAAGGTGAATCGGCATCTCCTGGTCCGAGACGCCGTAAAACTTCTTGACCACCAGCCCGTAAGTAAAGAACACGGCGTTGAAAAAGAAAGACTGACCGACCATCAGGATGAACCCGAGCAGCGAACGTGAGCGATTCTCCTCGCTCGTCATGCTCTTGAATATCTCCTTCATCGGCGTGTGGTCGCGCACCGCGAGCTTCAGCTTCTCGCCTTCAGGCGGCGGCAACGGCTTGCCTTTGGCGACCTTTGCCTCGATCTCCTTCACGACCTTATCGGCTTCGCCTTCCTTGCCGCGCAGCATCAGCCAGCGCGGGCTCTCGGGAACCTGCAAACGCAGCAGCAGCACCAGCATGCCGAGCGTGCCGCCGATCCCGAAGGCGTAGCGCCAGCCCGTCTCCTGCGAGATCCCGTGGTTGCCGAGCAGGAACATCGCGGCCAGCGCGCCGATCGAAGCTCCCACCCAGAAGGTGCCATTCACCACCAGGTCAACGGTCCCGCGCACCTTACCCGGAATCAGCTCATCCACCGCCGAATTGATCGCGGCATACTCGCCCCCGATACCCAGCCCGGTCAAGAAGCGGCACACGCCAAACCAGAGCAGACCATGCGAGAACGCCGTGCCGATGGTCGCGAGGGAGTACGTCGCAAGCGTCACCAGGAAGAGCTTCCGACGCCCCAGCCGGTCGGTGAGCCAGCCGAACAGAATCGCGCCAATCACCGCGCCCGCGAGGTAGATCGTCGCCGCCGAGGTCACCTGCGGGTCAGTCAGGCCAAGCCCCTGTTTGCTCTCGAGCACACCCGAAAGCGATCCCACCAGGGTCACCTCCAGGCCGTCGAGCAGCCAGGAAACGCCCAGTGCGGTAATGATCCGGACGTGCCATGATGACCATGGCAACCGGTCCATCCGCGCCGGCACATCGGTTTCGATCGTCTGCTCGTCCTGCGGCTGCTCTTTCTCGCCTTGTGTGCTCATTCAGGAGTCCTTCTGCTCGGCATACCTTCCCGAACTCACACTTAGAGCTGAAGTTGCTCATCGTGGTTACCCGGTAGAAAATCTCCGCACCATCGGACGAAGTGGAACACCTCTAAACCACTCATCGCCCGATCAACAGCCCCCCCGCAGAATCCTGATTGCCATGCTCCTCTGCCGGCTGGCAGGCCCTGGAGTCTCACGTGGAGCCGAAAACGTGCACAAAGTGCGCTCACGAGCCCCCGCAGAATCAACCGCCCCAACTTTCCGGGCGATAATACAAACAATGGCACCTCTCCTCCAGGACCGCCTCGACGCGATCACCGCGCGTACCCGGGCGCTCGTACAGGCTGACCGCCTCGCCCTCTCCGAGCGTGCGGTGTCCGAGCTCTTCGCCAGCGGAATCGAAGACAGCACCTTGCCCCCCGGAGCCATTGCCCCTTCTTTTTCACTCCTCGAAGCGCAGACCGGCAAGATCGTCCACTCATCCGACCTGCTCGCCCTCGGCTCGGTCGTCGTCAAATTCTTCCGTGGCCGATGGGATCCGTACTGCGTGACTGAACTCGAAGCCTGGCGCGACCTTCACGAAACGGTCCGCTCGCGCGGCGCAATCTTCGTCGCAATCTCCCCGCAGAACCGGCGCCAGAACGACTTCGCCGCCCAGCAGCACAACCTTCCTTTTCCCCTGCTTTCAGATCCCGGCAGCGAAGTTGCTGGGCAATTCGGCATCGCGCACACCGTCCCGCCGGAGCATCGCCGCTACTTCCGATCCATCCTGGTCAACATCCCATTCGCCAACGCCGGCCTCACCTACGACACCGCCACCGACTCCTCCTGGCGCCTGCCGCTGCCCGCTCTCTTCCTCATAGGACGAGACGGCAAGATCGCCTTTTCGGAAGCGCACGCCGACCCCCGCGTCCGGCCCGAGCCAGATGAGCTACTCGCCCTGCTCGAAACCGAAGGCTGACCTTCCCCTACCCTCGCTTGCATCAGACAAGTGAGGAGGCTTCTCTCATGCGCAACTCCAACTCTCTCTATGCCCTGCTTGGCTTCGGCGCAACCGTTGCTGCAGCCGGCTGGTTCGGCGCTCGTCATAGCCCGCGCCAGCGCCGCGCAAAGCTCTGGTATTCCCGGCTGAAGAAGCCGTCCTACAACCCGCCAAACTATGTTTTCCCAATCGTCTGGACGGCCCTCTACTCGCTCATCGCCGTCTCCGGCTGGCGCATCTGGGAGGCCGAGCCTTCGCCTGAACGTACCCGCGCCCTCACCCTCTGGGCTTCGCAACTTACGGCAAACGCCGCATGGACCGAGATCTTCTTCGGCGAGCATCAGCCCAAACTCGCGCTGGCCGACATCGTCGCGCTCGAAGCCATGATCGTCGCCTACATCCTCAACGCTAAAGATGTCGACCGCCCGGCAGCCGCCTGCTTCCTACCCTACGCCGCCTGGGTCGCCTTCGCCGCAGTTCTGAATGAAGAGATCGTCCGACTCAATCCAGACGCCGAACGCCTCTTTCCAAGACCTGCTTAGAGACCTGTCCTGCCGGACGACGCCCTGACGCCGCAAGCTTCGCATCGGGTTCTCCCATTGATCGCTCAAACTATTCCTACATGCGACCAATGGGGGCACCACGCGAGACCCGGCACGGCACCAGGTGCTGCCGCCTGGCACAAGGGCGCACTTACTTCATTTGCTCTTCCTATAAAGCTCAATCAGGCGATTCGTCGAGGAGTCGTGCCCGCCCTTCGGCGCATCTGCACTCTCCAACTCACCCAGGATTCGCGTCGCCAGCACCTTGCCGAGCTCCACGCCCCACTGATCGAACGAATCAATGCCCCAGATCGCGCCCTGCGTAAACACCGCGTGCTCATACAGCGCGACCAGTTTACCGAGCACCTCCGGCGTCAGCACCTCGGCAAGAATTACATTGGAAGGGCGGTTGCCCTCGAAGACCTTATGCGGCACCAGGCCCTCAGGCACACCTTCGGCCTTCACCTGTTCCGCTGTCTTGCCAAACGCCAGCGCCTCAGCCTGCGCGAAGACATTCGCCATCAACATATCGTGATGCCGCCCAAGCGGGTTCAACGTCTTGAAGAAGCCGATGAAATCGCACGGAATCAAACGCGTACCCTGGTGGATCAACTGGTAGAAGGAGTGCTGCCCGTTGGTGCCCGGCTCACCCCAGTAGATCGGCCCGGTCTCGGTGTCGACGTGCTTGCCATCGAGCGTGACATGCTTGCCGTTTGACTCCATCGTGAGTTGCTGCAAATACGCCGGAAAACGTTTCAGGTACTGCTCATACGGCAGAATGGCCTGCGTCTGCGCATCGAAGAAGTCGGTATACCAGACAGTCAGCAGCCCCATCAGCACTGGCAGGTTCTTCTCAAGCGGCGTCGTCTTGAAGTGGACGTCCATCTGGTGAAAGCCATCCAGCATCGCGCGAAAGTTATCCGGGCCAATCGCAATCATCGTAGACAAGCCGATTGCCGAATCCATTGAATAGCGACCGCCGACCCAGTCCCAGAACCCGAACATATTCTCGGTATCGATGCCGAACTTGGCGACTTCCTTGTCGTTCGTCGAAATCGCCACAAAGTGCTTCGCAATTGCCTGGTCATCCTTCAACGATTTGATCGCCCAGTCACGCGCGGTGTGCGCGTTCGTCATCGTCTCGAGTGTCGTAAACGTCTTCGAGGCGACCAGGAACAGCGTCTCGTCGGCTTCGAGATCCTGCACCGCCTCGGCGAAGTCCGTACCGTCCACATTCGAGACGAAACGGAAGGTCAGGTCACGCTGCGAGTAGTGCCTTAGCGCCTCGTACGCCATCACCGGACCAAGATCCGAACCGCCGATCCCGATGTTCACCACGTTCTTAATGCGCTTGCCGGTGAAACCCTTCCACTCACCCGACCGCACCTTCTCCGCGAACCCCGACATCTTGTCCAGCACCTGGTGCACGGCCGGTACGACATCCTCGCCGTCGACGAAGATCTTCTCGTCTTTGGGAGCACGCAACGCCACATGCAACACCGCGCGGCCTTCGGTGGTGTTGATCTTCTCGCCCGCAAACATCGCATCACGCCGGGCGCCTACACCGGTCTCCTCGGCTAACTGCACCAGCAGCTTCAGCGTCTCGTCCGTCACGCGATTCTTCGAATAGTCGAGAAAGATTCCGGCAGCCTCCGCCGTGTAGCGTTTCCCTCGTGCCGAATCTTCGGCAAACAACTCCTTCAGGGAGACACTGCCGATCTTCCCGTGGTGCTGTTCCAGCGCCTTCCAAGCCGCGCATTCCTTCAGTGGAACCTGATTCGTCGCCATCCTTCGCTCTCCTTTGACTCCGTACTCCATCTTAGAGACCATCGCCTCGGCTTCGGTCGCAATCCCACGAAAATTCATTCCAATGTGAGAGCTTGACGTGCCTTACCCTACACTCTCCTGCTTGTAAACGGGTGCTTGCGGTAGACAGCTTCGTGCGTTTATCGTTATCTAAGTCCGCCTATCGCACGTTGTCTCTCTCGGACAGTGTCGATCCGGCGGCGAAGGATAGCTCATGCCGTTGTCTGCACGCACCCTCCCTTCATGACCTCACTCGCTCGCGGCTTGATCGTCATCCAGGCCTTTACGCAGCAGTCTCCGCAGATGACCATCTCGCAGCTCTCGATCAAGACTGGGCTCTCCCGCGCTGCAGTTCGCCGATGTCTCTACACGCTCACAAAACTTGGCTTCGCCGGCGCTGAAGATGGTCAGCGTTACGCCCTGCGACCACGCATGTTGTCGCTCTCCCATACCTACACCACCTCGTCCACACTCTCGCAGGCCGCGCAACCCATTCTCGAGCGCATGTCCCAGACCTATCGCGAAAGCTTCTCCGTAGCCACTCTGGATGGCGACGAGATCGTCTACATCGCCCGTACGCAGGTCCCCTCGCGCGTCATGGCGGTCGATCTCCATATCGGCTCGCGCCTACCGGCGTATTGCACCTCAATGGGTCGCGTCTTGCTGGCGTATCTGCCACCGGAACAGCTTGAGACGTATCTCGCCCGCGCCTTGCTCACCCCGCATACCACCCGCACCATTACCTCATCCGAGAAGCTTCGACTCGCGCTGCGCAACGTGCGCCGGCTCGGCTATGCCCTGGTTGACCAGGAGCTCGAAGTTGGTCTTCGTTCGCTTGCCGTACCCGTCTACGCACCTAACGGACGAGTGGTCGCAACCGTCAATCTATCGGGCAATGCTCCACGCATGCCTGTGTTCGACATGCAGACCAACTTCCTGAGCCCGTTGAGGAACGCTGCCTCGGAACTCGGCGCGCATCTCCGCTAAACGCTACCGTTGTATGAACAAATCTTCACGCCCGGCGACAGCCCCGATACTGTACCGGCCTTACCTTCGTAGGTAGACTTGACCTCAGTTGCAAAGGAAGCGGCGCCTATCTCTACACGTTCGGTAAATCCTGGCCCAACCCGTACTTATAACGTGAAGGGTTGGAACGGTCGTTTCCGTGCTGCACACGCTGCCTACCGTTGGCTCACCCGCTCACCCGCACGCTGGCTCTCAGCCACCTTCCTGCTTGCCCTCTCCATCCGCCTGATTGTCGTCTCTGCCGGCTATCGCGATGTCGCCTACGGCTCCTCCGACTTCAACCTGTTCGGATGGGAGATGGGCTGGACCGCCCGCAGCATCGTTCTCGGACACGGCTTCAGCTCACCCTTCCAGCAACTGACCGGTCCCACCGCGCTTGTACCGCCGCTCTACCCCTACCTGCTTGCCGCCATCTTCAAGCTCTTCGGCTTGTACACCGCCAAGGCTGCATTCGTCACGCTCAGCCTCAACTCGCTCTTCTCTTCGCTCGCCTGCCTTCCCATCTACTTCTTCACTCGCAACTCACTGGATACGCGGGCCGCGCGCATCGTCTCGCTCGCCTGGGCGATCTATCCCTTTGCCGTTTACTTTTCGGCCGGCCGCGTGTGGGACTACGCGCTCACCTCCCTGCTCTTTTGCTGTTGCCTGCTCGTCGGGCAGAAGCTGCACCTTCGCGGGCCAGTGGCGTGGCTCGGCTTCGGTCTCCTCTATGGACTCACCGCACTTTCGAATCCCAGCATCGTTTCCATGCTGCCGGTTCTACTCTTGATTGCGATCTACAAAGTGCATCGTGTGGGCGGACGCTGGTTCACCAGGGGCCTGATCGCCTCGATCGCCTTCCTGGCGGTCTGCGCTCCCTGGGCTCTTCATTCAGAGCGCGTCATGCATGCGCGCTTCTTCCTCCGCGATGGCTACTGGCTTGAGTTTTACGCGGGCAATAACGGTGATACCTTCAACTCCAACACCGAATGGGTTCACCCTGCCTCGAACCCTGCGGAGATGAAAAAGTATGCGGCCCAGGGCGAGATCGCCTACATGGCCGAGAAACACGTGCTCGCCGCCGACTGGGTCTCGCACCATAAGCTCTTCTTTGCCAGGCTTTGCGTCCGCCGCGCGATCCGATTCTGGGCTGGCTTCTGGTCGTTCTCCCCGGCATATCTCGCAAAAGAACCATTCGACGTGCCCAACACGCCCTTCTGCATCGTCCTCACCTTTTTCATGGTTCGGGGTCTTCGGCGATGGTGGCGTGAGGATGCCGGCGCGACCCTCCCTTACCTGCTCGCGGTCCTTATCTTCCCCATCCCCTACTACCTCTCGCACAGCTCCGCCGACTACCGCCAGCCCATCGAACCCGTCATTGTGCTGCTGGTCTGCGTGGGCCTCTTTGGCACCGGCGCCGCATCGCTCGAACACGGAAGCGAACACCAGTCCGCAGACGAGCCTGAAGTCGCGACCGTCTGACGACCACAGCATCTACGCATCAAGAACGATCGTCCCTTGATGGTAAGCAATCTTCCACCCCTCTGCGGTTTGCTGCCAGATCGTCGTCCGGCGCGTCACTCGCGTCCGATTCTGGACGAGCGTGTACGTCAGCAGATAGGCCTTGCCGCCAAGATGCCGGCAACAGAAGTCGCTCGTCTCCCAGACATCCTCGCTGGGTGCAGCCAATCGCTTTTCCAACTCATCCAGTACGAACGCCCGCGAATAGCGACGGCCCGAGGCTCCGATCTCCCAGAAGTCCTCGGTCGTCATCCTCTCGAAGTCAGCCTTCGTCGTCCCGAACGCCGCCCGGTGGAAGATTGGTTCTCGCGCTTTCAGCTCCTCCAGCACCTCCACCAAATCCGGCGCAGTGAAGGTTTGCGGCTCGATCACTTCGGCTCCCAGCACCAGGCAAACGTCAGCCCCTTCTCGCTCTCGACCTTCGATCTGCCCACCGGCACCACCACCGCCTGCCCTGTCTTGACATCGACCCCGCCAACCGTACCCTCACCCGCCAGCCCCACCACGCATCCGGCCGAAAGGTTCTCGATCGTCGCCGAATCCCCAGCCGCCAGCTCATACCGATCGACCACAAAGTACTTCTTCTCGATCAACCGGGTAAATCCATTCATCTCCTCCGGCTCGATCAGGCCTGCGTCGGTCTTTGGCTTGACGACAGCCAGGCCCTTCTCCAGATGCAGCTCACGCGGTCGTCCGTAATCGTAAAGGCGGTACGTCACGTCGCACGTCTGCTGAACCTCGAGAAGCGTCACACCAGGCCCGATCGCATGCACCGTGCCGGCATCGACGAACACCATGTCGCCAGCCTTCACCGGCAGCATGTCGAGAACATCTTCCACCCGGTCTCCGGCGATGGCGACCAGCAGATCCTCAGCTTCATTTCCCCTCTTCAACCCACACGCCACCGTTGCGCCCGGCTCTGCTTCGAGCACATACCAGCACTCGGTCTTGCCCCGTGTCAGCCCCAGCGCCCGTGCCTGCTCGTCATCCGGATGCACCTGCACGGAGAGCTTATCGTCCGGAAAAAGCATCTTCACCAGCAGCGGAAACTCGGGCCAGACCTCCTCAAGCGTCTTGCCTGCGAGCGGCCCGGTCTCCACCACGCTCTTCGGTCCCGAAAGCCACGCCTCGCCCGCCTTCTCTTCAAGGCCGGTCGACACATACCAGGGTGCCAGACTCTCGCGTCCCCAGATCCTTGCCGCAAACGTTGGCTTCAACCGAAATGCTTCCGACACTCTCTCGTTCATACCCGAACTCCTAAATTGCGGAACCACACCTGGCCAAACTAATATCCCGTTCTGACAACCAGCATCTAGTCGTCATCATCATCCTTCTTCGCCTTTTTGTGCTTCACCAACAGCATAGCCGGAACCGGCTGATCGCCCATCGCATCCTTCCACAGGATGACGTTTAGCTTGTCCACAGGAGCCCGGTCCGCGTGCCGGAAATCCATCGCGGCCGATTCCTTCGCACCCGGCGCGGTCGGCTTGTTCGCGGTGAAGATCAGGTTGTTCTCGCGGTTCGAGTAATCCGCCGTGTAAGCCGGCTGATCGCCCGGCCCAGTGAACAGGGTCGAAATCAGCGAACTCAGGGCGTCGTTATTGTTCATCGGCGGCAACCCGAGCAGCGATTCCATCGTGCGCAACACGCTCACGGTCGAATAGAAGCGGCTGTCCACATACGGCGAGCCGTTCGCAGGCTTTGGCGCGTACTTACTCACGACCAGCGCAATCGACCGATGCGCGTCCACATGGTCGGCGCCATTCTGCGCGTCATCCTCCAGGATAAAGAAGGCCGTATCGTCCCAGAACGGCGAATGTGAGATCGCCTCAACCGCCCTTCCCACCGCCAGATCGTTGTCCGCCACCGAGGCCTTTGGCGTCGGACTGCCCGGCCGCGTCCCCGCCGTATGATCGTTCGGCAGTCGAAGCTGGATGAAGTTCGGCATCGTGTCCTTGCCGGCCTGCTTATCGGCAACCCAGCCGGCAAGGTGCTTCTCGAAGATGTCCTCGCGCAGTTGGTCCGGCACCAGCAATTCGAAGTCCGGAGCCTCGGGCGCAAAGTGACCCACCAGTTCCGGCTTGGTCGCCGTGTTGCTCGCAATCAGTGGAATCGCCCACGGAAATTTGTTGACGCCGCCGCCCCACTGCTCCGGCAACTGTTCCCCCGGCTTAATCTCGTTACGTGTTCCGCACCCAACGCCCGGCAGCACCGGCCCCTGCTGCGGCGGCGTTACACCAGAGCCTGGCTTGTCCGTGCAGAAGACCGTGCTGATGAACTCGCCAAAGTGATAAAGCGTCTTGCCATGCGCAGCCAGGTTGCCCCAGATATAGCCGCTCCCCGGCTCATTCACATCGGCAATCCCTTGCTTCAGCGGGATTCCTTCGGCGACCACGCCCTCGTAGTCATACGTCCGTTCCTTGCCGCGATAGCTCAGCTCCCACGTTCGCTCCAGGTAGCTCGTCCCGATCGCTGTATTCGACCACACATGCCCGTCACCCGACACCTCGGCCGAGTCGTAGAAGTTGTCGAGCACGCCAAACTGCAGCGCCAGCTTATGTTCGTTCGGCGTCACCTCCGCCCCGTACATCGCGAGGCTCGCATCGCCATTGCCGACCGGCTTTCCATCCTGTTTCAGATCGCCAAGGATCTGGTCGTACGTCCGGTTCTCCTTGATGATGTAGATCACGTGCTTGATCGGTCCAGGCCAGTCCGGGCCGCCCTTGGCCGCAAACCGTGGGTCGAATGAAATCTTCTCCTCAGCCGCACGCATCCGGTTATCCACCAGCGTCTCTTCGGTCAGAGACTTGATGTCTTTGTCAACGGCTTCAGCATCGACCGTCGCCAGCGAACCATGCAGCAACGTCGCGATGTAGGTCGAAGGACTCTTATACCGGGGCTTTCCCGCCGTCTCCGGTGTCGCCTTCTGCGGGAAGTTGTTCGGCCCCGTGCCCGTCCCCTTGCCGCTTGCGATGTAGACCTTACCACCCGTATACGCCACACCCATCGGCAGCCACTCGGTTGGGATAAAGCCGATCGGCTCCGCCAACCCCTTCGCTACAACGCTCTTCGTCAGCTTGCGTGTATCGATCACTGCAACCGCATCCGAACCCATGTTGGCGCAGTAGAGCCGGCTTCCATCCGCATTGATCGCCAGTGCCTCAGGCTCCGCGCCGTAGAAGCTCTGGCCCGGCAGCCGTGCATCGAAAAACCCTTTCAGCGCGAACCTGCCCTCACCCACCTCCACCGCCGCGACCGCGTCCCGGTTCGCCAGCGCCACGTACAGCGTCTTGCCATCCGGCGCCATCACCATCGCGCTTGGATGCGACCCCGGCCGCACCACCTCCGCGGCTTTCAGCAGCGGAAGCTTCCGCCCGACAGTCCCCTTCGCGAGGTCAAGCTCGACGACCTCACTCGCATTCCATAGCCCCACAAACGCCCGCTTGCCATCCTTGGAAGCAGTAAGCGTATCCGGATACGAACCCGGCACCACATCGCTCTCAGAGAGGTCAAACCGCGTCAGAATTTCGCCTGATCCCGCCTCCAGCAGCAACACATCATCGGAAAGATTATCGGCTATCAGCAGCTTCCCACCGATCACCGCAATCGCTGCCGGATAAGGAACGCCCATCGCACCCGGCTTGTTCCCGACCAGCATCGTTGTCTTCCCCGCCGCAAGCTGCTGCATCGGAATCTTGATCACCCGCTCCCGCGTCAGCTTGCCCTGGTCGAACCCATACACCTGGATCCCTGAGCCCGTATCGCCAGCCTTCTTGCCCTCCGGGTCGCTGACCGAATCGATGCTCCCGTAGAGCGTCTTCCCATCCGCAGAGAAGGCAAGCCCCGAAAACAGTACTTGTGCAGACTGCACCAGCGTCCGAGTATCCGGTGACTCCACCAGCTTGCCCGTCTGCGTGTCCAAAACGGCGAGCGACTGCTCATAGCCCGACTCATACGAGCCATATCCACCGTTCACCGTCACCACGTAGCGCCCGTCCGGCGACACCGCCACCGACACCGGCAGTGAGCTGAGCCGCTGCGGCCCACCCGGCACCACGCCAACAATCTGCTTGCTCGTCGGCAGGTTGATCGTCCCCCCTGGCTTTTCCACCGGAGCCTGCTGCGCCGAAGCCCACACACCGCCCAGCGTCAATCCCACCACGGCAGTAGCCGCTACCGACAATCCAGCCCTCACCTCGAAAATCTTCATGCCGAATACCCTACCAAAATGGTGCAAACGGAACATCACAGGGGCGCTTACAAAACTGTTACAACGCCTCCTCTTCAGCCCTGCTAGCGTAAAACCTGTAAGTGCACGATAAGCATTTCAAGCAGCCCAAAAGGAACCAGCCACCATGACGCCTGCCACACTCTCTCCCGAGAACGAAGTCAAGTCCAGCAAACAGAAGAAGGATTCAAGCTACGCCAGCTTCCAGCAGTCAGCCATCGACGCAGCCGAAGCTGCCGAAGCCGCGCAGGAAGCCGTCATCGGCGAAATGTCCATGGCCAAGCCCAGCCCCTCTGCCGACCAGGTCCGCGCACAGGTCAAGCTCGACCTCCGCATGGGACGCGAGCACCAGCAGGGACGCATCAACTGGATCACAACCATCGTCATGGGACTCTTCCACGTCGGCGCGATCGCTGCCCTCTTCTTCTGGTCATGGGCGCACGTCGGCATGTTCTTCTTCATGTACTTTTTCGCGATCAACGTCGGCATCGGCGTCGCCTACCATCGCCTCCTGACGCACCGCGGCTTCCGCACCCCCAAGTGGGTCGAGTATTTCGTCACCGCCTGCGGCACCATGGCGCTTGAGGGCGGACCGATCTTCTGGGTCGCCACCCATCGGGTACACCATCAGAACTCCGATCAGGAAGGCGACCCGCACACCCCCGTCGACGGCACCTTCTGGTCGCACGCCGGCTGGATCCTCTCCGGTCGTGCCATGCACTCCGAGACCGCGCTCCTCGGCCGCTACGCCCCCGACCTCACCAAGGATAAAGTTCACGTCTGGCTCTCGAAGTACCACTGGCTGCCGCTCACGCTGGCCGGCTTCGCACAGATCGCCATCGGCGCCGCCATCGCACCTGCAGGGCATCGCGCTCTTGGCGCTCTGACAATGGTTCTCTGGGGAACCTTCCTCCGCGTCGTAGTCGGGCTCCACGCCACCTGGTTCGTCAACTCCGCCACCCACATGTTCGGTTCGCGCCGCTTTGAAACCCGCGATCACTCCCGCAACAACTGGTGGGTCGCCCTTATGACCGGCGGAGAAGGCTGGCATAACAACCACCACGCACATCCCGTCAGCGCACGCCACGGCCTCGCCTGGTACGAGTTCGACATCAACTACTACTGCATCTGGGTTCTTGCTCGTCTCGGCCTCGCCAAGAAGGTCCAGATCGCCAAGTTCGACCCGCTCAATCCCAGACCGGCCGGCAGCAACTAACGACGTCATCCGATGTTCGTTCGAACGTCGTATCAAGAAAGGCCGTCCGCTCCTAAGCTGACGGCCTTTCTCTTTGCTGTGCTAAGCGTTCCGCTGGAAGCGCCCTGGCGTAATGCGCACATCTCGAACGAACAGCAGTCTATGCGTGCTGTTCGCACCTCGAACTCTGCTTGCTCCCCGACTTCGACATGCACTTGTTCAAAGCCAGAGCCTTCAGGATCTGTGGATCGCTCGCGGCTATGGTATTCAAGACCGTCTCATGACGAAGCGCAGTCAGGGTCTCAGCTGACTTGTATCGAACTCCTGAAGGACCTCCCGGAGATCTTCTACGCTTTCGATCGCCCACCTCGCCGGTCATTCCATCACATTCTTCCGCAAGCCTTCCCTGCGCCCGTTATACCCTTTATCCTTGAAGCGCAGCGTCACTGTATTAACGTCCAGCAGTAAACACCAGACCTCTGCCTTATGAACTTCACACGCCGCCGCGGAGCTATCGCCATCTCCATCACCCTGGGCGGCCTGCTCGCGGGTCTGGCGATCTTCCTCAGCATTCCCTGGATCGTCCTCAACAAGGCTCATCTCGCCTGGATGATTCTCGGCATTGTCTTCTTTGCGGTCATCGTAGCCGGCGCCGTCCTCAACACCATCTTCCTGGTGCGCGAAGTCCGCCGCAACGAGCGCCAGGACTCCTTCCTCAACGCTGTCACCCACGAACTGAAAACCCCGATCGCCAGCATCCGCCTCTACCTGGAAACCCTCGAAAAGCGTA
This sequence comes from uncultured Acidobacteriaceae bacterium, assembly GCA_964245715.1. GTDB lineage: Bacteria > Acidobacteriota > Terriglobia > Terriglobales > Acidobacteriaceae > Edaphobacter. The sequence goes on along the minus strand of CAXTNM010000045.1, from coordinate 2,163 downwards.
CCCTCGACGAGACCCAGCGCCGCAAGTTCTACGCCATCATGCGCTCCGACTCGGACCGCCTCCTCGCCACCGTCGAGCAGGTCCTCAAGGCCGGCGAACTTGGTCAGCGCGCCCGCCAGCAGAACCGCACCGTCCTCGACCTCGCCCCGCTCGTCGAAGAGTGCATTGCCATCACGCTCGAGCGTCACCACCTCAAACCCGATTGCATCCTGCTCGCACCCGTCTCCGGCGGCGTCCGTCTCCGTGTCAATGGCATCCCCGAGGATCTCCGCACCGCCATCCTCAACCTGCTCGAGAACGCCGTCAAGTACTCGCCAGCCTCGGTCAGGATTCGCGCGCATCTCGCCATCACCAACTACACCAACGTCTCGCTCGCCATCACCGACACCGGCATTGGCATCCCCGAAGATGAGCTCAAGCGCATCTTCAAGCGCTTCTACCGCATCCCCGGCCGCTACGCCGTCAAGATCAAGGGCACAGGCCTCGGCTTGTTCCTGGTGCGAGCCATCGCCCGCCAGCACGGAGGCTCCATCACCGCCGCAAGCCCCGGCGCAAACCAGGGCACCACCATGACGCTTACGCTTCCCCTCGCCACCAGCTAACATTCCCGCCGAAAGCCTCGGACGGAGGGCATAAACTCAACCCATGCTGAGAGCCTTCCTCGCAACCTTCCTGTTCACCGCAACCTTCGCCTCCGCCCAGCAAACCCCTACTCCCGCCGCAGCCCCCTGGTGGGACCTCACGACCACTCTCTCGAACGACAGCATGCAAGGCCGCGATACCGGCACAGAAGCCTATCAGAACGCCGCGGATTTCGTCGCGGCACACTTCAAGGCCGACGGCCTTGAGCCCGCAGGCGATAACGGAACCTACCTCCAGCGCGTCCCCATGCACGAGGTCGATCTCGACACCGCCCGCTCCTCTGTCGAAATCCTGAGCGCCGACAACAAGACCAGACCATTGCAGCTACTGTACGAAACTACCCTCAGCCCGCGTGCCGACCTGCCGCCTCTCACCGAAGGCCAGCTTGTCTTTGTCGGCTACGGAGTTCCCCGGAATCCGGTCGATCTGCGCGGCAAGATTGTCGTCTTCTTCAACGGCGCCCCTGCCAATATTCCACTGTCGCAGCGCAACCAATACCCCTTCGCCCGACTGACACTCATAGCCGAATCGGGTGCGGCCGGCTTCGTTTCGATCGACAACCCCGCAGCCATCGAGCCCACCCACTGGCCCGCCGCCTACGCTCGCTCCGTGACCCTCCTCGATCACCCACTGAAGCCTGAAACCAACACTCCCATCGGCATCCGCATCTCGGCTGAAGCAGCCCCGAAGCTCTTCGCAGGCACTCCCGACATCGATGCGGCCCGGATCATCGCCGACGCCGAACGCGGCTTACCCCTCCCTACGCTTCCCCTCGCCGACAAGTTGCGCATCAGCGTCGAAACCACCCAGAAGGAGATCGCTTCACCCAACATCCTCGCCATCCTTCCCGGCTCCGATCCCTCGCTCAAGCCCGAATACGTCGCGCTCTCCGCTCACCTCGATGGCTACGGCTTCGGCACACCGGTCAACGGCGACAACCTCTACAACGGCGCACTCGACGACGCGGCCTACGTCGCCGCCTTACTCGATCTCGCCCACAATCTCGCGCACACTCCGCCCAAACGCTCGCTACTCTTCTGCATCTTCACCGGCGAAGAGAAAGGTCTGCTCGGCTCCGAATACTTCACCCAGCATCTCACGGTGCCCGCAGCGCACATCGTCGCCGACCTGAACCTCGACCAGCTTCGCCCCATCTTCCCGCTCAACATCCTCACCATGGAAGGCATCAACGACTCGACTCTGGGCGCAACCGCGCGCACTGTAGCGGCGCAGTTCCACATCGAAGTCCGCCCGGACCGCGAACCCGAGCGCAGCCTCTTCCGCCGCGCCGATAACTACAACTTCGTCCACATCGGCGTTCCCATCGCCAGCTTCATCTTTGGCTACGACCCCGGCACCCCGGAAGAACACGCCTATCGCAACTGGTACGCGACCCGCTACCACAAGCCGCAGGACGATCTCACCACCCCCATCGACTGGGCCGCCGCTGTCACCTTCAACCACTTCTATCGCGACCTGGCCCTCGCGCTTGCCAACAGCCCCAGCCGTCCCCAGTGGATT
>CAXTNM010000044.1:20083-42006 GCA_964245715.1 uncultured Acidobacteriaceae bacterium | reverse complement strand
TCGGTGGGCTGGACCGGCATCGCCTCGCCCACCGAAGACATCATCCAGGAAGCGCTTAAAACTCGCATCGAACTCACCGAGTCCGAGATCGAATTTCAAAATCAGACCATCAGCCGCAAAGCCGCGACTAACGCCCTGCTGCCCACGGTCACGCTCAACGCCTTCTATGCCGGTACCGGCCTCGGTGGTCAATCCAACCCCACCGCCGGAACGCCGTCCACCGCTCCCACGAACTACAGCGGTGCCCTCACCAACGCCTTCAACAACTCGGCCCCTGATTACTACGTCGGCGTTGCCCTAGACATCCCTCTCCGTAACCGCGTCGCCAAGTCTGACCAGTACCGCTCCGAAATCGAAGCTCGCCAGGCCGAACTCCGCCTGCAACAACTCCGCAAGCAGATCCGCATCGAGGTCCGCAACGCACAGTACTCGCTCGAGCAATCCCAAGCGCGCGTGCAGTCCGCCATGAAAGCCCGCGACCTCGCCCAGAAGACCTTTGACATCACCAGGCAGGAGCAGACCCTCGGCGCCGGGTCCGCCTACCAGACCCTCAGTGCCCGCCATGATCTTGCCACCGCGGATTCCGCACTTGTCGCCGCCCGCACCGCCAACCAAAAGGCACGCATCGAGCTCGACCGCGCCACCGGCCGCACCCTCGAGTCCAACAACATCTCGGTAGCCGCAGCCCGCATCGGCGCCTCAACCCAAACCGTCTCAAAGCAGTAGCATTAGGATCGAAACAGACATGCCCCTCGAAACACCAGCCCCGCCCCGCAAGCCGCAGGCAAACACCAAGCCCGCGCGCCTGCTCATCGGCGACGATCAGCCCCACATCCTTGAAGCCCTCGAGTTCCTGCTGAAACCCGAAGGCTATCAACTCCAAACCGCACGTTCCCCCGCCATCATCCTCGAGTGCTTCGACGAAGCTGAGTACGACGGCGTGCTGCTCGATATGAACTACACGCGCGACACCACATCAGGCCGCGAAGGCCTCGACCTGCTCGCCGATATCCGCAAGCGCGACCCTCAGATCCCCATCGTCGTCATGACCGCCTACGCCAACGTCGATCTCGCCGTCGAAGCCATGCGTCGCGGCGCCAACGACTTCATCACCAAGCCCTGGGACAATCCGCGCCTTCTTACAATTCTGCAAACCCAGCTCGAACTCCATCGCGCGCTGAAGCGCACCCAATGGCTCGAAGCCGAAAATCGCGTTCTCCGCCTCGACTCGCTCCGCACCGATGGCGCACCCGACTTCATCGCCACCGCGCCCTCCATGCATCAGGTCGTCGAGCTCATGAGCCGCATCGGCCCCTCCGACGCCAACGTCCTCATCACTGGAGAACACGGAACGGGCAAGGAAGTGGTCGCGCAAACGCTCCATCGCCTCTCACAGCGCGCCCAGCGCAACCTCGTCGCCGTCAACACGGGCGCACTCTCCGAAGGCACCTTCGAATCCGAGATCTTCGGCCACGTCAAGGGCGCCTTCACCGACGCACGCGCCGACCGCATCGGACGCTTCGAGCTCGCCTCCGGAGGCACGCTCTTCCTCGACGAGATCGCCAACATCCCCATCCGCCAGCAAGCCAAGCTCCTCCGCGTCCTCGAGACCGGCGAGCTCGAACGCGTCGGTTCTTCGACCACGAAACAGGTGGACGTCCGCATGCTCTCCGCCACCAACGCCGACCTGCAGGCGGAGGCGGATGCCGGCCGCTTCCGCGAAGACCTGCTCTTCCGTCTGAACACGGTTGAGATCAAGATCCCCGCCCTGCGCAAACGCCGCGAAGACATCCCTGCGCTCGCCGCACACTTCCTCGGCCGCTACGCCACCCGCTACCGCCGCCAGATCTCCGGCTTCGAGCCAGCCGCACTCCAGCTTCTGCTCGCGCACCCCTGGCCTGGCAACGTTCGCGAGCTCGACCACACCATGGAACGCGCCGTGCTGATGACGCGCACCAACAAGATCGCGGCCACAGACCTCGGCCTCGTCCCTGCCCGCGCCGCCTCCGCCTCACTCGACGACCTCTCGCTCGAAGCCGTCGAAGCCGTCCTCATCCGCAAAGCCCTTGCCCGCACCCAGGGCAACGTCAGCCAGGCCGCCGAATCGCTCGGCCTCTCACGCGGCGCCCTCTACCGCCGCATGGAAAAGCACGGCCTCTAACTCTAGGCTGTCATATCCACAAGGAATCCGCCTTTATAGCTGTACCGAGTCAACCTGCAATCGGCCCCTGTACCTTGTTCTAAGCACCCCAGCCCCACCATGCCCGACATCCAGCCTCAACCCCGCAAACGTCTCCCCCTCGGCGCCACTAACCGCCGTTTCAGCTACGAACGGCGTATCCGCCTCTGGCTCATCGCGCTCACCACACCTTCCGTACTCGCCGTCGGCATTCTCACCTATTCCGAATCTCACAGCCGCGTCTCCGCCGGAGCCGCCACCGCCGTCGCAGCAGTCCTCATCGGCGTCGCCTCCATCTACTTCATCGATCAGCTCTTCCGCCCCCTCCAAACGCTCGCTAACGTCGTCGCCGCACTCCGTGAAGATGACTTCAGCTTCCGTGCTCGTGGCGCCTGCCGCGGCGACTCGCTCGGCGATCTCGCCCTCGAGATCAACGCCCTCGCCAGCACCCTCCAAGTCCAGCGCGCTGCCGCCCGCGACGCCCTCACCCTCGTCGAACGCGTCATCAACTCCATGCAATCGCCGGTCCTCGCCTTCGATGCCGTCGGCGCCCTGCGCCTGCTCAACCCCGCCGCCGCCGATGCCTTCCGCCTCACCCGCCGACTCGCCATCGGCCGTCCCGCCCAGGAGCTCAGCCTCGAGAACCTCCTCAACACCTTCGACGAGAACCTCTACACCACCCCGAACAGCCGCTTCTCCGTCCGCCGCACCACCTTCCGCCTGCACGGCATCCCGCACTCCCTCTTCGTGCTCTCGGACGTCGCCGCCGCCCTACGAGAAGAAGAACGCCTCGCCTGGCAACGTCTCATCCGCGTCCTCTCGCACGAGATCAACAACTCGCTCACCCCGATCAAGTCGCTCGCCGGCACCCTTCGCACCCGCGTCCACAATCCTGAAGATCTGAACCGCGGCCTAACCGTTATCGAGGACCGCGCCGCCTCGCTCAACCGCTTCCTGCAGGCCTATCAACAACTCACCCGGCTCCCCGCTCCTGCTCTCCGGCCAATTTCGCTCGGTGCCATCGTCACGGCCGTTATCCCACTGGAAACCCGTCTGCCCGTTGAGCTCCAGCCTGGCCCTGAAACCGTCCTCCTCGCCGACCCCGACCAACTCCAGCAACTCCTCATCAATCTGATCCGTAACGCCGTCGAGGCCACCCTCTCGCAGCCCGGAACCCACCGCGTCCTCGTCACCTGGAGCAACACCGCAAGCCAGGCTGTTCTCCAGATCATCGACTCCGGCCCCGGTCTGCTCAATCCCTCGAACCTCTTCGTCCCCTTCTACACCACCAAGCCAGAAGGCAGCGGCATCGGCCTCGTCCTCGCCCAGCAGATCGCCTCCGCCCACAAAGGCTCGATCACCCTCACCAACAACCCCACGCCTCCGGGCTGCACCGCCGAACTGCGCCTGCCACTCAAACAGACAGCCCCTGGCTCCTAACTGACAACTGAGAGCTGAAAACTGAAAACTGAAAGATCATTGCCTTAGCCCTCACCCGCTACAATCCCCACAGCACCATGCGCGCCCGCCTCATCCTCAACGCCGACGACTTCGGCCTCACTCCCGGCATCAACCGAGCCATCGAGCGCCTCCACCGCGCCCACGCTCTTACCTCCGCAACCCTCATGGCCACAGGCCCGGCGTTTGACGACGCCGTCGCCATCGCCCTCCGAAATCCCGCTCTCGGCGTTGGGTGCCACCTGGTCTTCACCGACGGCGTTCCCGTCTCGCATCCCGAAACCATCCCCTCGCTCCTCGGCGCGGATGGCAAAACCTTTCGCCCCTCCAACATCGACTTCGTCCAGGCCCTGCTCCGCGGCACCATCTCCGAAGCCGAGCTCGCACGCGAAACCCAGGCGCAGATCCAGACACTCCAGCGCGCCGGCATCGACGTCACCCACATCGACTCGCATAAACATACGCATCTCTTCCCCGCCGTCGCCCGCCCCGTCCTCCACATTGCCGAGCGCTGCGGAATCCGCGCCTTTCGCTATCCCTTTGAGCCCCTCTGGTCCCGCAATCTTGCGACCTCTATCCCGCTGACCCGCCGCCTCGCACAAAGCGCACTCGACCTCTTCGAACCCCGCTTCCGCGCCCTCATCGATCTCACCCACGACGAGATCACCACGCACGGCACCCTCGGCATCGCAGCCACGGGAACCCTCGACGCGAAGCTCCTGCGTGCCATGATCGCGACCATTCAGCTTCGACCACCGGTCCCCGGCAACCCCGATCAAGGTCGCGTCTACGAGCTCTGCTGCCACCCCGGCTACAACGACGCCGACCTCGCACGCCAGCGCACCCGTCTGCGCCAGACCCGCGAAACCGAGAGGAACGCCCTCCTTGAAGTCCTCTACGAAATTTGCCAGAACCCCGAAGCCCCCGAACTCATCCACTATGGAGGCCTCGGCATGCCCGGCCTTCAACGCGCCTCACGCCACTACATTCAACCTACCGGCTACGAAAAGGTCCTCTAAATGCCCGCCGCAAGCGAAACCTCTGAAAAGCTGCTGAAGATCGGTATCACCTGCTACCCTACCTACGGCGGCTCAGGCGTCGTCGCCACCGAACTCGGCATCGAGCTCGCCGCCCGCGGCCATGAAATCCACTTCATCACCTCGTCCCAGCCCTTCCGCCTCACCGGCCGCGAACACAACATACACTTCCACCAGGTCGAAATCTTCCACTACCCGCTCTTCGAACACGCGCCCTACGACCTCGCTCTCGCGACCCGCATGGCGGAAGTGGCCGAGTTCTACTCGCTCGACCTCCTCCACGTCCACTACGCTATCCCTCACTCCATCGCCGCCTACCTCGCCAAACAGATGCTCGCCACCCGCGGCATCCATCTCCCCTTCATCACCACGCTCCATGGCACTGACATCACGCTCGTCGGCCTCGACCGCAGCTACCTCCCCATCACCAGGTTCGGCATCGAGCAGTCCGACGGCGTCACCGCCATCTCCTCGCACCTGCGCGACCGCACCTACGAGGCCTTCACCCTCACCAAGCCCATCGAAGTCATCCGCAACTTCGTCAACTGCGACGTCTACCTCCGCAAACCCGAACTCGTCGCCCAGATGCGCCCCGAATATGCCGCACCCGACGAAAAACTACTCGTCCATCTCTCAAACTTCCGTCCTGTCAAGCGCGTCGGCGACGCCGTTGAAGTCTTCGCCCGGGTCGCCAAAGCTCTTCCCGCCCGTCTCATGCTCATCGGCGACGGTCCCGAACGCTCCACCGCCGAATACCTCGCACGCAAGCTCGGTGTCGCCGACCGCATCCACTTCCTTGGCAAACAAGACAATGTCAATGAGCTCCTCCCGCTCGCCGACCTCATGCTCATGCCCTCCGAGATGGAGTCGTTCGGCCTCGCCGCTCTCGAAGCCATGGCCTGCTCCGTGCCCGCCATCGCCACCCGCGTCGGCGGCGTCCCCGAACTCATTGAAGACGGCATCAACGGCATCCTTCGTCCAGTCGGCGACATCGACGGCATGGCTCAAGCCGCGATCCGTCTCCTCCAGCACCCCGAAGCTCTCGCAAACATGATCCAGGCCGCACGCAAAACCGCAAAAGACCACTTCTGCGCCTACACCGTCATCGCCCTCTACGAAAGCTACTACCGCCAAATCCTCGCGCCATAAACCTGGATTCATCGAACCTCTTCAGATTTCTCACCATCAACGAGTTCCACATCAGACCCCCGCTATAAGTCACACCTGGTCGAGAGGCGCACCTACTCCGTCTCGCACCGTACGACGCTCACCCGAAAAACTATTTACCCTTACGAGGGTTACCATAGGAGTCAGGACGCCCAGGACGAGCCTCACCCGGCCAGGAGTAAGCAACCACATGCAAACCATCCGCAACCTCGTCTTCGAGGGCGAATCCATCAACATCGATCACAAACACTTCATGGATTGCACCTTTAAGAACTGCATCCTTCAATACAGCGGTGAGCCCTTCACCCTGGAGCGCACCCAGCTCACCGACTGCCGCTACGCCTTCTTCGGCCTCGCTCGCGGCACGGTTCACTTCCTGCACTGCATCGGTCTTCTTCCCGAGAACCCCCAGCAATGGTTTGAACTGCCGGAGACCGCTAATTGACAGCAATGTTCGATACGCGACCGAAAGAACTTTCTACAAGGGCATAAATTACCCCTGAATTTCCAAAAGGGGTGGGTCAATGGGACATTTCAAGGGAACGGTAAAGTGGTTCAACAACGCAAAAGGCTTCGGCTTCCTCGGCCGTGAGAGCGGCCCGGATGTCTTCGTCCACTACTCCTCTATCCAGCTTGATGGATACAAATCTCTCAAAGAAGGCGATGCAGTCGAGTACGACGTCATCCAGGGTCCCCAGGGGCCGCAGGCCGATAGGGTCATCCGTGTCACCCCTCCCGCAGCCTGAAAATGCAATCTCCCGTCGGCTCAATCCTTCGAACGATCAGCCTGGTCCAGCAGCCACTCCAGGTTCGCCCGCACCGCCGCCCACTCCGCAGCCACAATGCTGTAAACACACGTATCCCGCAGCGTCCCGTTCGCCGCCAAGGAGTGGCACCGCAGGATTCCATCCAGCTTTGCCCCTAATCGCTCAATCGCTCGCCGGCTCTGCTCATTGAAAAAATGCGTCCGAAACTCAACCGCAATGCACCCCAGATGCTCAAACGCATACTCCAGCAACAGCAGCTTCGCTTCCGTATTCAACCCCGTTCGCTGCACGCTTCCCGCATACCACGTCGACCCAATCTCCACCCGGCGATTCGCCCGGTCAACGTTCATGAACGTTGTCATCCCCACCGGCTCACCCGACACCGGCTCGATCACGGTAAACGGCAGCATCCACCCCGCGGCCCACAAGCCCAGCCGCCGCTCGATCTCCGCGCGCATGCCCTCCGGCTTCGGCACACTCGTATACCAAAGCCGCCAGAGCTCCCCATCTTGCGCCGCCTTCGCCAGTGCCTCAGCATGTTGCACCGCAAGCGGAACCAACGCCACGCGCCTCCCGCGCAGCTCCACACTCTCCAACTCCATCAACGCCATAGAAGCGAGTCTACAATCCCGCGATGCAACGTCGCTTACCCCCTCCAGGCCTCGGTCTCTATTCCGGCCATCGGTGCTATCCCCGCTCCATCTGCAGCCGCAACTCCTCCGGAAAGTAACAATGCGCCAACGCCGTCTCCCGCGTAATCTTGCGCATTCTTACCAACTCCGCCAACGACTGGTCCATCGTCATCATCCCTTCCGCACGCCCGGTTGCAATTTGTGAACGGATCTGGTGGTCCTGCCCGGTCCGAATCAGGTTCCGGATTCCTACCGTTGCCACCATCACTTCAACCGCTGGATAAAGTCCCACCGGCCCGGTCCCGGGCACCAGCTGCTGCGCAATCACCGCCAGCAAGGCAAGCGAAAGCTGCTGCCGGATCTGCGCCTGGTTGCTCGCCGAGAAACTATCAAGAATCCGCGACATCGTCTGCGCCGCGTCGTTCGTGTGGAGTGACGACAGCACCAGGTGCCCCGTCTCAGCCGCCGTCAGTGCCGCAGCCATGGTCTCCGCGTCACGCATCTCGCCAATCAAAATCACATCAGGATTCTGCCGCAGCACGGCCCGCACCGCGGACGAAAAGTTCGGCGTGTCCTGCCCCACTTCAATCTGCTCCACAATCGAAGTCCGATTCGTATGCTGATACTCGACCGGGTCCTCGATCGTAATGATGTGATCGCGCCGCCGACCGTTGATCAGGTCGATCATGGCCGCCATCGTCGACGTCTTCCCCGACCCCGTCGGCCCGGTCAGCAACACCAGGCCCTGCCTGCGCTCCATCAGGTTCGCAATGACAGGCGGCAGGTGCAGCGACTCCACCGTCGGCACCTGCGCCGGCAACAACCGGATGCTTGCCGCCAGCGTACTCCGCTGATAGTGCACATTCGCTCGAAAACGCCCTACCCCCGCACGCATGAAACAGATGTCAAGCGCCCGGCTCGCCTCGAGCTCTTTAGCCTGTTCTGCACTCAACAGTGGAAGCAGCATCCCGCGCAGTTCTTCAGCCGACAACACCTTGCCCTGACCAGCCACCAGGATCCCATTCACCCGAATCGTAATCGGCGCCCCAGCCACCAGGATCACATCGGAAGCGCCTCGCGTGGATGCCTGCGCCAGAAGTCCATCCAGCATCCCGCGATGTTCCGAGCGCACCACACTCTTCGCCGCCACGCTCGAGCTATTCAGCTCATGCACCAGCAGCGAAAGATCATCCTCAAACACAGCCATTCGTTTCCCGCCTTTTCGCATTAGACGAACGCGCCACCCATCCAGCTTCACGCCCGCCCAAAGCCGTTAGTTGCGGCCCAGTCCACGCATCGCCCCCGCAACCGCGTCGCGCATCTCGCCCCAACCGCCGCCCGCACCCTCAATCACCGGCATCAGCAACTTCACCTTCGTTCCACGTCCCGGCCTGCTCTCCATCTCCACCACGGCCGAGTCGCCATACAGCACCTGCATCCGCTCCCGAACATTTTTCATCCCGATTCCGGTTCCGGGACGAACAATCCCGCCGCGCCCTATCTCGCCCGCCACCGGACGTCCCGGAGCCATCCCGACACCGTCATCCTCGACCTCCACCAGCAGCCTTCCCTCTTCCGTAATACGGCTGCGTAAGGTCACCGTTCCGCCCTCGATCCTCGGCTCCAATCCATGCTTGATCGAGTTCTCGAGAAGCGGCTGTAGCAGCATGCTCGGCACCACCACACCTAGCGTCTCGGGCGCAATCTCTTTCACCACCCGCAGCTTATCGCCAAACCGCACCACCTCGATATCCAGGTAGTCATCAGTAAACGCAAGCTCCTCCGCAAACGGAACGAACGCCTCCCGATCCTTCAACAGGATCCGCAGGATGTTGGCCAGCTTCACGATCATCTCGCGCGCAAGCTCCGGCTTCGACCGCACCAGCGACGTAATCGAATTCAATGTATTGAACAGGAAGTGCGGGTTGATCTGTCGCTGCAAGGCATCCAGCTTTGCCTCGAGCAGAAGCCGAGTCTGTTCCTCCAACTTCTGCTCGATGCGAATCTGATTCCAGATCTTTAGCGGAATCCCCACCACCACCGGCGCGCAAAAACAGATACAGAGCTCCACCATCCAGTCGCTCGAGTAGAGCTCGAAGAAAAGCCGCGGACGCGCGCGCGAAAGCTCACTCGTCAGAAACTGCAATCCGGAGATCAGTAACAGCAGAAGGATCTGCCGATCCAGGTGCGGCCGGCGCAGGTTCCTCCGCACCCAGCGGTAGATACTCAGATCGATCAACGGCGAGAACGACCATACATCTTCGGCATCCACTACCGACCCGAAGATCCCCGCGAGCAGCCCGGTCATCAGGTTCACGGGTAAGCTTAAAATCTCCCCGTGCAGCATCGCAGGCACCGCCAGGACCGCACCGCCACCCATGGCTGCAAGCGGTCCCAGCAGAATCCCCAGTAAGATCGTCGCCTCGAAGCTCACATCCGCTGCCAGGAAGTTCGCCACCCTGAGCCGAATCGCGACGCCAAGCACCAGCGGCACGATGAACATCGCGACCAGCTTCGCAATCTCGCCTGGCGTGCGCTGCCGCCGCAACAGCAGATCCTTGAAGGTTCTCGAACGAGCCAGCGAACTCGACACAGCCGCCGCAACGCCCAGCTCCACCAGCAACGTAATCAGAATCAGCGATGTAGAGACCGGCTTCACATCACAACTCTACCCTCTCGCAGTCTCGTGTGGAGTACGCACCCTGCCCATCAACAGACAGCCCTTGCTTTCACGCACCGAAACCCACTTGGCGAGCATCCTTATAATCAACCTATGCCGTTCCTTTCCGTACGCAAGATGGCCGATGCCGACTTCCCCACGCGCTGGGGTCACTTCCGCATCCTTGGCTTCGAAGGCACCGTCGACAACCCGCAGTCCTGCAACGAACTGCTGCCGCCACCCGCCGTGCGCATTGAATCCGCCGTCGCCCTTGTCATGGGAGATATCACCTCCGGCGCCCCGCCCATCGTGCGCATCCACTCCCAATGCCTCACCGGCGACGTCTTCCACTCCTTGCGTTGCGACTGCCGCCAGCAGCTTGAACTCGCCCTCGCCACCATCGCCGACGAAGGCCGTGGCATCCTCCTCTACGAGAACCAGGAAGGCCGCGGCATCGGCCTCATGGCCAAGCTCCAGGCCTACGAGCTTCAGGATCAGGGTCTCGACACCATCGAAGCCAACCTCGAACTTGGCTATGCGGCCGACTGTCGCCACTTCGAGCTTCCCGCTGAAGTCCTCAAGCTTCTCGGCGTCCATGCAGTCCGCCTCATGACCAACAATCCCGAAAAGGTCGAAGCTCTCGAGCTCGCCGGCGTGCGCGTTACCCAACGACTCTCGGCCGTCGTCCCCTCCGAGCCCACCAACGAGTTCTATCTGAAGACCAAGCAAGACAAAATGGGCCACCTCGTCAGCTGACGGAGTTATCCAACGCCACAACGATCTGCGCCGTCGTAATCGCCTGTCCGAGATGCCGCTGCGAGTGCTCCGCACAGTGCACCAGCAATCCACCCACCGTCGTTGGCAGCTGCTGCCGTCCCACACCCCGTGCCTCTTCGTACGATCCCGGATCAAATGCGCGCACCCTCGCCGCCGCTCGCTCCAGACCCGCCCGAAAGTCACGCATGACCTCGCCGCTCGACGCCTCGCAGTCCAGTTCCCCCGCTAAAAGCTCCAACTGCCCGGGCGTCAGCGAGCGTCCCTCCGCATACGTCAGCAGCCGGTCGAGGCTCCGCACCAGGTGCCGAAGATGGAAGCATACGGAAGCCAGGCCCAACGGCCGGGCAGCCATCGCTTCATCGCTCAGCTTCGCACACCAGCGCTCCGCATCTTCCCCCGCCAACTCCAGCGCGTGCAGCACCTGGCGCCGCACCGCATCCACGTCCGTCAGCGTTCCCCGCAGCCATGGCTCAAGCATTTACGTTCCTCACAATCCCTTTGTGGCTCGAAACTGCCTGACAACCTCTCCAACATCCTCGTGCTTCCCATCAACGGCATCATTCATCGCCTGCATCTCGTCGGCCGTCACCCTCCCAGCCAGCCGCTGCATTGCGCGCCCGATCTCCGTATGCCGCGCAAGCGAATCTTCGCGAACCAGAGGCACCGCCTCGTAAGGAGGGAAATAGTGTAAATCGTCATCCAACACTTGCAAACCCATTACTTTAATCGGCCCGTCGGTTGAGTTCCCCGCGACCACATCCACCTGGTTCGATTGAATCGCCCGATACAACAAACCCAGGTCCATGACCCTCGGCGTCGCAAAGCTTAGCCCATACGCCTTTTCCAGGCCCACCAGCCCATCCGGCCGTGCCTGGAACTCATATCCAACCCCGAGCCGCAACTGCTTTCCTCTCAGGTCCGAGATCGTCTTCAATCCAAGCCGCCTCGCCTCCTCCCCGCGCACCACCATGGCAAACGTATCCTCAAACCCGAGCCCCGGCTCGACCCGCACCTTGTATCGCTGCTCATACAGCTTCGAGATGGTCGCGTAGACTTCAGCCTCCTCGTGTGTCTTCGGCAGCGGCTGCTTCAGAATCGCGGTCAGCGCCGTCCCGCTGTACTCCACGTAGCCATCGATCCGTCCCGAGACCAGCGCCTGCTGACACAGATAACTTCCCGCCAGGTAGAACCGCCGCTCTACCCTCTGCGGACGTCCCTCCGCGGCGAACACGGCCTCAATCTCCTGCGCCATCAACTCGCCCACGACCACCGATTCGGTAAAGTTCTTCGCACCGATCAAAACGCCGTCCCCACGCGGCGGCGCACACCCCACCAAGCCCACCACCGCCGCAAGTAAAACGACTCCACGCACCGAACCTCCAAACCGCCTCAAATCTCACTAAAGAACAACTGACGACTGACGACTGACGACTGACAACTGACAACTGACAACTGACAACTGATAGATCATCCCTCCACCAAGGAACTCCCGCAAAGCTTACCGTCGCACCTCCACTCGCTTCTCCACCCAACCCAGCCCACCGTCCGCCATCAACGCAAGCAGCGCTGCAGGCACCGCGCCAGCCAGCACCAACCCGTTATCCACACTCGCAACCCCGCGAAAGATAAGCTCGCCCAGCCCACCCGCACCGATGGCCGCAGCAATCGTCGCCACGCCCACACAGGTCACGGTCGCCGTCCTCACCCCTGCCAGGATCACACTCGCACCCAGCGGCAGCTCTACCTTCCAAAGCCTCTGCTGTCCGGTCATCCCCATCGCCTGCGCTACATCGACCAGCGCCGGATCCACGCTGCGAATCCCCGCATATGTATTACGCAGAATCGGCAGCAACGCATACCCGGTCAGCGCCAGAATTGCCAGGCGCGCCGCATTCTCCCCCAGCCACGGAACCGGAAGCAGCAGCCCAAACAGTGCCAGGCTAGGAATCGTCTGAATGACATTCGCCACCGCAATCACCGGCTTCGCCGCACGTTCATGGCGCGTGAGCCATATCCCGAGCGGCACCCCAATCCCCACCGCCAGGATCAGCGCGAAGCCTGTCAGCCAAAGATGCTCGAAGGTCAGTCGGCCGATTTCCGCTCCATGCTGCCGCAGGAAATTCGTCATCGCCGCACCGCCGCTACATAATGCTGCACCTGCGCATTCTTGCTCTCGAGAACATCCCCCGCCGCCAGATCAGCCACCACCGCGCCGTCCTCGAGGAACACGATCCGCTTCGCCAGGTACAAGGCCTCATTCAGATCATGCGTTACCAGCAGCACCGTCTTTCTGACATCCTTTAGCAGGGCCAGAAGCATATCCTGCATCTCCGCCCGCGTCATCGGGTCGAGCGCCCCGAACGGTTCATCCATCAGCAAAATACCTGGATTCCCCGCCAGCGCTCTCGCCAGTCCCACCCGCTGCCTCTGCCCTCCGCTCAGCTGCCACGGATACCTCGATTTCAGCGCGGCATCCAGGCCTGCCGAGCGCAACATCTCATCGACCCGGCTCCCATCCTTCCGCCCCACCAACTCCAGCGCAAGCCCCACATTCCGCTCAACCGTCCAGTGCGGAAACAGCCCCGACTCCTGGATCACATACCCGATGCTTCTTCGCAGCTCCAGCGCATCCCACGCCACAGTCGTCTTCCCACCCACGGTGACGGTGCCCTTCGTCGGCATCACCATCGCGTTCACCATCCGCATCAGCGTCGTCTTCCCCGAACCGCTGCGGCCCAACAGCGCCGTCGTTGTTCCCGCCTCCAGCTTCAGCGAGATATCCTTCAGCACCAAACGATCTGAGACCGGCGCATAGCTCACCTTCGCGAACTCGACACCGGCCTCATGCATCCGAATTCTCCCGAAAGTCCTTAGCTGGGCGACTCGACCGCCAGGTCCGGCTGTGCTTCCGGTGCCAGGCCTGCCGGCTCGTCTACCGGGGCATCGGCCTGACCCTCCGCCGGAGGGTTGACCGTGGGCTCAGCCACTTCATCCGGCGCAGATGCAGCGTCCGGCACAGCAGCCGGCACAGCACCTTCCGCGCCCTTCACCCGCACCACCGTAATCTTGTCGAAGCCTTCCTTGAAGGCCGGTGGCTTCAGCCGCTCCGCCATCTTGTGCATTACCTCGTCCGTCACCTGGCGGTCGCGCTTCGAGTTCCGCTCGAGGCACACCGCTAGCGGTACATCGAAGAACACAGCCTGCACCTCGTAACCAAAGCTCTTTGCCATCTTGATCCACTGGCGACGCTCATGCGGACTCAGGTTGGTCGCATCCACATAGTTCCAGGGCATCTTCGCAATCAGCCGGGCGCGCAGCAAGCTCCGCAGCGTCGAGAACACAAGTCCCTGGTAGCGCTGATCCGTAATGTCGTCGAACAGGATCGTTCGCAGCATGTCGCTTGATAACGGAGAAACCCCGCGACGCTTGTACCACGTCGTCTTGCCGGAACCTGGCAGGCCGATCGTCAACACGACGTAACCGCGAGGACTCTTCACCGGTGTCTGCTCGGCAGGCGGTGTCGCCAACGACTCAGGCTGCGTCTCCACCACCATCTTGGCGCCCGCGTCCGCCGGCGCAAAGCCCTCAGTCGGGGTCGGATCCCATTC
Organism: uncultured Acidobacteriaceae bacterium; assembly: GCA_964245715.1. Taxonomy (GTDB): domain Bacteria; phylum Acidobacteriota; class Terriglobia; order Terriglobales; family Acidobacteriaceae; genus Edaphobacter. The sequence goes on along the minus strand of CAXTNM010000044.1, from coordinate 27,722 downwards.
CGGAAGATCCGGCACCGAGGCGTGCACGTCCGGCACTGGATCCGTCTTCACGTCGAGCGGCGGCATCTCCACCGGCACCTCGGAACTTCTCGAAATCTCCGGCTCCGCTTCCTCAATCGGCTTCGCAAGCGGCTCCGGATAGCTCGGCCTTAATGGTGCCTGCTGCCCCGTCGGTAGCTCCTGCCCACTCTTACCCGTGGACTCTGATTCATTCGGACCACGTCTGGAACGTCGTCTCATCTGGTCTCGTAACCATTCGCGCATGTCGCGCTTACTCTCTTTAGCAAGATCTGGTGCCGGCAAAGCCAAAAACGGCTTGCAGCTCAACGGTTCGGGAAACATGCCACACCGAAGCAAAGCCTAACCACGCTTGTAACACACCCCCCAACCCTCCGCAAACTGCCGAAGACCTTCCCGGTCAAAGAGTTCCGATCTCGCCAACCGTCATTGCACCGTTAACCCCACTTTGCTACCCTCCGAACAGAGTTAGAAGAGCCAAGAAGATCAGGAGCACAGGCACATGGCAGTAAAAGTAGGAATCAACGGCTTCGGCCGCATCGGCCGGAACGTCTTCCGCACCGCACTCGGCAACCCGGATATCGAATTTGTCGCCGTCAACGACCTCACCACCCCCGCCACCCTCGCCCACCTGCTCAAGTACGACTCCATCCTCGGCAACCTCAAGAACGAGATCTCGCACACCGAAGATTCCATCACCGTCGATGGCAAGACCATCAAGGTCTTCGCCGAGCGCGACCCCTCAAAGCTTGACTGGGCCTCCGTCGGTGCCGAAATCATCGTCGAATCGACCGGCTTCTTCACCGACGCGACCAAGGCCAAGGCCCACCTCGGCACCACGGTCAAGAAAGTCATCATCTCTGCCCCGGCCACCAACGAGGACCTCACCATCGTCCTCGGCGTGAACGACGACAAATACGACGCAGCCGCGCACAACATCATCTCGAACGCCTCCTGCACCACCAACTGCCTCGCGCCTGTCGTCAAGGTCCTCAACGACACCTTCGGCATCGCGTCCGGCATCATGACCACCATCCACAGCTACACCAACGACCAGGTCATCCTCGACACCCCGCACAAGGATCTGCGCCGCGCCCGCGCCGCCGCCCTCAGCATGATTCCATCGTCGACCGGCGCCGCCAAGGCTCTCAAGCTCGTCATCCCGGAGATGGCCGGCAAACTCGATGGCTTCGCCATCCGCGTTCCCACTCCCAACGTCTCGGTCGTCGACCTCACCTTCGTCGCCGAGAAGACCATCACCGTCGCCACCGTCAACGAAGCCCTCAAGTCCGCCGCCGAAGGCGCTCTCAAGGGCACTCTCGCCTACACCGACGAAGAACTCGTCTCGACCGACTTCCGCGGCAATGCCAACTCCTCCATCGTCGACTCCAAGCTGACTAAGGTCGTCGGCAACACCGGCAAGGTCATCGCCTGGTACGACAACGAGTGGGGCTACTCCACCCGCGTCAAAGATCTCATCCTCTTCCTCGTCGCCAAAGGCCTTTAGCCGCATACCCCATGTCTCGCCTCTGAGACATGGGGCTCCTTGCGGAGCAGCGAAATCACTCTTACCAGCGAGTCGCCCGCGCTTCATCATCCCGACAGCCATTCCACTGGTAAGCCGGTCCTGCAAGTTTGAGAAGACGTTCAGACGGCTCACCAGCCACGAGGAGAGGCAAGCCAAAACCCATGGCTCTTGGCATAGCCGTCCCGACAGGCAGATATTCGAGGAAATCTGCAGCATGAGCAAGGCAGAAGAATCAACGCGATCTTTTGCTTGCCTCGAGCGAGGAAGCCGTTAGATACCTCATCGTCTGAGGGTATGCACCCACTCGCTCCACCGAACGGCGTGCACGGAACCTCTCACCCGGAACAAGGTAGCCGCCCCGCGTCTTCAAGACTTGGCAGACGCAGCAGCGCGCCGCGACGCAATAAACTAACCTGGTTCCGGCAACCAAAAGTAGTTCGCCCCTACATCGACTCCGCATAATCGAACGGCCGCTCCCACTCACTCTTCCAGAAATAAGCCAGCACAATCACGCTCGCTACCGCCGCATACGCGCACCATACCGACGTAAACGCGTACCGCTTCACCGCCATGACCACCAGCAGGATTGTTAGATTTGCGGCCCCAAACCAGACCATGGCCTTCACCTTCGAGAAGAACAGTGACCCGCACGTTGAGACCACGTACAACACGGCGAGCCAGGTCTTGTTCGTTCCCGGATTCACGTACACAATGCTGTTTTCCTTGACATAAACCTCCAGCGGAAACGCCATCAATCCCCAAAGCATATACAGGCTTGTTCCCGCTCCCAGCAGCACAAACGGCAGCATCGCCCGTCTCCGCGTCGCGCTCCCCTCAAACAGCATGACCCCGAGCGGAATCAGGAACGGCAGCAATCCCTGCGCGTACAGCACGAAGGCCTCACCCGCATCATGCGTCACACGGCCAGAGAGCGTTCCATCGAGCCCCAGCCACACAAATCCCTCGATAAACTGATGCACCGCAAACAAAGTAGGCAGAGCCGCAAACAGCAACTCGCGCCGATGTCTCACCTTCGTCAGTGTGACCACACCGACCGCGCCCAACACGCCACTTCCCACAAAGTTTGCCGCCGCGGAAAAGCACAAAGCCTGCACCCCTCTCGTCACAATAGCGAGATCATACAGTCCCGCACCCTGTTGCCTGCTCATCTTTAGAGCCTCACGGCACGCATCCGCATCCAACCAGGTATGAGTGAACGCCAGAACATCCCCGGCACGTCCCCTTACGAGTCGGTCATCGGCTTCTCACGCGCCGTCCGCGTCGGCCGCCACGTCATGGTCTCAGGCACCGGCCCCGTCGGCTGCGACAACGCCGACATCGCCGGCCAGACCGATCAATGCCTCACCATCATCGCTGGAGTCCTCAAAGAGGCCGGCACCAGCTTCGAGCACGTCGTGCGCACCCGCATGTACCTCACCAGCGTTGAGGACTGGGAAGCCGCAGGCCGCGTCCATGGTAAGTTCTTCTCGCTCATCCGGCCCGCCGCCACCATGGTCATCGTCTCCGCTCTGCTCGATTCAAGATGGAAAGTCGAGATTGAGGTCGACGCGCTCATCCCGGAATAAATGCCAGCAACTCCGTACGTCCGAACCAGCCATCCCCCTAACACAACCCGCGGATGCTATAAGGAAAGACGTATGGACAAGCTTTCGATCCGCGACCTCGATCTCACCGGCAAACGCGTCCTCATCCGCGTCGACTATAACGTCCCCCTCTCAAAAGACGAAGTTCCGCGCATCCTCGACGACACGCGCATTGTTGAAACCATCCCGACCATCGAGTACGCCCTCCGCCGCAAAGCCAAAGTGATCCTCTGCTCGCACCTCGGCCGGCCCAAAGGTCAGCGCGTCCCCAGCATGAGCCTTCGCCCCGTGGTGGACCGCCTCCGCAAACTGCTTGACCACGTTCTCGGCGACGACGAAAACGTCGGCTTCGCCCCCGACTGCATCGGCAAAGTCACCTCCGAGTTGGTCGCCAACCTTGAAGCCGGACAGCCTCTCCTGCTTGAGAACCTCCGCTTCCACGCCGGCGAAGAGGCCAACGATCCCGCCTTTGCCAAACAACTCGCCGCCCTCTGCGATGTCTATGTGAACGATGCCTTCGGCTCCGCGCACCGCGCCCACGCCTCCACCGAAGGCATTACGCACTTCGTCCCGCAATCCGCCGCCGGGCTCCTCATGGAGTCCGAACTCAAGCACCTCGGCAAAGCCCTCATCGAACCCGACCGCCCCTTCGTCGCCATAATCGGCGGTGCCAAGGTATCGGACAAAATCGGCGTAATCGAGTCCCTCATCAACAAGGCCGACTCGATCCTGATCGGCGGCGGCATGGCCTACACCTTCCTTCGCGCCAAAGGCCAGCAGACCGGCAAGTCCCTCGTCGAAGAAGACAAGATCGACATCGCCCGCGCCGCGCTCGAACAGGCCGAAGCTAAGGGCGTCAAGTTCCTGCTCCCCATCGACCACTGCCTCGCCGACCGCTTCCATGCCCACGCCAAGACCCAGATCTTCGAGGGCGACGGGCCCTTCCCGGCCGACCTCATGGCGCTCGACATCGGTCCTAAAACGGTCAAACTCTTCGCCGCCGAGATCGCCGAAGCTCAAACCATCCTCTGGAACGGCCCCATGGGTGTCTTCGAATTCAACGCCTTCGCCACCGGCACCAACGCCATCGCCAAAGCAGTTGCGAAAAACGAAGATGCCACCACAATTGTCGGTGGCGGCGACTCTGTCTCGGCCATTCAGAAGTCCGGCTACGCCGACAAGATCACCCACATCTCCACCGGCGGCGGAGCCTCGCTTGAATTCCTCGAAGGCAAAGTGTTGCCCGGTGTCGAAGCCCTCACCAACAAGCAATAGCACGCGATGCTAGAAAGCTAGGCAGTACCGCCGGCCCGGCGCAAGGGCGCATTTGCCTTTATTCACCTGCATCTGGAACACTGACCACCCATGCGTAAACCACTCATCGCCGGCAACTGGAAGATGTACAAGACTCCCCGCGAATCGCTCGCCTTCCTCGACGCCTTCCTCCCGCTCGTCGAAGGTCACACCCGCGACGAGATCGGTCTCTTCCCCACCATGTCTTCACTCGGCTACGTGCTCGATCGCATCCACAACACCAACGTCTTCGCCGGCGCACAAACCATGCACTGGATGAACGAAGGGCCCTACACCGGCCAGACGTCGCCCACGATGCTCGCCAGCATCGGCTGCACGCACGTCCTCCTCGGACACTCCGAGCGCCGCATCTACGCTCACGAGACCGACGACATGGTCAACTGGAAGCTCAAGGCGGCCATCGGTCACGATCTCACACCCATCGTCTGCGTCGGCGAAACCCTCGACAAGCGTCAGACCGGCCTCACCGAGGCCGTGCTCCGATGGCAGATCGCCTGCGCGCTCAATGGCGTCGAGCCCGAAGGCGCCGACAAGCTCATCATCGCCTACGAGCCCGTCTGGGCCATCGGCACCGGCTCCACCGCCACGCCCTCTCAGGTGCAGGACGCTCATCGCATCATCCGCTTCGAAGTCGGCGAACGCATCGGCCACGACCGTGCCGCCGAAGTACGCATCATCTACGGCGGTAGCGTCAAACCCGAAAACACCGCCATGCTCATGTCCCAGCCCGATATCGACGGAGCCCTCGTCGGCGGCGGCTCGCTCGACGCTGAGACCTTCAGCAAGATCGTCAAATACACGCGGCAGTCGTAGAAACGACAAGCGACACTCGCAGGAGCACAGTGGGCTCGGAACTGCTCTGGAAGTTGAGAGCTAAAGCCCGCCCACCGAGCAGCCCAGGCCGAGACCTGCTATCATGACACACATGCCACGGGGCTATAGCCTGACACCTGGGTTGCCACTGGGTCATCCGCGAATTCGTCTCATAGTTACAGCACGAGCTTCACTCGACCGTGTATCGTGTTGCGTGTGAACGAGATCGCTAATCGCCCCACCCTCAACCGAAGAGCTCTCCTCACATCCACCACCGGTGCGGCCATGCTGCCACTGGCCTCGACCCTCGCACCCTGGCTCTCTAGCTCCGCCCAAACGCCCGCGCCTCCGTCATCCAACATCGGTTCAACACCAGCCCAGCGCAAACGCTGGGTCGCCTGCGCCGAGTCCCTCAAGCCCACCCTCCACGAAACCATCCAGCAGCCGCTCGCCATCGTGCGTCCAGTCGCGGACCCCGCCGTCTACCTTCGCTGGCGCATGCAAGTCGAAGCCCCCGGCGCCGAGCTCTCGCAGCGCCTGCTCCACAAGGGCGACACCTTCCTGCTCGACTTCGGTGGACATCGTACCGGCAACTTCGCCTTCCGTCTCGTCGGCGAAGGCATCTCCGTCGACGCACCCGCGCGCCTGAAGCTTACCTTCGGAGAAGTCCCTGGCGACGTCGCTGAACCACTCTATCCATATCACGGCCAACTCAGCAGCTCTTGGCTCCCCGAAGACATTCTCACCGTCGACTACCTCCCGCAGCTCGTCCGCATGCCTCGCCGTTATGCCTTCCGCTACGTCAAGGTCGAGGTCATGGACACCTCCCCCAACTTCGGCGTCCGTTTCTTCGACACCCACGCCATCGCCCTCAGCTCCGCCGCCGCCGAACCCGCCCCTCTGCCCACCACTGCCCCCGCCTGGGTCAAACGCGTAGACGAAGTGAGCCGCGCCACCCTCCGCGACTGCATGCAGACCACCTTCGAAGACGGTCCGCGCCGCGACCAGCGCCTTTGGATCGGCGACCTGCGCCTGCAGGCCCGCGCCAGCTACGTCACCTTCCCCAATCATGCCCTCGTCAAGCGTTGCCTCTATCTCTTCGCCGGCCTGCCCCGCGAAAGCGATGGCCTGCTGCCCGCATGTGTCTTTGAGAAACCAACTCCCAGCACCACCGGCACCTTCATCATCGACTACGCCGCCCTCTTCTGCGCCATTGTCCTCGACTACGCCCGCGCCTCCAAGGATCTCGCCGCCGCCCGCGAGCTCTGGCCCGTCGCCCGCCGCCAACTCGAAATCCTACTCGCCTACGTCGACAACCAGGGCCTCTTCCAAACCCCCAAAGACTACTGGGTCTTCATCGACTGGAATAGGAAGCTCGACCGCACCGCCGCCATCCAGGGCCTGCTCATCTACTGCGGTCGCCAGCTCGTCGAACTCGCCCGCCTCACCGGTAATCTCGCGGAGGTCGCCGCCTACCCCGCACTCCTCGACAAGATGTCCGCCGCAGGCTACGCCGCCTTCTACGACAAAGCTCTCAAAGTGGCCGTCAGTGGCCCCGATCGCCAGGTCTCCTGGGCCTCGCAGGCGTGGCTCACCCTCGGTGGCGTCCTCAACCAACAAGAAGGCGCCGAGGCCCTCCGCCGGGCTGTCATCGAAGACAAAGCTTCCGTCGAACCCACCACTGCCTACCTCTACCATCACGTCGCCGAGGCCATGGTCGAATGCGGCTTACGCATCGAAGCCCTCGCCTTGATCAAGCAGTACTGGGGCCTCATGGTCGACGACGGCGCCGACACCTTCTGGGAAGCCTTTGACCCCGCCGACTCCACCTTCTCGCCCTACGGCGACGTCCACATCAACAGCTTCTGCCACGCTTGGAGCTGCACTCCCACCTGGTTCTTCAGGAGCCAGGGCCTCGCCTAGCCTGGCGCTCAAACGGCTCGTGCTAGCGAGCGGGGGGGAGTAGCTATCGATGTACAGTCCCGAGCCCGTTGTGTGTCATTCCCGTAAGGGAACCTGCGATTACTCTGGTCATTGTCTACTCGCCAGGCGGCCAGATCACAAATCATGCAGTTGATGCCAAGAAGGTCCAGATGCTGAAGCCTCCAGGTACGCGCGCACCATCACCTTCAGCTCGTGCTCCATGGTTGTCATCGTTGCCCGCGTGCAGCCACGCTCGAGCATGACCCGGCTCACCCCCGTCATCGCGCTCAGCAGCGTCGACGCCACCACCTCGGCGTTCGCTATCCTCGCTTCAGGCACTGTTCCCAGCAGAGTCGTCATCGCTTGAATTACCCGGGCGTGGATAAGAGGTGCGCAGGGCTTGCGCGCCCCCCAAAACCGGCTACCGGATGGCCCCCCC
>CAXTNM010000044.1:16030-20073 GCA_964245715.1 uncultured Acidobacteriaceae bacterium | reverse complement strand
ATCGCGTAGAGCCCGACACTCGCATCGATATGGCGAAATTTCGCCTGCACAAACGCCGAGATAATTGCCTCTGCCATCTCCGCGAGCGACTTGCCTTCGGACAGCACGCACGCATTCTCGATCGCGACCGCAACCTGGTCGAGATGCTCCTTCAACAGTGCCTGCAGCAGTGAACTCTTATTCGGAAAATACTGGTACAACGTCCCCACCGAGACGCCTGCCCGTTGCGCCACCCGTGTCGTCGTCAACTTCAACTTGCCTTCTTGCAGCAGAACCTGAACCGTAGCCTCCAGGATAGCTTCAACGGACGCCGTCGAACGCGCCTGCTGCGGCGTCTTTCTTGGCTCAAACTGCAACGCGACTGCTTTGCTCAAATGCGAACTCCAAACCTGAAGCTTCCTTCATCCAATCCATAAGCAGTTTAGAGGAGACACAACCCACATGAACGCACAAAACAAACTCGGAGGCGAGTTTACCTTCCCCGGCACCTCCAAGACCGTCCAACGCATGGGATATGGCGCCATGCAGCTCGCAGGCCCACACGTCTTCGGCCCGCCCAAGGATCGGAACGCCGCCATCGCCGTCCTGCGCGAAGCCATCGTCAGCGGCGTCGATCACATCGATACCAGCGACTTCTACGGCCCACACATCACCAACCAGATCATCAAGGAAGCCCTGCACCCCTACCCGAACAATCTCACCATCGTCACCAAGGTCGGCGCCAAACGCGGGAACGACGGCTCCTGGATCATGGACCATTCCGCCCCGTTCCTCCGTCAATCGGTCGAAGATAACCTGCGCAACCTCGGCCTCGATACCCTCGCCATCGTCAACCTGCGCCTCGGCGGAGTCGCCACTCCCGACGACACATCGCTCGCCGAGCCGCTCACTGCCCTCGCCCAGCTTCAATCCGAAGGTCTCGTCCAGCACATCGGCCTCAGCACCATCTCCGCAAAGCAGTTCGAGGAGGCTCGCTCGATCGCCAGGATCGTCTGTGTCCAGAACTTCTACAACGTCGCCCACCGTGAAGACGACGCCTTCATCGACAGCCTGAACGCCGAAGGCGTGGCCTACGTCCCTTACTTCCCGCTTGGCGGCTTCAACCCCCTCCAATCCTCCACGCTGAACGAAGTTGCAGCCGAACTTGGCGCCGCACCCATGGCCGTGGCGCAAGCCTGGCTACTCCACCGCTCCCCCAACATCCTGCTCATCCCCGGCACCTCGTCGGTCGCTCACCTGCGCGAAAACCTCGCCGCCGCCACCCTGCAACTCTCCCCTGAACTCCTGCGAAAACTCGATTCCATCAGCAGCACTCACACTGCGTAAATAGAACGGCGGCAGATTCAATCTGCCGCCGCTCCCGCCTGCTGTGTAGAGAAACCTTATAACTCCAACCGGCTGTCATCGATCGCCAACCGTACATTCCCATCCGACTTCGCCAATCGGCGTACCGCTTCCATCTTGTCCACGTTCGCCTTCAGCATCACCACGGCAATCGGAATCGACTTCCCTGCCGACTTGATTGTCCGGATCGCCGTCTCGCGATCGATCCCGCAGACCACCATCAGCACCCGGATGCCGCGCTCAACCAGCTTGGCGTTCTTCATGTGCACATTCACCATCAGGTTCTCGTACACATAACCGAGCCGCGTCATTGCGCCCGTGGTGATCATGTTCAGAATCATCTTTTGCGCCGTCGAGGCCTTCATGCGCGTCGAGCCCGAGATCACCTCCGGCCCAACCTCCGCGACGACAATCGTATCCGACACATCCGCCAGCGGTGTGTGCTCGTTGCAGACGACGCAAGCCGTCTTCGCTCCACGCGCCCGCGCATACTCGACCGCGCCCACCACATAAGGAGTCCGTCCCGAAGCCGACACCCCGATGACGATATCCTTCCGCGTCGGCCGTCGCCGCGCAATGTCGCGCTGCCCAATCTCAGGCGAATCCTCATTAACGTCGGAGGCGCTCGCCAACGCCTTGGGCCCACCCGCCATGATGTACTGCACCTGCGCTGGCGTGGTTGAAAACGTCGGCGGGCACTCGCTTGCATCGAGCGATGCAATCCGTCCGCTCGAACCCGCACCCACATAAATCAACCGCCCGCCGTCCCGCAGCGAACGCGCAACCGTGTCGATCACGACAGCAATCTCTGGCAGCGCCTTCTTCACCGCAGCCGCGACCTTCGCATCTTCGTGCGCGATGATTCGCGCAATCTCCAGCGCCGACTTCGTATCGAGCCCCTGCGACGCCGCATTCGGGCTCTCCGTCGTCAACGACGAAAGATCGTCAAGACCACGGTAGGTGGATTGCTTTTCCAGTTTCTCCGGCCGGTGTGGCCGTTCAGATAAGGGTGGCTCGGTCATCGTGAGGGTTGCCATAGCTATGCTTCCGGTTCGCTTTCCGGGCCTTTCGGCCCGTCTGTCCTATAGTAGACCGTCGGGTTGCATGATGCATCAAATTCGGTGCTTCTGCAATACCCCTGCGCCTCTTTGTTAACGCATTTCAATCTGCCCTTGGATGTTAGAGCGCTTTCCGCCTCACTTGCCCTGTCTTTGCATGGGATGGTCGAGTGTGCGATTCTCGGTACACAGCGTATCAACACCTAAGCTGACAGGATTTGATGCAGAAAATGGACGAACAATCCTCTCATGAGACGAAGGCTCCAAAACGCGGTGCCAATCTCCGTGCCTGGATACGCGATCTCCTCATCTCGATCATTGCCAGCGCCATTATCATCACCTACTTCTACCAGCCCGTCCGCGTCGAAGGCACCTCGATGCTGCCGAACCTCGAAGATCAGGACCGCCTCTTCATCAATAAGATGGCCTTTCGCGTCGGCGAAATCCAGCGCGGCGACGTCATCGTCTTCCGCTACCCCAAAGATCAAACCAAAAGCTACATAAAACGCGTCATTGCCCTCCCTGGAGACAGCGTCCAAATCGAGCACGGCCGCGTCTACGTCAACGACCGCTACCTCGCCGAACCTTACGTTCCCGCCCGCTTCGAAGACGACCGCTCCACCCCCGAGATGCGCATCCCCGCGCATGAGTACTTCGTCCTCGGCGACCACCGCAACATCTCAAGTGACAGCCGCGAGTTCGGACCCGTCACTCGCAACCTCATCTACGGCAAAGCCGCCTTCGTCTACTGGCCCATGGACCAGGCCGGCGTCGTGCACTAGCACCGACCCCTCGAACCCGCAACACTGAAAACTGAAAACTGAAAACTGAAAACTGAAAGATCATTGTCTTTCCTCGAACAAACCCGCACCCCAACAGCCGTACCTCCCTCATCACCCATTTCCTCGTAACTCCTCGATAAACTAATCGGATGGATAAGTTTGTCGTACGCGGCGGTAACCCCCTTCTCGGCACCATCAAAGTCTCCGGAGCCAAAAACTCCGCGCTCCCCTGCATGGCCGCCGCCATCCTCACCGAAGGCGAGGTCATCCTCGAAAACATCCCGCAGGTCCAGGACATCGAGACCGAGCGCAAGTTACTCGTTTCCATGGGCGGCGAAGTCCAGCTCGGCTACGGCCGCGCCCAGCACCGCACCGTCATCAAGTGCGCCATCCTCTCCGACCCCGTCGCCAAGTATGAGATCGTCAAGACCATGCGCGCCTCCTCGCTCGTGCTCGGCCCGCTCATCGCACGCACCGGCATGGCCCGCGTGGCAATGCCCGGAGGCTGCGCCATCGGCGGCCGGCCAATCGATCTTCACCTCAAGGCCCTCGAAGCCATGGGCGCCACCATCACCCAGGATCATGGCTACCTCGAGGCCCGCAGTCCCAACGACGGCAAATCCCCGCTCAAAGGCGCCCACATCGTCTTCGACAAGATCACCGTCACCGGCACCGAAGACATCCTGATGGCAGCCGTCCTCGCTGACGGCGAAACCATCCTCGAAAACTGCGCCCTCGAACCCGAAGTCACCGATCTCGCCGCACTCCTCCAAGCCATGGGCGCCAACATCCAGGGCGCCGGTACCTCCACCATCAAGGTCAAGGGAGTCGCCAAACTCCACGGCGCCCTGGATGTTGG
>CAXTNM010000044.1:0-16020 GCA_964245715.1 uncultured Acidobacteriaceae bacterium | reverse complement strand
GGCGCCCGCCATCGCATCAATCCCGATCGCATCGAAGCCGGCACCTTCCTGCTCGCCGGTGCCATCACCGGCGGCGACCTCAACGTCGACTGCTGCGAGCCAAAGCACCTCGGTTCGCTCATCAGCAAGCTCGAACAATGCGGCGTTAAAGTCAGCGTCGGCAGCGATAACGTCCGCGTCCACTCCGGCGGCAACCTCAAGGCCACCGACATCACCACCGAGGAGTACCCCGGCTTCCCCACCGACATGCAGGCGCAGTTCATGGCGCTCGCCACCCAGTGCGAAGGCACCTCCAACATCACCGAAAACATCTTCGAAAATCGCTTCATGCACGTCCAGGAACTCAACCGCATGGGCGCCAATATCACCGTGCAGGGCCGCACTGCCACCGTCCGCGGGAAAACCGAAATGCAGTCCGCCGCGGTCATGTGCTCGGACCTCCGCGCCTCCGCCTCGCTCGTCCTGGCCGCACTCGTTGCCGATGGTGAATCCATTCTCGACCGCGTCTACCACATGGATCGCGGCTACGAACGCATCGAAGAAAAGCTTCGTGGCGTCGGCGCGCAGATCCGCCGCATGGGAAACGTCTTCCCCACAAAATAGACTAAGCTGGCAATCGCCTTTCGGCTCGCAGCTGGAGATTAGCGCTTCATCCTTGTTCCCGGAGGCCTCTGCATGCGTCTCGTCGCCGTCACCCACATCACCCTCGACGGAGTCATGCAAGCTCCCGGCCGCTTCGACGAAGATACTCGTAATCCTTTCACTCACGGCGGATGGGCGACCGCGGGCAATGATCCCGCTCTCTTCGCCGCCATCGGCGAGCGCATGGGCACACTCAACAGTGCCCTGCTCCTCGGACGCCGCAGCTACGAAGACATCTTCACCACCTGGAACGCCCGCGGCGGTCCCTTCACAGACGGCCTCAACAACACTCCCAAGTACGTAGCATCCAGCACCCTCTCGACTGCCCGCCCATGGCCGAACTCAACATTGCTCCACGGTGACATGACATGCCCGCGGCCATCTCCGAACTCAAGCAAAGACCAGGCGGCAACCTCGTCATTATGGGCAGCGGCCAACTTATCCGCTCGCTCCTGCCCCACGCACTCATTGACGAGTTCCTGCTCATGATCAACCCCATCCTCATCGGCTCTGGCCAGCGCCTCTTCGAGCACCAGCATCTCCTCACCCAACTCAAGCTGGTGAACAGCACCTCTACTATGACGGGGGTGATCCTCGCCACCTACCAGCCAGTCGAACCGTGACGAAGAAGCGCCACCAGGAGCCGCACAGGGCGCGGGCATTTACCTCCGCTCACTCGCCTGGATAGCATCTTTAGTCGTCGAACTCAGCGCTGATCCGCCGCCGCGCCCGCCACCTCTGAAAATCATCCAAGGGAGCGCCGGGAACCCAACGCAAATAATGCTTGCACCCTTTGTTGTTTGTTTGTATACATACAACAATGAATGCCGCGGTCACCCTCCGACTCGACTCCGCTTCTCCCGTTCCGGCCTATCGCCAGATCGTCGACGGCCTGCGGCTGCTGTTTGTCGATGGTGCTCTCCGGCCCGGTGATACGCTGCCCACCGTCCGAACACTCGCGCTCGATCTTGGCGTCCACTTCAGCACCGTTGCCGAAGCCTATCGAACGCTCAGCAGCGAAGGTTGGCTGGAGCTCAAGCGACGAAACGGTGCCACCGTGACGAACAGACAAAGTCCCGCTCCAGCGCCTGCCGCACAGGCAGAGTTTGGAGTCAGACTGCGTCAACTCATCGCCCATGTGCGCGCCGAAGGCCTCTCCCCGCCCCTTATCCGTAAGGAGCTTGCACTGGTATCGAACGAACTCGCCCGGTGAGCGGAATTCTTAAGAAACACAGCGGACTACTCAGGAGAAGGTCATGAACACTACACTTGCTATCGGGGCCGTCGCATTACTCGGTGCGTTCTATGCCTGGACCAGTCGTATCAACGGGATCTTCTTCTTCGGGCGGAGCGCTGGACCAGCACTCAGAACCGGGGCCGCAGGCCAGACGATCACGCGCCAGTATCTCGTAGCGGTCGCCGCTACGACCTGCATCGCGACCCTCCTGGCGTGGTTCGCAGGTCTAGCCGGAAAGCCCTTTGCAGCCATTGCAATCTTCGTGCAGCTTTTCGCTCTCTGGACTATCTTTGCACGCGCCAATCGGCAGGTCCGAGCCTTGGAAGTCGCGCAAGGCGAACGTGCGGTACGCGACATTGTGCAGGTGCCCCTCCTCGAAACACCTGCCTACTGGATCCCCGGTCTTCTCCTTTCGCTCTTGCCTGCCGTCATCGCTAGCACTGCTTTCGCCGCTGCAATCCTCCTCACGAAGAAGGGGGTTGACTGGAGCAGAGCTTTTGGCGCCTGGAACAAGTCGCTTGAGGCAAACCACCTCGATACGCTCTGCGGCTTGAGTCTCGGTCTTCTTTTCGCAGCGACCCTCCTACTGCTGATCTTTCGTCGTTCCGTTCGCCTGCGCACGACCATGGCGCAATACAGCGTGCGGGCCTCGGTTGTCATGCAATGCATCGGAGTGGCTCTTCTGCTCACCGTCCTCGGCTGCAACTACCTGGGCCTGTCACTCAACCAACACAACAACAAAATCTTCATTGTTGCCGGATTCTTCGCTGCTCTCGGCACCGTCGCGTGGAACCAGTCCAGGGCCAGGCGCTTTGTTCCTCCACCGGTTGAGCTCGGCGCCGATGATCGCTGGCGCTGGGGCCTTTTCTACGTCGATCGCGACGACCCAGCTCTCTTCGTACAAAGCCGCTGCGGTACCGGCTACACCCTCAACTACGGCCGCATGATGGCTTGGCCCATCTCGCTCGCAACCGTCGCCTACTTCGTCTCGATGCTCTTTCTAACCTCGCATCGCTAACCAATGCAGCACTTCAGGAGAAAACATCATGTGTTTAGATAACAACTCTGAGAGCACCGAGGCCAAACAGCTGCGTCGCAGGGGTACCGTTCTGGCTGCGTCGTGTGCCACATTTTCGGGGGCCGGCCTCTTACTCACGCATGGCCATCCAGTCTTCACGTGGACTCTCATAGCTCTCCAACTTTCTCTCCTGGTCATGGCCACTCGGCTATTGGCGCGCGCAAAGCGTCTCGGCTAGCCACGAAGACTAGCCCTCGCTGTTACATTCCGCCACACGCTCAACTTCCAGCGCGCGCTCGAAGAAGTCAGCAGGTAGCCCGATCCTGTAAGCTTCCCCGCATGACCTTCAAGCACGTCCTCACCGCGCTGCTTCTCTGCGCCGCTGAACCACTCCTCGCGCAGTCACTCTCAGCCACGCACCTCGACAATCTTTCCGGAGCGCAGCGCCTCGTCGTCCTCTCTGACATCGGCAACGAGCCTGACGACCAGATGTCGCTCGTCCGCTTGCTCCTTTATTCGAATGAGATCGACATCGAAGCGCTCATCGCCTGCACCTCCACCTGGCAGAAAACTGCCACCCACGCGGAAACCATGCACACCCTTATCGCTGGCTACGGAGCGGTTCGCCCCAACCTGCTGCTCAACGCTCCTAACTGGCCCACCGCAGAATCACTCCAGCGCAAAGTCTTCACTGGTCAACCAGCCTACGGCCTCGAAGCGACCGGCCTCGACAAGGGTTCCGCTGGCGCTGACGCCATCATCACCGCAGCCGATAAGCCCGACCCACGCCCTCTCTGGATCGCACTCTGGGGAGGTGCGAACACGCTCGCGCAAGCTCTGCTTCACGTCCGCGCGACCCGCTCACCAGAGCAGCTTGCAACCTTCATCGCCAAACTCCGCGTCTCCTCCATCTCCGATCAGGACGATGCTGGTCCTTGGATCCGCCGCGAGTTCCCTACCCTCTTCTACATCGTCCAACCCTCCTCACCGACTTCCGGCGAGTACCTCTACGCGACTTGGACCGGTATCTCGGGTGATGCCTACTATCGCAACTGCGAAGGTGCCGACGGCTCCCTCGTGACCAACGACTGGCTCGACCGGAACATCCGCTCCAAGGGCTCCTTCGGCAGGCTCTATCCGCGATACCTCTTCATCATGGAAGGCGATACGCCCTCCTGGCTCAACCTGATCCCCAACGGTCTCGCCGCATCCGAGCGCCCCGACTTCGGCGGCTGGGGCGGTCGCTACCTCTACCGTCAGCCTTACGCCGAGACACACCCTATCTGGACCCAGGGCGGAGATGTCTTTGCCCGCACCACCTCACAGGACGCGGTCATCGGCATCGATGGCAAGCAACACATATCAGACCAGGCGACAATCTGGCGGTGGAGATCCGCCTATAGAACGACTTCGCCGCACGCATCTCCTGGACCATCGACGACTACAAGCACGCGAACCACCCACCCATCGCAGCCGTCAACAAGGACGCTACCCTTGCGCCTATTCATCTAGAAGCCACGATTGGGCAGCCGCTGACTCTGGACGCCTCAACCTCGCACGATCCCGACGCGAACCAGACCCTGAGCTATCGCTGGTTTCACTACCAGGAAGCCGGTCTGGCCGACGGTTCTCTCGCCGACGTCAGCGTCACCAAGGCCGAGACGTCGTTCCTCACCGTTACTGGAAATTCCACGTGCCGCGAGGCCTGGATTGCAGGCTACATGCCCTGCCCTGCTACTGGAACAGCACACATCATCCTCGCGGTCACCGACTCCGGCACACCACGCCTCACCACCTACCGCCGCATCATCCTGACGGTTCACCAAGTCAAACCCACGAACTGAAAAACTGACGACTGAAAACTGAAAAATCAATGGCCTGGTTCTTCAACAACCTTCCAGTAAATCCAAGCATCCAGTCCGTCGCCATAGAACCCTCCCTCCAACGACTCTCGATGAAAGCGCAAGCGCTCATAGAAGTTAATGGCAGCTGAATTCTGTACAGACACATGCAGTCGCAACCGATCCGCGCCCGCTTTCGACGACTGCCGCTCTACCTCGATCATCAAAGCCTTGGCCAAGCCCATCCGGCGAAAGGCCGGGGCCACATCCAGCGTCACCACATACGCGAGCCGTCTACGCTCGAGGTGCACGATGACAAACCCCACCAACTCACCCGCAGCTTCGGCGACCACCACAATCGCCCCTACCTTCAGCGCAAACTTCCGCATCGACCTGAGATCGAAGCGAAATGATTCTTCAAAGCAAAGCAGATCGAGCGCGTGCATCGCTGGTACATCCCTCGCTCGCCCCGGCCGCAGCGTCCAACGATCTCCCGCCAGGATACTGCTCTCCGACATCTTCGCCTAAGCCGATACCGTAAACGTGTCTTCCGAGCGTGTCACGGCTTTATATAGTGTGTCCCGCTCAAAGGGCACACGTCCAGCTTCCGTGATCATCCGCACGAGATCCGCGCGTCGCATTCCCTGCGGCGTCGTCGCTCCCGCATCGTGGTAGATCTTCTCCTCGACAACAGTTCCATCGATATCGTCCGCGCCAAATCGCAGCGAGATTTGAGCCATCTTCGGCGTCACCATCTGCCAGTAGCTCTTGATGTGCGGGAAGTTATCGAGCAGCAGCCGGCCGACGGCAATCTGCCTGATATCGAGCATGCCACTCGATTTCGGAATATGCGCCAGCGCCGTGTTATCCGGGTGGAACGAGAGCGGGATGAACGTCTGAAACCCGCCTGTCTCGTCTTGCACCGCGCGCAGGCGCAGCAGGTGGTCGACCCGATCTTCATCGCTCTCTACATGTCCGTAGAGCATGGTTGCGTTTGAACGGAAGCCCATCTCGTGCGCCAGCTTGGCTGTCTCCAGCCACTCGCCGCCATCAATCTTGTGGTCGCAGATGATGTGCCGGATCCGATCCGCAAAGATCTCCGCCCCACCCCCTGGCATCGAGTCCACGCCCGCTTCCTTCATCTTCTGTAGCGTCTCGCGGATGGTCAGCTTGGCGCGCTTGGCGAGAAACGAAACTTCCACCATCGTGAACGCCTTCACGTGCGTCTTGGGAAACCGGACCTTCAAGCCACGTACCAGGTCGAGAAAGTACTCAAACGGTAGATCCGGGTGCAGGCCGCCCACAATGTGAAACTCGGTCACGGCATCGGTATAACCGGTGGCAGCCGTCTCCCATGCTTCTTCGAGCGCCATCGTGTAGGTACCGGCCTCACCCTTCTTGCGCCCAAACGCGCACAACCGGCACGAGGCCACGCAGACGTTTGTCGGATTGATGTGCCGATTAACATTGAAGTACGCGATATCGCCATGCATTCGTTCACGCACCAGGTTCGCAAGCCACCCTACCGCCAGGATGTCACCCGACCGGTAGAGCGCCACGCCATCGTCGAAGTTCAGACGTTCGCCGGCCTGCACTTTAAGGGCAATCGGCTCCAGCGCCGGATCATCGGTCTGGAAGGAATGGCGAGGCTTCGCGGGCACTGCTTGCGAGAGGTTCATACAGCAATTCTATGCCTCCCGGACACGCCAATAAAGAGATGCCCTCGCACAGCGCATTGCAGGTTGCGCGTAATGCCATGAAGCAAACAATGCAGATCTCTTTTAGCTGCCGATGGATGTGATTTCAGGCTGTTGTACCTCGAGAGGCTGCCTACTTCGGCCCCGCCGGCAGGTGCACCGGCTCAACAACTGGAACACCGTTGGGACCCAGTACTTCCCCGGGGGCGGACGTTCCGGCAGAAGCCGTTGGCAAGGAACTCGCAGCAGGAGTTTCGGGAGTAGGAGGAGCAGCCGGAACGGTAGCAACCGAACTAACAGCCGACGGAGCTGATTCTGGCTGCTCCACCTCACCCTGCATTGGCGTAGCCACCATCCGCGGTTGAACCACGATTCCATCGTAGAGCGTCGCCGCGATCAGGTGATCGCCCATCGGTCGCGCAAACCGCAGGTTCCAGCCGGAATCAGCGAAGCTCACATGCATACTGGGAAGCTGCACGAGAAACACGATGTTTCCGTAAGCGCCGGTCGTCACGATCATCCGGCTCCCGGCATCGTCGTAGTAGATGCTGTTGACAGTATTAACAAACAGGTTCTTCGGCGTCGTCCAGTCATGCCCGCCGTTCTTTGAGACGAAGACACCTTCGCGGCCGCCAACCCAGATCGCCCCCGAAGGATCCACCGAAACCGCCCCGACCTGGGTCAATCCTTCAGGCAGCAGCACTGCACCCCAGCTCTTGCCGGCGTCTGCAGAAAATGCCAGGCTGTGCAATGAAGCCGCAACCACGTTCGTCCTCGCCGCGCCGAGATAGCGCCATTCTTCGCTTCGTTCCGCACCCGCCAGCGACCAGGATTGGCCGTTATCCGTGCTTTCCATTAGGCCGAGTGACGTCAGTGCCAGGGTTGAATCGCCCGATGTCGCGATTCCGTAGACCGGACCGTTGAACCCCGCGTTGTTCACAGCGGCCGGCCCAGCTGTGCCGGCTGTTGTTCCCGCCGCGATCGGCGCAGCACTCACGACCCCAGTCGGCAGAGCTGCACTCGCCTGAGACGATGAAGGTGCTTCACCCGTCGGTGCAGCCGCTGGTAGCGTCGTCACGCTGCTCACCCCTTTTGAAGTTTCACGCCTGACGCTAGGCGCCCTTGCTACCTCCCTCCGAGGACCGGCCTTCTCCCGGGCCAATGCTTGCTTGCGCTGCGTCGGCGTCATTCGCTTTAACTGCGTTGCGCTCACGTGGTAACTCGCTATGTGCTTGGGAGACGCACTTACAGGACGTGCCGGCCGTACTTTCGGCTTCTCAGGCGCTCCCGGACCCGCCGCAGTCAACAGCGCCGACGTGGGCGCGTTCTCAACCTTCAGCCACGCTTGCGAATCCTTATCGAACCGAAAGATACCGTGAGCCGTCCCCGCGATAAAGGTTCCGTCCGGAGCCTGTCCCAGCGCGAAAACGTCGCGCCCCTGCAGTCCTTCACTCCGCTGAAGCCAGCTTAGGCCTCCATCTGTACTCCGGAAGATGCCACCCCACTCTTTGTCGTTCACCACGCCGACAAGCACCGTGCCACCCTGATTGCGATCCCGCTGAATCGCCGTAATCTGCCTTGCCGAGAAGCCCGAGTTTGACGAATGGAAAGTGTCGCCGCCGTCTTCGGACGAAAGCACGCCACCCCGGTTCGTCGCGATCAGCACATGCTTGGAGTCGGCCTTATCGACGGAAACATCGTTCACGATGATCTCCGGCCCGGTGGTCCGTGACCAGGTCTTACCCGCGTCGTTTGAGCGGAAGAGCCCTTCGGTGGTCCCCGCAAACACGATGTTCAGATCATTCGGATCCTGCATCAGGACGCGCGTCCGGCGTGCGCTCGAAGGAATCCCCTGCACCTTGTGAAACAGCGTTCCTGCATCCTCGCTTTTGTAAATCCCAGAGCATGCACTCGCATAAACGATCTTTGGCTTGTCTGGATCAACAATGATCGAGAACACGTCCGAATCATCGATGATGCCGTCTTTGATATTCTCCCAATGCTCGCCTCCATCCGTCGTCTTCCATGGCAGATGCCAGGTTCCGGCGTAGATCACGTTCGGATCTGCCGGATCGATTGCCACCGATTGGACCTCGTGAATCTCTGTACTATCGGGCGGGCTGATCAGTTGCCAGCGTGCTCCACCATCCGTTGAGCGGAAGACTCCCTTCAACGTCCCCGCCACCAACTCCTTAGGATCGGTCGGAGAAGCTCGTAACGCGCGAATCGACTGCCCGCGCATCTCCGCCTGGTTGACCCATGTCTTGCCCGCGTCATAGCTGATAAACAATCCGCCGTCCGGCCGATCGATCACCCAGGCGCCTACGATCAGGTGCTTCGGATTGCCCGCATCCACCACGATAGAATCCAGCACCAGGTCGTCGCGCTTGTCTACCCGTGCCAGCCGATGCCAGCTAGCGCCCGTGTCATGGGATTCGTAGATCCAGCCATTGACGGTACCGAGATATAAGTGCGTGTGATCCGCGGGATCAGGCACAACGCGGCGCGCATCGCCGCCGTCCGGCCCAAACGGCAGCCATGACGAAGCAGCATAAAGCGACGAGCTTCCCACCCCGGACAGGAGCATCCCCACCGCGAACAACATCCGCACCAGACCCGACCGTACGTTCAACGAAGATCCTCCACAACCATGATAGGTGAGATTCAAAACCTCGGCTCTACGTCGTTTGTTCCACCAAAGTCATTCCACAACGCAATACCATCCACCCCACAAAGCAATGGCTGGCTGAGTCAAAGCTCAGCCAGCCATTACTTTTCCTCCACAACCTGCGGCCTAGCTGTTGGCGGCCTTCTTGTGGTGGTGCTTCTTGTGGTGACCGGCAGGAGCAAGCGCCTTCCGCGGAACCGGCTTGACGGCAGTCTCATCGACCGGAGTCGCGGACACTGGAGTTGCACCGGTGGGAACCAGGGTATTCGTCACAGTCTTCGCATCATCCGATCCGGTGAAAACTGCCACACGGCTCGGGTCGATGCCCTTCTCCTTGACGAGGTAGTCCTTGGTGTTGACAGCGCGCTCAGCAGCCTTCTTCGGTCCGTCCTTCTCTGTCGTGGCAGCGTTACCGACCACATCCAGAGTCGCATCGGTGCTGCGCTGCAGATTCAGAGCAAGATCGTCGAGGCAAGCCTTACCTTCGTTATCAACGCGGGTCGGACGCTTGGTGTCGCGGTCGAAGTTGATGGAGCAAAGGTTCTGCGACTGCGGTGCCGGAGGAGCAGGCGGAGCGATCACAGTTACCGTCGTCTGTGAAGTCGCAGTCTGACCCTTGTCGTCAACCACGTTGCAGGTTACGTTGATCGTACCCGGAGCCGCGCCCGTCGTAGCTAGCGTCGCTGTGCTCGATGTTCCGCTGATGGAGCCAGCCGAAGCGGTGTAGCTGTAAGTCAGAGGACGGTTCTGTGGGCTTACGCCGCTCGCCGTGATCGTGGAAGAATCACCCGGATTGACCGTCGAGGGATTGGCCGAGCAGCTCAGGGTCGGTGGCTCAAACTGCTTGATCGTGAAGTCAGCCGAACAATCCGCCATCTGGCCGGGCTTGTTTCCCTCTGACACATGGCCCTTTACCGAGTAGCTTCCCGGCTGCGCATCCTTGGTGTCGATGTTGACCGTCGAGCCCGTACCGTTGACCGTTCCACCGGTCGCAGTCCAGGTATAGGTAGCCGTCTTCTTCGGGTTTAGGTTAGTCGCCGTGCCGGTCACCGAGATCGGGTCGCCGGGATAGCCGCTCGCCGGAGAGACCGCGCATGCGAGCATCACAGGCGGCGGAGGCACGATGCTGCCAAAGTGACCCACAATACCAGCGGACAGGTCTACGCCCGAGAGATTCGCACGCCCACCGAGGACACCGGGTGTGGGAACGGTAGTCGCCGGGCCGAAGTCGTCATGAATGTAACGATAGTCTGCCTGGAACAAGCGCAGCGAGAACTTATGGTTGAAGAACGGCAGATCATAGTCCATGCCGCCGCCAGCCGTCAGCGCCGGACCCCAGGTATATGGCTCATGTTCAAGCGTTACCGGATTTTCGCTGTTCGGTCCGCCCATGTAAGCCGCGCCGGCGAGGCCGTGTGCGAATACCGTGAAGTTTTGCATCGGTGCGCGGACGATCAAACCGCCGCTTGCCGTAAAGATGCCGTCATTCGCGCCGTCCGGATGGCTTACTGCGCTAACCTCAGCACCGACATACTTATTGAAGAAGAACGCGCCGCTGCCGATTGCACCGAGATTGACCGATGAGTAGGCGATGTCCGCCGGCTTGACTTCGCCATGGGCACCGAAGTAAGAGTATCCGAGGAAAATGTCGACTCTCGACGGGTTAGGCCCCACCATGGCGGGGGTGCTGGGCGCGGTCTGCGCACTCAGGCTCGCGACTCCAAGGCTGACTGCACATGCAGCCAGTCCGAACCGGCCAATAAAACGAAAAGGGCGATAAACCATTCCACTTCCTCCAATAAAAAACTGCAAATCACCAAATATTGTAGACTTGCGCGCTCAAATAACCCTGTCAGTCTCCACTAAAGGTTCTCGCAGAAGCTTTGGCGCGCGACGGAAATTCCGCTTACTAGCAAACCTAGAAGAACTTAACATTCTTCATGACGAGTTCAAATTGCCTTTATTTGGCACGAACCAATCAAGTAATCCCGCAAATTCCTCTGCTGGGAAAAACGCCTACAAGCCACGGCAACCACTTGTAGGAGCGAACCCGGAGCGACTCCGGAAATCCGTAGCAGACTACCCAAGGTTGAGCGTACGGCGAACCGTCCCGCGTTCACTCTGGATCTTCTCCTGCAGCAATGTAATCGCGTACAGCAACTGCTCTGGACGCGGAGGGCATCCCGGAACGTAGATGTCGACCGGAATGATTTGGTTGACGCCCTGTAAGAGGGCGTAATTATTGAACACACCACCCGATGTAGCGCATGCCCCCATCGAGATCACCCATTTCGGCTCGGGCATCTGCTCATAGAGTCTGCGTATCACGGGCGCCATCTTCTGCGACACGCGGCCGGCAATAATCATCAGGTCGCTCTGCCGTGGAGAAGGACGAAAAACCTCGGCGCCGAAACGGGCGATGTCATACCGCGATCCGCCCATCGACATCATCTCGATCGCGCAGCACGCAAGTCCAAAAGTCATCGGCCACACCGAGTTCTTCCGAACCCAATTTATTGCAGCGTCCAGGCTCGCCAGCACGACCCCTTCGGGCTGCTCGTCTCCCCAATTCACCTCATTCAGCTTCTGCCGATTGACTGCGGTGCTATCGAGAGCACCGAAAAAATAACGATCTTTCCCGTCCGCGTCAAACGGATGCGTCGCCTGACCGCCCTCTTCGGGCCTCTTACCTGTCGCGTCTATTGGAATACTATTCATAACCCGATCATAAGACGCTTTGCTGGTGGCCTCTGAAAAACGAACCGGAGAATTCACTTTCATGCAAGGCGGTCAGTTAAACAGATGCATGATTCTGCGTCAGAGTTGGTTACACACTGCCACAAACGTGAGGTAAGCTCCTCATCCCGCGCGCCGGCTGGAAACCTGCCGGTAGCGCCAGCTCCACCCTGAACCGGACCCAGATCAGCTTGCCCAGTGCGCTCTGCTTGCCATCTGCTGGTATCACCAGAGTGTGGGCAGTCGTCTCAAACTGGCTGGACACTGCCGCCGCCATCTTCCACTGATCCGCCACCCCGGGAATAAGCTTTGTGTCCACAATCGTCAGCTTGCCCGCTGCGGCCTTCGATACCTCATCCGCCAGATCGACCTCGAGCGTCGCCGCTGGCGTCGCTCCAGCATCCTCATACCTCTGGTAAACCTCATCCAGTCGTTTGAACTCTTCCTCGGAAGTGGCGAAGCGAAAACGCCGCGGATTCCAACCCACCGCATCCTGAGCCCGGAAAGCAAAGTCGGTTGAAAGCGAAAGAGGGGTCACCGACTGGTAAGGAGGCGTCGCCAGCTCCGCATAGTCAAAATCTCCGGGCGGTCCGGTCAAGGGCACCACCCGCAGAATCCATCCGGAGGCGATCGGCTGGAACCACAGCTTCAAGCCATTTCCAATTGCCTGCTCAAACCCCTGCCCCGCCGTTAGTTCGCCTTCAACCACCCCAACCCGGCAGGCGGCCAGCGACTTCATCGGCTCGACACCATGCCCAGTCCGGCGTCCGCGGCCCGCTCCCGCAATCATCAACCCTGTCACCAACACAGCCCTAAGAAGCATTTCGTTCGATCGCCTCCAGCAAGCCATCCCGCAGCGCGTCCTGCCTTGCCACGTCCAGCTTGCCTCCGTTCCGCGTCACATAAAATACGTCGATTGCCGTCTCCCCCTCCGTATCGACGAGAGCAACTTCGATATTGCATCCATGTTCCGCCAGCGTCAGCGACAAAGCCCGCAGAAGTCCTGGCGTATCCTGCGCCGTCACCTGCAGCAGCGTACTCTGGCTTGAGGCCGCGTCATCGAAATCTACCCGCGACGCAATCCGCATCTTGGGCGCTTTTCTCCGGCCCCGCCTCCTCGAAGCCAGCAGGACTTCCAGGTCTGTCGCACCGGCGACAACATTCTGTACGCTCGCCACAAACCGTGTCCGTTCCGATTCGTTCAACTCCAGCGTTCGGAAGGTGTCGGTAAAACGAAAGCTATCCACCACAACTCCATGTGCATTCGAGAACGCGTCCGCGGTGACAATATTCATTCCCCAGCCTGCAAGTGCACCCGCTATCGAAGCAAACAGCATCGGCCGATCTCTTGTGATCAGCGTCAGCTCGCTTACCCCTTGTGCATACCGAAAATCAAGCTCGATTCCCTCTGCGTCTTCATCCAGCTTCCATGCCATCTGGACGTGCGTCCGCACCACCTCGGGCGTCCTCGTCTGCAGATAGCGCTGGGGAAAACCCTCGAGATAGAAGTTGACGCGATCCCGCTTGTTGGGGAGCAGGGCATGAATCCTCAGCAGCAGGTCACTATTCGCCTCGGCCGCCACCCTCTCATCGTCGACGCTCCGATCCAGGTAGTTTGTCGTCGCGTTATACAGGCGCCACAGATTCTCCGCCTTCCACGACGTAAGCGCATCCGGGTGCACCGCCGCGATATCCGCGTAGGTAAACAAGGTCAGCATCTTCAGCAGCTCCGGGTTCGGCACCCTTGCGGCAAACGTGCGAATTGTCTCTCGGTCAAAGACATCCCGCCGCAGCGCAGCGCTCATCTCCAGATGCTTGCGGATCAGTTCGAGCACAAGCTTCGTCTCGTAGGCGTCCAGCTCTAACCGTCCCAACACGTTCGCCGCCATGCGCGCCGATTCCGCCGCATGTCCCTCCCCGGCATGACCCTTTCCCATGTCGTGCAGCAGCGCTCCCAGCAACAGGAGCTCCGGATGAGGAAGGTCTTCGAATAACTGTGCGAACTTCGCCGCCCACACACCCAGCCCACTCGCCTTCTCCACGCCGGCCAGTTCATGGAGCGTGTCGATCAGCACGAAGGTATGCTCGTCCACGGTGTAGCGGTGATACGCATCCCGGATGACCAGCGCGTCGATCCCGTGAAACTCCGGAATCACCAGTTCGAGAATCCCCAGCGCATGCATCGCTCGCAGCGCCATGCCTGCATAGCGGCCCAACAGGATCGCCTCAAGCCTCCGCCACAGGTTTGGTCCGTCCTCCAGTTGGGCCGAGAGCACCGGCAGCGCCTGCTCGATTCTCCGCTCGGCATGCCGGCTCAGCCCGTTGCCGTTCCGCGCCATGGCCCCGAAGACGGAGAGCACAATCTCGGGATCAAGCGCCGGGTCCGCAGCCATGCTGCTCGCCTCGCCCAACTCAATCCGCTTCTGCTTTACCTCAAATCCTGTGCCGGCCTTGATCGGCGCAATCCCCCCGCGCAGCACCATGGTCCTTAGCCGCACCGCCCGCTTCGTCGACGCCTCGTCTACAAACTGCCGGACACTCCGCTCGATCGAACGCGCATGGCGGAAGTATTGCCGCATCCAGTAAGCCGCATCAACTGTGCGAACGCTTTGCTCAGCGTGGCTCGGCTGGCCCGCGCCCAGTGAAACCGCAGCGGCGGCATCCTGCGCCTGCCAATCCAGGGTGTTGTCATCGCGGTCGTGTCGGAGATGCAGAAACGTCCGCACCTCCAACAGGAACTCCCGCGCCGCCTTGAACTCGCGGAGGTCATCCACCCGATCCTTCAAAGCCCCGTCCTTTGAACCCCCCAACCGCCGCATCCACTCGCATACATGCGCGTCCCGCAGTCCACCGGGACACTCCTTGATGTTCGGCTCCAGGTGAAACAGCGTATCGCCGTACCTTGCATGGCGCATCCGTGTCACCTCAACCAACCGCGTCCCGATCCGCTTGCCATCGCGGCTCATCAATCTTGGAAGCACCCGGTCGACCAGTCGGCTCGTCACAGATCGATCACCCGCCACACCCCGCGCATCCAGGAGGGACAACGTGAACTCGACGTTCTCAGGGTCAAACCGTTCGCATTCCGCCAGCGTTCGCGTCATCGCCGAAACCCGAATCCCTGCATCCCAAAGCAATTGATTGACCTGCCGAATCGCCTCCTTCACAGCTTTCTCCGGCGCCCGCGCATCCAGCAGAAACATCAAGTCCACGTCGGAATAGGGAAAGAGTTCACGTCGGCCATACCCGCCCACCGCAACCAGCGCGAGCCCGCTCGACAACGCAGCATTCCCGCCGGCTATCTCTCCCCACGCGGCAGACACAAGCTCATCGACGGCCGCGCTCCTCGCCTCCACAGCCGAACCGCCGGCGTGGAGATGGTCAGCATGACGCTCAAACGTCGCGCGTATCTCCGCCATCTGCTCCCGGTATCGAAGCTGGTTTGCCGAAACCCAGGGGCTCGGGAAACTCCCGCTCTCGCTTTGCCCACTCTGTTCCATCTGCTCTGACTCCGGCTCCCGAATGAGTTAAAGCAAGACTCCTGCGCGCACTCTATCATCCTTCGTCAAAATCCTGTAAACGGCCATATCGAAGATATGGCAACTACAACGCGATCGCACCCCGCTCATCATTGCGAATCCGAATGGCCTCTTCCACCTTGGAGACAAAGATTTTGCCGTCTCCAATCTTTCCTGTACGCGCCGATGTGATAATCGCTTGGATCGCCGGCTCGACCATCGCATCTGAAACCACCAGCTCCAGCTTCACCTTCGGTAGAAGATCCACCGCGTACTCACGTCCCCGATAAAACTCGGTGTGGCCCTTCTGCCTTCCATGCCCGCGAGCCTCCAGCACCGTAATGCCTTCAATTCCAATCTCAATCAATGCATCCTTGACATCGTCCAGCTTCGACGGTTGAATCACCGCTTCTATCTTCTGCATGGCTTACCTTCCAGGGTGTTTCGAGTGTAAGGCTTCCGCCCGTCAAAATCAGCAAACCCACCAAAACATCCTGATCCCCATCGAAACTTCAGAGTCAACAACCATCAACTGACAACTGACAACTGACAGATCATTCTTCTCCGCCGCGTCCGTATCCTCATCAACAGTCCCCATCGATCTCACCTGCTACAACATAAAAGGGTCATGCGGTCCGACCGCCAGCCCCAGATGCAGTACCC
>CAXTNM010000043.1:0-42478 GCA_964245715.1 uncultured Acidobacteriaceae bacterium | reverse complement strand
GATCGACGCCTGCAAAGCCGCCAACGTCAAGCTCATGATCGCCTATCGCATTCAGTACGAGCCCCTCTGGCTCCAGGTTCAGCAGATGCTCGAGCAGGGTGCGATCGGTGAGATCCAATCATTCCAGGGAGGCTTCTTCAACAGCCAGCCCGCAGGCGCATGGCGTCTCTCGAAGACGCTCGGTGGTGGAGGCTCCGTCCTCGATCTTGGCATCTACCCGCTCAACGCAATCCGCTGGCTCACCAAGGAAGAGCCGTCCTCCTACACCGCCATCACCGCCACCCGCGACCACTCCGGCCGCTTCAACGAGGTCGAACAGTCCGTCGAGTGGACCATGAAGATGCCATCCGGCATCATCGCCTCGTGCGGCTGTTCTTACGGATCCTCCGGACCCGGCTTCCTCAACATCTGCGGCGACAAGGGTTCCCTCCAGTTCAATCCCGGCTTTAACTACGACGGACTCCATCTCATAGGCGGCGGCGACCACAAGCGAATCGACATCGCGAGCACCGGGAAGAGTCCCTACCAGTTCACCATCGAAGCCGACCACTTCTCCGACTGCGTTCGCAATAATCGCACGCCCAAAACGCCCGGCGAAGAAGGCCTTAAGGATATGCTCGCCATCGAAGCCATCTACCAGGCCGCCGGTGCACCCATCGCCTGAATTGCTTCACAAAACCCTCTGTCGAACACACAGGACGCTATCCGCGATATAACGGATAGCGTCCCCGGAGATCAATGCATGAAGCATCTGAACCACCGCCTCACCCTCGCCCTCGCGGCTGCCACAACCCTCCTGCCCTTTGCCGCCCGGGCTCAGCAACCCGATAAACCCTGGTTGAATCCCGCACTCCCAACCGACCAGCGCGTCGACGCACTCATCTCCAAGATGACCCTCGAAGAGAAGGTCGGCCAGATGCGCGACCACGCTCCCGCCATCCCCTCGCTCGACGTCCCCAAGTACGACTGGTGGAACGAGGGACTGCACGGCGTAGCCTTCGCCGGCACCGCCACGAACTTCCCTCAGGTCATCGGTATGGCCGCCACCTGGGACACCTCGCTCGTTCACCGGATGGCCCAGACCATCTCCACCGAAGCCCGCGCCAAGTACAACCAGGCCATGCGCGAAGGCGATCACGAGATGTTCTTCGGCCTCACCTTCTGGGCACCCAATATCAACATCTTCCGCGATCCGCGCTGGGGACGTGGCCAGGAGACCTACGGCGAAGATCCCTTCCTTACAGGCCGCATGGCCGTCGCCTTCGTCACCGGCATGCAGGGAGACGACCCCAACTTCCTCCGCGTAGTATCGACCCCCAAGCACTACGCCGTCCACAGCGGCCCCGAAACCACCCGCCACCGCGCCAACGTCGACGTCTCCGCGCACGACCTTGAAGACACCTACCTGCCCGCCTTCCGCGCCGCCGTCACCGAAGCCCACGCGCAATCCGTTATGTGCGCTTACAACGCGATCGACGGCGCGCCCGCCTGCGCCAACACCATGCTTCTGCGCGACCACCTGCGCAACGACTG
The DNA here is from genome assembly GCA_964245715.1 of uncultured Acidobacteriaceae bacterium. GTDB lineage: Bacteria > Acidobacteriota > Terriglobia > Terriglobales > Acidobacteriaceae > Edaphobacter. The sequence continues at coordinate 40,945 of CAXTNM010000043.1, read as the reverse complement.
GCACTTCGATGGCTACGTCGTCTCGGACTGCGCCGCCGTGGCCGACGTTAATACCGGTCACCACTACGCGCCGGACATGGCCCACGCCGCCGCCGCCTCCGTCAAGGCTGGCACCGATCTCGAGTGCGGCTTTGCCGGCGGCCAGGCCTTCCCTGCCCTCGTCGACGCCGTCCACCAGAACCTCATCACCGAAGCCGACCTGGACAACTCGCTCCGCCGCCTCTTCCGCGCGCGCATGAAGCTTGGCATGTTCGATCCGCCCGACAGCTACGCCTACGGCCGCATCCCTATGTCCGAGGACAACTCCGCCGCACACCGACAGCTATCGCTCCAGGCCGCCCGCGAATCCATGGTCCTGCTGAAGAACGAGAACAGCACCCTCCCACTGAAATCCAGCACGCATCGCATCGCCGTCATCGGCCCCACCGCCGAACTCGTCCAATCCCTTCAGGGCAACTACAACGGGCCACCGCAAGCCCCCGTCTACCCGCTCGAAGGCATGGAAAAGAAATTTGCCTCCGCTAAAATCTCCTACGCCCAAGGCTCAACCCTCGTCGCCGGCTACGCCATCCCCATCGAGCACACCGCGCTCCACCCCGCCTCTGGCTCGGGCGACGGACTTACCGGCGAATACTTCGCCTCGAAGGATCTCACTGGCAACCCCGTCCTCACACGCGTCGACCGCAACGTCAACTTCAACTGGGATAAATTTGCGCCCATTCCGGGCCTCGAGCGCAATAACTACTCTGTGCGCTGGAGCGGCACGTTCACCCCGCCCGCACCCGGCGAATACCAGCTTGGGGTCCACGTCAACTACTGTTACGCCTGCGAAAATGCCGAAGGCTTCCGCCTCTACGTCGACGGTAAGCTCCTCGTCCAAAGCAGCAACAAGACCACCGGCGAGCGTGGCCAGGTAGTCGACGCCCCAATCCAATTCTCCGACACCAAGCCGCACGACATCCGACTCGAATACCTCCACGGCACCGGCTCCGCCGGCATCGATCTCACCTGGCTCGCACCCGCCGAAGCGCTTCGCAACCAGGCCGTCGAAGTCGCGAAAACCTCTGATGTCGTCGTAGCCTTCATCGGCCTCTCGCCCTCACTCGAAGGCGAAGAGATGCCGATCAAGCTCGAGGGTTTCGCCGGCGGCGACCGCACCGCCATCAACCTGCCTGCCGCCCAGGAAGACCTCCTCAAAGCACTCTCCGCAACCGGCAAGCCGCTCGTCGTTGTGCTTCAGAACGGCTCCGCGCTCGCCATTAACTGGGTGCAGGATCACGCGCAAGCCATCCTCGAAGCCTGGTACCCCGGCGAAGAAGGCGGCGACGCCATTGCCGATACGCTCAGCGGCGCCAACAATCCCGCCGGACGTCTCCCCCTCACCTTCTATCGTTCTCTCGACGAGCTTCCCGCCTTCGACGACTACAGCATGAACCATCGCACCTATCGCTACTTCACCGGTAAGCCCCTCTACCAATTCGGTTACGGTCTCAGCTACACCACCTTCAAATTCTCGCAGCCGAAACTTTCCACTCCTACCCTCAAAGCTGGCGATGGCCTCACCGTAACCGCTGACGTCACTAACTCCGGGTCGGTCGCCGGCGACGAGGTGGCCCAGCTCTACCTGACCCCACCCTATACGCCTGTCTCTCCTAACATCGCCCTCGCCGGCTTCGAGCGCGTTCACCTTGCCCCCGGCGAGACCCGGCACCTCACCTTCACCCTCAATCCCCGTACCCTCTCCGAAGTCGACGCGCAGGGCAGCCGCACCATCACTCCCGGCCAGTACACCCTTACGCTCGGAGACACTCAGCCCACCTCCAACGCCCAACCCCTGACATTCCAGATCACCGGAACTCAACAACTAGCCCCGTAATACCTTTAGAAAGTTAGGGTGCCCATTCATCGAGCTCCTCTCCTTCGCGATGAGTGGGCCTCGTCGGGAAAATTCCGACCCAGACCATCGCATCGTCCTATGGTCATCCGCAGCCGGAAGGGCACACGTACTGGTCTTCCATAATCGCTCCGGTCTCATACCATCCTGAACGGGGGATTTCGCAGCATCATCACGAGGAACCTCGACAAGGGGAAATCCGCACTCCTCAACCAACCACCTCTCATCCACCTTCAGGCATCCAATCCGAAGTGCTTCTCTTCGAGCCCATCCGCGAGTTCTGCCGCTGCAAGATCCTGCGCCCGCTGCTCCGCCAGCTCCGTGGCGGCGTCACTCCGCGCCGTCTCGCCTGGAGCCTCGCCCTCGGCATCGTTCTCGGCATCAACCCCTCGGTCGGCATCACGACTATTCTCGTCGTCCTGCTCGCCTGGATCTTCGGCCTCGACCAGGTAGCCTCGCAGGTTGGCGTACACGCCGTGTCCCCACTTCACCTGCTGCTCTTCCTCCCCTTCATCCAACTGGGCGTAAAGCTCTTCCATACCCACAGGCTTCCCATGACGCGGCGCCAATTGGAGCACCTCAGCCATCATCCGTGGAGGCTCTTCCACGCCATCTGGCAATGGGAGTGGCATGCCCTGATCGTCTGGGGTGTCGTCGCCGCTGTCACCATGCCTCTCCTCGCCATATATCTCCGGCGCGCACTGGTCCTGCTCATGCGCCGTAATCGTTCGCTACTGCGTTCAAACCAGGCCACTAACTTGCTGATCCCTCAGAGCAGTTCTCGTCCCAGGAGCTAGTCGCGTTCGCCAATCCTGAGACACTGAAAAGCTAAAGGCAGTAAGGTCTTTCCTTCTGACTTCGTCGTGAAAGCAACAGCATTCGACAACGCGGCTGAGATCGCATGCTCCTCATCAGGGCTTTCCACCGGAAGCACAAACGTCTCGCCGATTGCCGTTGCTGGCTTCGGGTCGAATCGCAGAACAGTTAAGTTGTATCTCTTCAAGTCCATCCGGTTCTCCGTGCGTGTTCTGTCTCCTCCAAGCACCATTCGCGCCTTCCTCTTCAGGTGTTCAATAAAGCGCGCGCGTGGATGAAATCATACGAGCGCTGAATCACAAAGACACCCTGCCATCGTCTAAAGCTCGCAGCTTCCAACTCAATCTGCTCACCCAGGAGAGAAACAACATGATCGTCGTCACAGGCGCCACCGGACAGCTAGGCCGGCTAATCGTCGAAGGTCTCCTGAGGAAGCTTTCAGGCTCTAAAATCGGCATCAGCGTTCGCGATCCTGAAAAAGCAGAGGCCTTCCAGCAGCGCGGCGTCCGCGTCGCCAAAGGCGACTTCGCCAACCCTGAAACGCTCGCCTCAGCCTTTGAAGGTGCCGAGCAGGTTCTTATCATCTCCGTCAACAAGTTTGGCGAAGAGGCTACGCGACAGCACCACAATGCAATCCTGGCCGCCAAAGACGCCGGTGCAAAACGCATCCTCTACACCAGCCACCAGGCTGCAAATCCGACGTCCGCCTTCGTTCCCTGCAGCCAGAATCATGCGCCAACGGAAGCCATACTGCAGGCTTCGGGCGTCTCGTACGTCTCGCTCCGCAACGGCTTCTACGCGGAATCAGCGCTCTTTCAACTCGGTGCCCTTATACAGACCGGTAAGATCGCCCTCCCTGCCGACGGCCCGGTATCCTGGACCGCGCGGGCTGACCTCGCCGAGGCCGCCGTCGCCGCACTCACCCAGCCGAGCCTGTTCGACGGCATCTCGCCCCCACTCACAAGCTCGGAAACCCTTGACTTCGCCGATATCGCCAAACTTGCCTCCAAGATCCTCAACCGGGAGATCGTCCGCGAGACGATTTCGGACGACGCCTACCGCTCAGGCCTTGTTGCCCACGGCCTTTCCGCCTTCATGGCCGACGCCCTCGGTACCCTCTACACGGCGGCCCGCAACTGCGAGTTCGACATCATCGATCCGACGCTTGATCGTCTCCTCCAACGCAGACCCACCACCATGCAATCCGTCCTGCAGGGCTTCCTCTCGGAGCCCGCGAGTAACATCGCCCAATAAATCGCAGCTTCTTCGAACTGCGGGAATCCAACTCTCGGAAGTAACGAGGTACGAAACCATGGCAACAGAAAGCAAAGTCGCTCTTATTACCGGGGCCAACAAGGGCATCGGCTTTGAAGTAGCCCGCCAACTCGCCCACCAGGGATTCTCTGTCATGCTCGGTGCGCGCGACAAGCAGCGCGGCGAAGAAGCGGCCGCCAAGATCCCGGGCGCAACGTTCCTGCACCTCGACATCGACAAACCCGAGACCATCACAGCCGCCGCCCGGCAGCTGGAAGAGAAGTACGATCACCTTGACGTCCTCGTAAACAACGCCGGAATCGTTGACTTTACGGATGGTCTTCCCGGGGTGGCCAACCTAGAAGCGGTTCGGCGCACGTTCGAGACCAACTTCTTCGGCGCGCTCGCCGTATCGCAGGCCATGCTCCCGCTCCTGCGCAAGTCTGCCGCCATTCGAATCGTCAACGTCTCGAGTACCCTCGGCTCGCTCACCGCTAATGCCGTCCCCAACAACCCTTATGAAGCCTTCCGCTTTATCGGCTACTCCGGATCGAAGGCCGCACTCAACATGCTCACCATAGACCTCGCCGCAGAGCTCAAAGACACCCGGGCGAAGGTAAACTCCGCATGCCCCGGCTACGTCGCCACCGACATCAATAACAACTCCGGCCCCCGCTCGGTCGAGCAAGGTGCAGCCATCATCGTCCACCTCGCCACCCTAGACGCCGAAGGGCCCACCGGCGGCTTCTTCGACGACGCCGGCTCCATCGCTTGGTAAACAGCCGCACCCTATCAGGCCCGACTGGCCATCCCTTGGCAAGTGGGCGCCTCGAAAGCAGTGCAAGGTGGATTATCCTGATTCCGGACCTAAATCATTCACTTTGAGGACTTTGATCCGAAACGAGGGGGAGAGTGTAAAAGCACAACTCCCTCTCGGGCCCGCCTTCCACAGCAAAAATCCTCGCTCAAGTTGAAGTCACGCTATACTCATCTCGTCTGGTGTTCGGGAAGACGGTGCAAATCCGTCGCTACCCCGTAGCTGTAAGCGCAGAGAACTCGGCAAGCAACTCGAAAGCCACTGGGAACAACCTCCTGGGAAGGCAGCCGACGTTCGACGAAGCGTAAGTCAGAAGACCGGCCAGACACGTACGGGCTTCATTCCACTTCGCTGGGAGAGTGGAAGAGCAAATCTTTGCGCGTCGGGATCAATCCACCTCCGCGCATGGACGCTGCCTACCCTTAATTCCCCGCTCCAAAGCGCCCGCACCACTGCGGGCAGGGAGCGTCACATGCAGCAGGGTCCTTCCTCCGAGCTCGTCCTCATTCTCGGCGGCGTCCGCAGCGGCAAGAGCCGCTATGCGCAGCAAATCGCCGAAGCTTTCGGCCGCGTCACCTTCCTCGCCACCGCACAGCAACGTGACGATGAAGAGATGCGCCAGAAGATTGCACGCCATCGCGCCGAACGTCCCGCCACCTGGCTCACCATCGAGGAGCCACTCAAGCTCGCGAACGTTATCCGCACCGCTGCGCCAGACTCAGACGCCATCCTTATCGACTGCATCACTCTCTTCGCCTCGAACCTCCTTGAAGCCCACCCCGAAGACAACCATGCAGCCGAGGACGAGACAGCCGCGCTGCTCGAGGTCCTCGCTTCTCCCCCCTGCACGATCCTCCTCGTCTCGAACGAAGTCGGCTCCGGTGTCGTGCCCGCTTTCTCGCTCGGCCGCCGCTTCCGCGATCTCCTCGGAGAGATCAACCAGCGCATCGCCGCTCAGGCCGATACCGTCATCCTCATGGTCGCGGGTCTTCCGCTCCACCTCAAGGGAGTGCGTGCATGACCGGCTTCCTCATCGCCGGAACCGCCAGCGGCGTCGGCAAGACCACCGTCACCCTTGCCCTTATCGCTGCGCTGCGCCGCCGCGGCCTCGTGGTCCAGCCCTTCAAGGGCGGCCCCGACTTCCTCGATACCGGTCACCACACCCGTATCGCCGGACGCATCGCCCGCAACCTTGACACCTGGATGCTCTCGGCAGAAGCAAACCGTGACGTGCTCCGCCAGGCTGCTACCGGTGCGAACGTCCTGATCGCTGAAGGCATGATGGGGCTGTTCGACGGCAAATCCGGCACCTCCGACTCCGGCAGTAGCGCCGAAATCGCTAAGCTCCTCGGGCTCCCTGTGCTCCTCGTGCTCGACGCCGGGAAAAGTGCCCGCAGCATCGCCGCCACCGTCCTGGGCTTCGAGCTGTTCGACCCTGATCTGCCGCTCGCAGGCGTCATCCTCAACCGCGTCGCCAGTCAGCGGCATTACCAGATGCTTGAAGCCGCAATCAGAACGCGCTGCCACACGCCGATCCTGGGCTGGCTTCCGCGCGACCCCGCGATCGTAATCCCGGAACGCCATCTTGGCCTGCAAACGGCCGAAGAAGCCATCGACACCGATGCCCTCATCAACACTCTTGCCACCCTTGCCGAGCAACAACTCGACCTTGACGCCATCCTCGAGCTGACGTGCAGCCTGGACCTGGCAAGCACCCCGCAAGCAGCATTCTTCACAGAATCCGCCATCCGCATCGGGCTAGCCCGCGATCGCGCCTTCACCTTCTACTACGAGGACAACCTCGACCTCCTGCGCGGGCGGGGCGCCACTATCGTCCCATTCAGCCCGCTCGAGGATACGGAACTCCCGCCCGAACTTGACGCCCTTTACCTTGGCGGTGGTTATCCCGAGCTTCACCCCTCGCAACTTGCCGCCAACACCTCCCTCCTGGCGGACATTCGTTCCTTCGCCTCCTCGGGCCGACCGATCTACGCCGAATGCGGCGGCATGATCTACCTTGCGCATACGCTCAAACTGCTCGACGGCAGCACGCATCCGCTGGCCAACCTCCTCCCTTTCTCGGTCGAGATGACCTCCAGGCTTGTGCAATTTGGCTACGTGAACGTCACCCTTACCCACGACTGCCTCCTCGGCCCAGCCGGCACAACCCTTCGCGGCCATAGCTTCCATCACTCGCGAATTCCTGACACCCCCGCGGTCGACACTGCCTACGACGTCACCTACTCACTCTCCGGCCTTCAAGAAGCGGAAGGATACTGCGTTGGCAATATCCTCGCCAGCTACCTCCACGTGCATTTCCGCACGAATCCCGAGCTCGCCCGCCACTTTGTTCAAGCCGCACGCGCAGCCTCCCTGGTGAACCATTGAAGACTATCCTGCTCGCCCTGCTACTGCTGACCAGCTTCGCTCCCTGCTATGCCTCACGCACAGTCACCGACGAGACTGGACGCACCGTGACGGTTTCGGATCACCCGCACCGCATCATCTCGCTCGTGCCCAGCATTACCGATGATGTCTTCTCGCTCGGCGCGGGTGGCGATGTCGTTGGAATTAGCGATTACGTGCAATACCCAAAAGAAGCTCTGGTCAAACCTTCCGTTGGCACCATCTCTGACCCCTCGCTCGAGGCCATCCTCGCTCTTCACCCCGACCTCGTTCTCGGCGCGCCCCACGCCAACAACCAGAACACGCTGGACCAACTTGAACATCTGAACATCCCCGTCTTCCTGGTCGATCCACACGGCGTCGCCGGCATCCTCCACTCCCTCACCGATCTCGGCAACGCGCTCGATCGCCAGACTGACGCTACGGCACTCGTCGGCCGCCTCAACCAGCGCATTGCCGCCGTTCGTGCCAGCGTGAAAGGCAAGCCTGTCATCAACGTCTTCATGCCGGTCTCGTATGACCCGGTCTTCACCATCGGCAAAGGCGCCTTCATCACCGAGCTCATCGCAATCGCCGGCGGCCACTCCGTTACCGACGATATCAACCAGGAGTGGCCACAGATTTCAGTCGAAACCGTCGTTGCCCGTGCACCCGAGGCGTTACTCATGCTGGGCGGCGGCCACACCACCATCGCCGCGCTAAAATTACGCCCCGGCTGGAGCATCCTTCCTGCCGTCCGCAACGGGCGCGTCTTCTACGTCGACAAGCGCGTAGACTTCCCCAGCCCCATCGCGATCGATGCTTTGGAGGATTTAGCCAAGCAATTTCATCCTTGAGCCGGAGCGTTCCAGCCGGTCCTATCCATCCACCAACAGCAGGGTGTCGGGAAGCGCGGTGAGAATCCGCCACTACCCCGTAACTGTAAGCGCCGAGAAGCCATGCAAGGAAGCTCAACGTCACTGGAGCATCCCTCCGGGAAGACGGCATGGACTCAATGACGCGCAAGCCAGGAGACCGGCCCTGCTGTCACCAAATCCCGAGGGGGAACTTATGCCGTTTGCACCACGCCACCATCGCCTTCGAACTGTGATCTTACTCGCTTCAACCGCTTTGTCTCTACCCGCAAGCCACGCCCAGCACAGCTCGATCCTGCATGGAACCGTACGCGATCCACTGGGTGCCCTCATCCCCAATGCCACGGTTGAACTGCTGGATGCTGACCGCGTCGTCTCGACAACCACCACAAATCCGCGCGGCGAGTACAGCTTCACCCTAAGCGCGACAGGTCGTTACCGTGTCCACGTCATCGCAGCCACCTTTCAGCCTACTTCTACCCAGGCCGAGTATCTGAAACCATCCGAATCGATAGAGCTCAACGTCATCCTCGCAACCGCAACCCTGGCCCAGCAAGTCACGGTCACGGCCACCGGTACACCGACGCCCGAAGCCCAGACCGGTGCAGCGGTGAACGTCCTTACCTCGGAGGACTACCGCTTTATGCCCGAGGTGCAGGATCCCCTCCGCCTCATCCCCGGGGTGCAGATGACGCAGACGGGCGAGACAGGTGGTACGACAGGCCTCTCCATACGAGGCGGTGACAGTGACGCCAACAAGGTTCTTCTCGATGGTATCCCCGCAACCCAGATCGGCGGAGGCGTGGAGTTTGCCAACATGGCGACCGTCGGCATCCAGTCCATCGAGGTCCTCAACGAACCCAATAGCGCGCTCTTTGGCGCGGATGCAATGGCCGGCGTGGTGAACCTGACCTCGACCCGTGCCGCCTCGACCCCGCTCCCGCTCTTCACCTACGAAGGCGACGCTGGCAACTTCCACACCTATCGCAACGAGGCCACGGCAAGTGCGGTCTATCATCAGTTCGACCTCTACTCCGCCTTCGGGCGCCTCCAAACGTCCAACAACCTTCCCAACAGCGAGTTTCACAACGGCACCTACGCCGGCAACTTCGGCTGGGCCCCCAATCCAGCAAACGACGTGCGCTTCACGCTTCGTCATGTCGATGTCTCGGGCGGTCAGCCTAACGCCATCGCCTTCTACGGCATTGCCGACGCCGCCCAGCAGAAGGAGCAAGACCTCTACGTCTCCGGAGCCTGGAATAACCAGGCCACGCCGCGCTGGCACAACCTGGTTCGCTACGGCTACGTCCGCCTGAATGGACAGTTCAACGACTTTGCCGCTACTGGCATCCCTGATCCGAACACCGGCTACTACGATGGCGCACTCGTCACCATCACTGGCGCGAACGGCTACTCGGTCTCGGGCCAAGCCCTGTTTCAGTACAGCAACGGCTCACCATCCTACCTCGAACACAACGGCGACCAGAGCCTCTACGCGCAGTCGGACTATCGTTTCAACCCGCACTTCGTCGCACTTGGAGCCTTTGATTTCGAGGATGAGAACGGTTCCGCAACTTACGCAGGCACGCCCCCCAGCTCCATCCAACGCGGCAACTACAACTACACCATCCAGTTCTCCGGCGACATCAAGAACCGGCTCTTCTACACCGCCGGCGCGGGTCTTGAGGATAACGGCCTCTTCGGCTTTTCGGGTACTCCTCGGGCTTCACTTGCCTACTATCTCACCCATACCACCAAGCTCCACGGGACGTTCAGCAAGGGTGTTAAAGAGCCAAGCGTCTACCAGCAGCAGACCTCCCTCTACGGTCTCCTCTCGGGCGTGGCGGGCGGCGACCAACTCGTCAGCCAGTACAACGTGGGCCAGCTCGGGCCGGAAGAGTCCCGCACCTACGACGCCGGGGTAGACCAGCAACTCTTCACCGGCCATTTCAGGCTCGGCCTCACGTACTTCCATGACGAGTTCACCAATCGAATCGAGTACGTGCCGCAACAAGGTCTTCTTCAGCTCGGAGTGCCTTCAGCCAATCTATCTCCCATCGGCGAAGCTGGTGGAGCCTACCTCAACTCTTCCGCCTTCCGCTCCGAAGGCATCGAGTTTACCTCGGAGCTTCAGCTCTCGCGTCGCGTCTTCGCACGCGCCAGCTATACCTACACCGACGCCGTCGTCCAGCGCTCGTTCTCAAGCAACAACCTCGGCTGCTTACCGCCGAGCGATCTGTCCGGATGCACATTCAATACTTCCTCCAACTTCAGCAATCTTCCCATCGGAGCCGACACGCCGTTGGTCGGTGCACGTCCCTTCCGCGTGGCGCCCAACACCGGTTACTTTGCCATCAACTACACACGCCCGAAGTTCTTCAGCTCCCTTACGGGCACGCTGGTAAGCCGCCGCGATGACAGCGACTTTCTCAGTGACTCCAACTTTGGCAATAGCCTCCTCCTGCCGAATCGCAATCTCCTCGGCGGCTACGAGCGCGTAGAACTCGGCGGCAGCTATCAACTCACTCCGCGACTGAATCTCTACACCAACATTCAGAACCTGCTGAGCGAGCACTACTACGAAGCCTTCGGCTATCCTGCCCTGCCCTTTACCTTCCGGTCAGGCATCAAGTTCAACTTCGGCGGAGAGTCGTGGAAGCTCAACTGACCAAGCTCGTAGTCGCCCCTGCAGCCTCTGTCGCCACCGGACAGAGGCCGCGAGCGGCTGCGCTCATCGCCAGGCTGCGTGCGGCATCAAGCCTCGCGACGACCAACGTCGCGCTGCTCCTCATCCTCGCCGCCAGCATCCTCGTCTCGACATCCTTCGGCGCAGTCCACATCCCTGTCCACGACATGCTGGCGGCACTGCTCCATCAACAAACCCTGACAGAAACCCAGCACACCATCCTCTTCGACATCCGCCTGCCTCGCGTGCTCGCCTCCGCGTTGGTCGGCGCAGCACTCGCACTCTCCGGCCTCATGTTCCAGGGGCTCTTCCGCAATCCGCTCGCCGATCCCTACATCATTGGAGCCTCGGGCGGCGCGGCGGTCGGCGCCTGCATCGGCATCGTCTTTCTCGCGCAGTTCACGCTCTTCGGCTTTAGCGCGACGGCCCTGCTCGCGTTCGCAGGCGCGCTCCTCACCATGATCGTCGTTTACGCGCTTGCCCGATCAAAGGGCCGCACCAGCGGTGTCACACTGCTGCTCGCGGGCTTCGCGGTGGGGACGATGCTCGCTAACTCCACCTACCTCTTCGAGGTTTTCGACCCCAATCCCGCGTTCGGACATCGCATCGTGATCGCATGGCTGCATGGCTCAATCACTATGCCCGCGTGGCCGCAACTCACGATCACCTTCCTCTTCTTCACCCTCGCCGCACTCGCCGCGTTACCACTGATGCGGCGCCTGAATACGCTCGCACTTGGCGACGAGTACGCCCATCAGCTCGGCCTTCGTGTGGAAGCCACGCGCATCGGTATCATTCTTATCGGCTCACTGCTCACCGCCATCGCCGTCTCGCTGGGCGGCCTCATCAGCTTTGCCGGGTTGATTGTCCCACATGTCGTGCGTCTTCTCGTCGGCCCCGATCATGTCCGTCTGCTGCCCACGACGATCCTCTCCGGTGCCATCTTCCTGATCGCAACCGACACGCTCGCGCGCACCCTGTTCGCCCCATCCGAGATGCCCGTCGGCATCCTGATGGTCTTCATTGGTGGACCATTCTTTCTCTACCTCCTCCGCAAGGGAAAACGGGAGTACACCCTGTGACGCCACTCCTGCACCTCCACAACATTCATTTCGAGTACCCCGGACGTACGGTACTTCAAAACCTCTCGCTGGCTCTCCCGCAGGGAGCATGCGACGCGCTCATCGGGCAGAACGGCGCGGGTAAGACAACGCTCCTGCGCATCGCTGCCGGCGCGCTCATGCCGACCTCGGGGACAATCACGCTGGACGGGCAATCTCTTACCGCTCTCCCGCGTAAACGGCGATCGCGCCTCATCGCCCTCGTGCCCCAGCAACTCGACGTTCCTTTCGACTTCACCGTGCAGCAGATCGTCGAGCAAGGCCGTGCGCCCTACCTCGGCTTGCTGCGCGGCCCCCTACGGGAAGATCGCATCGCCGTCGAGAAAGCGCTCGACCAGGCCGATGTCTTCACCCTCCGCCACCGCATCTTCAATGAGCTCTCGGGCGGCGAGCGGCAGCGTGTAAAGATTGCGCTTGGTCTCGCCCAACAACCGAGACTCCTGCTGCTCGACGAGCCCACCCAGAACCTCGACATTGGACGCCAGGCCGAACTCATCGCGCTGCTGCATCACCTGCGCGATCAGGGTATGACCATCCTCGCCTCGATCCATGACATTCACCTGGTGCACGATAACTTCACCGCCGTGCATCTCCTTGATCCGAACCGGCCGCTGCTTTCAGGTACTCCGTCGCAGATCCTCACGCCGGCCCATCTTGGCGCCGCCTTCAACTTTGCCAATTCGCGCCATCCCATTCTCATCCCGCAATCCGCCGCCATGCAGGAGGCCATCTGAACTCCGAACTCATCGCCGACATCACTCCGCCTGACGAAAGCTGGCGCACCGCCGCACGAGCGCGCCTCGATTCGCTCACGAAGCCGCTCGGCAGCCTCGGCCGGCTTGAAGATCTCGCCGCGCAACTCGTCGCCATTCGCGGTGAGCACCTCAGTGCTCCCCTCAGGAAAGCCGCATACGTCTTTGCCGCCGACCACGGCATCACCGCCGAGGGAGTCAGTGCTTATCCCAGTGCCGTGACTCACCAGATGGTGCTCAACTATCTCGCCGGGGGCGCAGCGGTCAATGTCCTTGCGCGCCTTCACAATGTGGATCTCCACGTGGTCGACGTCGGCGTGGACGCCGACCTCACCGGCGTGCGCGGGCTTCTGCACAAGAAAGTCGCCCGTGGCACTGTCAACATGCTGCACGCTCCGGCTATGACCGAGCAGCAACTGACCCAGGCGCTACAAGTCGGCGCACATCTGGCCGATGAAGCCGCGGCCGATGGTATCCAGGTCATCGCGGTAGGCGAGATGGGCATCGGCAACACCACCTCTGCCAGTGCAATCACCTGCGCGCTCACAGGTTCGACTCCTGCAACAGCGACAGGTCTCGGCACAGGACTCAACGACGCAGCCCACAAACACAAGATCTCGATCGTCGAAGCGATCCTCAGGCAACACCCGTCACGCGCGCCGCTCGACATCCTCCGCACGATGGGTGGCCTCGAACTCGCCGCCATCACCGGCTTGGTCATGGCTGCCGCACGTCAACGCATCGCGATCGTCATTGACGGCTTCATCTCGACGGCAGCCGCAGCGATAGCAGTCGCCCTCGCAACTAACGTGCGAGGCTATCTCATCGCGGCCCATCGCTCGGAAGAACCCGGCCACGCGCTTCTGCTGCAACAACTGGATCTCGCTCCCCTCCTCACCCTGAACATGCGTCTTGGCGAAGCGAGCGGGGCTGTGCTCGCCATGCCCATCCTCGATTCGGCCATTGCCCTCTACGCGCAGATGGCAACGTTCGCCTCCGCTGGCGTCAGCGAGGCGACCGCGTGAGTGCTCTCCGCCGAGCCCGGCAGGATCTCCTCACCGCGATCCAGTTCCTCACTCGCATCCCCGTGCCTTCGCTGCGGTATGAACCAGACAGCCTCGCCCGCTCGGTCAAGTTCTTCCCGCTCGTCGGGCTCATCATCGGCGGGCTGGCCGCGTTGATGAACCTCCTCATCAGCCCGCATCTGCCGCCTCTCATCACCGCCGTCGCCCTCGTCGTCTTCCTCGTTGCAACTACGGGCTGCTTCCACGAAGACGCCCTCGCAGACACCTTCGACGGCTTCGGCGGCGGCTGGTCGCGCGATCAGATCCTCGTGATCCTCAAGGACTCACGCATCGGCAGCTACGGCGCCGCAGCGCTCACACTCAGCCTCATCGCCCGCGTCACCCTGATCGCCGAGCTGCCCGCCACGCAGGTCGCCCGCACCCTGATCGCCGCGCACGTGCTCTGCCGCTGGACCACCCTCCCGCTCAGCTACTTTCTCTCCCCTGCGCGCACGGAGCAGGGCCAGGGCGCACGCCTGGCAAAGCTAACCTCCCGCACCTCCCTGCTCGTCGGCACAGCAATGACTCTCGCCATCGTTATTGCTGCGCTCGGAGCCCAAGCCATAGCTCCCATACTGCTCGCTATCCTCATCACCTATGCGACCGGCCTCTACTACAACAGCCGCATCCAGGGAGTCACCGGCGACTGCTTCGGGGCCACCAACCAGCTCACCGAGATCCTTGTCTATCTCGCAGGTGTCTGGACCATCGGAGTCACGCATCCATGACCGAGATCCTCCTCATCCGCCACCCCGAAACCGAGCTCGCCGGCACCTTCTGCGGTCACTCGAACCCGCCGATCAACGCTCCCGGGCAGGCCCAGCTCGCCAATCTCCTAGAAACTCTACAGGGGGAACTGCTCGAGGCTGTCTACACCAGCGACCTTGAGCGCGCGCAGGTGCTTGCTCAGGCCATCGCGGCAGCTCACCAAATCCCCTGCCACATCCAACCCGCCCTGCGCGAGATGCACTTCGGTCGATGGGAAGGCCTCACCTGGTCTCAGGTCGAACAACGAACCCCAGATCAAGCCGCTTCCTGGCTCGCCCACTACCCTCATCATCCCGCGCCGGCCGGCGAGCTCTTTGCACACTTCCAACCAAGCATCCTGGAAGCGCTCGACCGCATCCTTGACGCGCCCCAGCAAAACATCGCGATAGTCACCCACGCAGGAGTCATCCGCACGATCCTCACGCAACGCTGCAACATCGACGAAGCCACTGCATGGACCCTCACCAAACCTTATTGCTCTCTCGTCCGCTGTTCCCCCGCTCGCGGCGGTGCTGCCTTGAGCCACTCCCTCAGCACCCTCGAGCTCATCGCCTGGGATCTGGACGCCTACCCCTTCCGCTCAATGCTGCCCGACCAATCCTGTGCACGTCAATGCGTCGCGGAACGCTCTGCCTTCGCCGCCGCCTCGGCTCTCTGCGAAGACGAAACCAACTTGCTCCATGATCAACTCGACCAACATCGAAGTCGCCCGGACCTGCAAGCCGAGATGCACGGCCTCGACTGGAACCTGGGCATCATCGACTTGCGCAAGCTGATCGCCTTCCAGCGCCGTCTCACCTTCAACCCCGATCTTCCACCCATCAGGCCGCCGCTACCTGCAGACTGGGTCTCTCTCCTGCAGATCGCCTTCGCTGAAGCGTACCCGGCCACCTACACTCGTACCCAGACCGACAACGCCGTCATCCTGCAATCCTCCAATCCCAATCTGCACCTCCGTCCCGGTCAGGCTTTTACGAACCTCCTTGAGGTCCATGCCGGCAGCCCGTTCTTCGAAGTCGCCCTCTATCGTGGCCGCTGGTTCCTTCGCGACGGCTATCACCGTGCATATGCCCTCCTTCAGGCGGGCGTCTTCCATCTGCCCGCTGTCATCGTCAACGCCCGCACCCTTGAAGAACTCGGCGCCACCAGTCCGCGCTTCTTCTCGGACGAGGTTCTCTTCTCGCACCATCCACCCATGCTGACGGACTTCCTCAATCCTGCGCTTACCTTCACCTACACCCGTCCTCCAACCCTGACGACTCTCCGCATTACGTGGGAAGAGTCGATCACGCCCGCAGGAGATCTCGCATGAGCATCGCGACCAAACGCGGCGATACCGGCCAGACTGGCCTCGCAGGCGGCATCCGCACCTCCAAGGCGGACCTCCGCGTAGAAACCTACGGCACCACTGACGAGCTCAAAAGCTGCCTCGGCTTTGCTCGCAGCCTCTGCGAGGATCCCGAGGTCGCGGGCTGGACCGAGACCATCCAGCGCACACTCTTCCGCGTCGGGTCCGCGCTCGCGACGCCGCCAGAGAGCAAGAAGATGCCACCAGTCATTACCGAAGAGGATGTCGCCATCCTCACCAACCTCGTCCACCACATTGAGGCCGTTCCAGGTCTCCCGGCCCACTGGGCGTTGCCTGGCGCTCACCCGCAATCCGCCGCCTACGAGGTCGCCCGCGCCGTCTGTCGTCGCGCCGAACGCAACGTCGTCCGCTTCGCCGAAGCCGGCGGCTTCGTGCAACCGCAGATCGTTCCCTACCTCAACCGCCTCTCCGATGTACTCTGGCTCTTCAGCCGCCTCATCGAACACAACCGTATGCACGTGCCTCTAAGCGACAAAAGCGGGGCAAGCGCCAGGGTCTTTCGAACATGATCACGAACCGTACTCATCAGTTTCAGGAAGCCGAACGTGAAGCCATCTACCGCGCCATAGCCGAGCGTCGCGATGTCCGTCGCGGCTTTACTCCCGAGCCCATTCCGGAAGCTCTCCTGAACCGTCTCCTGGCCGCCGCGCACAATGCTCCATCCGTCGGGTTGATGCAGCCTTCGCGTTTCATCGTGATTCGCGATCTCGCTACGCGCCAGGCGGTCCACACCGCGTTTTGCGAAGCCAATCGCGAGGCCCTCGAAGCCTACACGGGAGAACGCCGCGAGCAGTACGCTGCACTAAAGCTCGAAGGCATCCTTGAAGCCCCACAGAATCTCTGCATCCTCTCCGACGCGAACAGCGCGCGCGGCCACAGACTCGGCCGCCAAACCATCCCCAAGACCGCGATCTACTCCACCGTCTGTGCCATCCAGAACCTCTGGCTGGCTGCTCGCGCCGAAGGCGTCGGCGTAGGCTGGGTCAGCATCCTCGATCCGGCTCGCCTCCGAACAATCCTCGAAATCCCAGCTCACATCGAACCCATCGCCTACCTCTGCCTCGGCTTCGTCGACAGCTTCGGCACCTCGCCCGAACTTGAGCGCGCCGGCTGGGAGCAGCGTATTCCTCTCGCTGAAGTCGTCTCCTATGAACATTACCGGCCCGACCTCCAGCAGGAGGAGCCGCAGAAGTTATGACCGCCCGCGCCATCATGGTTCTCGGCACCAGCTCGCACGTGGGCAAGTCGCTGCTCACCGCGGCGCTCTGTCGCATCTTTGCCGACGAAGGCATCCCGGTCGCACCGTTCAAGGCACAGAACATGTCGCTCAACTCCGCGGCCACTGTCGAAGGTCTCGAGATCGGCCGCGCCCAGGCCCTGCAGGCTGAAGCAGCCCGCACGCCAGCGTCCGTGCACATGAACCCTATCCTGCTGAAGCCTTCCGGGAACATGTCTTCCCAGGTCGTCGTGCGCGGTAAGATCTGGGGCAACGTCTCCGCTGCCAACTACCACCTGCGCCGCGTCGAAGACCTCATGCCGCTGGTACAGGAAAGCTACGAGACCCTCGCCTCGCAACATGAAATCATCATCCTCGAAGGCGCCGGCTCCCCAGCCGAGATCAACCTCAAGCAACACGACATCGTCAACATGCGGATGGCCGCCCTCGCCCGTGCCGCCTGCCTTCTCGTCGGAGACATCGATCGAGGCGGCGTCTTCGCGTCGCTCTACGGCACCATCGCGCTGCTCGAACCGGCCGAGCGTAATCTGATCCGCGGCTTCGTCATCAACAAATTCCGTGGTGACCTGACACTCCTCACACCTGGCATCCGTATGATCGAAGATCGCCTGCAGAAGCCCTGCCTCGGCACCGTCCGCTGGCTTTCCACCCTCGGACTCGACGAAGAAGACAGCGTCGGGCTCGGCTCTACGAACCATCAAGCCTGGCATCGCGATCCTGACCCTGCTCGCGCTCTACGCATCGCCGTCATCGCGCTCCCATCCTTCTCCAACTTCACCGACTTCGACGCCCTTACCCACGAGCCCTCGGTAGACCTCCGCTTCTGCCGCACTCCCGATCAGCTCGCTCACGCAGACATCGTGATCCTGCCCGGCGGCAAGCAAACCGCTGCCGACCTTCTCTGGCTCCGTGAGCAGCGCCTCGACGCCGCAATCCACATGCACGCCACAAAGAGCCTGATCGCGGGCATCTGCGGAGGCATGCAGATGCTCGGCCAATCGATTCTTGACCCTGAGAAGATCGAGCACACCGGAGAGGTCGAAGGCCTCGGCCTCCTTCCCTTTCAAACACGAATGAACCCGACCAAAGTCACCCGCCAGATTACCGGCTCTCTGATCGCCGGGACCCTCTTCGGGCAGCAGCTGACACCTACCCCCGTCACCGGCTACGAGATTCATATTGGCGCGACCACTTATGCTCCGGATGCGCAGCGCCTTGCCATCCTCGCCGATGGAAGCTCGGACGGCTGCATCGCGGCCAGCACCCGCATCTTCGGCACCTATCTCCACGGCATCTTTGACGATGATACCTTTCGTCATACCTTCCTCGGCGCAGCTCGCTCCTTTCACAACCTTACTCCCGCCACTACCTTCAACAACTGGAAACAACTTCGCGAAGCCGCGCTCAACCGCCTCGCCGAAACCGTTCGATCTTCCCTCGACATGCCTCAGATCTTCTCCTGGGTTGGCAAAATCTATCGCGCACCGGAGAGCAGGCCGTGAAGCGCCAGACGCTCATCCCGGCAGCCTGGCTTTTCGACCAACTTGCTGGCGACCCCGAGTGGTTCCCCCATCCCGTGCGCCTGATCGGCTTCGCAGCGACGCGTCTGGAGCAGGCTATCCGAAGGCCAAAGCAGTCCCCGCGGCATCAATTTCTCGCCGGCACTGCACTTACCCTCACCATCGTCTCGACCGCCTACATTCTCACTGGCGCAGCGATCCGCCAGGCGCGCCGCCAATCACCACTTCTCGGCGACACAACTGAACTCGTCCTCGCGTGGACCTGTCTCGCCGCACGCAACCTCCACGATGAAGCCACGCAGGTCACCGATGCCCTGACC
This sequence comes from uncultured Acidobacteriaceae bacterium, assembly GCA_964245715.1. Lineage (GTDB taxonomy): Bacteria > Acidobacteriota > Terriglobia > Terriglobales > Acidobacteriaceae > Edaphobacter. The sequence continues at coordinate 22,067 of CAXTNM010000043.1, read as the reverse complement.
GCCCGCGATCTAAAGCGCGCTCGACTCCGGCTCACTCGCATCGTAGGCCGTGACACCGCACATCTCGACAAGTCAGAGATCGCCCGCGCAGTCATCGAAACTCTCGCCGAAAGCGCCTCCGACGGCATTCTGGCGCCCGTCTTCTACATGGCCGTCGGCGGCGTTCCCGCAGCGATGGCCTACAAGGCAATCAACACCCTCGACTCCATGATCGGCCATGCAGATCAGCGGTACTTCTACTTCGGCAAAGCCGCCGCCCGCCTGGACGATCTCACTAATCTCATCCCCTCGCGCCTTACCGCCGCCATGATCGTTCTCGCCTCCGTTCTCAGCGGCCAAACCCATTCAAGCTCCGCGCTGGGCATCTGGCTTCGCGACGGCAGCAAGCACAAGAGCCCCAATGCCGGTCAGCCCGAGAGCGCCATCGCGGGCGCCCTCCGGGTCTGTCTCGGAGGCCCGAACACCTACCAGGGCGAGCTCATCGACGCACCCCGCATCGGCGCTGAATACCGCAGGCCCACCCTGCTGCGAGCGAGACAAGCCATCCGTCTCATCTCTCTGGTAACCCTGCTTGGCATCGCCGCCTCAAGCGTAGCGATCCACCTGCTCAAGAGGCCGAAGTGATCCCGCCCCCTCTTCACGGAGGCCAACTCCGCCAGCTGGCGGCACGCTTCAACATTCCCGCCGAGGAAGTCCTCGATCTCAGCGCCAATCTCAACCCCGAAGGCCCACCCGCGACGCTCGTCTACGCCCTCCGACAGAGCCTGGAAGACCGGACGTTGCTCTCCACCTATCCGGACCTCGAAGAGCAGGCGCTCAAGCAATCCCTCGCCCGCTTTGCTGCCTCAACGGCAGGTACGATCTCAGTCGCCAACGGCTTCGTCCCCCTACTCGACGCAGCCCTACGCGCCTTCAGCGTTCGCCATTGCCTCCTGCCTGTTCCGGCCTTTGTCGAATATCGCCGAACGCTGGAACGCAACGGCGTTCGCGTCACCCCGCAGGCGCTCTCACAAAGCGAAGACTTCCGTTACGACCCCGAAACTCTTCTCAGGGGCTCGCACGATGCCATTCTTCTCGCGAATCCACAGAACCCTCCTGGCATCCTCACCGCAATCGCCACGCTCCGCCACCTGATCCAGGCCGCCGCAGCACGGAAGATCACCATCCTTCTCGACGAAGCCTTCATCGACTACGCGCCGGAGCAATCGCTCGGACCTGAAGCCACCGATCACCCCAACCTCGTTGTCTTCCGCTCGGTCACGAAGTTTCTTGGCGTTCCAGGCCTCCGCGTGGCTTACGCCGTCGCCCATCCACAGCAAACCCGCGACCTCAATGCGCAACTTCCACCCTGGCCGATAACCACGATCGCGGCCAAAGCCGTTATCGCTGGACTTGCAGACGAAGCCTTCGCCAACAGTTCGCGCATCCTCAACCAGCGACGCAACCGGCAACTCGCCCGGGCCTTGAACGACCTCGGCATCTTTACCTATCCCAGCCCCGCCAACTTCCTTCTCCTGCGGTTACCCGGCATTACCGACGCAACCCACCTCTGGGAGCGGCTCATCACAGAACATCGCATCGTGCTGCGCAACTGCGCCAACTATGAAGCCCTTGCACCCAACCACCTGCGCACCGCCGTTCGAACCGAAGCTGAGACGCAACGCCTCATCGCGGCCCTGCGCGCCTCGCTCTAGCTCAGATAGATTCTAGCGAATCCTCGCTGCGGCTTCCTTATCTTCGAGAAACTTCAGCAGCGACTCCCGCACATAAACAATATGCTCGCGCATCGCCTTCTGCGCCGCACCGCGATCCCCATCGACCAGTCCCTGCAGAATCTTTCCATGGCTCAGCGGAGCGGTGCTGGACGAGAGATGATACGTCTTCGACCTGCAGATCAGACTCTTCTGGTGAACATTTTCGAGCGTGCGCCGCAACTCTTCGTTACCCGTCGCAGCCGCAATCCGATTATGAAACCGAACATCCTCCTCAACGTGTGCCATCACGTTATGCTCCGTCAGGTGCTGCTCGGTGTGCTCCACGCTTGCGGATAGATCCGCCAGGAACTCCGGTGTGATCTCCACAATTCCTACCGCGTGAACCTCCAGCATCTCGCGCAGTTCATACAGGTCCTTCACTTCCTTTAGTGAAAACCTCCGCACGTACGCTCCTCGACGTGACTCAATCGAAATGAGCCCTTCCGTCTCAAGACGGTTGAGCGCCTCGCGCACCGGAGACTTGCTGATGCCAAGCTGGTTTGACAACCACTCCTCCGTCAGCTTCGACCCTTCCGCCAGGGTGCCGTCGAACAGATGGCGCTTAACACTTTGGTACGCGAGTTCAGTTAGGTTGGGTACCTTTTGGATTTTCAGCATAGCCGCCAGATTCTATCGTGCGAAGTGCCTTTTCACCAAGATGATCCGGTGGAGCTTCTGGTCCTATCAACCTTCCCGCGCTTCCTTCCACAGATCGATCCCGCCGTCCTGTGCGTATCGATCGATCTCAGCCAGCTCTCCGCTCGTAAAATCCAGCTTCTTCAGCGCGTCCAGCGAGTTGTCCAACTGCGCCACATTCCGCGCACCAATCAAGGCTGACGTCACACGCCGATCGCGTAGCACCCAGGCAATAGCCATCTGGGCAAGCGATTGTCCCCGGCGAGCGGCAATCTCATTCAGCCCGCGAACGCGAGCCAGGTTCTCCTCGGTCAACATCTCCTTCTGAAACGATCCACCTCCGCTTGCACGCGAAGACTCCGGCACGCCGTTCAGATACTTGTCAGTCAGCAGTCCCTGCGCCAGCGGCGAAAACGCGATGCACCCCGCCCCGGCCTTTTCCAGTGCATCCAGCAGCCCGCGCTCAATCCAGCGGTTCAGCATCGAGTACGACGGTTGATGGATCAGCAGCGGCACCCCCTGGCTCTTCAGAATTCCTGCCGCCTCAAGCGTCTTCTCCGGGCTGTAAGAAGAGATGCCCACGTAGAGCGCCTTGCCCTGCCGAACCAGATGCGCCAACGCGCCCATCGTCTCTTCAAGCGGCACCTCTGGAGAGGGACGGTGCGAGTAAAAAATATCGACATAGTCCAGTCTCAAGCGCTTCAGGCTATCGTCCAGCGATGCCACCAGGTATTTGCGCGAGCCGCCAATCCCGTAAGGCCCGGGCCACATATCCCACCCTGCCTTCGACGAGATGATCAGTTCATTGCGGTAGCCCCGCAGGTCCTTCCGCAGGATCTCCCCGAAGTTCTCTTCGGCCGAGCCGTACGGCGGCCCATAATTATTAGCCAGGTCAAAGTGCGTCACGCCGCGATCAAACGCCCGACGCACCACGGCCCGGCCCGTCTCGAAGACATCGACGCCGCCAAAGTTTTGCCACAACCCGAGTGATACCGGCGGCAGCACAACGCCCGAACGCCCACTACGCCTGAAGTCTGCCGCCTCATACCGCTTCGCATCCGCAACGTATGTCATTCTCTCGCTCCCAGATCTCTGATGCGACAGCCCGCTCTTCGCAAGCCCAGGACTAAATCCTGGATAGCGCCCCAGCAGCAAAGTTACCTTAACACGAATGTCCATTTCCGGACACCGTACCCCGGCTTTGGACACCGCACCTGCAGAGACATCTGTAAGCCACTGATTCCGCGGGTTAAAACACCTACAACGTTTGGCCCAAGCCGTGCATTCTGGAGTCTCCGAATGGACATCTCAAGGCCTGACCTGAAAAAACGCCGCCTGCGTCGCAACGCCCTTTGGATCACCGGCGCTCTGATCGCGATCGCCATCAGCACCTTCTTCATCCTGCGCCTCAAGCCCGCGATTCCGGAGGTCGACAGCGCCGTCTGGACCGATACCGTCAAGCGCGGGCCTCTGCTCCGCCAGGTTCGCGGTCCAGGCACGCTGGTGCCACGCGAGGACAAGATCCGCCTCATCCCCGCGCAGACCGAATCAACCGTCGTCCGCATCCGGGTGCTGCCCGGGGCAAAGGTCGAGCCCGACACTGTTCTGATGGATCTCGTCGATCCCGAGCTGCAGCAGCAGCTTCTCGACGCACAGCTCCAGCTGAAGGCAGCGCAGGCCGACTACATCAACACCCAGGCAAAACTTAACAGCGACCTGATGACCCAGCGTGCCGGGGCCGCAACCGTCGGAGCCGACCAGAAGCAGGCACAGCTCCAGTCCCAGACCGACAAGAGCCTCTACGATCTAGGCGTCATCAGCGGTCTTACCTACAGTGCCTCGAAGGGCAAGGCCGACGAGCTGAACCAACGCAACGATCTCGAGCGTGAACGCCTTACCCTGAACCAGAAGACCATTGGAACCGAACTCGCCGTCGAGCAGACCAAGGTGCAGCAAGCCGAAGCCGTCCTCTCGCTCAAGCAGAAGCAGCAGGACGCCCTCAGCGTGCGCGCAGGCATCTCCGGCGTGCTCTCCGAACTGCCACACCAGGTCGGCGAAACAGTAGCCCCCGGAACCACACTCGCCAAGGTCATCCAGCTCGACCAGCTCAAGGCCTCGCTCCACATCGCTGAAACCCAGGCACGCGATATCCAGATCGGTCAACCGGCCGAGATCGATACCCACAACGGCGTCATCCCCGGCCGTGTCACCCGAATCGACCCCGCTGTCCAGAACGGCACGGTCACGGTCGACTGCGAACTACTCGGCGCGCTGCCGCAGGGCGCCCGTCCAGACCTCTCGGTCGACGGCACCATCGACCTCGATCGCATGACGGACGTGCTCTATGTGGGACGTCCCGCCATCGGCAACGAGAACTCCACCATCAGCCTCTTCCGCGTCTCGCCCGATGGCAAGACTGCCACCCGCGTGCCGGTCAAGGTCGGACGCGCCTCGGTCAACAACATCCAGGTGCTCGAAGGCCTCAACGCCGGGGACACCGTCATCCTCTCCGACATGTCCCGCTGGGACTCGGTCGACAAGGTAAGACTCCAGAACCAGTAACCAAGGGTCGAGAACCAATAACCAGCAGCTCACGTAAAGGACAGCTATATGCCAACTGAAAACCTCATCCACATCGAGCAGCTCACCAAGGTCTTCTATACCGACGAGATCGAAACGCACGCGCTCTCGGGCGTGCACCTCTCGATTGCACGTGGGGAGTACGTCGCCATGTCCGGCCCTTCCGGCTGCGGCAAGTCAACACTGCTCTCAATCCTGGGGCTGCTCGACACCCCCACCGGAGGCACCTACACGCTCAACAGCAAAGAGGTCGCAAACCTGAACTTCGCGGATCGCTCGCGCATCCGCAATCAGGAAATTGGTTTCATCTTCCAGAGCTTCAACCTCATCGGCGATCTCACCGTCTTCGAGAACGTCGAACTACCCCTCACGTATCGCGCTGGCATGCCCTCGGCTGAGCGCAAAGAACGCGTCATGAAGTCACTGGAACGCGTCAACATGGCGCACCGCACGCGCCACTACCCGGCTCAGCTCTCAGGCGGTCAACAACAGCGCGTCGCTGTCGCCCGCGCGCTCGCCGGTTCAACCTCCATCCTGCTTGCTGAGGAGCCCACTGGAAATCTCGACTCGAAGAACGGCGAAGCCGTCATGCGCCTTCTGCAGGAACTCCACGATGAAGGCGCGACCATCTGCATGGTGACCCACGACCCCCGCTTCGCCGCGCATGCCCAGCGCCAGGTCCATCTCTTCGACGGCAAGGTCGTCGCCGAAGGCGAACTCCTTCAACTGCTCGCCGATCCCGCCCACAACCCCTCCACCATCTCCAGCTCCGCCACCGCTCGCCAGTAATCAACCTCTTCGCGCCGCACGAAAGGAGACCGCAGATGACGTCCTTCGCCCAACATCTCCGTCAGGCCATTCGCAGTCTCCGCCGCTCCCCTGCGTTTACCCTCACGGTCATTGCCACGCTGGCCATCGGCATCGGTTTAAACGCCGCAATTTTCACGGTCGTCGATTGCGTGCTGCTGCGCCCGCTTGGCTATCGCGACGCCGATCGCATCGTCGCCCTCGAATCGCACTTCACCGACCAAAATCGCACCATCCCGAAGCTCGGCGGCGGAGACTATATAGACGTCGCCCAGCAAGTACATGGCTTCGAATCGACCGCCTACTGGAGCGGCTGGGACGGAGGCATCAGGATCGGAGATCAGGCAGCCTACCTCCGCATCGCCTCCGTCAGCCCCGGCTTCGGCCAGGTGCTGGGCGCGCAACCAGTCGCCGGCCGCCTCTTCCATCCAGACGCGGCGAAAGGGCACGATGCCCTCATCAGCGAGTCTGTGGCCCGCGAACATTTTGGCTCCGCACAAGCCGCCCTCGGGAAGAGCGTCCTCTTCGAAGGAGAGATCAGCCCCATCGTCGGCGTGCTGCCATCGGGCTTTGCGTATCCCGAAAAAACCTCCGTCTGGATCGAGTTTGACGCCTTCCCGCCCAATCAGAATCGCACCGCCTACAACCAGCACGCGATCGCCAAGCGCCGGGCCGACGTCTCACCCGCGCAACTTGCAGCCGAGCTCGCAACCTTCTCCGCTCAGCTTCAGCGCGCCTATCCAGATGATCACGACAAGACCATCACCACCGTTCCTCTTCAGCAGGAACTGACCGGCTCCATTCGGCCCACGCTGACTCTGCTGATGGGTGCTGTTGGGGTGATCCTGCTGATCGTCTGCGCTAACGTCACCCACCTGCAGCTCGTACGCGCGACCCGCAATCTCCGCGCCATCACCATCCGCACCGCACTCGGAGTGTCGCGATCAGCTCTCGCGGTCCGCGCTCTGGCAGAAGCGCTCCTGCTCGCAGGTGCCGGCTCCATCCTGGCCCTTGTCCTGGCACTCCCTGCCCTGCAACTCCTCATCCACATCGCACCGGCCAACGTCCCGCGGCTGGCCGAAATACACCTCGACCTCGATGTCTTGTTGTTCTCCCTTGCACTCAGCGCCATCCTGATGGCTGTGACTGCAATTCTCCCGGTCTGGCGTTCGTGGCACATCGACCCCGCCTTCGCGCTCCGCCAGGATGCCTCCCGAGGCACCGAGTCCCGCGGCACGGCACGCCTGCGCAACAGCTTCCTCGTCGCCGAGATCGCGCTGACGCTCACGCTCTCTGTCGCTGCCATCACGCTCACCCGCGAGCTCATCCGCCAGTCCCGGCAAGACCTTGGCTTCGTGCCCGGCAACCTCGTTACTCTCGATACTCACACCATCACCACCACGCCGCCGCCCTCTCGCGAACAGGTCGCCACAGCCCCTCCGTCGCAGATTCAGGCTTACGAGGACAACCAGGCGCGGACTAACCTCGCCCATCTCGACGAGACTCTCGACAAGGCTGCGGCCATAGCCGGCGTCTCCTCAGTTGCCGCCATCTCCGGCGCTCCCATGGGTTTCGATGGCTCCGATGTGGGCTACGCGATCAAGGGGCGGCAGGTCTTCGCGTCGCCGTATCGCGGACTTCAGAACGCAGACATACGCCAGGTCACGCCTAACCTCTTTTCTACTCTCGGCACTCCGCTCGTTCGCGGCCGGGCCTTCACCACGGAAGACCGCTTTGAAGGCTCGAGGGTCCTGCTCATCAACCAGACGCTTGCCCGGCAAGTCTTTCCCAACCAGGATCCCATAGGCCAGCAGATCATGTGCGGCCTGGACGAGCACCCGTCCTGGTGGACCATCGTCGGCATCGTTGGCGATCTCCGCAGCGAAGCACCCGGCAAGCCGCCGACCGCAACCATGTATGTCCCCATCGCTCAGCATCCGGACGCGGCCACCGATCTCCAACTTATCGTCCGTACAAAGCTTGCGCCAGCCGCGATGCTCGATATCCTCACCCGTACCCTCAAGCAATCGCAGCCCGACCTCGCGATCCGAGCCACCACCATGCAGTCAGACATCGAAGACGTCGAGCGCGTCGACAACTTCCGCGCTCTACTCTTCTCGGCCTTTGCCGTCGTCTCAATCCTGCTGGCCGCAGTCGGCATGTACGGCGTCACCTCCTACACCGTCGCCCAGCGCCGCTTCGAGTTCAGTTTGCGTATCGCTCTCGGCGCCAACCGTTCGCAAGTCCTCGCCGTGGTGCTTCGAAAGGCTATCACTCTCGCTGCCATCGGCGTTCTGAGCGGGTCCGCGCTCTCCCTCGCTCTCACCCGCATCCTCACCTCCACAATCGGCAACTTGCCGACCTTCGACGCCCCGTCCTACGCCCTTTCCACGCTTGCCGTCCTCGTCATCGCCCTTCTGGCGACAGCCCTGCCGGCGCGCTCAGCCGCAAGCGCCAACCCTATGACCGTCCTTCGCAGCGAGTAGCTCTCCACCCCACCGAAGCCCTGCGTACCAAATAAGGAGCACACGATGCAAACCACTCTCCAGGATCTACGCTTCGCCCTCCGCCAGTTTGTGCGCGCGCCGGGCTTTGCCCTCACCATCATCCTGACGCTCGCGCTCGGCATCGGCGCTGCTGCGGCCGTCTTCAGCGTGGTCGATGCCACTCTCCTCCGCCCTTTACCCTTCGCCAATCAGGACCGCCTCGTCTTTCCCGCTACCACCGCTCGCGCAGGCTACACGCAGCCCTGGTCATGGCTCAGCTATGTCGATGCACGTGCGCAGTTGAAGACCTTCCAGGCGCTCGCCGGCTATAGCGACTTCCTCAAGATCAATCTAGACAGTCCCAACGGTCCCGTATCCCTGCAAGCCGTCAAGGGAACCGACAACTTCTTCGACGTCTTCGGCGTCGCTCCTGTCCTCGGCCGCACCTTTCTCCCCGGAGAGGATCAGCCCGGTAAGGATAACGTAGCCGTCCTCAGCTATCAGGTTTGGGTCAACGACTTCGGCGGACAGAAGGATGTCATCGGCAAGGTCGTCCGGCTGGACGCCGTTCCCTCCACCATCATCGGCGTCATGCCCGCCAGCTTCCGCTTCCCGCTCAGCGCACGCAACGCTATCTACACGCCCATCCATGCGCCGACGAACTGGAAGAACAGTCGCGGCTCGCACTGGATGTCCTCGGTCGGTCTGCTCAAGCCCGGGATCACCCGCGCCCAGGCGCAGGCCGACTTCACTCGCGTCCTTACCGATCTCGGCCGCCAGTACCCCGATACCGACGCTGGCCGCGCCGTCACCATCGTACCGCTGCAGCAACAGGTCGTTGGCACCGCGCATGGTCCACTCCTCACCCTGCTTTTCGCCGTGCTGGCGCTGCTCGCAATCGCCTGCGTCAACGTCGCCGGTCTGCTGCTCGCACGAGGCATCAAGCGCGAGCGCGAGATGGCTCTTCGGGCAGCCGTCGGCGCAGGCCGCTTCCGGATCATCCGCCAGATGATCACAGAAAGTCTAGTGCTGTCAGCAGCCGGTTTGATCGGCGGTGTTCTGCTGAGCTGGGCACTGCTCACCGCGATACGCGTCTTCCTCGTCGATGCCATCGCTCGCGGGCAGGACGTCACGCTCAACCTGAGAGTGCTCTTTGTCGCGCTTCTGCTCTCCGGGCTGACCAGCCTCGCTGCGTCGCTCGCCCCAGCCCTTCGTCTCTCCGGCATCGATCCGAACAAAGCTCTACGCGCCGGCGGCTCAGCCGGCACCAGTCGCGGACAACATCGTGTGCGCTCCGCTTTCGTCGTTAGTCAGGTCGCGCTCTCGCTGGTCCTGCTCGTGATCTCCGGTCTGCTTCTACGTTCTCTGCACAACCTGCTCAACACTCACCTCGGCTTCAACCCCGATCACATCCTGGCGACCAAACTGTCGCTCTCACCAGGCAACTACACAAACCGCGATCCTCTCGTCAACCTCTATCAACCCCTGCTCGATCGCGTCTCGCATCTGCCTGGTGTCCAGGCCGCCGGCCTCATCAACATTGTGCCCATCCAAAGCTACGGCAGCAACGAGGACGTCCACATCTCGGGCCAGCCACCCTACCCCCCCGAGCAGATGATCCTCGCCGAAGTCCGTCTCGTCTCAGCCGGATACTTCGACGTGATGGACATCCATAACACCAGCGGACGCATGCTCTCGGCCGCCATCGACACGCCCGACCACAAGGCCACCTCGATCGTCGTCAACGAAGCCTTCCGCCGCAAGTTCTTTCCTGGAGGGGGCAATCCTGTCAACGCACACCTGGATGACAACGATAAGGCGGACGAAAAGACCGGCATCGTGGGAACCGTCTCGGACGTACGTCAGGATCTCTACCACCCCACGCTCGCAGAGATGGACTTTCTAATCGACGAGATCGCGCCCAAAGATCGTCTCGGCAATCTGGACACCATGTCCCTCGTCGTTCGCACGTCAGGAGACCCGCGGCAACTCGCAGGCCCGATCCGCGAAGCGCTTCACCAGATCGATCCCACCATCCCCTTCCAGACACCGGAAACCATGTCCGAAGTTGTCAACGAGACTCTGGTGTTTGAGCGCATGGAGAATTGGCTCTTCGGCATCTTCGCCGGCTTCGCCCTTTTCCTCGCGCTGATCGGACTCTATGGGTTGACCACCCAAGAAGTCGAGCTCCGCACCCGCGACATCGGCATCCGCATGGCACTCGGCAGCACCCGCCTTGAGGTCGTCCGTCGCATCCTCACCCGCGTCGCCATACTCATGCTCGCAGGCGTCGGTGCCGGCTGGCTCATCACACTCGCGGCACAGAAGGCTCTCGCATCGGTGATTGAGATACACCCTGCACAGGACGCAGCACTTCTCGCCGGCCTGACCCTGGCACTCGTCTTCATCGGCATCGCGGCGGCTCTGTGGCCTGCGCGCCGCGCCGCCTCCATCAACCCCATCGAAGCCCTGCGCACCGAATAGGAGACAGCCCATGCTCATCAGCATCCTGCAAGACCTTCGCTTCGCCAGCCGCCAGCTTCGACGCGCACCGTTCTTCTCACTCAGCGTCATGCTCACGCTCGCGCTCTCGATCGGCGCAACCGCCGCACTCACCGGCATCCTTCGCGCCACGCTGCTGCACCCGCTGCCCTACCCGCAAGCCAGCCAACTCGTCACCATCGAGGATCAGCCGCTCCATGGAACCAAGGCTACCGGCCTGGTCGGAGTATTGCGCACCCGCGACCTCGCTACGGCTAAGTCGGCCGGCTCACCGCTCTTCACCAACCTCGGCTACTTCTACTCCGACGACTCCACCCTTACGTATGACGCGGGCACCTCTCTCCGCGTCCCGGCGGTCGGCGTCTCTGGCGGATTCTTCTCCACCATGGCGACCGCCCCACTTCTCGGCCGCACCATGATCCCGGCCGATGATGTGATCAACGGCCCGCAGGTGCTCGTCCTCAGCGAACGTCTCTGGCGATCGACCTTCGCCGCCGACCCCCACATCATCGGCCGCGTCGTGCGTCTCGGCGCCGACGCCGCCACCGTCATCGGCGTCATGCCCGCAGCCTTCGACTATCCCGTCGGCGTCGATCTCTGGCACCCCGGCCACATCTCGCCTCTCAACTTCGGCACCTACCGCGGAGACGGCAGCCGCTTCGTTCAGGTCGTCGCCCGCACCGCCCCCGGCCAGTCCCTCACCTCGGCCCGAGCCGCAACCGCGCAGCTCGCCGCGCAACTCGCCGCAGCATACCCCGCCACCGATGCAGCGTGGGGCTTCCAGCTTACGACCCTCCGCGACAGCCTCTTCGGTGAGTACCGTCAGGCCCTGCTGCTGTTGGCCGCTGCCGTCCTCCTGGTCCTGCTCGTCGCCGCTGTCAACATCGCCGGCCTGCAGCTCTCGCGCAACGCCGCCCGCGCTCCCGAATTTGCCATCCGCACCGCGCTCGGCATCACCCGCGCACGGCTCACCCGTCAGCTCCTCACCGAGTCCCTCTTGCTCGTACTTGCCGGCAGCGCCGCTGGCATCGCCCTCGCCTCCGCCCTGCTCCGCATCCTCGCAACGCATCTTCCCGCAGGCCTCCTGCTCATTGAGAAACCGCATGTCGACCCGCTCACCCTCAGCGTTGCGCTTTGCGCCGGCTTCTCCGTGGCCCTATTCACCGCCGCGCTTCCTTCTCTCCAGGCGCGCCGTCAAGCGGCCCCGGGCCCAACCAGGGCCCTCGTATCCAACACGCGCGTCTTCGGCAAGACCTTTGCCACGCTCCAGATTGCGCTGTCGCTCGTACTCCTGGTCCTCTCAACCTCTGTCCTGCAGAGCCTCTATCGCTTGCTCACCACTCCCCTCGGATTCGAAGCCGATCACCTCATCACCTTCACCGTAGATCTTCCCTGGGCAGGAAACACCGAGAAAAACCGTCTGCTGTATACGCAGCTTGAAGATACCTTCAACGCTTTGCCCGGGGTAACAAGCGCCGGCTCCATCACAGCGCTACCGCTCACCTCGTTCAACGGCCGCACCACCTACGACATCGCAGGCCAACCTCCCACCCCGCACCACGATGCCGTCATAGCGGATAGCCGCAACCTCAGCGTGGGCTATCTGCGAACCATGCACATCCCGCTGCTTGCTGGCCGCTCCTTCACCCTTACCGATCAGCTTCCGACTGCGCCCGGCGTCAACCTGGTCAACCAGACGTTTGCCAAACGCTACTTCCCCGGTGAAAATCCCGTCGGCAAGCGACTCGTCATGACGCCACTCAACGGCAATCCCGTCACCGTTGAAATCATCGGCGTCGTCGCCGACGTGCAAGGCACAGGCGGCTCCCTCTCCGGCCCAATCGAGCCGCAGATCTATGATCCGATGCACGGCTACTGGCCGCATCAACAGTTCGTCCTCCGCTCAAACCTTCCACTCGCAGCCTTGCAATCGCAGGTCCGCAAGATTGTCCTTGCCTCAAGCTCGATCGCATCCGCCGGCCACTTCGACACTGTCGACAACATCATCAGCAACCAGCTCGTACAACCGCGCCTGAACGCCTCGCTCCTCACCGCCTTCGCCATGCTCTCGCTTCTACTCGTCGTCATCGGCGTCTACGGCCTCGTCGCCTTCGACGTCGCACAACGCACCCGCGAACTCGGTCTCCGCATCGCACTTGGCTCCTCGCGCCGCGGCGTGCTCGGCCTTTTGCTCGGCGACTCCTCACGCATCCTCTTCGCTGGTCTTGCCCTTGGCCTCGTCGCCAGCTTCGCAGCCTCGCATCTCGTCGCTTCCACAATCGTCGGAAGCGGGGCTCAACCCCATATCGCCCTGCTCTTATTTACCTCGACCCTGATTCTCGCTGTCGCCGTCCTCGCCGCAACGCTGCTCCCCGCTGCACGCGCCTCGCGGATCGAACCCATCGAAGCCCTGCGTACCGAATAGGAGATCAAGCCATGGCAAACCTCCAATCCGACCTCCGCTATACGCTCCGCCAGCTCCGCCGCTCACCCGGCTTCAGCCTGACCGCGATCCTCACGCTCTCACTCGCCATCGGCGCGACGACGGCCATGTTCTCGATCTTGCGCGGAACCCTGCTTGCCCCCCTTCCTTACCCACACGCTGAAGACCTGGTTGGGCTCGGGCTTGAGCAACCGGGAGACGCGCCTCGAAACGCTCAAACCGGCGAAAGCATCGACCTCATCGAGACGCGTGCGAAAGTTTTCACCAGCATCGGAGTTGCCGTCGCCCAGCTGGCTACAGTTAACGGCCTTGCACTCGATGCCGGGATCAGCGACAGCGCGGGTCCTGCGGACCGCAAGGATCAGCTTCACAACTCGGAGATCCGGTTCGTTACACCTCTATACTTCCGAACCATCGGCACCGTCGTGCTACAAGGCCATGACATCTCGGCAGCAGACGCAGCCGGTGCCGCTCCCGAGGTGCTAATCAACCAACTTGCGGCGAAGAAGTGGTTCCCAGGCCGGAACCCCGTCGGGGAGCACATCCTCGCAGAGGGAAAAATGCCACGCCGGGTGGTAGGGATCACCGCCAATCCGCACACCGCGTCGCTCGCCGGCGAGATCCGACCAACGGCCTACCTTCCCCTCGCGCAGGTCTCGGACGACACCATGAAGATGATCAACGGTTGGTTCCCGACAACCTTCGTCATCCGCATGCAGGAGCGCACCAATACCCCCGATCCCGAAATCGCAAGAGCCGCCGTCGATCCCGAGATCCCCGCAGCGAAGTTCGCGCCCATGCAGAGCTTCCTCGATAAAAGCGTGGCCGCTCCAAGATTCTTCTCCTGGCTGGCAGGTGCGTTCGCCGTATTCGCTCTGGGCCTGGCGCGGATCGGCCTCTTCGGTCTGCTCAGCTACCAGGTCTCTTCACGAACCCGCGAAATCGGCGTCCGCATGGCTCTCGGTGCCAAGCGCCGACAGATTCTCAGCCTCGTGCTCCGCAATGGCCTCATCCTCACGTCGCTTGGATTAGCCCTCGGCGTCGCTGCGAGCTTCGTCCTCCGAGGACTCATTTCCTCACTCCTTTATACGGTCGTCGACGGCTTAGGTCGTGCAGACTCCGTCACCATCCTCGGCAATCGAGCGTTCGCCATCACGCTCTCCGCAGCAGCAATGCTCGTCGCTACGATCGCTGCCAGCCTCATCCCCGCCCGTCGAGCCGCCTATCTCGAACCCACCGAAGCTCTTCGAGCCGAATAAGGAAGTTCACCATGAACACCGTAGTCAACGATCTCAAATTCGCGCTCCGCCAGCTTCGCCGTTCGCCCGCGCTTGCCCTCACCGCGGTCCTCACACTCGCGCTCGGCATCGGCGCCAACACGGCCATCTTCTCGTTGCTTGACCAGGCCCTGCTCCGCTCGCTTCCCGTCCGCGACGCCAAACAGCTCGTCGTCCTCGAAGGGACAGGCTCTGTCTGGGAGGGACACTTCATGGATCATGGCGGCGACCGTGAAGCTTACTTTTCCTATCCGATGTACAAGGATCTCCGTGACCAGAATCGCGTCTTCGAAGGCCTGATTGCGACCGGCACAACCTCCGCCAGCCTCACCTATGCCAACTCTGCGCAGATCCTTGATACCGAAATCGTCAGCGGCAATTACTTCACCATGCTCGGCGTTCAGCCTTCCATGGGCCGCCTCTTCACCCAGTCCGAGGACACCCAGAAAGACGCCGATCCCGTAGCCGTCCTAAGCTACGACTTCTGGAAGAATCGCCTGGGCGCCAACCCAGCTATCGTCGGCGCAAACGTCACCATCAATGGCCACGGCTTCCAGATCGTCGGTGTTGCCGCAAAGGGGTTTCGCTCAGCCGTATGGGGTCAGACTCCCGGCCTCTTCGTTCCCATGGCAATGACCGGGCAAATCGCACCAGGCGAAGACGTCCGCCTCACCGCCCACACCGAACGCTGGATCAACATCCTTGGCCGCCTGAGACCCGGCGGCTCCCGCAGCCGCGCCGAAGATGCCATGAACCCGCTTTGGCATGCTCTTCGCGCTGAAGAACTGAAGGCTCTCGGCCACCGTTCGAAGCACTTCACCGACGACTTTCTCACCAAGAGCCGCATGATCCTCAAGCCGGGCGCAAGCGGCTTCTCCTATAGCCGGGACAACTATCAGACGCCACTCATCGCCATTATGGCCATGGCTGCCCTGGTCCTGCTCCTCGCCTCGGTCAACGTGGCCAGCCTGCTGCTCGTTCGCTCATCCGGCCGCATGCGCGAGTTCTCGTTGCGTTATGCGCTCGGCGCAAACGGCTTGCGCATCCTGCAACAGCTCATCCTTGAAGGCCTGCTCATCGGCTTCGCCGGAGGCGTCGCGGGCCTTGCCCTCACACCGCTTGTCCTGCGCGTTCTCGTCAGCCGCCTTGCGGATGACGCCGGCTCCGTGGCCTTCGACAGCTCCATCAACTTCACCCTGCTCTTGTTCAACTTCGCCATCGCCCTTGGAGTCAGTCTCGTCTTCTCGCTCGCGCCATTGATCCAGCTGCGCCGGCCAGATCTCACCGCGACCTTGAACCAGCGCGGAGGAACCGGTGCTGGAAGCCTGCTCAGCTTTCGCCGCGGCATCGTCTGCCTGCAGATCGGCCTCAGCGTCGTCATGCTTGTCGGCGCCGGACTCTTCCTCCGCACCATGCAGAATCTGCGCGCTGTTAACGTCGGCTTCAACACCTCGCACCTGATCACCTTCGGCGTTAATCCTCTGCTCGCCGGCTACACGCAACAAAATATGCCCGCGCTGCATGACCGTATCATCGACACCCTCTCCGCTCTTCCCGGGGTTCAGTCGGTCGCAAGCACCGACGACCCTGAACTCGCAGAAAATGGCGCTCTCACCGGCGTTCGGGTCTCCGGCTACACTGCTCCACCCGACGACAATTTCTCCGTCGAACATCCCTCCGTCAGCCCTAACTACTTCGCGACGCTGCAGCTTCCACTCGTCGCCGGTCGCGCCTTCACGCCATCGGACGACCTCACGCATCCCCACGTCGCCATCGTCAACGAAGCCTTCGTCCGGCACTTCTGCTCGAGCGTCAACGACTGCCTCACCCGCCGCATGGCCTTCAACGCCAATGCCTCCACCTCAGTCGACACTCAGATCATCGGCGTCCTCCGCGACGCCCGCCACACCGGCATGCGCGAGCCCGTCGTCGCCACTGCCTTCCGCCCCTCGAAGCAGAGCACCGAGCGCCCCGAACAGTTTCTCTACTTCTACCTCCGCACCCAAACGGATCCTGCACAGGAACTCCCGACCATTCGCGCCGCCATGCAGCACCTCGACCCCAGCCTCGCCCTGGTCTCACTCCTCACCCTCGACGACCAGATCGACGAGACGCTCACCAACGACCGCATGGTGACGCTGCTCGCCATCTCCTTTGGCATTCTCGCAACCTTTCTCGCCGGCGTCGGCCTCTACGGCGTGCTTGCCTACTCGACCGCGCAGCGCACCCGCGAGATCGGCATTCGCATGGCGCTCGGCTCAACCCGCGCAGCCATCTCGCGCATCGTGCTTACCGACGTGCTGCGACTCGCCGGCCTGGGCATCCTCATCGCTCTCCCAGTCGCCTACGGTCTCACCTTTCTGTTGCGCAGCCAGCTCTTCGGCGTCTCGCCCGCCGATCCCCTGTCGATGATCTTCGCGGTGCTGCTCATCTCCTCCGTTGCCTTCATCGCCGCGCTCTTGCCTGCCATTCGCGCCGCCTCGATCAATCCAACCGAAGCTCTCCGCACGGAATAGGAAAAACATGCACACCTTCGTACAGGATATTCGCTACGCTCTCCGTCAGCTTCGCCAAGCGCCCGGCTTCGCGCTCACCGCCGTGCTTACGCTCGCACTCGGTATAGGAGCCACCACGGCCATCTTCACCCTGGTCTACCAGGTCATGCTGCGCCACATCCCCGTGCAGCACGCGGAACAGCTCTACAAGCTCGGCAAGGACAACGATTGTTGCGTCACCGGGGGCGTCCAGGGCAACTGGAACCTCTACAGTTACGATCTCTACCGCGACCTTCGCGACCGCACCCCGGGCCTTGAAGGCATGGCCGCAGTCGACGCTGCATCCAACACCGCCAGCATTCGCCGCGGAGGAAATCTGGGCGAAGCACAGCCGCTCCTCATTCGCTTCGTCTCCGGCAACTATTTCCCTTTACTCGGAGTACAAACCTACGCCGGCCGCACCCTTAGCCCGGATGACGACAGGCAGGGTGCACCTCCGGTAGCCGTCATCAGCTATGCCATTTGGCAGACCAAGTTCGCCGCCGATCCCACGCTCCTCGGCAGCACACTGCTGCTCACTGGCAAACCCGCCACCGTCGTCGGCATCACCTCACCCGGCTTTGTCGGCGAGCGCATGAGCGCCGCCGACGCAGCCGGCATCTGGATTCCGCTCGCGCAGGAACCCACCTTCGAACCCGACCGCAAACTCCTCACCTTCCCGGCAAGCAACTGGCTCGACCTCCTCGTCCGCATCAAGGATCCGACAACCGTCCCTAACCTCGAAGCCACCATCCAGGGCGAACTTCGTCAGTGGATCAGCGCGCATCGCGAAACCTTTCCCAACGGCATCACCGATAAACAGGTCTCGCAGCAGACAACTCAGTTGGTCTCCGCAGCCGGTGGCATCAACACCCTGCGCGACAGCTATGCCGACAGCCTCAAGCTGCTGCAACTAGTCGCTGCCGCCGTCCTGCTCATCGCATGCGCCAATCTCGCGAACCTTATGCTCGTCCGTGGGATGGGCCGGCGTCAGCAGCTCTCCATCCGCGCCGCCCTCGGAGCTCCGCGCCTGCGCCTTGTGCGCCAGATGCTCGTCGAAGCCATCCTGCTCGCCTTGGTCGGCGGAGGAGCCGCCCTGCTCGTCGCGTTCGCCGGTACCCACGCGATCATCGCGCTCGCACTCGGCGAAACCACCACCAATCCGCTCAGCGCAATGCCGTCGCTTCCCGTCCTCGGCTTCGCACTTGCGCTCTCGCTCCTCACGGGAATCCTCTTCGGCACTGCGCCCGCGTGGATCGCATCCCGCGCAAACCCAGTCGAAGCCTTGCGTGGAGCAAACCGCAGCACGCGCGACACCAGCTCCCTGCCCCAACGCATGCTTGTCATCTTCCAGGCCGCGCTCTCACTCGCGCTGCTCTCTACCGCCGGCCTGCTCATCACCAGCCTCCGCCAGCTCGAGCATCAAGACTTCCACTTTTCGCCCGAACACCGTCTGATCGCCTTCATCGATCTGCACGCCGCAAGCTACACCGGGCCTCAACTCGAAAATCTCAATCGCCAGTTCGATCAGCAATTCGCTCAGCTTCCCGGCGTCCTCCACTTCGCCTACGCAACCTACAGCCCCATGGCTAATAACAACTGGGCCACGGACATCTTCCGTCCCGGCGACGACGCCCAGACCAACAACAACGCTCTTTACAGTGCGGTCAGCTCGGACTACTTCGCCACGGTAGGCACTAAAATCCTCCGCGGCCGCGCCATCAACCAGGACGATACCGAGACCAGCGTCCACGTCGCTGTTGTCAACCAGCTCTTCGCTGACAAGTTCCTAAAAGGCGCGCAGGCCATCGGCACTCACTTCGGCCCCGACCCAGGCCTCACCAGCGAGTTCGTGGTGGTTGGCATCGCCGACAACACCAAGTACGGTGACCCGAACAGCGAGGTACGGCCCATGTTCTTCACCCCCATCAGCCAGAGCACCACCTACGTCAAGCCCCGGGACACGGCCGACGAAGTCTCCAAACACTTCGCCAATAACATCGTCATCGACTACGCCGGTGACCAGAATGCCATGGCCGCCTCAATCCGTGGTGCACTCAAATCTATCAACCCCGACATCCTCGTTCTCAGCCTCAAAACCTACGACGCCCAGCTCTCCAGCCAGTTCACCCAGGACGACCTCGTCGTCCGCCTCACCACCCTCTTCGGTATCATCGCCCTGCTGCTTGCCGCGCTCGGCCTCTATGGCGTCACCGCGCACAACGTCCAGCGCCGCACCAGTGAGATCGGCGTCCGCATGGCTCTCGGCGCCACCCGCAACGGCGTTCTCAGCATGATCGTTCGCGGTGCCCTTACCCAAGCGCTCCTCGGCCTCGCCATCGGCATACCGCTCAGCATCGCCGCCGGACGCCTCATTCAATCCACGCTCTACAACACTCCTGCCTTCCAGCCGCTCGTCCTCGCCATCGTTATCGCCCTGCTACTCCTTGCCACCTGCATCGCGGCCATCATCCCGGCCCGCCGCGCCGCTTCCATCGAACCCATGCAAGCCCTGCGCACCGACTAGGAGACGAACACCCATGCAGACACTTGTTCAAGATCTCCGCTTCGCCCTGCGTCAGCTCCGCAACGGCCCCGGCTTCACCGTGCTCGCGACACTCACCTACGCTGATCTGCTCGCACGCTCGACAGCCCAGCAACGATTCCAGACCCAACTGCTCACCGAATTTGCCCTCATCGCGCTTCTGCTCGCTGCCTTCGGCCTCTATAGCGTCCTCAGCTATACGGTCACGCAGCGCACCCAGGAACTCGGCCTGCGCAAGGCCCTCGGCGCTCAGCGTTCGGACGTCCTCACCCTCATCCTCAAACGCGGCCTTGCCTTTTCCATCCTTGGCCTTGCGCTGAGTCTTGCGGCGTCCGCCTTGATCACCAAATCACTAGCCGCACTCCTCTTCCACACCCAACCCCTTGACCTCCTGACCTTCGTCGCCACGACGGCCCTGCTCCTCGCCATCTCAGTCGTCGCCTGCGTCGCGCCAGCCTATCTTGCCTCGCGCCTTGACCCCAACGAAACCTTGCGTCAGCAGTAGAAAGGAATCCACATGATCGACATCACCAACCTCGAACGCAGCTACAAGACCGGCCACACCGAAAACTTCGTCTTGCGTCGCGTCAACCTCAACATCGCCGAGGGCGAATTCCTCACGATCATGGGGCCATCCGGCGCGGGCAAATCTTCCCTGCTGAACGTTCTCGCCATGCTCGACGACCAATGGCGCGGCGAGTTCAGCTTCGACGGTACCTCCATCCAGACCCTCAACCGCAAACAGCGCGCAGACCTCGCCCGCCGTCGCACCGGCATGGTCTTTCAGTCCTACCACCTCATCGACGATCTCACCGTCGCCGAGAACATCGACCTCCCGCTCTCCTACAAAGACATCCCCCGTTCGGAGCGCCAAGCCTTGGTGGCAGATACTTTGGACCGCTTCAACATCGTCGGCAAAAAAGACCTTTATCCCTCGCAACTCTCCGGCGGCCAGCAGCAGCTCGTCGGCATCGCCCGCGCCGTCATCCACAAGCCCGCGCTCCTGCTCGCCGACGAGCCCACCGGCAACCTCCACTCCGAACAAGCCACCGAGATCATGCAGCTCTTTCGCGCCCTCAACCAGCAAGGCACCACCATCGTCCAGGTCACCCACTCCGACGCCAACGCCGCCTTCGGATCCCGCACCATCGAGCTGCGCGACGGCTGGCTCACCCGCGACACCGCGAACGAACTCGCCGTCCAGGTCTGACTCACCCAGAGTTGTTCGCCCCACCCATCAAAGCGTTCCACCGCGCTGAGGTGATAGCACAAGAGCCAAATCCACCAAGCACAGGTCCCTGACAGCACTCCCAAGGAAATGCACTACATGACAGCAATTAAGCCCATCGCCGCAACTCTTCTCCTCGGCCCCACTCTCCTGTACGCCCAGAATGTAATCCAGACGATCGCGACCCCGCCCACTCCGCAGCCTGTCCTCAATCTCGGCATTCCTCACTCCTGGAACCCCTTCAACGCCTACCGCCCGACCTACGTCGCCGAACCCAACCTCGCCAACTCCCCCCGTGTCGACGCGCTCATCGAAAACGGTGTCTTGAAACTCTCCCTGCAAGACGCGATTGCCCTGGCCCTCGAAAACAACCTCGACCTCGCCATCGCCCGCTACAACATTCCCATCGCAGCCGCCGACGTCGAGCGCACCAAGGCCGGCGGCTTCTTCCGCGGCGTCAACACCGGCGTCGTCCAGAACACGCCCGGCGCAGGTGTTGGCGGCTTCGGCTCTGGAGCCTCCGGCGCAGGCGCAGGCGGCACCACCGGCGGTGCAGGCGGCGCAGGCACCGGAGCCTCCGGCCTCGTGCAATCCACCCTCGGCACCGGCACAGCCGTAGCCTCCTACGATCCCGTCATCACCGGCAACACCTACCTCCAGCACAACGCTCAACCGCTCGCCAACATCATCGACTACGGCGTCCAGCTCCTGCATACCAATGAAATCGTCGGCGACTACGGCTACACGCAGGCCTTCCCCACCGGCACCAGCCTCTCCTTCAGCTACAACACCGATCGCGTCACCTCCAACAGCCCCTTCACCTTGCTCAATCCGGAACTCGACGCCTACTACCAGTTCGGCCTCTCGCAACAACTCCTCGCCGGCTTCGGCTTCGGCCCCAATCTTCGCTACCTCCGCATCGCGAGAAACAACCAGAAGATCTCCGATCAGGCCTTCCAGCTCCAGGTCATCTCCACCGTCTCGCAGATCGCCAACATCTACTGGGACCTCGTCAGCGCCTACGAAGATGAGCAGGTCAAAACGGCCTCACTCGACTTCGCCAACCAGACTCTCACCTCCGCGCGCAAGCAACTCGAACTCCAGGCCATCCCCGCACTCGACGTCCTCAAAGACGAAGGCGAAGTCGCCGCCCGCGAGCAGGACCTCACCATTGCCCGCTCGCAGCTCCGCTTTCAGCAACTCATCCTCAAGAACGCCATCACCAAGAATCTCGACGACCCCACCCTCGAGGCGATGCCGGTCCAGCCCACCGAC
>CAXTNM010000042.1:20634-45300 GCA_964245715.1 uncultured Acidobacteriaceae bacterium | reverse complement strand
CATCTTCCAAAAGCTTGCGCGGCTTTGTTCACGTATCTCTGGGACAGCACACTAGTGAAGACGAGCAAGACCAAGGGAAGAAAGGGCAACAAATGAATCCCTACGCGGCCTTCGATGTGCTTCACATAATTGCAGTACTTCAAGATACTTTCGGTAGTGTTGCCGAAGCGGAGATCCATCTATTTGCTTACTTGGCATGTTTACTTTCCTTGTATTCGGGCAAGCCAGTCGGGGAGTGGGGATATATCTTCGTTGGCACTCCAACAGGGGCTCCTTACAGCCAGGACCTGCAGAGCATTGTTCACCCATTCGTGGCGATGGGCTTTCTAGTACAGAGGGATGATTTCTACTCGACCACCGCAAGAGGTGCGAACCAACTTACTGTATTGAACTCCTTTGGCCAGAACACGACCCGCAGGAGATTTCTAGAGGCTGCGGAAAGCACTATTTTGACACTGCCGGTGGGGCTCATTCGAGACGCGATTCTCCAAGAACCGACACTAAAGCCGTCAAGTCAGCTCTACAGCAGCCGCCTGTTGCTATCCGAGCCCCTACTCAGCGTGCTGTATGAGCAATTTGAATTGCTGAAGAAGGCGGTTCCGCAACAGAGCGACGATCTGTTCGTTCCATCGACAATATGGTTGAGCTACATGGCTAAGAACGCTGCGACCTCGCTGAGCAGTGCACAAGGCGGTGGCGAGTAGTGATAGACACTGAGAACATGGCGAATTATGCACACGCCTTTTACACGAACATGGTCGTTCAGCAGCATGGCGCAGAAGCAAGCGATGTGTTGCGTGACTTGCTTGCATTCCTCCGGCACCTCTACATCAAAGTTGCTCCTGAAACACTTACTGGTAAGCTAACGGTCTTTAAAACGCTCGACCGAAACGCAGCGATTCAGCCTCTTGACGCCGGTTCATTGGGACACCTGCAGACCGTGGTAGGTCTGCCAGTCGGGAATGTCACAATTAGGTGCTTAGAATCTGGTCGCTTCATTTTGTGGACAAGTGAGGAGCTGACTGTTGCTGCGCTTGCTGATATCGCGGTCGTGTATTCGTATGATAAGGAAGTTGAGTTTTTCCACGCAAAACGCTCCTCGGCCTTGGTTGAAAAGATAGTTCAGGATTGTGCAAGTAACTTTGCTGTTCCAACGTACTCGAGCTTGCATGAGGCACTTGAGCGCTACAGACTTACCAACGTCAAACATTCGTCATGCCCTATTCTCAATAAAGTTTGGTATGACTCCAATCGGCTGTTTCTAGTGGCCGGCCCTGAATTCCATATGCGGGATTCTCTAACGCAGTTTCTCAAATCTAGGTTACGGGGCCAGATTGAGGTTAGGCCAGAACAGGTGGTAGACGCGAGCCATCCCGTTGACATCAAGGTCACGTGGTGGTTGACTAATCGGCTGGCACTCATCGAGATAAAATGGCTCGGACAGTCTAGGGAAGTTACGAAGCTTGGCACAAAATATTCGGCTTCACGCGCGAGAGACGGTGCAAAGCAATTAGCTGAGTACTTAGACGCGAACACAGTCCAGGCCCCCACTCAGCAAACACGTGGATATTTGGTCATCATTGATGCGCGCCGGGCGAAGTTGACAGCTAAGACAAAGGTGCTTGCCACCTCAGACGCGCTCAAGTATGAGAATGAAAAGCTGGTGTTTAACCCCGAATATCATAAAAGTCGGCACGACTTCCATGAACCGTTCCGTATGTTTGCAGAGCCGAAGGTAGGGTGACATGTTAAATCAATCATTCTCTCTGCGGGACCTTCAGTATTCGACTGCGGAACTGGCTCAAGCGGCTCCACGCCATCGCTGGTACGTCATCAAGGAAGCTTTCGCATCAAAGATGGTCGAATCTGCTTTGGACGTGGCTGAGGTGAATGACGGCGAACTGCTCCTCGATCCATTTTGTGGGAGCGGTACTGTGCCGTTGGCTGCAGCGGCAAGAGATGCACGTGCGATCGGGATTGAGGTGAACCCCTTTCTTGCCTTTGTCTCTAGAACCAAGTTGCTTAACTGCCGACCGCGGACCCTAAAGAGTCACGCAGAAAGTGTTATGGATATGGCGGAGAAGGGACGGACTTCTCCGCTGGAAACATTTAGCACTTTCTCGGAAGCGTGCGGCAAACCTAAATGGCTCTTCAATACGAATGTTTTAAGAGCATTCGAGGGCGGTTGGGCTCAAACAAAGGTTACCGCTCAACCGACGCGTGATCTCATTCGGCTAGCTCTCATCGGAGCAGCCATGGACAACTGTAATGCGGAAGCCGATGGGAAATGCCTTCGTTATCATAAGGGCTGGCAATCGAGGAAATTCACTGCGTCCTCCTTCGTAGAGAGCTTCAACAAGCGCATCGAAGTGATGGCGATTGATGTAGAGGCAATGCCTGTGTTAGGGAACCGAGCAGAAGTTGTGCTGGGCGACTCAAGACGGGCTCTCGGGAATATAGAGAATGCGTCGTTCAAGCTCTGCATAACCTCTCCCCCATACCTTAACTCGTTTGATTACACAGATGTCTATAGACCAGAGCTTTTCTTATCGAAGTTCGTCGGATCAGCGGAATCGCTAAGAGCGCTTCGTTACCAAACGTTAAGATCTCATGTGCAGGTCGCGTGGGAGAGGCCTCATAAAAGAAGCTTTGGACCTATTTTCGACGACACGATGGATCGTCTTGAAAAGAGTGAAGTCAAATTGTGGAATCAGAATATCCCCGACATGGTTAGGGCATATTTCGAAGACGTTGAAAAGATTCTCTTGCATCTGCGGCGTCTTGCTTCAAAAAAAGCCGCGTTGTGGGTCGTCGTTTCAACATCCGCATACGCCGGTGTCGAAATACCCGTTGATCTCATCTACGCCGAAGTTGGACAGCGCACAGGCTGGGATCTTTCGGAGGTTGGGGTGCTCCGCCATCTAAGATCATCAGGCCAGCACACTAACAACACAGCTATAGATGGTACTCCTCCGTCACGACTGCGGGAGAGTGTTGTGATAATGACGGCTCGGGGAAGACGCTAGAAAAGACGGCCCGACGAAGTGTGGTAGGACCGCCCCGAAAGAAAGAGCAGTCCAGGGTAGCTTCGAAAGAGCCTAGCGACCGGAGAGATGTGAATAGTCAAGTAATCGCCGTCGATCCTGTATGGATTCTAATAATCTAACAAGGATGGTATAGTGACATGCTTTATCGACTCGACATGACGCCTTTATCGCCTTTAGTCTCAATGCCGGTGTCTGGCGCAAATGTCTCCGCAGCGGGTTTGATTCAATTTGTGCCTTGGCAACCTAGTGCATGGCCTCAAGCTCCTGCAGACGATCACGACTTCGTCTTGGTCTTGAAGCGAATCTTTGAATTGTCTATGTTTCTCGAAATATCAAATGTGATTGAAGACGCGACGGCCAGGACAGGCGCGCTTGAGCATAGAGGACACGTGATCGCTATCGCATTGTTCTGCGCGCTCGACGCAATCTCATCTTACGGATATGGAGCCCTTAGCGGCAGGCAAATTCCGGCTTTTATTCGTGAACACCTCCCGGTTCCTTACAGACAACACGCAGGAGCCTTACTTAAGGCTTACCGCCACGCGATTGTGCATAGTTGGAATCTATTTTCGGTAGCGATAACGCCAGGAAATGAGCCAATTAGCACATCTCGGGGGGTCATATCGTTCGGTCTGCTGGACTTGTTTAGCGCATTGACGGAAGCTACGGAGGACTTCCTTGAACGTCTTAGGCTTCAGCCAGCTCTGATGCATTCGGCGCGTAGTCGCTACAACAGTTTGCGGCGCAGTGCGCGGCGAACGAGATGAGTTTGCGACAAATGCAAGTTACTGACGACAAGGCAAGTTGTCTTTAAAGCGCAGCAAGCCCTATGATGAGGGCCTCAAACAATCTTCGTGCTGTTTCGCGCGAAGAGACGCTAGGTGATCGCATCGGGGGAGAGGATACGCTCACGCCTTCATCAAATGTGTGTTTCGTTGGAAATGGTAGGCGGAGATTATCGTGAGAAATTTCTACAAGCTCGAACTTCCCATAATAGGTAGCTTCAATGACGTCTTATGGCCGCTTCGTGGAAGGACTTTTCTTCGCGGCTGCTTTCGTTGGGACTGCAGGCGTTTTCTTTGGAGCAGCATCACGAGGTTCGATGTGTGCCATGACGGACCCGCCAAGCTCACGTGTCTCTTCTGTGGTCAACATGCTTGGCGACTTCAGCGCCTTGGAAGCGAGCTTCTTGATCTTGGGGGAGGTAAGCGATGAAGGGGCTTTCGGCATTTGTCAATTGTAAATCGGATAGGGGCTCAAGAAGACCTGAATTCTAATCAGGGCAGCCGGATTCTGGGAAAGCAGTTAGTCGTTAACAGGGTCACTACATCAAACGTCAAGAGTCATACGCAAACGAATTGAGCGGCCCCGCTGAAGAATGCCTGCTCGTGAAACGAAGACTCAGAAGTAAATAACGAGAACGCGATGTTTAGGAAACAAGGTGTTGTCGCAAGCTCGAAGTGATCGCGAAGTTCGAGCAACGTTAGAGACGCGTATCAGATGCGTACTCCTGATGCCAATGAGATAAAGTCGACATCCGTATGGCGACAGCAAGCAGGAGTAGGCCTGCCACCCAGGGGAACCATGTGCCATATCGATCAAACACCGTTTGGTCGTGACGCAGCGGCACATCCACCAGCAGCGACGCGAGTGCTCCGCTGCTGGTCTTTACCTCGCTGAGAATGCGGCCCCGATCGTCCGTCACCGTGAGGAATCCATCCTTCGCTGCGTGCGCGATCGCATACCCGCCCTCGACGCCGCGCATGATGGCGATGTGCCCGTGCCAAGTACCGTCTACGTCGAAGTCCCAGGCCGGATCGAGCAGTAGGTCAACGCCGGCACGTCCATAATCGAGCGCTGGGTGAATGAAGTCCATGTCCTTACAGATCGCAACACC
This sequence comes from uncultured Acidobacteriaceae bacterium, assembly GCA_964245715.1. Classification (GTDB taxonomy): domain Bacteria; phylum Acidobacteriota; class Terriglobia; order Terriglobales; family Acidobacteriaceae; genus Edaphobacter. Next base: position 40,356 of record CAXTNM010000042.1, on the reverse strand, counting down.
AATCGGGACTAACGGTTTTGACAGCAGAACGAGCGAAGTTCCCGGTGTCAGCTTTGATTCAAACGGCGGCAGCAAATGCTGCTTGTCGTACGTGGCAATCGGCTGATCCGGCGTATAAATGCGCGCCTCGTTGAAAGAGTCTCGCGCGACCACATGCACCACGCCGATGAGGAGAGTCGCGCCTGTGCGGTCGGCCACAGACTGCAGAACAGGGTCCACCGTCTTCGTGTCCCGGTCGAGCAGCAGGCCTGTCTTCTCGGGCATTAGAACGATCTTCGCCCCTTGGCGGGCGAGCCCCTCAGCCTGCTCGGCATAACTTTTGATAAGCTCCTGCATTTCGGGGGCTTTGTCTGCGAATTCCACCGCGTCCATATCCAGCAGTCCCACCTTGATGTTCTGCTGCGAGTTCGGTGCTGCCAGCCGCATCGCACCGAACAGGACGGAGCCAGCGAGAACAGCTAACGCCGATCCCACGACGGCCGCTGCCTGCAAGCGCCTCCTGCGCCGTAGATACAGTCCGCTGGAAACTGCCGACGGAAACAGCAACACCAGGAAGGTGATGCCCCACGGGCCAGTGAGAGAAGCGACTTGCAGGATGGGCAGAAAGCGCTCCTGCGTGTAGGCTAGGCTGCCGGCCGTGCCGTTCGCCGGCGCAAAGCTGGCGAGATATCCGCATACTGTCCAGAACGCCGGCAGTGCGATCACAGCGCTGACGACTGCCCCACGTTGAAGGAGACTGCGGAACAGAAGGACACCCGCGGCGAAGAGCAGCGAGGCGATCGAAAACGAAATCAGCCATACCGTCACAGGGGCATGCAGCACAAAATGTAGGTAGTACAGCATGGTGAGACTGCCCAGAAGCATGGAGAGTGCCGCGGCTGCGGCCGCGACGCGCCATGAGGCGGTCTCTGCAGCCAGCAGCAGCACGGGGATGAATGCTATCCACATCACGGGCCACACGGGGTTCAGACCATCTCCGGCGAGTAGCAGCGCTGCCGTGGTGAAGATGGCGAAGGTCGCGGCGAGCATAGGGCGTCTATGGACGAAGGCCATTGAGGTATCTCCTGAAAGAACGCTGGTGAAGCATTCGGAATTGCTTCTCGCTTTGGGCTACACGGCCTCCCAGATACAGCACGATGAGTCCATGCGAAAGCGCGCTGAGTTCGAAGGCGATCTCTACAGGATCGTCAGGTCGCAATTCGCCGGCGCGCATCGCCTCGTCAAGAATGTTTACAGTCGGACTGAACGTCGGCGATCGCCCCGCCTTGAAGTCCTTGGGATAGACCCGCTCCCCCTCACGAGGCACAAGAAACATAAGCTCGTAGAGGTTCGGGAACTGCAGCGCGGCGTCCAGAAAGACGTCCCCCACCTGCATCAGCCGGTGCTCCACGCCACCCTTGAGCTGAAGTGTCAGCACCCTAGTCGCGAGCTCATGGAAGCCCTCGTCGGCGACCGCATTCAGCAGGCTGGCGCGGTCCGCATAGTGGCGATAGATGGCCATGGGGGTAATGCCAACCCGTTCCGCGACGGGGCGCATCGCGACTGCCGCAAGGCCTTCCCGGTCAAGAAGTTCTCGCGCAGCAACGAGGATAGAAGCGGCTGTAGTTGTCTTTTGCTGATCGGGTTTGGCGGATGTGGCCATATGTCTACGGCGTATACCGATGTATACACCGTAGACTGGCTGCTTGCAAGAGCTAGTCAGCGCGGCATTATGGCCCCTGACTGCTCGAGTCGGCTTATCGAACTGGACGGTGAGGATTTTCCGCCAGAAGGTTCGCCGCGCAAGCCTCGGGTGAAAGGCGACGATTTGCCGATCAGACGCGGTACGCTGCCTCCCTGGGGGGCGTTTCCGTGCCAGCCGTAACAGCTGCCCCGAGGACCACAACTTTACAGGTGACTTCGTGTCTAAGTTATCGAACACAAGCAGCTCTGGGGGTGGTCATGCTCTACTTCCGTCTGTATCCGGTCCCCTTCGTTCGCCGAGAGCGTGTCTGCATTTCCCATTTTGCGATTCCAGATGACACTGACGCTTGTTGTTGCTAGTCCACCAGATACCACTCCATCAACTGCAACACCAGCCCTGTTAATACAGGGAGCAGGGAGTCGTGCGCCATGGCAACATATCCTCAAGGTCATGTAGGTAGCAACGCCGCAGCGAAGTCACGAAGGGGATTCAAACCACAGGACCGACGACGGCTTGAGATAGCGAGCATTGCGGCTTTCCCTTTGGTACTAGGGTTTATTCCACTTCTGTTGCAGCGGTGGCTCAGCACAGCAGTAGTGAGTGCTCTGTACGGGTCTGTCGCGATGACTCAATGCGCCTTGGTCTTCATTCTTCAGACGCGAAGCCCGACGACATTCCTGGGACCCTCGGCGGCCGCCACGATAGAGGTGGGTGATCATCCGCGAGTGGCTAGGCGTCTGAGTGTAGAAGGTGCGATCTGCTTTGCATGCTCACTCTCGACGCTGCTTGTGCTTCAACTCTTTGGAAGTAGTTTCGAGCTGACTGTTCAGTTGCTTGCGCAAGCGAAGGAACTCTCCGCGACTGCTCAGGGTTACAGCATCCTGTGCACAACGTTCTATGGCATGACGGTTTTTATGGTGTGGTTGCCGGCTACGGCACTCTTTGCGCGGAGGGCTAAACGAAACACCTTACAGCAGCCCTCGTACTGGTTCTTCTTCGGCATTTCCGCTGCGAGTTTAGCTTGCATGAGGTTGGTGAATTACGGGAAGCAGTTCTTTTCCGGACTGCCGATCCAAAACGTCCTTGGGCCGAACCCGCTGCCTGGAGTGCCGACTCATTGGGCTGCTGCACTTGCGGTCGCGGCATCCGTGGGCGGGTTCATTCTCCTCACGCTCGCTCAAGCCCTGTTCATGTGGGCTATTGCTCGCTTCACCCGGGTGAAGGGTGTGGGCTATCGTCCTTGAGACTTCACTGAGAGGACTGCTGTAGGATGCTTTGAGCCAGGGACGGTCGGGAGGGAGCGGCCCCGGCACGCGCTCCAGGTGGAGCGTGTCGTGTAGGCGGGATGAGGGCTGGGGGAGAAACCGAAGCGGGTTCTCCCGCGCCGCGCGGAGCAGCGGCGTGCTCTTATGGCTCAGTGATTTAGCGCATCGACCAAAGAAGCGCTTTGGCCGTGGTTCTGCGTATGTAGGCCGCTCGCCTGATTGGGCTGGGATCGCGCGAGAGGTATTCGGATGCAAGGGCATCCGTGACTTGGGTTTGTGACCATCCGTTTGAAAGGGCTGCTATCGCAAAGGCCATATCTGCGGCAGCGGGTCTGCCAAAGTATCGGGGTGACGTGCGGAAGCGAGACAGACAAAGGTTGAACGCACTCCCTGTCCACGGTCTGAAACTTTGGCATTGCTTTAATCGTTCCATCTCGCGAAACCGATACAGGCTCGCGACTTCATCTTCGAAGCGGTCGGCATTCGTGAATTGCTGTCCGGTATGGCTGCGGAGCCGAACAAACGGAAAGAGGCCTTGAGCGTTTTGGTGTTGTGGCTTGCGGTTGGTCAAGCCGGGAAGTCGGCCAAACCGCCTCCAGTCAGCTGCGCTCGGATCGGCTCCGTAGCGATGCGCGATTGTCTGAGCGGTCAGCGTCCCGATTGCTTTGGAAAGAACGTGCGTGTGTTTCAGCCACGCTTGATAGTTACCGGGACTGGTCTCGATGATGGCGCACGGCTCGAATCCTTCAGCGGTCAACGTGCTGATTGCTGTCTGGTTGAGGTCGTCTAGTAGGGTAAAGCGACGTTCTCCTGATGGGCGGAAATAGATGTGCGCTCCGTTGCTGTTGCGGTACTTGAGATAGCGCAGCCGGTTCATGCACTGAGAGACAGTAAGGGCGTCCATTCTTGGAAACATGCCTCGATCTGTGAGGATGCCGATGTCATAGCAAGGCGCGTTGATGGCAGCGAGGGTCTTGCGCACGGTTTGTTCTGTCCTGTCCATCGCATTCACCTGTGACGAAACGAGAAGCGGGGGTCTGTGACGACCCCCGCCGGGTTAGGCTGCGATCTGCTTCTTGGCTGCGGTCTTCTTCGGCTTGGTCGCAGGTGCGGACGCGGTCGCCTTGATGGGCGTGGGCTTCTTCGCTTGCTTGTTGCTACCGTTCTTCTTGGGTTGCGGTGGACCGAAGACGGCTTCGGCTTCGGTAAGGAAGTCAAACTCGCTTTCGCGCGGGATGCCAACGTGTCCGGCGAGGGCAAGGCGAAGCGCAAAGAGCGTCAGCTTGTCGTCGGCGGTGTTGTCGATGGTGGAAAGCAGAAGCTCTTCGGCGCTGCGCTGTTCGCTCTCGTCGGAGATATCCTCGGCTAGATCGTCGGCAAAGGTGTAGGGGTCCAGATTGACGATGGCACGAAGCAAAACGCGGAGTTGGGGGGCGGTGAAGGCCTCCGGGGCGTTCTCAAGGATGCGTTCGAAGGTCGCCTCTCGCTGCTTGCCCAACTGGCCTCTGCGTTCGTGCTCGGCCTCACGTTCCTGCTCCTCGCGCTCGAACTGCTGGCGGCGTTCCTCGGCGCGGCGGTCTTCTTCGGCCTGATGTTCCTTTCTGCGCTGCTCAAATTCGGCTTCGCGCTGTGCGGTTTCTTCTGGTGTCTCCTCCTCGACAGGGGGAGCGATGACGGGGGTTGGGTTCTCCCGCTCCTGCTCGGCCTTCCGTGCGGCGGCGCGAGGATCATGGACGGGGCAATCATTGTCGGTGCAAACGGTAAGGGTGGTGCCTACGCGCTTGCCGTAAACGATGATGGCGGGCTTGGCGGCTTCGCACGGCAGTACTGGCTCGGCATCCGGGTTGTCGTGGGCGAGCTCAACCTCGCGATACGTTCCACTGCGGACGGCTCCGGGCCTCTGTTCCTTTGGGGCTCGGTACCCGTTCTCAATCTGGATGAGTTCAGGATGAGCGGCAACTTCGCGGTCGATGTGAGCGTTGATCTTCGTGTGAAAGCAAGGGGCGTCGAGGCACTGATCGCCCTGCACGTCGGCAAAGAGAGTCGTGTTGAATCCGCTGCGACGTGGGCAGGTGACACAAGCTCCTGCGGCTGGGTTGAGGGTGTTGTCTTCCTTGCTGAATGGAGCATCGGCGAGGGCGAGGTAGAGATTGGTCTGAATCCACGCGCTTAGGTGCTTCGCGGGAAGTAGGTGCGGCTCTTTGTCTTGCCAGTCCTTGCGCCAGCACTGCTCGTAGGCGTCTGCCTGGGCTTCCTGAGGGAGACGGGCTAGGAGGTTGGCGTGGGAGGCGGTGATGAGTTCCTGGCTGAACGCTGCCGCAACTGAGGGAATTAATTGCAAGAGAGACAGACGGGCGTAGACGTGGGCGGCACTCTTGCCAGACTTCTGTACCAGCGTGGCCACATCGTAACCGGGCATCTCGAGTAGGCGTTGGAATCCCTGCGCCTCCTCGTAGGGGTGAACGTCGACGCGCTGGCTGTTCTCGACTTATCTTTAGTCCTTCAGAAGCAGTCCATGACGTCTACAATGTTCCATTTCAGTACGTCGTGGAATCGTAAACTGGAATTCGCTGCTGTTCTGCATGTGCGGCTCTCCTTGAGCGTGGTTGGGCTGAGGTTGTGGAGCGAACGCGCTGACCCGTCCGCTCCTCTGCGGAAAAGGTTTAGGCGTGCTGCGTCTGCCGCTGCTTTTCGAAGGCTTCGGCGAAGCCCTGCGAACGCAGGTTGCGGTCCCACACTTTTGCGAAGGAAATGTGCTCTTGGAAAAGCGCGCGGTGAAAGGCGTACTCGGTACCGGTGATGAACCTTGACCACTGCTCTACGCCGACGTAATCGTTACGCCAATAGAAAGGATTTAGGTGCGCTCCTCCCGCAAATCTAAGCTCAAAGCACATCACCGGGTCTCGCATGAGGTCGCCGTTCTGTTCGCCATAGTGGGCTACTGACAGGGCGGGGAGACCGCATGGGCCTGACTCGTCCATAGCCTCGATGAAGAGAGACATATAGGGCTGGTTTTCGATCTTGAGCGAGAGTCCGGGGTGCCAGCCCCCGGCGCTCTTGAGGATGTCTAGGACGGTCTGCATTAGGCCACCTCCGCAAGGGCTGCATCGGTGGCGTTGATCTTGGGCTGCTCGGTCGCGGCTTCGGTCTGCTCGGCTTCGACCTGCTCCATCTCGATGGCGGAGAGGATGAGGGCAGAGGTCTTCTGAATGACTTCCAAGCTCTCGGCAAGCAAAGCTGCGTTGCCGTGGTACAGGTGGATGTAGTCGGCTGACGCTCGTCCTGCGTTTAGGCCGATGGTCTGGCTTACAACAAAGGCGATTGCCTCGGCTTCGGTCTCGCGTACTGACTTGGTGGTGGCGGTCCTGCGCTCGCTCTTGTGGAGCATTTCGTGCGCGAGCTCGTGAACCAAGGTGCTGAACTCCTCGGCTGGCTCTTGTCCGGGAAGAATGGCGATCTTGCCGCCGTAGCTCATGCCGAGGGCGGGGGCGATGCTGTCCTTGAACTCAAGCTGAATGCCTTGAGCGATGATGAAGTCCATCAGACGTTCGCGATATTCGCCAACCTGCCCCTTTACCCGCTCGGTGAACTGCGGAAGCTCTGCGCCTTCGGTCTGCGAAACATCGAACACATAGACCGCGCGAAAGCCGACTAAGACGGGTGCATGGGTTGCTGCCGGGTCTTTGCTGCGCTCGGCTTCGGTGTCCTTCTTCTTGCGGGTGCCGACCATCGGGGCGAGGATGCGAATGCCCCTCTGTCCCTTCGTGACCTTGCGGCCAAGCTGGTTCCACGCATACAGCCCTGCAACGCGGGTTGCGTCTGGCTTCTGCCGTGCAATCTCAAGGATGTTTCCGAATGAGTAGTTATGGAACCTTCCCATAGCGGTGAGGTAAGCGGTTAGGCCTTCGCTGTGTCCCGCTTCCAACTGCTCGATAAGGAGCTTGACGTTTGCCGCGATTACTTCTTTGGCGGTCTGCGCCTTGGGGGTGCTGGGCATGGTGGTGATGTTGCTGGTTTCGTTCGTGGTGGCGGTGTTGGTCTGGTTGCTGCTCATGGGATGGTTCCTCCGGTTTTGAATGGCTGTGCTGTGTTTGCTCACAAACACGCCTTGGCCCTGGCCCACGCCAGCAGGGGCGGCAAGTGCAAGAGCCGGATTCCTTTCCCGAAGGGCGGGCGGTAGTTTGCCCGGTCTGCACAAGCGCAGCGCGGAAGATAAAGGTGGCTCTTGCGCGCGCCAGGGACGGAGTCCCTCAGGAAGGCCTGGTCTCCGCATCGCGCGGTACGCGCTCAACTTGCTTTGGGGGCGTTACGGGGTGTCCCCGTTGGGATGGGGAGTCTCCGAGACAGGGCCGAGCCGTCCTTGCCGGTCATGGCTGGGAGCTGGGGAAGGGAACCGCCCTTCCCCGTGCTGAAGGTTCAAGTGGCTAGAGCACTAGCAGGCTGAATGGCTACATACACGGAAGCCCACTCTCGCTTACCCTAAAGCTGGAGATTTGAAATCATGTGTGGCCGTTATGTTCGTAAAGGCGATAAGCAAAAACTGGCGGAGCATTTTCGGGCGCGGCTCAACCCGCCTGAGCTTCCAATGCCGGATGCTGACTACAACGTAGCGCCGACGACCCATCAGCCAATTGTTCGGCAGAGTCGAGAGACGGGCGGACCGAGAGTTGGTTCTCGCTCGTTGGGGTCTGGTGCCATTTTTCACGAAGGATCTTAAGGACATCAAAGGCCTGTCTACGATCAATGCGCGTTCGGAAACGATTACTACGGCTCCAACGTGGCGAGAACCTTTTAAGAAGCGTCGCTGCCTTGTGCCAGTTTCCAGCTTTTACGAATGGCCAAAAGAAGGCAAGCCGCCTAAGCAGCCCTATGCCTTCGAACTGAGCAATGGAAACATGTTCGCGTTTGCAGGCTTGTGGGATGCCTGGAAAGACAAAGACGGTCATTGGCTTCAGTCTTACGCCATCGTGACCACTGAGGCGAACGAGCTGATGGCGAAAATTCATCCGCGTATGCCTGTCATCCTTCACGCACGCGACTATGACCGCTGGCTGGACAGGGAAGAGACGGAACGTTTGCCGATCGATCTCCTTCGGCCCTTCGAATCTGAAGAAATGGAAGTCTATGAGGCCAATCCGAAAGTCGGGAACGTAAGAAACAACGGCCCGGAGATGCTGAAGGCGGCCGAAAAGGCCGCCGTGGATGGCGCACTGCCACTCTAGACCGGTTGTTCACGGTTCGGACGAAGCGTGAACGTGGAAACAAACGAGAGATCGCTCACACGCAAGAGGAAGAAACTTGCCTTCGCTTTTCCTTCGCCATCCCTGCTATACCTGAGGTGAGGGGAAGCGATGAGCCTGATTCAGGTCGAGTGGGCGTGTGACTGGCCGTTAATCCTGCCATACTTCGATGGCAGCGTGCCTGCGGGCTTTCCAAGCCCCGCAGAGGACTACCTGGAGACTCCTCTCGATCTGTCCGAATACCTGATCGAGAACAAGGCCGCGACGTTCATGATGCGGGTCGATGGCGACTCGATGAAGGATGCCGGCATTCTGGACGGTGATCTGCTGGTCGTGGATCGCGCGGCGAAACCGGTGAATGGATCCGTCGTGATTGTCGCGGTCAATGGCGAGTACACGGTGAAGCGCTTGCGTCGCTGTCCTGACTGCGTGTGGCTCGAACCGGCCAACCCGCGTTACCAACCCATTCGCGTTGGCATTGGCGAAGAGCTGCATGTCTTCGGTGTTGTAAGACACGCGATCCATACCTTGCGATGAGCCGGTATCCCGTCACCCCGGACGGCCGCTACTTCGTGGTGCGTGGGCGTTTGTGGCGCTGCAGCAATCCTCATCTCCCCGATGAAGAGAGGCAGCGCCTGACCGCGGAGTTCATGGCTGCGCGGCGCGCGAAGGGAATCGCGATGCGAGCTGGAGACGAAGGTGGCCGGGAGCAGGCCAGGCGACAAATCGATGCTGCGAAGATCGCCCTGGGTGAGCGTGGACCTGTTTGGTGGACGGATGGCGCACCGGACGTAAATCTTCACATGGTTAAGAACACGAACTATGCCGCGTGGTTTGCTGCGCTGGAGAACGGTGAGCATGGATGAGACATTCGGCCTTATCGACTGCAACAAATTCGATGTCAGCTGCGAGCGGGTCTTCCGGCCAGAATTTCTTGGGTCGGGAACACAGAAAGCACGATTGCGTTCTTTCTGCCTTTTCCAGTATGCTGCAAAAGTGGTGCAATGTGGGCAACGTATGGCCAAGAGAATCGATTCGATGACGGAACACAAGGCGCCGAGCGCTTCTATGGTCGAGCCATTACGAAGTGCTCCTCTGAATTTTAAAGTGTCCGAAGACTTTCGTCGTGAGTTTAAGACTTATGCTGCACAGCACAATAAGAAGTTAAATCAGCTTCTTGTTGACGCCTTCGCAGCTCTCAAGGCTTCGCATGTCGACTAGGACGGTAGTTGCGCGTGACCGCTCTGACCTGCAATTTAGCGAGGCAGCGGACTAGCCATGAGCATTCATTCTGCGGAGTACCCGATACAGAGCGATGCTGGTTGGCTCATCAACTTCGATCATCTCGCAACGAAACATCCTGCCGACGGGTTGATCCCGGTAGAAGGATACGACCCAGACGGACGTCCTCCCGAAGAAGTCGCCATGATGGAGCATGCAGGGCGCTACAAAGCACAGGCGGTGTTCTTCGAGGCCAGTCGGAGCGGCCGAGCTCCGGTCGCGCAAGCCTTTATCTTCATCTCTGACGGGTCCGATGATGATCCAGAGTTTGGAAAGCTCCATCAACGTCTCTGGTCTTGGGGCGGAGTTCCGCTGATCTATAGGCGGACACGAAGTGTGGTTCAACTCTTCCGGTGTGCACACAAGCCCGACTTCATTTCCTCCACGGGTGAAGTAGTCTGCAGACCTTTTAAAACACTCGCTCTTGCCGTAGGGATTAGCAATGATCCGTGGTGGGATGCTCTCAGGATTAGAAGTGGTACGTTGTGGGATGAGCCGCAGACCTGCAAGCTGATGCTTTCGGCAAAGAGGGCTGCGCACAAGCGCCTGATTGATGCAGTCAAAGGGGTAAACGAGGAACTCAACCGAGATGAGCTGCTCACTCCTCAGCTGAGACGGAAGCTCCTGATCCTGTCGCTATTGATCGCCTATCTTGAAGAACGCGATGTTCTGTTGCCGGATTATTTCGGCACGTTTCTCCACGGCGCAACGCGCTTCTTCGAGGTTCTTGCTAATGGGGAAGCGCTCGTTGATCTACTAGCCTCCTTAGAAGAGCGTTTCAACGGAAACGTATTTACGTTAACCGACGATGATCGACAATCCCTCATCGGAAACAAGCAGCTAAAGAGGTTTGCAGCACTGATAGAAGGTCGCCAAGAATTGAACGGGCAGCTAACGCTATGGCAGCTGTATTCCTTCAAGGACCTGCCCGTTGAGCTAATAAGCCACATTTATCAGCTTTTTGTAAAGGACGTCGGAAGTTCGATCTACACGCCCCCATTTCTGGTCAGATTAATGCTTGATGAAGCTCTGAGCTGGAGCCGCCTTGACAGGCTGCACGAAAAGCATGAGATCGTTCTCGACCCGGCCTGCGGATCTGGCGTGTTTCTGGTAGAGGCTTACAAGCGGCTTGTTCTTCATTGGCGTAGCAGAAACGGTTGGGGTAAGCCTGGGGTAGTCGTTCTAAAGCGACTCCTTGGGAAAGTTCATGGCATTGATCTGGAGGAAGGTGCGATTGAACTCGCCGCCTTCAGTCTCTGCCTCGCTCTCTGCGATGCCCTCGAGCCAGAGACGATAAGGTCCTCAATCAAACTCTTTCCGCAGTTAGCGGGGAACACCTTACATCATTCCTGCTTTTTCGATGCAAAGGATAGGCAATTAGTTCGAGAGCCTATCGGAGTATTGATCGGCAATCCACCATTCACCTCCGTTTTGAACACAGATGGTGCTAAACGTAGCTACGAGCGTTACGAAGCGTCTTACGGATCTCTGCCCGATAAGCAGCTTGCTTATCTGTTCCTGCATGAAGGGATGGAGATGGTCGCGGCCGGAGGTGTGCTCAGCATGCTCCAGCAGTACAATTTTCTCTACAATCAACGATCCCTCGGTTTCAGAAGGCGGTTTATCCAGCAATGGGATGTTCGCGAGGTATTGGACTTTGTGTCGGTGCGAGGTCTTTTCCAGAAGGGCAGCGCTGACACTAAAGTGATTGTGGTCGTGGCTGAGGCCTCGCAACCTCCAGCCCAACGGGAGCTCCTCCATGCGACATTTCGCAGAAGTGGACGGGTTGATGCTGAGCAGGGCTTCGACATAGATCACTATGACTTAAACCTGCTTCCTCGTGAACTCGTTCTAGAAAAGGACTCGGCTTGGAGAACAGACCTCTTTGGCGGAGGACGTGCACACGGTCTAGTTGAGCGTCTCAAGACATTCCGGACGTTAGGGCAATTTGCGCACAAAGAGAAGTGGGACTATGGCGAAGGCATCATCGAGGGTGGAAGAGGGGTATCCCGTCCGGCAGATCATGTAGTGGGTAAACCCCTCCTCCGATCTGACGCTCTGGGACCGAACGGGATTGATGCGTCGGCAATAACTACTGCACCGGACAAGCCGTACGAAGGTCCACGCTCTCAAGCACGCTTCACCCCGCCGATGCTGTTGATCCGTGAGCATATGGAGCTAGACCATGATTTGTGGACAGGCGATTATCTGACCTACACACAACGGATCGTTGGCTTCCCTTCTCCGAAGGGTGACGTGGCGAAACTATCAGCCATTAGCGAGTGGCTTTCGATCAACACTATGGCTTTGAGAGCGTATCTTGCACTGATTAGCCCAAGTCTGTTCACGCAAAAGGCTACTGCGCTGCAGGCGGATGACATCTACTCCATCCCCTATCCTGAACTCGGTTCTCTCGATTTGAGCGAGAACGAACAAATCATTGCTAGTGACGTGGTGGATTACTTTTGCGATCTGATTCGCTTAGGAGAGGATTCACTTGCAATGCAGCAGAGTGGGAAAGAAGAGTTAGATCTCTTCGCGGAAGTTTTCACGAAACAAATCAACGCAATTTATGCCGAGCAGCCTTTGAGAGTTCTTGAGCCGTACTCATGGCCAGGCGCGATCTGTCAGCCGTTCTGTTTCGGTGAGGGAAGAGTGGACTGGACTGCTTCAGATGAGTTGCGGGGCCGTCTAGACGCGCTCTTGAAAGAACAGCGCGGAGAGTCTCTAGTTGTCACCCGGATAGCGCGAATCTACGATGAGCGGTTCGTCTTCCTTCTGAAGCCTGACCGAAAGAGATATTGGCTGCGCTCTGTGGCATTGAGAGATGCAGATGACACCCTTGCGGACCTGAGACTTCAAGGATTGTGAAACGTCCACATGCTAGCAGATGAAGTCAACAAACACGATAAGATAGGGTTCCTTAGCAGGGACCTACACAAGCCTCGTACGTTTGTGAGGGAGCTACTAGGCTTCATTGCCAATCAACTGCCTCAGTGGCGGGATCGGGACGATCGTCCTATCGTCACATCCGAAACCGCCCTCACTTCCCAACTTTGTGCACATCTGAACAGCGCTGCTCGGCACTCCTCAGGATGGGATCTTCTCCAATTTAGGGTGGAAGAGACGGACGAGGTTAAGAGGGGTAGAAAAATTGACCTTGTGCCCTCTCCAGCTGGAACTGCGATCTGGATTGCAGGGCGACGGCACACCGATTTTGACATCATTATCCCGATAGAATGCAAGCGGCTTCCAATTCCCTCTGGATCTAACAGAGACTTGCGAGAGTACGTGTTTAGCCAACATAGCTCTACCGGCGGCATTCAACGGTTTAAGACAGGCGATCATGGCGCAGCTCATTCTAATGGGGCCATGATCGCGTACATACAAGAGAAAGACGCTGCGCACTGGTATGCCAAAGTGACAGCCTGGATAAGAGAACTCGCCGAAACCGCCACCGGGTGGAGCATATCTGACCTGCCGCAAATAGATCACGATGATCGTCAACTGGGAATGATGGCTCTACACTCCACGCACGAAAGGCAAGGAGGACTGCCGGGTATTGCGTTGAACCATCTATGGTTGGAGATGAGCGAGTGCTCCGTCTGAACCTGATTCTGACACCAAGAAAGAGCGCACCACGCAACGCAAAGGTGAGAAATCAATAGGGACTGGAAACAGATAATAGTGTCAGAGATCCGGCAACACATCAAAGCGTTCGTCCAGTACACCACTCGGCTCGATGGAGATGAGAAGGGCGAAGCGCAAGTATTCTGCGATCGCCTGTTCAAAGCTTTCGGTCATGAGGGCTACAAAGAGGCCGGAGCGACCCTCGAGTATAGGGTAAAGCGACAAGGTAGATCGACAGCATTTGCCGACCTCTTCTGGAGTCCACGCCTCCTTCTTGAAATGAAGAGCCGTCGAGAGAAGCTTCAAAAACATTACCAGCAGGCTTTCGACTATTGGCTTAACGCGGTTCCAGATCGCCCTCGCTATGTGGTTCTCTGCAATTTCGATGAGTTCTGGATATATGACTTCAACGTCCAGCTTCACGAGCCAATGGACCGAGTCCGCTTGGTCGACTTGGCTGAGCGTTATGAAGCCTTAAACTTCCTCCTCCCTACAGAGAAGGCGCCTCTCTTCAACAACGACCGCGTGGCTGTGACTCGGGTAGCAGCAGATCAAGTCGCGCAGGTCTTCAACTCATTGGTGAAGAGGGGGGAAGGTCGAGAGAGCGCACAGCGCTTCATTCTCCAGAGCGTTGTCGGTATGTTTTCCGAAGATTTCGACCTCCTACCGAAGGGCTTGTTTTCAGAACTGTTGCGAGATTGTGCTGGTGGTGCTTCGAGCTACGACCTGCTGGGAGGCCTTTTCAGGCAGATGAACCTCAAGCAGTCTGCTCGCGGTGGCCGCTTTCGCGATGTGAGCTACTTCAATGGTGGATTGTTTTCAAGGGTGGAACCCATCGAACTCACCCCCGCCGAGGTGAATTTGCTCGTTAGCGCAGCATCAGAAAATTGGGCCCAGGTCGCCCCGCCCATCTTTGGAACTCTCTTCCAGAGCAGCATGGACAAAGGTAAGCGTCATGCATTTGGAGCGCATTTCACGAATGAAGCTGATATTCAAAAGGTTGTACGGCCCACTATTGTGCGCCCCTGGCGTGAACGTATCGCACAAGCGACCACTCTGAAGGAGCTGCGCGATCTAGCAGACGCGCTCTTATCTTTTCGCGTTCTCGATCCCGCTTGTGGGAGCGGAAACTTTCTCTACATTGCCTATAGAGAGCTGCTCAATCTCGAAATGGAAATCTTGACGAAGATCCACGAGAACTTCGGAGAGCGTGCACAAAGAGCGGCAGGCACGGCATCTCTCGTAAGCACTAAGCAGTTCTTTGGGATAGATAAAGACCCTTTCGCAGTTGAGCTCGCGAAAGTGACTCTAATGCTTGCAAAGCGAGTCGCGTTGGCCGAGACACACGAGAGCTGGTTTGCAGAGAACAACACGCTACCTTTTGAATTTGAGAAGCCTTTGCCCCTCGACAATCTCGACCGCAACATCGTTCATGGTGACGCGCTTTTAGAGGATTGGCCGCCTGCAGACGCGATTATTGGTAATCCTCCCTATCAGTCCAAGAACAAGATGCAGAAGGAGTTTGGGCCCGCATACTTGAACCGGGTGCGTAGGCGCTATCCGCAGGTTCCTGGGCACGCGGACTTTTGTGTCTATTGGTTTCGGCGCGCTCATGATGAGCTGGCCTCGAATGCTCGCGCAGGTCTGGTTGGCACAAATACCATTCGTCAGAACTATTCCCGCGAGGGTGGGCTTGATCATATTGTTGACGATGGAGGAACTATAACCGAAGCAGTATCCAGCCAAGCTTGGTCTGGCGATGCTGCCGTGCACGTTTCAATCGTTAATTGGGTTAAGGGAGTACAAGCTGGCCCTAAGAAGCTGTTTAGGCAGGAGGGCAATGATCCAAATAGTCCCTGGCAGGTCGATGAGGTCGAGCGTATCGGGGCCGCTCTCTCCGGCCGCTTCGACGTGACGAAAGCGGCTGAACTACAGGTCAATAAGGATTCAGACTCTTGCGATCAAGGCCAAACTCCAGGTCACAAGGGCTTTCTGCTGTCGCCTGGGGAAGCGTCTAATATGGTTCGCTCGAATGCAAAGAACTCGGAGGTGATTAAGCCGTACCTCATTGGAGATGACATTCTCTCAGAGCGACTGCCCCAGCCATCTCGATACGTTATCGACTTCGCTCCCCGTGATCGCTTCGCGTCTCAGGTTTATTCCGCTCCCTTCAGGCGAGTGCAACAGCTTGTTCTTGCCGATCGAGAGAGCGCACGCGAGGCGGAGGAGAATCGCAACAGGGAAGTCCTCGACGAAGATAATAATGCCACCGTCAACGAACATCACAAGACGTTCCTAGATCGATGGTGGAAATTGGCCTACAGCCGCCAAGATCTCCTGCGAAAGATTCGTGGCTTGTCACGCTATGTGTGTTGTAGTCGAGTGACAAAGAGGCCTGTCTTCGTATTTGTCTCAAGCAAGATTAATCCCAGCGACGCAACTACGGTATTCACTTTTGAGGATGACTATTCCTTTGGTATCTTGCAATCTGGCATTCACTGGCTCTGGTTCATCGAGCGTTGCTCTACGTTAACGGAACGTCCACGCTATACGAGCAACACTGTATACGACAGCTTTCCGTGGCCGCAGGCACCTACGCTGTCTCAGGTCCGCGCGGTCTCGAGAGCTTCCGTGGAGCTTCGTAGACTCCGCGAGGATCTGATGGAAAAGCACGGGTACACTCTGCGAGATCTTTATCGGACCTTAGAAACACCGGGTGAAAACGCCTTGAAGGATGCTCACGCAGAACTCGATGCTACAGTTCGGCTGGCCTACGGTGTGAGCGCAAAAGCAAACGTGTTGGAGTTCCTGTTTCTGTTAAATCAGGAGGTGGCTGAACGCGAAAGCTCTATGCGACACGTGACTGGCCCAGGGCTGCCAATGATAGTAAGAAACCGCAGGGAATTGGTCACTAGGGACTGTATGCCGGCTCCGTATCTCAGTTGAGGAGGGCAGGCATTTCGGTCCGCAGACCCCCTCCATCAAGACCGAAGAACATCATTGCAAAACGTTTCCTGCGCCGGAGCCTAGGCAGTAGAAAATAGGGTATAGCCTAGAGTGACGTAAGACCCGTTTTGCTGGAGAATTGCACTATCTATGCAAGCGCTCTGATGTTCTCACAAAGCCTGGCATGCGAGAACACAGAAGAGGAGTTCTCGTCTATTGTCTCAATCCCGATGGTGTCCCGAAACCCCTCTTTCCTCTTCGTGTCCGTCTCAAAAGATCGATGCGGTGAGTGACGCAGGCGCGTTCCATGAATGGATTGTCCTGTTCTAAACAACAAAGACTAAATCGTCCAGAACCATCCGTTCGACATAGTGGGCGAAGGCAGCAGGGCCGGAGAGCTCCGCCGTGCGCTGCATCGTCAACTTCAGCGAGCTTATCGGGTTAGTCCTGTTCGCCGTACCGGACGAACTGGATGTCAGCAGCTGCGGCTGCTGCGTGGGTATCAGGCACGTTGAAGAAGGTCGGTGTGTGGCCTGCAGTTAAAGCGGTCGGGCGAGGTACAGTGAAGGGATGACGTGGCCGGTGGCTTAGAGGGTCAGAATACCGATGCGAGCCATCGCTGTTTGGCGTCTCCTGGTGGAATGCAGTGACAGGATATACCGTCAAGGAACAGCGAACCATGGAATGTGAGTTGCAGTTTTCAGGTTATAGGACGTTTTGACCATACGTTCCGAAATGGGTGTTGACGCAGCAGATGTCGGAGCCTTAATACAAGATAGTGAACGAGTGGCTGAATCACTGCTAATGTCGATAGGCCAGTTCCCGACGCCGCGAACGGCATCCGCAATGTAGCCACGGATCTCATAAGCGCCCATCGGTCTGGTTGGCAAACCGGATACACTCAGCTGTAGATACCGCGTGCGACCTCGGTCAACTCCAGCCCCTGATTACCTAGACGGCCTTTCTTCAAGCGTTCGTAGATTCATTCGCGGAGCTGCAAAGCGTCAAACGTCGGATTGGTCATATCCCATGATCTCAGTGTCGGCCAAGTCTTCGCCGAGGATTTCACCTATCACCACGCGGTGCTGTAGACATGAAAAGAGCATGCCTGATTCTATATTTGGTTAAGTGAAACGACATTCATCCAAAGCGGTTGGTGCGGACCAAGGAGCTGGCGGCGGCAGCCTGGCGGGCTACGAGTATCAGATCGATGTCTCGGTTTGGCTGGCTCTGGACCTCCTGCTAGGCAGCAAGCAGGCCAGACAGCTCACGCTCGAGCCTGCGACTCAAGAAGACTTGGAAGCTGAGCTCGAAGAGTTCGAACCGGGTGTCGTCACCGGTGCAGCCCCGGTCGCTGGCTACAAGCTCGTCGTACAAGTGAAACTCCGAACGGGCGACGCGTGGACCGTGGCAAATATCAATGCTCTTCTTCGGCACGGGAAGCGGCGCACTTCGGCCCGCGATCGGCTGAAAGACCCGAACGTTCGCTACTTATTGGTCACGAGTGCCGCCCTGAATGGTGGCACGAAGCATTTGCAGATCGCGCAGGCTGGTGTTTGGCCGAAGGCATCAAAAATGCCCGCTGCGATCAAGAAAATCCTTCCGAATGACGCACCCGGCAGGGTCGCCATCATCGGCAATAAAGATGAACAGCGCCTGAAGAACGACATACGGGATTTGCTTCGTGAAAGCTTCCGAGTTCCCAATGCGCGTTGGATGACGTGTTGGAAGCGCTTGCGCGAGGACGCCCGTGCCCGAATCAGCGGAGCAGGATCAGGCCTTTGGAAACGGGAAGACATCGAAGATGTCATCAAAAAGCACGAAGGCTACATCGCAAGTTCGCCGGAACTCAGTCTGTACGTTTATCCGAACAATTGGGATGAACTTCGGCGATCGATCCGCGAGCACCACGCCGCGTTGATCATAGGGCAGTCTGGCACGGGCAAGACGCTGGCCACGCAAAAGCTTTACGAAGAACTGAGTGAAGAAATACCCGGGCTGTCCAGAGTTCCGATCACCCGAGGCCCCGCCGAACTAAACGCAGACAGGACCTCACGGCCGGTTTTCTATGACATTGAGGACCCGTGGGGACGCTTCGACTTCGAACCCGGAAGCCGCCCTTGGAACGATCAACTTTCTCGGGCGTTTTCGAGAGCCGCTCATGACCGCATCACGGTTGCAACAACTCGTCTTGATGTGGGCCAGCAGTCTGGCGCCTTGGATACCCTTGAGCGATGGAAGGTCTCACTAGAGTCTGAAAATTACGGCGACTCCGAGCGGTCGCAGCTGTACCGCTCGCGTATCGATGCGCTGCCGCGCGAGCTGCAGGTAACTGCGAAGTCCGAAGAGGCAAAAGTGCTGAAAGAATTGTCCACACCTCTGGAAATCCAGAAGTTCTTCGACGCCCTTCCGACGCTCGATCGAAAAGATCTGAGGAACCCAGAGCACTTCATATCGACTGCGATCAGTCGCGCTCACCAGAACTCCATTGAACAGACCGTGGTTGACCAAGTCGAACAGCGTGATGGCGGGGTGCGTGCGGCTGCGGTGATATGGGGACTGCTTAAGGCCACAAGTAAGCTGTCCCTCCCTGTCCTTCGTGCAGTTGAGGAAACGCTCTCTGATCACGAACCGCAGATGATCGCGGAAGCGAGTTCGCTGGTCTCGTTTTTTGTAGCCGCACGCAATCTTCGCCAGAGCGAAGACCTCATCACCTATTACCACCCGCGTGTGGAGTCCGGAATTGAACGAGCTCTCCTACGATCCGAGCTCAAGACGAGGAAGATGCTCGGCCTACTGATCGATGTGCTTACTTCTCCAGATGGCCCGGGGGAAGACTGGGGGGCTGGAGCGGCAGCTAGGTTGATCGCCGCTGTCAAAGAATCAGGCAAGTTTAGCGTGTCTCTGAAGAAGGCGGCGGCAACAAAGGTAGATGAGTGGCTGGTCACGAAGCTCACAGAGCTCGGCAGCGGCCTGGACGCGAATCTGAAACTTGCTGCCGCAGCGGGCTCACCTTCAAGCGTTGAAGCAGAGCTTGCTCGCTACCTTTCTCACGATTCTCATCGCGGCTCGGGATGGGCTTTTAACCATTGGGATCGTCCGGAAAAAGACGACGCTTGGTACGCGACGATGAGGGAATCGCAGACAGTGGGCGGTCTTCTGGAGAGATTCGTACGTGAAATCTTGCCTACCACGCATATGCATTACCCAAGCGGACTCGCTCGTGATCTCAAGAGGCTGGCTCCGAGACTCTCCGTCGCATTTCTCGACGCCGCGAACCGAACGGTTGGCTGGGGTTACTTCTCATCCGACGATGCCATCGCCGAAGGGGCACTTGACGATCTGATCGGATTTGAGGCGGTTGTCGACGGGGCCTTTGAAGCGTTGGCTACTTCCGAAGAAGACCTCAAGAAGCAAGAAGAGCAATGGCTTGCGCTCGTTAATGGAGAATATAGCGATCACTACGCAGAGCATTTGAGCGACAACGATGATGGCCACACGGCAAGGACGTACCTTGAAGCCTATGTTGATCGTGTGCGCTCGACGGTGGGTTGGAAGCATATCGTGGAGCATCGCCACGTTGACCGTCTCCGTGGCGTTTTTGTGCGGCGCCACCCAAAAGCCCCCCCCCGCCCCCCCCAACCCCCCGCCCCGGTGGGGGCGGGGGTTTGCTTCT
>CAXTNM010000042.1:0-20624 GCA_964245715.1 uncultured Acidobacteriaceae bacterium | reverse complement strand
GCGGGGACCGCCCCCCGGTCCCCCGGCGCGCGGCGTTGGGGGGGCCACCAACCAAACGGCCACCGCCGGGCACTCCACTCGCCCCGGACGAGTTGGCAGATGCGTTTGCATGCTCGCTTGGCTCGCAGGACGAAGAAGACCTGTGGTATGCGTTGCTTCGCTTTTGGGACGATCGTTACCTTCCAACGGTTGAAGATCGACTAACTACAGGTGGTGCACCTCTCAAGGCTTATGTCGCGGCTGTTGCCTGCCTCGTGAGCCACGCCCCTGAGCAATTACGAGTACTGGTTCAGCGTTTGTCATCGAACGGCTTGCAGGAGCCGCTTCAGGGGATTACCGCGGCGATGGCCCAACTTCGGAATCGTAGAGCTCCATCGGGCGACAAGCTTCAAGAGGAGGCGACAGCCTGCATGGCGGGTCTGCCTCATCCCTGGCCGGAGATTTGCGATGCGTTTCTCGATTTGCAGAATCGCCGCTCTCCAAGGCTAGGAGAGTCGGCCCGGATCGTTCTGAGTGGAACTGAGAGCCCATCCTTCGAAGTGCGCAGATTGCGGCTCGTGGCTGAAGCGTGTTCAGGAGAACAAGCCTTGGCTGATATTAAGGTGCTGCTCGATTCACGTGACGACGACATCGCAGCCGAAGGAATGAAAGCGGCTGCGAGTGAGCAGATGACGAAGGTCGTCGAGGCAGGATTAAATCACAGATTCGCGGCAGTCAGAGCGATTGCTCTCGAAACGTTAGGAAAGGCAGCTCAGTCGCCGCTTCCTGAGTCCCTCTTATCCTTTGTCTCCGATAGAGGCTTCCCAGTCAAAAAGGCGCTCGTTGGTTTGCTCACCGAGAAGCCGCATTCTGGACACGAGCTCGTACTGCTACAACTGACACACGACAAGGTTTCTGATCTGTCCCACTATGTGGGTGGCCCTGATAGCTACCCCATCGCGCGAGCGGCAGTTGAGGGTCTATCAGAGTATGAGCTGCTCTCAACTGAGACCATAAGTGATCTGTATGAGACAGGCGTGGGGAGCGACGATCCCGATTTACGCCGGTTGACCTTTGGAATCGTGGCCTCACGTGGCAACGCTGCCCAGCAGACAAAGTTGATGAGGCTAGTCATCACGCCTAGCAAGCTTTCCGTGCGGCAATCTGCTGCCTGGGCACTTCTGGTTGCACATGAGTACCTTATGCCCGAAGTGACCGCGCTGCTCACCCCGGATTTACTCCTGTCGCGAGTTGAGAGCATTGCGGTGCTACTCACACTGATCTATGCTGCGAACGCCACTCTTGAGAGTGTTCGTACAGCCGCCGAGCAGTTGGCCGCGAGCCTTAAGCGAAGAGTTCTATTGCTGCTTGTGATTCGCGAGTTAGTTGAGCGAGACGCAGAGCTCGCACAGCGAATCGCGCGAATGCTCCCGGAGAGCCATCCGGCCTTGGCATGGGCCTTCGGCGAGGAGATGGAATCGGTTCACGACGAGATGGTGTCCGACCTCGGCGATCCAGGCATCTGTGCGGAAGTGCTATTCTTTATGCGGCCAACGAAGAAAGAAGCGGCCGACGCTTGAGGTCGTGCGCGGCTTCCAGTTTCTGACGTCGCTAGCTTGATAGAGGAAAAGACTCCGATGGACGAACTCAAAGAACTGTCCGGGTGTCGTCGATGACGTGCCACCGAGGTACTCACTCCTCTGAATTGTAAAGTGAGTATTTGGTTGTCGTGGCTTTTGTGTCGCTATTGTCGTCAGTCGGAACGGACAGATCGTCTGCGCACACAAGACAGGAGCATGAAGTACTTAAAAAAGAAACGTTTAGAACGCGGTGCTTGGTTCCTATAAGCCGCCCGGCGCGGCAGTCTTACGACAGGTATCACCTCAAAATCTACGACAAATAATTTCTCAAACTACACCCCTGCTCAAACCAATCGCTCATTATGAGGCCCCGTTGACAGCGCTCGTATAGTTTAGGACGTGCTGAAATCTACGATGCATTCGCAAGCATCGTCACATCGAAAGGTGCAATATCTCTCACCTCGTCGACCTGAGCACCATCCCCTGAAACATATTTCATACGAACCAAAGTTCCTGCTTCGTAGTGAGAGCTCCGAAGCCTCCTAGTCAAAAGGTCAGCTAACGCGGGATCTTCAACGGCACAAATTAACTGATATCGCATCGTTCTTATAGCGGCTAGCGTTTCGACTAAATGGACGGCCCGAAAATCATCCACGTGCTGAATTGGATCGTCGAGCACTAGGGATCGGAATAGGCACCAAGGTCGCGAAAGTGCCACAGAAATCAGAAAGGCAAGACCCGTTGCACGGCGTTGACCGCTACTGAATAGGAACTTGAGATTAAGGTCCTCATCGACACGCAGACTGAGAAAACGCCTCACGTCTCCGCGTACCGCATAGGTCACGTTCTTCCAATCGATGTGCGGCCGAAGGCGAAGAAATAGCTCTGTAAAGAGTGGACGTATGGCAGCCAAACGCTCTTCGACTGCCTCCGCGCCCATGCGCTTCAATGTCGCAGAAGCATCTTTAAGCTGCTCTTCAATTCGACGTGCCTTCGTGAGCTGCTTCTCGGCCGCAAGGCTCGATTCCTTAGTCGCTTCAAGGTCTCGTTCCAGGTCAAGTATGCGGTCGGCCTGATCTGAGATTGCCAACATACGTCGATCCTGCTCGATTAAGGCTAGCCGCTGTCTTACCGTCTGCAGTTCGTGTTGTAGAGCACCAATCGCTAGTCCCTTGCGTTCAGGAGCAACGCGAGCTACCTCCGCTGTGAAGCTCTCAAACTGTTCCTCTACTGCCGCGATTTCTGAACGAGCCCTATCAAGGGCGGATTTAGTGGTTTCGAGCTCGTTTCGTAACGCCTGCTCTTTTGATCGCGCATTCCGCTCACGATCTACTGCGGCAGCTACCTGAGCGCCATGAGACTCTACCTCTGCTTGCAACTCTTCGAGGTGGACGCGGAAGCTGGCCTCGTCAATAACCAAGCCACACAGTGGGCAGGCATCGGATCGGCGCCCGATGGCCCGCCCAGCTTGGTGCAGTTGCGCAAGATTGGAAACGAAACCCTGCGCCTTCTGAATCATCTGTAATTCGCTTATGCACGACGCGAGCTCCGCATCGCTGATTGAGTGCAGGCCGGTCAGCTCACTAACCTTTGTCTGCAATTCAGAATGCCTAGCAATAGAACCGGAGATCTCCAGTCGGGACCGTCTCTCTTCCACGATCAACCCGATAGATACGAGCCCGCCCAGAAGAGTCGTTTCGGCACGCAATCTCCGGGTTTCATTATCTGTGGCGGAGATCAAATCTTCGAGAGTAGGGGCATGCATACCCAGCGCGAGTCGAAGACGTTCCTGAGCCTCGGCGGTTGCGCGGCCGTCAGCTAGTTGTCCCTTTGCGGCAGATAGCTGTTCGACCTGGTCCTGGATCTGTCGGCGAATCCGATCGTATCCTCGCTGCGCCTCATCTGCTCGCCTTTTCAATAATTTCGACGCTTCAGCCAGTTTGCTCTCTGTGACAGATGTATTGGCCGCATCGACCGCTGCGCTAACAAATGAGAATCTATCCGTTTCAGGCAAATCCACGCTGTTCTTAGCAATCAGCTCGTCTCGGATGATCGATGTGCGGCACAACTCCTCGATGCTGCTAGCTGGATTGATTTCGGAGTCGCATAGTAGGTTAAGGAGCAGTGAGTCAGTCTCGACGCTTACAGAATCGGGTTTGCGCGTCACTACCGTGACGGCGCTACCTTCGTCGATGAACTCCACCCGTACATAGCGATCCGGAGCGGGTTGGTTCCCGCGCCACCAAACATAAGCAGAAGATTTCTCGCCTTTCTCACCGGACCCTTCTTCGTATTTCGAAATGGCTCCTGACAAAGCGAACTCGATAGCATCAATGACGCTGCTCTTGCCTGAGCCGTTTGCGCCGGTGAGCACAGTAAACCCTGCGGCGAAGTCAAGCTTCATTGGCTGGCGAATTCCTCGAAACCCAGAGATGGAGAGCGATTTTACTCTGATCATGATGCATCCCAAAGAATCTCAAGCAAATCTTCCGCTGTGGTTGCACCCTCTAATGCGTGTAGGGCAGATGGAGACCAGCCATGCAGTCTACTTCCAAGATCCGCCTTGGCGGTAGACGAGGAAACAGCGTGGTTTTGGATAGGCAGGATGGGCAAAAGGGCACGCTGAATATCGCGCGGGGTCGCTATACCGTCTCCGACGATTTTGCGAGTGAGTGCAAGATCCTCTTCAATTTCCGCTAAGAATGGCTTCAGTGAAGTCGGTGCGGGCTGTGATGACAGGTATATCGAATAGCAGTTCCACGACTTCATGTGAGCTCGCTTGAGAGCGGTAGCATTCCTCTGGATGAAGAGTGCCTGCTTGGACTTCCAGGATTCAAGAAGTTGAACAGCATCATCAAATAGAACTACAAAACCAAATATCGCTTCATCCTCAAAAAGCAACATCGAGGAGTCGTAGGGCGACATGCGACACCGATAGTTGTTGCTGCGCAGCGTTGTATCTATATCAGAGCTGAACACGTCAGTCCGTCCCTTCGGCCGATAGCGGCAGTACGTTGGGTTCCTGCTCAAGTTCGGCGAACAACTCGCGTGCTTCAACGTCGTTAATCCAAGCGCCCGATAGCCCAGGGCGTACAAAGGAATCCGAGCCGTTTCCTCGTGCAATACTGTCGGGCAAAGGATCTGTTTTTTCTGCACCGACGCACACTACCAAATCGTCAGAAGCCAGGAAGGTAGACCGGTAATAATCGGATCGAATATCACCGATGAGCCTGCCAGCGCCGTGGATAAGGCGCACCCTTCTGCCACTTCGAGAATATGACGATCCCTCCATCAAAGCACCGGCATCCAGCATTTCCAAGTGCGTTGCACCCAAGCGTTGCATAAAGGCGTCGGGTTCCTTTTTCCTAACGATCCGATTGGACGGAGTCGCCGTGGAGTCCTGCCGCCATTTATAAAGCTCTGTGGACGATAGTTGGTCAAAACCGACAATCGGCGGCGCGTCACGGCCCGTTCTTGTTCTAAAAGTGGTCTTACCAGATGTGATGAGGCGGCTCATAAAAAGGGACGAATAGGCCTTCCGCAGCTCATCTAAGAAGTCTTGTCCTGACTGCTGTTCGTGGATGAACTCAACTCCGGCACGGTGCGCTAAGTCCCATAGGCCTTGTGCTTTGGTTTGGAGATCATTCGCTGAGGAAGGATTAACTAGAACGATGCGGCTAGCCCGACTCTGCGCGAGCACATCCCCGAGCACTTTATTTAGGTACGACCAATCGCTCCAATAACCTACGAAGACGAGATCCCGCCCTTGCAACGCCCCTGGGAGCCAGTCAGTGAATTCGCGGATGCGTTCATCGAAAGGAGCTGAGGCTAGTTGACTTGTACACCAGAGAGTTTCAGTCCTGTTTCGGCGAAAGCAGCCGTGGAGCTTGACGTGAGGGTTATGTGGGGATGGAGCGTTGACTTCGGCCCGACTGATGGCGACGTTCGCTCGCGGCTCTCCTAAACTCTCCGCAGCCTGTTCGATCAAATCGTCCACGTTTGTAGAAATCGCTATTTCGATTGCATGGCAGGCCAGAAAATCGGCGACAGCTTCATGACCGGAGTTGTGGTTACGAAAGAAGGTTCCGTAGTCCGGCACTCGCTGCATCACATCGGCTAAGAAAATGTTCACCAGTTCGTTACGAGATGCGAAGAATTCTGCCAGGGCTTCTATATTCCAATGAAGCTCCGGGGGAAGCTGAGTGCCGGATGATTCCTCATAGGCGTTTGCGCACTGGTCTGCAAGTCGGGCAGCACTTGGAACGGTACTTGGGAGTCCCATCGACAGGCCAGCGCCACAAAAAACGACGAGTCGCCCAGCCCAGAGGGCGTTCATCAGTTTCGATTTGGTGTCATCGGTCATATGTGCAGGTAAGGTTCGACAAGTCTATAGCAGGTCCCAATTGGGTATACCGTATCGCAACGTCCTATAATTGCGCGAAAAGCGCGTGGCATAGGGTTGAATTGTGGTTTATGCTACAGGCAATGCCGAAAGTAGTAAAGCCTAATGCCACACAACACCCACCGAAGGGACAGACGGTTGGGTACGTGAGAGTGAGCAGCTTTGAACAAAACGAGAGTCGCCAGCTTGAAGGTATGGAGCTGGACCGCGTGTTCCTGGATAAAGCCTCTGGCAAGAACATTCAGCGCCCGCAGCTCGAAGCCCTGATGAAGTTCGTCCGGGAAGGCGACACGGTTGTTTGTCACTCGATGGATCGCCTGGGTCGCAATCTGGTGGACCTGAGAAAGACCGTCGGGGAGCTGACTTCGCGCAAGGTCGGCGTCCGCTTCATCAAAGAGAACCTGACCCTCACCGGCGACGACTCGCCGATGGCGACGCTGCTCCTTAATATGATGGGTTCGTTCGCAGAGTTTGAAGTTGCGTGGAGCCGGGAACGCCAGCGAGAAGGAATCGAGCTGGCGAAACGGGATGGCGTCTACAAGGGCCGTAAGCGCCTGCTGACGCCGGATCGAGCGGTAGAGCTGACCCGTCGCCTGGGTTTAGGGGAAAGCAAAGCTGCCCTGGCGCGTGAGTTCAAGTTGGATCGGACGACGGTTTACCGCTACATCGGACGGGCAAAGGCGGAACGTGGAAGGGCGGAGAAGTGACACGTCTCGCTCAAAGGGTGATGCACTGTCCGTGCGGGAAGCCAAAGGTTCTAGCCCTTAGACTGTGCTCGACCTGCTACACGCTGAAACGGCAGGACGAGGAGTATTTCGGCGGCTTGCGCGAAGCGGTTTTGGAGCGTGACGGCTACCGTTGCCGGGTCTGTGATGCTTCCGGTCGCGACAAACGCTCCATCATCGTTCACCACCGGGTACCCGGCAAGTCGGTCCTTAGCCTGATGCTTTCACTTTGCCCTGGCTGCCATGCCAAGATCCACCGCACCAAGGCAGTGCTCTCGGCCATGCCCCCACTCCTTCTGGAACTATGGCGTGAGCAGCATCCGAAAGGGCATGAACAAACAAACCTTGTCTTCGACGCCATGAAGCCGAGTCCTAAGCGAGTACCGCTCTTTCAGTTGAAGGACTAAGAATCGTACAGGCCGCCCTAAGCGGCACATCCTGACGGGCCTCCCCCTTCGTTCGCATTTGTTGTTGTAGAGGTCGCAGGGGATTATGCAAGAGAAACGACAGTATCCAGGTGAAAGGGAGTTGTAAACGGTGTCGTCTCGTAGCCTTGCGATCGCCAGGCGTCGATCCCTCCCCGCAACAGGCGCGCTCGTGTGTAGTGCATAGAGAGAGCGCGCCGAATGACAAGATGAGCTGTCTTGTCGGTCGGGCAGGTGCAATACACGATGACATCCTGGTCCATTGGAATCAGCCCGGGGTCTCTCTTCAGGTCGGCCGGAGCGATCCTAAGGCTTCCGGGAATGACCATGGAATAAGCCAATAGGTCGAGTGGCTGGCGTACATCGTAGAGAAGGAATGCTTTCCCCGATTGGATGAGGCTGTATAACTCTTCGGGTGCGATGCTGTAGTCCTCTACCTCTTTGCGGTCGCGTATGCGCTTGGCTTGATAAACAAAGATCAGTGCGAGAAGCAGAACCACGACGATGCTCAGGATTATAGCCATTGTTCACCTACTTTCTGAGTTCCCGAGGTAGCAGTCAAGACTTGTGCCTGGTTATGGCAGCAGTCTCTTCTCGCGCATTTGCTTGAAGTACCCAGCGAACATCTCTTCCGAATCGATACAACCGTGGAAGCCAGCCTGCCGGACCTTGACGGTGTTTGAGACGTTGTCAAAATCCTGGCGGAATGCGAAGTCTCCGTAGCCCCAGCTCACGAATTGTTCGTAGGGTATCTGCTGCAGATTGTGCTTTTTCACGATCATGTCCCACATAGGACCTTTGTCGGCCATGTAGCTGGTCAGCGAAAAGGGAACTGGCTCTGCAATCTCGAGATTGAACATCTTCGCGATACGAGGCCACATGTGCTGCCAACGCATCGTGTCCCCGTTGGTCACGTTGAACGTCTGGTTTCGTGCTGTCTCAGCTTCGCCGGCCCAAACAGTCGCTTTTCCGAGCACATCTGCAGATGTGACCTGATACAGCGCGCGGTACACCTTTTCGGGACCAGGGAAGCGTAGGGGCAACCGCATCTCTCTGCAAATGGTCGCATAGACACCGACGACAGAAATGAGGTTCATTGCGCTGCCGACCGATAGGCCGCAGATGGCACCACCTGGGCGGATAATCGTGAAGGTCCAGGATTTGCCGCTTTGACGCGAGCGAAGAAGATCCTCCTGATCGTAGTAGTAGTTTGGAGACATCAGGCGGGGATCATCTTCGCGGGCCGGGGTTTTGTACGGCCCGAGGTCCGAACCATAGGCTTTGCCGCCCTGAAAGATCGTGATGTGCTTTAGGCTAGGCACACTCTCATCCAGGTACTCAAGAATGCCCCTGAGTAGCTGAACGTTGATGATGCTTTTTTCAGCAGCGTCTTTCTTGTCGATATACGCTCCAAAAAACAGATGTGTGATGTTTGGAACGTTGGTCAGCTTGGCCTTGATGTCTTCCACGTCTAGGAGATCTACCGAGATGTGGTGTACATTGCCGCTATCCTCGGCGGCACGACGGGATAAGCCGTAAACCGTAGTTCCTGGCAGGGCGGCGTAGTGTTCCAACACCGCTCCTCCTGATACCCCCTGGGCGCCAGTCACCAGTACGGACCGCTCACTCTGGGTTTTTGATTGTGTGTTGTTCATTCGTTCTCCTTCGCGGCGCTGGCTGGAGCGGACTTTACGGAGGCCATGTCAATTACGAATCGATATTTGACATCGTTCTTGAGCATGCGGGCGTAGGCCATCTCAATCTGTTGTATGGAAATCATCTCTGTGTCGGCGACCACGTTGTGCTGAGCACAAAAGTCCAACATCTCTTGCGTCTCAACGATGCCGCCAACATTTGACCCAGCAAGGCTGCGGCGTCTCCCGATCAGGAAAGCGACAGACGGTGAAGGATGAGGTTGCGCGGGGATACCTACAAGCACCATCGCTCCATTCAGCTTCAGGAGAGATTCGAATGGATCAAGGTTGTGGGAGACAGCAACGGTATTGATGATGAGATCGAGGCTATTAGCATGCGCAGCCATATCGGCAGGGTCCTTGGAGACCACAACCTGGTCCGCGCCGAGCTTGAGTGCATCCGCTCGTTTCGATTCAGATGTAGTGAAGGCGACAACCCTAGCCCCGAGCGCATGCCCGAGTTTGATCCCCATGTGCCCAAGGCCCCCTATACCAACGATTCCCAGGGTCGTTCCAGGCCCTGCTCCCCAATGACGGAGCGGCGACCACATGGTGATGCCGGCACACAGGAGCGGGGCAACTGCGGAAAGTTGCTTGCTGGAGTGGCTGATCCTTAGGACGAACTCTTCCCGCGCGATGATTGAGTCAGCGTAGCCGCCGTAGGTGTTCTTACCGTCGACCCGATCAGGGCTGTTATAGGTCCATGTCGGGGTCCGATCGCAGTATTGTTCCAACCCGGCCTTACAGCTCGGACACTCTTGGCAGCTGTCAACCATTGTGCCGACTCCGACTATGTCACCCGTGGTGAAGCGTCTAACGCTCGCGCCCACTTCGACCACTCTTCCCACAATCTCGTGTCCTGGAACACATGGGAAGACGGTGCCAGTTGGGTAGACACTTCCATCCCAATCCCCGTGTGCGGTGTGGATGTCGGAGTGACATACACCGGAAAATAAGATATCGATCCTTACGTCATTTGGCCGAACGTCCCGGCGAAAGAACGAGAAGGGGACAAGTGAAGTCGTTGCAGATTGAGCGGCGTAACCATGAACTTCGAACATGACACTTCTCCGGCCTGCGGCTGCGGTCTTTGGTTCGGCGGCGTTTTAGGAACGCGGCTCTTGGTAGAACGGGTAGTCTGTATAGCCCTTGGCCGCAAAGGTGTAGAAGGTACTACGGTCGTAATCATTCAAAGGAAGGTTCCTCTGAATGCGCATCGGAAGATCGGGGTTTGACAGAAAATGACGGCCAAAGGCAACAAGGTCTGCATCGCCTTCCTCCACAATCTTCTCCGCAGTGTCCGTTTCAAAACCTCCCGCGGCAATGATCTTTCCGGTGAAGATCTTTCTAAGACCCTGCGCTGCGACCGGAGCCTGACCTTCAAGGATGACAACGTTGCCTTTGACGCGTGGTTCGACGATATGAAGGTATGCCAGGCCAAAGCGATTAAGCTGGGCAGCCAGGTAGTCGAACAAAGCCTCAGGGTTGCTGTCGGACATGCTGTTCCAGCTGCCGCTAGGGGCGATACGAACGGCAACTTTGTCGCCACCCCAGACGGACGCCATAGCCCCGACGACTTCCATCAGGAAGCGGCACCTGTTTTCTATAGAACCGCCGTATTCATCCGTTCTCTTATTGCTGCCGTCCTGCAGGAACTCGTCTGGCAGGTATCCGTTTGCCGCGTGCAACTCCACTCCGTCAAAGCCTGCAACCTTCGCGCATTCCGCCGCATGGCGATAGTCCTCAACGATGTTCTTGATACCCTGAACTTCCAGCGCGCGGTGAGGGGACGGCTTAACCCACCCTTGTGGCGTAGAAACGGTCGGCTCCGAGTCCAGCCAATAGGCAGGGTAGACAGAGGGCGCTACGGGATCGGCACCTTCAGTCATCAGTACATTTGACGAGCGGCCTGCATGCCAAAGCTGCGAGTACATGAAGCCTCCCTTTGCGTGGACGGCATCCGTGATCTTCCTCCAGCCGGCGACATGCTCCTTTGTGTAAATCCCAGGTGCTCCGTACCATCCACGGCTCGTGATGGAGATGTTTGTACCCTCAGAGATGATCAGACCTCCCTCGGATGCTCGCTGCCTGTAGTACTCCGCCATCAACTCGCCCGGCGCATCACCTGGTTCGTCAGAGCGAGACCGGGTAAGGGGCGCCATGACAACGCGATGCTTGAGTGTGAGTGGGCCGATCTGGACTGGCGTGAAAAGCTTCCGCGTCGTTATGGTTGTCATCAAGAACTCCTGAGGTGCGACCTGTTGGCGTGCGTGGTGAAGCGATCGCGATCATTGGTGGATCACCGGGCTGATTTGCCGCCGTCGACGGCGATGGAGGCCCCGGTGATGAACGAAGCGGCTTGCGATCCGAGGAAAAGAATGACTTGGGCGACTTCCTCGGGGGTTCCAAGACGCTTCATGGGTACCCGGGAAGCGGCTTCTGCTTTGCTTTCTGGCGATTGATTGAGGCGATTCAGCATGTTCGTCTCGATGGGTCCAGGAGCGACAAGGTTCACGCGGACTCCGGTCTCTGCCGCTTCTAATGCGCCCGTTTTGGTCAGTCCTTCGACAGCATGCTTGCTTGCGACGTAAAGAGATGCACCTGCGCCTCCGACGCGCCCGAAGGTAGAAGAGATGTTGATAATGCTGCCGGCACCTTGTGGAATCATGACCCTCAATTCATGCTTCATGCTCAAAAGCGTTCCCAAGACATTCGTATCGAATACGGCGGCGTAACTGTCCGCGGTTTGCTGCTCGATCAGGCCAGGTGTGCCCTCTGTGCCTGCGCTGTTAACCGCAATATCCAGCCGACCAAAACACAAGACGGCGTGGTCGACAAGTACACGGACATCTTCTTCATGCCGCACGTCCGCTCTCACGAAATCACAGGGGTTGCCGTTTAGGCGGAGTTCGGAGGCAAGTCGTTCGCCTTCGGCATCATGACGTCCGGAGATAACGAGACTCGCTCCCGCCTCGGCGTAAGCCAATGCGGTCGCCCGCCCGATACCCGTAAGAGCTCCTGTGATCAGAACGACTGGGTTCGGCATAGGCCATCTTTCTAATCCGGAACCTGCAGGTGGTGCGTCGCTGCTGGGTGCCTAGACAATAACGACCTCAGGGGAGAGAACAGAAGTCGCATCCTTCTGTCCCGCGAGTGTCGGGTAATCCGTGTAGCCGACCGGCGAAGATCCGTAGTAGCCGGAAGGTCTTTGGTCGTTGAGTGGAGAGCCAGTTCGTATGCGTTCGACCAGATCAGGATTTGCGATGTACTCTCGCCCAAACGAGACGAGCACCCGATCATCTTCGGCGGCAAGCTGGCTCGCGTGGCGTGGGTCGATGCCTACGTTCAGGATCATGGTTCCTGAGTAAACTCTTCGGAAATAACCTACAACCGCATCGCCCGCAAGCGCTGCGATGGGCGTTCCACTCAGGTCCGCCAGCTGCCTCATCACGAAGACATGAGAGAGATTGTAGTGATTGAGTCTCCCGTAAACGTATTCGGCTGTGGGCAGTGTAGATGCGACTGTCTTGAATAGCCCAAGTTCATTCGTCATCGGGCCTGTCTTGACGCCAACACGTTGACTCGGCCACACCTCTAGCACCGCATCCAGGATGTCAAACAGAAGACGTGCCCGATTGGGGATGCTGCCACCATACCGATCCGTCCTCCGGTTTGTGGTCTCGTGCAGAAACTGATTGATGAGGTATAGAAAGCCCGCTTGGATCTGAATGCCATCAAAACCTGCATCCTTTGCGATTCTTTACGCGTTCTGATAGTCCGCAATCGTCTGATGTATGTCGGCGACCGTCATCTCCTGCGGTGTTTCCGTGTTGACGGTTCCTCCGGTCACATGCACTTGCTGGAGAGGATTTACAGCAGACGGGGCTAAAGGCCGCCGTCCATCGGGGAAGAATGAGGAATGCGAAATCGCACCTTGGTGCCAGAGCTGCGCAAAGATTCGCCCGCCCTCTTTGTGAACAGCATCGGTTATAGACTTCCACGCTGTACCTTGGGCCTCGTCGTAAATGCCTGGGGCACCATGCCATCCCTGGCCAGCCCCGCTTACCCAAGCGCCCTCGCTGACAATCAGGCCCGCAGATGCCCGCTGGGCGTAATACTCGCTCATTAAGCCCGTAGGGATGTGCCCGGGGTTGTCTGCGCGTGTGCGTGTCAACGGCGCCATGACGATTCTGTTCGGGAGGCTGAGATCTCCCAGTATGTAAGGTTCTAAAAGGCGGTTTTGCATTCGGTTCCTCTTACTCTTTACGTGAGCGGCGACCGGCGTTT
Source organism: uncultured Acidobacteriaceae bacterium (assembly GCA_964245715.1). GTDB lineage: Bacteria > Acidobacteriota > Terriglobia > Terriglobales > Acidobacteriaceae > Edaphobacter. Next base: position 7,532 of record CAXTNM010000042.1, on the reverse strand, counting down.
CAGCAAGGTAGAGCAGTCTTTCACAGCTCTAAAGGCCTTCGAAGATAATGCAGCGGTGATCCGATCCCTTCCAGCGATGGGCCGAGACTTCCTGGTAGGCGGGACTGTTGTACCAAGCGGCAGCTTCATCGTAGGAAGGGAACTCCATGAGGAAGACCCCTTCAGTTCCCGGCCCCTCTAGGACCTCATATCGGCCTCCGAGCGCTAGCGGCGTGGCCGCGTGCCCTTCGCGTGTGGACCGGACAGCCTTCATGTATTCGTCATATTCAGCTTGATCTCTGGTCTTCTCACGGCTGAAAAGGATGTACGTAGGCATGGCGTCTCCTTATTGATATTGCGAGCCGCAGCCTCAGATAGCGGCGTGACGGTGATTAGCTATGAGGACCGTTCTCCTAGAGGTCCTGGGGAAAGGCGTCGCCGAACATCGGATGGCCGCTTTTGGATTGATCCTTGGTCGCTTCATCCTGGATGACGTCCCAGTGTTCAACCAGAATTCCATCTTTCATCTTGATGATGTCGGCTGCTATCCAATTTGCTGGTAGCCCGATGCCTGAAAACCGGCCATGGGTAATAACGGTGTCGCCATCGGCAACCACGACATGGTTCTCATAACGAAGCGTGGGCGGCAGGCTCTTAATGAGGTCGAACAAACCATCCCGTCCAGCTGCGATGTGAGCACTGTGCTGAATGTAGTCAGGCGACCAGAAATGTTCAGCCGCTTCGTAGTCGCGTTTGTTAAAGAGTGTGTCGAATGCTTCGAGGGCAATGGATTTGTTTTTGTCCGCTTGAGTAGAGCTCATATGATCCTCTCTGTTGCTTACTGGACTGTTGCGGTGGGCCTACCGGAGGCATGCAGGTGGAGCTCAGGCCTGTGGCTGCAGCATCATATCGTTGAATTGTGTAATGAACATGCCCTCATGTGGGCCGGGATTGCTGCGAAGCGGCAAGACACTCTTCACCAAAGCTTCGTCGCTGTTCGTGCCGAGAGCTTCAATCGTTTCGCGAATGAAGTCCGCAAGAGGCATGGCACGCGGCTCGTTCTTGCTATTCAGCAGATCTGTCTGTACCCACGGTGGAGCGATCTCGACAACGCGGACCGAGGTGTCCTTAAGCTTGTATCTCTGGGAAAGCACATAGGAGTGCAGTGCGGCCTTTGTTGCGGAATACACCGCCGTCAATGCAAGTGGTACGAAAGCAAGGACCGAAGTGTTGTAGAGAATCGTAGCCACCTCCTGCTTCTTGAGGTGCTCGATAAGAGCCGACGTTACTCGGATGGGACCCAGTACATTCGTTGTTACCGTGGAAGTGAGCAGTGTTTCGTCAATCACGCCTGCAGCGTCGTCGAACTGCATGATGCCGGCATTGTTAATCAGCACGTTGAGCGTTGGGTTGTCGGCGATCAGAGTCTTCGCAACAGCTTCGATGCTCGCAGGATCTTCGATGTCGAGCTCAATCGATTTCATTCCGGGATTGGACTTCGTGGTCTCGTCGAGATGGCTCTTCCGTCTTCCTGAAATGATCACAGTGTTTCCCAGATTGTGTAGCGCTTCGGCTAGGCCCCGTCCGATCCCAGATCCACCGCCAGTGATGAAGATTGTGTTTCCTGTAAGGTTCATAGAGCCTCGTTTTGTTGCTGGTTGAGCCGCCGATTGAAGCGGAGAGTAGATGTAGGTTGATCCAAGGTAGACCTCGCCTTTCCAAGCCACTTCTCTAAGTGGTCAGGCCTCGCTCTGCCTCGGCCCAATCAAGCTCGGTTGAGCCTGTCTGGGAGCCTGTCTTTTCCCACCTCTCATAAGCTTTGAGCGCTATCTGCTCATGACTCGGGGGTGCTTTCAGTTCTGTAGTAACGGGCATGGAATCTGCCATCGCTTCGGGGATTGCACGTCCTGGTCGCTTGCTTATAGCTCTTGCCATTGTGACTCCTTGTTCTACTGCTTACCTGATGTGGGCTCCGGCACGGGTTGGTGTGCTTGTACCAGCCATCCAACCCTCAAGCTGAACCGCGCCTAACTAGCAAGCGGTCGAGCCATGAGCACTGGTCTTGAGTGGCGCTGAGATTATGGTTGCTGGAGGAAGCGAGGGGGGCGGGAGAAAGCAAATCGGACCAGCCACACCGAAAGGAGTGCCAGTACAACTTCCAATGTCCAAAGTGAGACAGCGAAGACGGTCACACCATGCGTTCCGTCGCCAAAGGAGGTTGTCTGATGATGCGGCAACTCGAACATCGCATATCCATCGATGCTGAGACACAACAGGGCCAAACCCAAGGCTATCCACGTCCCCTTTGCGAAGCAGTCGATTAAGGCTAGACGGCGCGCTTCGGAGGGTGTTTTGTTTTTCCCTGGAGGCACTCCATCCGGAACGCTGACGCCGCTTATCATGACTGATAGGCGTAAGTGGACGCCCCAAGTGCACTCGCACGATGTCCTGTGTCAAAGATTGTTTCACCGTGGATCGTGTGACATGAGTGCGTTGTTCCGCCCATCACCTGGTGTGCTGTAGCAACGTCATTCGGGTGGCCATGCACAATGAGAAGTCGTCTGTCTGCTCTGAGCGCGGCCTGGTATTGCAGTATGCAGTCATGAGGGATACCCAAGGTCGTGAGTGCCGCGCCTACGATGCTGACGTCTCCGCCGCCTGCTCCGTTCTCAAAAGCGGTGACGATCCAGGAAGCGAGAGGACCATTCACCAGCAAGGCGCCAAGACCAGGAATGTTGAAGGTCTCGTCTCCAGCAGCGTATGAATCGGTTCCGTACTCTTCCGATGGTCTGTCTATCGTGGCAGTCGAGAGCGTCCTCATATCGACGCCGACTCCCTGCAGATCATGGATGGCGTGCTGTGCCTGCTGACTTGTTTCACAAATGCATACGACAGAGTTTGCTTGACCCATTCGAGTTTCCTCCGGTTCATGCCTTAGAGAGACCGTTACACGCGCTGTACTGCCCTTACGTTCGGCTGATGCTGAGCAATTTACTGAGCATTCCGATACACCTGCCGAGATCTTCTCGATAATCTGTATCAAACAGCACACCTTTTGGGTTTCGGCAGATGCAAGATCAGGTTCTCTGCTTTTTCCTTCGCCAAGAAGACACTGCGCGTCGGCGATGTGCTCGCGGACGGACCGATCCAGGCTTTCCTCCAACACAAACGACATAGTCACCGCATGGATGGCAGCGTCTTGCAATGACAAGAGCGTCCGTTCTGCCTGTTCGGAGTCCTCAAAGATAACGACGAGGACAATCGGGTCTTCCATCAACTCCTCGCTTCCGTCCTGTGCTACATTCACTCATCTCAATGGGATTTACTGAGCAGTCCAGCACACTTTCCGCCCAAAATGACGGCAAGGATCGAATGTGTAGCAAATAGCACAGCTTTCGCGAGAGTAGTTCGAGGAGGATTGTTCTCCAGGAAGGACTACCCATGGCATACTCCGATCATCCTTTAGACATCATTGACTTGTCTCTTGCAGTGGACCGCGAATCATTCAATAGCTGGATTATCGGCATCTGCTCAAGTATGCGTTCCCAAGGGAAAGCGGACATTCAGGAGAGTGATCCCAGGAAAGTCCAGACTCCGGCCAAGGCGCTCGCAAACGACAGGTACCAGCCTGCTGACCTTCAAGCGCATCGCGCCTCTCAGCGCTCGTGATTGTCTGGAACCTGTCTCATACAGATCAGCTTTCCCTATGGGTAAGACTCATGATCGCTTCAGCAACTCTGAGGTGACCGATGCTTGAAAGCTCTCGACTGTACCCCACAGAAACAATCGTCCCCTCTGCCACCGGACTGCCAATACCTCACGGTGGGGACAGAGAGGTGCCAAGCCTTATCCTTGTTGAACCAGACCTGTGCTTTCTCCCTGACAGAGCGCTGATGCTCACTGAGGCATACTACAGAGTCACAACGGTGAGAGATGTCAGGGAGCTTGCGTCTCTGAGTATTCAGAGCACGTTTGCTATTGCGTTGCTGAGCGAACTGCTTGGATCTGCAGCTCTCGAATCTGCTGCGCGATTTGTTCGAACGCGGTGGCCCGCTGCAAGAATCCTCTTTTTGGGAGCATCTCAGAGGATGCTTGAAGATCACCTCTATGACGAGAGGATCGCACCTTCCTGCACGCCGCATGAGCTGCTAAAAGGTATCGAGGCCTTAGATCGGACGCCGTTGGTTTCGCGTCCCTTCATCGTTCCCGCTTCGAATCGAAAGGAAACTTCGGAATCTACGGTTCTGGCCTACGAACAACAGGCGTAGAAGCAGTAGGTTCTCGAAGCTGATGCACAGACCCGTCTAGCAACTGCGCTGCCATCTTTCAGGGAGCGGGAGTCACTTATTTTGGCTGTCTTCGTCGCCTGCGTTACATAACGGCATCAAATGAGTGTTCCCTGCAACGTGTCTAAGTCTAGGCCCACTTCCCAGGGAACAGATCGTAGTCGTTCATGTCAGAGTTGAAGCCCGATTCCTTTGATCCAGTCGCGTTCTTGGCCTCAGCGGGTCTGGGACGCAAGATCATGCAAATTAGGAAGAAGGGAACCCTCTTTGCCCAGGGAAGCGCGGCTGATTCCGTCTTCTACCTTCAAAGAGGCCGTGCAAAACTAACCGTTGTATCGCAAAAGGGTAAAGAAGCAACCATCACTCTTCTTGGTCCTGGAGACTTTATTGGGGAGGAATCGATTGGGGCAGTAGCGGGTCTTCGCCTTGCTTCTGCTACTGCTGTAAGCGCCTGTACTGTTATGAAGATCGATCGAAAAGAGATGATCCGGGTGGTGCACGAAGAACATGCTTTCTCAGACCTGTTCCTCGCGGTTCTTCTGGAAAGAAGCATGAAGACTCAGGCTGATCTTGTCGATCAACTTTTCAATTCCAGTGAGAAGCGGCTGGCTCGTATTCTGCTGCTGATGGCTGAATTTGGGAAACCTGGCGAACCTGAGATGATGCTTCCCAAGATCTCCCAGGAGACGCTTGCCAACATGATTGGAACGACCCGCTCACGCGTGAGCTTCTTCATGAATCGTTTCCGAAAGCACGGATTCCTCGAATATAACGGCCGTATTCATGTTCATAAATCATTGCTGAACGTGGTCCTGCACGATCAGATCTTTGAAGCTAACGCCGCAAAGCCCTCTCTTTTACCTGTTCAACCCGGGAACTCCAAAAGAGCCAAGCTTTCGAATACCGTTGTGAAAGGTATAGAAGCACCGAAACGCCTCGTCCGAGGCAAACGGGATAAAACTGCTTGATTGACCACAACGCCGCAGCGTTGATATGTCTCCACTCAGATCGTTCCACCGGGGCGGAGGTCAACGTGAACAGGCAAGCGTCTTCGGATTCATTCAGCCAAGCTGTGTAGCACGGTTACAGGCGGGATTTGCAGCTATTGAATAGGCCGCGTCCGCTCGCTGGGTGTTGTGAAGCAACAAAAGTGAGAGAACAGGGTTACCGTAGAAGCAGAGCCCCTCAGTTCATCCAGCGTTTTCAATCAGATCCCGGGAGCAAGACTATGCGTTCCGCTTCATTTGCCCTCGGTCTCACGATCATGTCGTGCTGCTCGCTCAGCCAAGGCTTGAGAGCAGAGCCAATTCCGGTCCGCTACCCTCAGGGTTCCAGCCACGGCTTCGTCGCTCTTAGAACGCTTGATGGCTTGACCATTGCGACAGGTGAGTCGACTCAGATCGTGAGCCATGGAAGGGTCATATCTCGCTTGCTTTTCCGCTTCAAGGACGGGTCCATCGATGACGATGTTACCGTCTTCACCCAACAAGGGGTTTTTCGCCTTGTAAGCGATCATCACATCCAGCGCGGCCCTTCCTTTCCAAAGCCGATCGACTTTCTTATTGACATGACGAGCGGGGATCTCACCTTCAAGTCAGAGGACGGCACGATTTCGAAGGAGCATATGGACTTGCCTCCCGACGTGTCCAATGGTCTCCCTCCAAACCTTCTGCTGAATATTCTCCCTGGAACTCCTGAGACGAAGATCGCCTATGTCGCCCCAGGCAAGAAGGCGCGCTTGATTCACCTTTCGATCAAGCCAATGGGGACTCTATCCTTCCGCGTGGGTGCGTTCCGTCGCAGGGCGACGGACTTCACAATTCACGTGGAGCTTGGCGGAATGACAGGGATGGTTGCGCCCCTCATTGGAAAGCAGCCATCGGATTACCACTTCTGGCTCCAAGACGGTGTGCCTCCGGTTTTTATTCGTGAAGAGGGTCCCCTGTACGAAGGCGGGCCGCTTTGGAGGCTTGAGCAAATCAGTCCATCATTTCGATAGCCAGGGGCTCAAATGGCGGGGGGCGAGTAGAAGAAAGTCTAGGGAGATCCGGGGCAATGACTGAAGATCATGCCATATGGTCGTTGCTTCGGTCCCTCCCAACATGGCACCGCGCCGCATGGCGTACCAACTATAAGAAGCTGTGAACCCGGCGAAACAAAGGGACACAACGAGGCCGCCACTTTGATGGGGGGTCCCAGCGAAGTGGTGAATAGCTACCTGCGCCATGGTCATCAGGCCCGGAAGACCTATACAGATGACCAGTGCGGTGGCCCAGAGCGGTTTTGCGCGTCGCAGCTGTTGCGAAACGGCACCAATCAATCCTCCGGCAAAAACTGCGTAAGCTGCTTCAACGAACATGGCTTTAGTTGCCGCAGAGTGCCCGGACTGAAGGTTCGTCACGAAGAAAGCAAGTGCGCGGACTATTGCGCTGCAGACGGCCGCTTTCCAGCTCCAGGGAGGGACGATGGTCTGGATGGGATTGCGGATCATCGCAGACAGAGCCTGCTTAAGGTCTTCGGGAGGGTTTCGAGGCGCATCTTGCATCGCAAGAGTTTTTGATGCAGAGGACGACTGAAAAGCCGACTGTAGAGAATCGCCGCTATCGCACCTCACTGTCTGTGCTCTCGCTTGGCACGAAGCGCAGTTGCATCAGCCGGCTCGTCGCGTCGTCGATGAAGACCAGCAGTGTGCAAGGCTGAACACGGTGTGCGAACCAGCGGTGCTCAGAGCCATCGATCTGGACCAGCTCGCCAAGGCACTCGCGCCGGAGTCTTGGTTGGTGGAACGTCCGCCGCTGTTTACGCGACAGCCACAGCCCATCTGCCACCATCCACTTACGGACCGTCTCGCGGCCCACCCGGATCCCATGCCGCTCGAACAACGCCTCGGTTGCCAGCGTCCTCCCGAAATCGCGATAGCTCTGCCGGACGAGTTCCAGAACCAGCTCGCGGACGCCTTGGTCTGACTTGTTGCTTGCTGGCCGGCCTCGGCTCTTGTGGATCAGGACTCCGCCGCCGCCGTCGCGGTATCTCGCCACCAGCCGCTGCGCCTGTCTCAAGCTCACGCCTAACACGCCCGCCGCCGACTCCGTCGTGCGACTGCCTGCCAGTACCTCGGTCAAAACCTCAACCCGTCGTATCTCCTGCTTGCTCATCTGTAGCCAACCCATCTGCCGCCTCTAACCCTTACTCAGGATGTGGCAGCGATACTCTGGCTTTGCAGAGCTACGAAATTATTGCTTTGCGCTTACACACGATGTTGGAACC
>CAXTNM010000041.1:27743-45710 GCA_964245715.1 uncultured Acidobacteriaceae bacterium | reverse complement strand
GGCAAGGAACTGGTCGCAAAGGCTGTGCACCGGCTCAGCGGGCGCGCGTCAAAACCTTTTACGGTGCTGAACTGTGCCGCCATTCCAGAGTCGCTGCTCGAAGCAGAATTGTTTGGGCACACCCGCGGGGCGTTTACGGGCGCGGTTCAGTCAAGGGTCGGAAGGATTGAGGCGGCGCACGGGGGCACGCTCTTTCTGGATGAGATCGGTGAGATGCCGCTTGCGCTTCAGGCAAAGATGCTGCGGTTTTTGGAGAATGGGGAGCTACAGAAGGTTGGTGAGAACGAGGTTATGAGGGTCGATGTGCGTGTGGTCGCGGCCACGCATCAGCATCTGGAGGCCAGGGCGGAGACAGGAACTTTTCGGCTGGACCTCTATCATCGGCTAGCTGTGTTTCCGGTGGAGGTGCCCGCGCTTCGCGACAGGCTGGAGGATGTGTCGTTGCTTGCCGAGTACTTCCTGGAGGAGATGGGCCGGGAGATGCCTCGGAAGTCACTGACGGAAGCCGCGGTGCGGAGGCTCGAAACTTCCGCGTGGCCTGGCAATGTCAGAGAGCTCAAGCATGTGCTGGAACGTGGGGCAATTCTTGCAGGGGAGTCTTCGGTCATCGGGATGGAGGAGATTCGATGGAAGGTACGCAAGGCTTAGGGCTGGTGCAAGAATCGGCGTCGACTGCATCTTGAGGTCTATTCCATCTGCCGGCGCCGGTTGAAGACCAGCTAGAACGAAGCCTCTTCCATGTAGCCCGTCATAGCCTGGCTAAGCTGCGAATCGATCTCGTCGGCAATTTTCATGACGCTCATCAGGACAGTGCTGAAGTCGATGGTCGCCAGGTTGTGCTGCAAGGTATGGAAGATCGTGACCTGCAGCGTCCTTGACTCCTCGACTACCATGGCCGCGGTATATCCCTGCCGGCATCTTCGCCGTCCATGTGTCGCTGCCGCAGTCGAGACGGACTCTCGACCGCCGATAGCGATGGACGAGCGCAGAAAAGATACGAGATCGCGAAAGACGTGAGGTAAATGCCCGCTCCGCTGCTCGTGGCTCAGCGAAACGGACATGATCAGCTTGTTCTTCTGGATTCTGCTATACCATTCCTCAATGATCTTTGGAACGGATCGTTCGAGAATCGTCGCTACCGTTTCGACGGCACGGGGTGCGGGTTCGCCATGTTCCAACTGTCGCCTGATCGCTTCGACTAACTCGGCTGTAGCAATCGGCTTTGTGAGGACCTGATCGGTTTGCTGGATAAGTGCGAGCGCAGCATTATGCAAGACGGGGAGAGCGCTCAAAATCATGGTGACGGAGCGCGGGTTGGCATGTCGCATTGCACTGACGAGCGTGAGGCCGTCCCCGGCTCCGGGTAGATGCAGATCGGTGAGCAGTACGTCGTAGCAACTTTCCATGATGAACCTGAACGCTTCGGGTACACCCTGAGCGCACGTCACGTCGAAACCGTTGTACGTAAGAGCGTGACCTAGAGCATGCAGGGATGTGGGATCATCATCGACGACGAGAACGGTGGTCTTACGCTGGGAGCTCGGTTGCGTATCGATGGCAGTCATCTCGCAAGGATTCCTTGAGGAATCTAGCAGAGTCTGGTCAATTTTGCTCACGCAGTCAGTTTATTTGTTGCGCTGTTCATAGCGTCATCCAGACTGCGTGCGGCTTTACGAGTTCCAGTTAGGTTTGGTAGCACGACCGTCAAGAGCCTGGGTTGGAATGCTGAAAACCGGGTTCAGGCTGGCGTAATAAGATGCGGGCGCGCCGGAGCTGAGGCGGCTTTGTTGGGCCACGCTCTGAAGATCACCCGGGTTGCCGAGCGGAAGGATCGAGAGTTGATTTGCGGGGGTGGAAGTCGTGATGACGCTGCCAGGTTGGATTGTTCTCATCTCGTTTTAGATCTTTGCTGACGCTCAACCTCGCGACGGTTCCATTACTTGCCTGCGTGGTCCGAGTTAGGCTATTCAGGAGCAAAGGTAGTTCATCATGAGCGCTGATCACCTTTCTTCTTCCTGCTCGGCACAGAGGATAAAAGAAGCCTAGGATTAGGTCTTCATGACGAACATCGAGAAGGTATTGCTCTGCGTGCTCTGGTGCGCGGCGATCGCGCTTGCTATCGTCGGCGGAGCGTACGTGATCTCGGGTGTTGTTGTCTTTCTGAACTCTCAATAGGGGCAAGCCGATCCGCAGGTGATCTCCGCAGCGCTGCATGGATTGTTCGTCCTTGTCGGGGCGAGGGTGTTCCCCGTGCGCTCGAAGCGCGTTTGTAGACCCAGGGTTGCCCGTAGCGCCGACCATGCCGTTGCCGCTTAGCGAGATCGCGTTGCGCCACATGACCGCGACCCGGAGGCTGTTGAAGGGTGCATCCCGCGAAGGGGCGTGACTCTATCGCATTGTCTCCTTGCAGGCGCGGATTGGATGGTTCTTATTTTCAAGATGTTGGTTTGGGCTTTGGGGTGCTCTTGCCTGTGTGCGAGGTGCGGAGCGATGGCAGTGATAACGGGGATGGTGGATGCGTTGAGCCGGTACCTGGATCTAACGGCAGACTCTATGAAGCTGACGGCGGGAAACATGGCCAATATCGATACCCCGGGGTACAAGACGCAGGGCTTTGATTTTGAGCGTGAGTTTGAGCACGCATTGCAGGAGCGCAGTAGTAAGCCGTCGGCAGGGCCCAAGGTGGGCGACGTGGATGGCCTGGTGGCGCGGCCGGATGGGAATACAGTCTCGATGGATCGCGAGAGTATGGAGATGGCAAAGGCACAGCTGAAGTTTCGTATGGGCACGCAGTTGTTGAAGCACGAGTTCTCGATGGTGATGTCGGCGATTCATGCAGAGACGAAGTAGCAGCAGCCAGATAACGTCTTTGGCTTCAGGGTGACAAGGGTTGATTTAGGAGAAACGATGAATTTATTAGGACTGATGGATGTGAGTTCTTCGGCACTGAAGGCGGAGCGGGTTCGGGCCGAGGTAGTGGCTTCGAACATGGCCAATGCTGAGACGACCCGGACGGCGGAAGGTGGGCCTTACAGGCGGCATCATGTGGTGTTCTCGGACACGAGTGGCGGCAGCTTTGGAGCCTCGCTGCTAAGCCAGGGTGGTATTTCGTCGATGGTTCCGGCAAGTGCGGCGGCGGGTGGGTTTGGCGCGACGAGTTCGACGGCTAATGCGGTAGCGGGCGGAGTAGAGGTTTCGAGCGTGATTGAGGATCAGGGAGCACCGTTGATGCGGTTCGATCCGACGCATCCAGATGCGGGTGCGGACGGGTATGTGGCATACCCGGATATCAATCCGTTGACCGAGATGGTAGATCTGATGGGCGCCAGCAGGGGTTATGGATTGAATGCTTCAGCGATCCAGGCTGAGAAGGGCATGCTGTCGAGCTCTCTGGATTTGATGAAGAGTTAGTTTGTACGGGAAAACGTTTCAGATCTTCTTTACCGCGCTCGGGCTGACAGGTACCTGAAGTCGTGGGCATACAAGCTGGAAGGAGTGAGTGATGAATGTTGCGGGTCTTGGTGGATTACTGGGTGGAAGTGCATCGCCGATCTCGGCGCCGGCACCGCCGAATGCGGGGGTAGGCGGAGGTGGTGCGCCGTTCGGCGGCATCTTCAAGTCGCTGGTGGAGGATACAAGTCAGCTGAGCAAGAAGGCGGAGACGGCCGTATCCGGCTTGCTGAGTGGAAGCGGTGTGGATGTGCACGAGGCGATGATCGCGACGCAGAAGGCGGATGTCGCCTTCGAGCTTGCACTTCAGGTTAGGAATAAGGCAGTCGGGGCGTATCAGACCATGATGGGGATGCAGTTTTAGCAGCGGATTCCAGCTACTGGCTCTTAGCTGCTAGTGGGGGCTTGCTCTTGTGATTGGTTGAGGATTTAGATGGCGGATGCGGGTAAGGCAGGGGCTGAAGTCGGGGTAGGAACCAAGGCGCTGGCGGTGATTGCGCGGGGCCAGAAGGTGTTCCAGACGATGCCGCCGAAGAGGCGGACGGGAATGCTGGCGAGCGGGCTCATGCTTGCGGCCGTAATTGCGGGTATGGCCTGGTTTTTCAACCGGCCCGACTGGCGGGTTCTGTATTCAGCACTGGAGCCGCGAGATGCAGGGATGGTGGAGCAGGAACTGGGGGCGGCTGGCATTGCGTACCGGACGACAAGCGATGAGAGCGGTGTCGAGGTTCCGGCTGAGTCGTTGGACAAGGCCCGCATGGAAGTAGCTGCAAAGGGGATGCCGCAGACGGGGAGACTTGGATTTGAGCTGTTCGACAAGCCGAACTGGGTGGGAAGCGAGTTTGACGAAAAGGTCAACTACCAGCGTGCGCTCGAGGGCGAGCTCGAGCATACGATCGGTTCGCTCGGCGCGGTGAAGTCGGCAAGAGTGCACCTGGTACTTCCTGCGGCGAGCCTGTTTGCACAGGAGGCTAAGGTTGCAAAGGCTTCGGTCGTGCTGAAGCTGCGGAAGCCTGAGCTTGCTTCGGAGCAGGTGGAGTCGATACGGCGGCTGGTGGCGGGAGCGGTGGAGAATCTTACGGCCGACAACGTGACGCTGGTAGATGCGGACGGAAGGCTGGACCTGCAGGCGAAAGATCAGCATGCCCATGAGAACGATGCGGAACAGGAGATGCAGGCGAAGCTGGTGGCGATGCTCGAGCCGACGGTGGGCGTGGGCAATGTGCGTGCGATTGTGAATGCGGAGTATGACGACGGGGCCGAGGAGCGGACCGATGAGGTGTACGATCCTTCACTGACGGCTCCAACGTCGATGCAGAAGACGGAGCAGCTGAGCGGTGCGGCCGCAAAAGCTTCGGGGGTTCCGGGCACTGCAAGTAACACGCCGGCTGCGGCTCCGGTCGGCGCGGTGCAGGGGAGCGCAGCGGCTGCTTCGCCGGGGGTGCCGCCGCTGCTGCAGCCGGCCGCGGGAAAGGAGGTGCTGCCGGTGTATCCGGATCGGGGCTATGGGCAGAACCAGACAATGAAGGAGGAGAGTGGGACCTACGCGGTAACAAAACACGTCTTGCATCGGGAGGACGGGCCTGGAAGATTGAAGCGGGTGACGGTTGCGGTGGTGGTAAATGACCGCATGACGATGGAGGGTGCGGGGAAGCTCGAACATGCGGTGTGGAAGCCGAGATCGAGCGAGGAGATGCATCGGCTCGAGGGTTTGGCGCAGGCGGCGGTGGGATACGACCTGAAGCGCGGGGATGCGGTGGTGGTGGAGAACGTCGGATTCAGCGCGAACGTGACGGAGCCAGCGCTGGTCGGGTTTGCGAAGGCGTTGGAGCAGGCGAAGGATTTGATGCACCAGGAGCCGGGGATCGGCAGGGTCGGGATGATGGGCTTCGTTGGACTGCTTGTGGTGTTGATTGTCTTACGGCCGGTAGCGAAGCAGGTTGTGATGGCCCTTGAAGAACCGAAGGCTTTGCCGATTGCGTTGGATGTGAAGGCGGGGCTCCCGGGTTCGACCGCCGGGGGTCATGACGCACTTGGAGCAGGTATGGAGGCGATGGCGGCGCTCGAGGAGGCGGATGAGGCAGAGGTGCAGAAGATGATTGTGGACGAGATCGCAGGGCGGATTCAGAAGAAGCCGGTTCAGAGCACGAAGTTGCTCGAGCAGTGGATCAACGGCCCTCAGGAGACCACCTGATGCCGCCGGAACGGAGTGGGGAGAAGACAGCTTCACCTCCTGCGGTGAAGGGCGGTCCGCCGGGCGCTGCAGGGGCCGCGCTGGCTGTTCGCGGTGCTTCGGGTTCGGCAAAGGGAGCTTCGGCGATGACGGCGGATGTGGTACTCGAACCGATTCCTGGTCTGCGCAAGGCGGCAATCCTGATGATGGGTCTCAACGATGAGCTTGCGACGGTGCTCCTGCAAAATCTGGGAGATGTCGAGGCTCAGAAGGTGACCGAGGAGATCACGTTGATGGGCGACGTCTCTTCAAGCGACGTGCGCCGGGTTCTGTCGGAGTTTCACGGGTTGCTTGAGGCGGACGAGTATGTTCTGCGGGGCGGCCCGGATTATGCGCTGCGGCTGCTGACGGAGGCTTTTGGCGAGGCCAGAGCGCAGGGCATGCTGGCGCAGGTACAGGCTGGGTCAGACAATAACGTGGGTGACCTGGCGACGCTGCAAAAGCTTGAGCCACAGCAATTGAGCAAGTTCCTCGAGAACGAGCACCCGCAAACGGTTGCGCTGGTGCTGGCGCATCTCGATGCGAAGAAAGGCTCAATGCTGTTGATGCATTTGACGCCTGCGATGCGGATTGAGGCGATCCAGCGGCTGGCGGAGGTGCGGCAGTTTTCCCCGGAGATGGCGCAGAAGGTTGCGCTGGTGCTGGCGCGCCGGATGGACTCGCTGGGACAGACGGGGAGGAAAAACTACGCTGGTTTCAAATCGGTGGCGGAGTTATTGAATCGGATTGATGCAGGCACGACGAAAGGCATTCTGGAGGCGATTGAGCAGAAGGCGCCAAAGATCGCGACCGAGATCCGAGCTTTGATGTTTACGTTTGACGACCTGCTGACGGTACCGCAGTCGAGTATTCGCGAGCTGGTGGGTGCCGCGGACAAGAAGATGCTGGCGATGGCTCTGAAGGGTGGCAAGGAGAGCGTTCGCGCGCATATGTACAAGGCGATGAGCTCGCGTGCAGCGGAGATGCTGAAGGAGGACATGGAGTCACTGGGCCCAGTGCGGGCCAAGGATGTCAGTGCAGCGCAGCAGGAGCTGCTGGTTTTGGCGAACAAGCTTGAGTCCGAAGGCAAGATGGTGCTTTCGATGGAGACGGATAATGATCTCTCCGTTTGAGACGTTGGATGAGCGGCGGAGATCGGCAGCCGAGAACGCGGTGAGCGATCTACTCTCTCGGATGGAACGAGATGTCGGTGGAATTACCTTTGCTTCGCTCGATGAGCCTGAGGTGGTTATCGACCGTGAGGGTGAAACGCTTCGACAGGCAGAGCGTCTGCGAGCTGCGGATGCGGTGGCCGCGGAGGATCTCAGGCTGAGGGTGCAGGTGGCGAAGGCCGAGGCTTTGGCGGAGGCTCGACGCGGCTTTGAGATGGAGCTTGAGGTGAAGCTGGTGGAGGAACGCAAGCGGCTCGACCAGGTACGACTTGAGTTTGCGCGCGACCGCCAGCGCTTCTTTGCGGCGGCCGAAAGCCAGGTGGTGAAGCTTGCGCTCGCGATCGCACGGAAGATTTTACATCGGGATGCGGCCACCGAAGGTTTGCCTTTACGTGCGACGGTGAAGGCTGCGTTGGCCCGGGTTCAGGACGGAAGTTCGACGGTATTGCGAGTGCCGCTGAGTGATGTGGAAGCGTGGAGTGCGATGTTTCTCCATGGAAGCTCGGCAAAGGTCGAGGTAGTAGGAGATGAGCAGATGGCTGAGGGCGCTTGTGTGCTGGAGACAAATGTCGGGAAGGTTGATCTGGGGCAGGAGATGCAGATGGACGAGGTGGAGCGCGGCTTTGGCGAGTTGATGCAGGAGCAGGGGTACTAACGGGTGAGCGACGCGATCGAGCGGCTCGGTTCGGCGAGTCTCGAGGCCTATCTTGCGGTGCTGGAGCGCAGGCCCGCGTGGCGCTGGGTTGGAAGAGTGGTGCAGGCGAATGGGCAGACGGTGGAGTCCGAGGGACCTTTGTGCTCGGTGGGGGAGTGCTGCGAGGTGACGGATGAGGAGGGTTTGCGGCATCCGGGTGAGGTGATCGGCTTTCGCGGAACGAATGTAGTGTCGATGCCACTTGATGCGACGCGCGGAATCCAATATGGCGACGGGGTGCAGGCGCTGGGATCGCTGCCTTCGATTGCGGTGGGCGAGCAGATGCAGGGGAGGATCCTGGACGCGCTGGGCGAGCCTCTGGACGGCTTGGCGCGCCCCAGGGTGCGCGAGGTGTGGCCACTCGATGGTGCGGCGCCTTCGCCTATGGATCGCGAACCGATTACAGAGCCGCTGCAGACTGGCTTGCGGGTGATCGATGGATTGCTGACGGTGGGGCGGGGCCAGCGCGTGGGAATCTTTGGTGGTTCGGGGGTCGGTAAGAGCACACTGATTGGGATGATGACGCGGAACACGGCCGCGGATGTGACCGTGGTGGGGCTGGTCGGCGAACGGGGGCGGGAGGTGCGCGAGTTTGTGGAGGATGCGCTTGGCGAGGAGGGTCGGCGGAGATCGGTCGTAGTCGTCTCGACGAGCGATCAAAGCCCTTTGCTGCGGATGCGGGCGGCGCTCTCGGCAACGGCTGTGGCGGAGTTTCATGCCAGGCGTGGCAAGCATGTGCTTTTGATTCTTGATTCGCTGACGCGGTATGCGATGGCGGCGCGCGAGGTGGGCCTGGCCGCGGGCGAGCCGCCCGCAAGCAAAGGGTATACGCCGAGTGTGTTTACCCGGCTGGCGAAGCTGATCGAACGCGCCGGAAACTTCGGAGCCGGAAAGGGCAGCATTACGGCGTTCTATACCGTGCTGATGGAAGGAGATGACCAGCAGGACCCCGTGGTGGATGCGGTGCGTTCGTTTCTGGATGGACATATTGTCTTGTCGCGAGAGATGGCGAGCGCGGGACACTACCCGCCGGTAGACGTGCTTGATTCTCTCAGCCGGCTGATGCCTGCGGTGACGACGAGGGAGCATCGCCAGCGAGCCGCTCTGGCGCGGAGTCTGATGTCGACGTACGCGAAGAGTGAAGACCTGTTGAAGGTGGGTGCGTACAAGGCGGGGATGGATGTGGAGCTGGACCGGGCAGTCGCTGGGCGTGCAACCTTGCTGCGATTTTGTGCGCAGGCGAGCGATGAACGAGTTGGCATGGCGGAGAGTGTCGCCGCGCTCGAGCAGATGGTGATCTGAGTGGGGCGAGCAAGTGGTTTGAAGCGCCTTCGAAAACTGTATGGGATGGTTGAAGACCTGCATGCGATGCAGGCGAAGGCGGCCGCAGCGGCGGTCTTCGAGGTGGAGCGCGTCGAGGCAGAGTTAGCTGCGCGACGGGCGCAGGGCGCGGCTGAAGGACGCGATGGGCTCGCGCGGGGCAGTCGTTTAGAAGCGCTTGCAGCCGAGAAGGGCGCGATGCAGGATACTGCTCGCGCGGAGTTGCTGGCGCGGGTGGGATCGGAGCGGCGGTTACAGCTTGAAGCAGCGGTCCAAGCGCATCGAGAGAGCCGGATCGAGACCAGGCAGCTGGCTGGGTTGGTGGATCGGGTGAAGGCGAGCGAGGATTTCGAGCGTGAGCGAAGAGCGCAGGCGGAGTCAGATGATCGGTTCTTATCGCGGCGTGAATGGTTACGCGGCAAAGGCTGAGAGTGTGCGCACGCTACGTTAGCGGTTCCAGGCTTTGAGGCGAATTCGAGTCGCAGAACCAAGCGGCATGTGGGATAGCTAATGCGACCGGGATGGGTTTGGCGCATGAGGTGCAAGAGAGTCTGGCAGTTGGAATGAGGTCGGACCTTTGACACCTGTTTTATCCATTGGCGGCGCAGGCATAGGGCTTCGGGGGTTGATGGGGAACGGCATCTCGGCGGGGCTTGCTCATGCCGCGCACAAGGTCGAGGGCGCGAATTTTGCTGCGCACCTCCAGCTGCAGGAGACGGCCACAAAGGCCCCCTTGAGTCGTGCCGACGCGGCGAAGATTGACAGCTTGCTGCCGAAGGTTGAAGAGAGTGCGGGTGCAGCTACAGGAAAAGTCATTGCGAAGAGCGGACCGGCGAAGAAGATTGCAGCGCCAGCGAGCAAAAAGGCAGTTGCAATGGAATCGAGCGGTGTTCCCTTCGAGCATCAGACTGTGGCTGAGGCTCCTCCGCTGCCGGGGGTTGTGGTTCCGGTGCCGATGGTTCATGAGGTGTTGCCGAAAGCCGCAGAGCAGGTAAAAGTCGGGAAAGGAGCTGCGGTCGCCCCGGAGGGTGGAGCCAAGGTGATCGGAAGCCGCGTTCACGAACCGAAGTCGCCGGTGGTTGCAGGCCATTCGGTTGCGGGCTTGGTCGGAACGGGCACGACGCACAGCGAGAGATCGCCGATGGTAGCTGCTGAGCCCACAGGAGGGGACACGGTGGGAAGAGCGGCACCGCTTCTGGTCGAAGGTGTAGGTCATGGTGCGGGTGCGAGCGTCGCTCCGTTGCTTGCGGTGCCGGAGACAATGCCGGCTGGGAGTAGTGGGATTGCGAAGGTGATTGGCGGTGAACTTCGGATGGAAGCAGCCGCGACGCCTAACGTTCATGAGGAGATCGACGGTGCGGGAGCGGCGGATTCGGCGGGATCGAGTCCTGATGAGACGCGCACGCTTGTGGCTACACCGCATGTGCTTGAAGTAGGGATCACGGGTGGGGCTCATGGTTGGTTGCGGGTAAGAGCCGAGCTTGAACATACGGGCGAGGTGACTGCCTCGCTGGTGGCTTCGAGCAGCGCTTCGGCCGATGCGCTGCACAAGGAGCTGGGAGCGATGTCCGCCTACCTGAAGAGTGAGGTGGTGGAGGTCAGCTCTCTCGCTGTCACGGCAATGACGAAGGGTGGAGCGATGCAGGGGGCTGGCGCGCAAGGAGGCTCCGGGCCCGGCGGTTCCGCCCCGGGGGCGGGAAGTGGGAGCGGGATGCAGCAAAGAGGCGGGGGCGATGCAAAGCAATCCGGATGGCTCGGGATTGGTGGTGAGTCGGCTGGCGGGTTCAAAGGAGGACAAGGGGCAAGGACTACGGCCGGACTCAGTCTGGGAGCAGGCCTTGGCGGTTGGCTGAATGTAAGGGTCTGATCTGGAATAGCGAAGGGTAAGACCTCCGAGCCCGGGAAGTTTTCGCAGGATTCGGCATGGTCGTTGTGGCGAGGCCACGGGATGATGCGGTGAGTTGGCAGCTTCAAGAACAGAAGCTTGAGTTTAAGGAGAAGATGCGATGAATGTGAGTTCGATGATGAATGCGATGCAGCAGAAGGATGCGGCGAAACGGGTGGCAAGCGGAATCGGGTTAAGCCGAGGCAATGGTTTGATGACCTCGGCAACGTCGACGACAGGTGCAGGCAAGCTGGTGGCGTCGTCGGGAAAGCTTAGTTCGGGCGCGGCGGGTGCGGCGACAGGTACTACCGGAACCACGAGTAGTGCGTCGAGCAGCGCGGATGTTACCTCGAGCGACTTCCTGACGCTGTTGGTGGCGGAGATGCAGAATCAGGATCCGACGCAGCCGACAGACCCGAATACCTATATTCAGCAGCTTGTTGGCGTGAACAGTCTGCAGCAACTGATTGCGATCAATGGCGAGCTTGGACAGGCAACCGGCAGCAGCGGAACCAGCAGCAGTGCAGGCGGAACGCCACCGGTCTCAGGCGGGGTTCCGAGTGGTGGATAAGCTATCGCTGCTTCTGGCTGAGCATAACAACAACGTTGATTAGAGATGAGAGAGGATTGGGATGCCGAATTTTTCGATTGCTTTGACGGGGCTACAGGCGGATACGACTGCGCTGAACACCATTGGAAATAATCTTGCAAATCTTAACACGACTGCGTTCAAGGGTCAGACGACAACGTTTGAGGACCTCTTTTACCAGAACATCGGGACCACGGGTTCAGGCAACACGCTGCAGGTGGGCGTGGGCACGCGGGTGGCGGGGACTGCAAGTGATTTTTCTCAGGGCAGCTTGACGACGACAAGCACCGACACCGATATGGCGCTCAGCGGAAACGGGTTCTTCCTGGTGCAGCAGGGAAATGATCAGTCGCTGACCCGGGCCGGAGACTTCCAGTTGAGTTCAGCCGGTGCGCTGATTACCTCCGACGGGAAGAGCGTGATGGGATATGGAGCTTCAGGCGGCGCGGTCAACTTGAACGGCGGAGTTGTGCCGATCACACTGCCGGTGGCAACTGCTGAGGGCGCTCAGGCGACTCAGAATCTGTCGATGACGACGAGTCTGAACTCGACGGCCGCGACAGGCACACAGTTCTCGTCCGAGGCTACCTTGTATGACTCCCTGGGCCAGAGCCAGTTGGCAACGGTGACGTATACGAAGACGGGTGCGACAACGTGGGGCTACCAGATCGAGCTGCCGGCAAACTCACAGACCGGCACGCCCGTGAACAACGCTGGAACATTAACGTTCAACTCGGCGGGAGCGCTGGTTGCGCCGACGGGCAATGTCACAGGCGTGAGCTTTCCTGGCATGACGGATGGGTCGAGCAATCTATCCTTCAACTTCAACCTGTACGACGCGACGGGCAATCCGCTGGTGACACAGACGGCGGGCGCGTCGAATACTTCGGCGACGTCGCAGGACGGCTTCTCCGCGGGAGCGTACCAGGGGTTCTCGGTCGATGGTGGCGGGGTCGTGTCGGCTAAATTCAGCAATGGGCATAGTGAGATTGTTGGCCAGGTCGCGGTTGCCCTGGTGACCAATGCGGATGGTCTTACACTGGCCGGAGCCAACGATTATGCGGTGACGAACGCGTCCGGGTCGGTGACGGTGGGGACAGGTGGAGTGGGCGGACGCGGCACCGTGGAAGGAGAGTCGCTGGAGTCGTCGAACGTGGATATATCTGCCGAGTTCTCTGACCTGATTGTGGCGCAGCGTGCCTTCGAAGCAAACTCGAAGACGGTCACTACCTTTGACGAGGTGACGCAGGAGGCGATCGGGATGATTCATTAGAAACAGGGTCACGAATCGGGAGAGTAGGGGACAGCTTGATGCGGCGAAGGGAAGTTTCCTTCGCCGCACTTCCTTTTGTGAAGGCTTGCTAATCGTTCATGGGCTTGGGTTGGCATGGTGGGTGCAATGACAAGGTCACGATGAGCGATGAAGAGCAAGCAACCGCGGCAACCGTAGAAGTACCCAAGGCAAAGATTCCGGTGGTGCCTCTGGTGCTAGGGGTGGTGATTGCAGCCGTATTTGCGACCGGTCTGGTTGGCGGCGTGGCGTACTGGGCGATTCGAACAGGGAAGCTGCCAATTGCCGGGGTGAAGACGGTGACGGTCGTTGTGGAGGCGCCTCCGGTGAAGACGAAGCTGGTGCCGCTTGACCCTTTGCTGGTGAACCTGGCGGATCCAGATGGGAAGGGCTACCTGCGCGTGGCGTTGACGCTGAAGCTGGAGGATCCTCCGCCAGCGAAGGATGCCAAGGCCAAAGAGGAGAAGGAGACCAAAGGTCCGCCAAAGAATGAGTTTGAGGCGGAGGAGCGGGACGCCGCGCTTGGGATCCTCGGCAAGGAAACAAGCGACGCTTTGCTGGCGGCCGATGGGAAGGAGCGGCTGAAGAAGGACTTGAAGTCTGCTCTGGCGGAGCATGTGCCCGAGATAAAGGTGATGGATGTGCTGATTACAGAGTTTCTGGTGCAGAGATGACGCTTCGAAGCGGGCTGTCTGGGCTACGACGGGAGGGTCTATGAGCGAAGCGGTGTTGTCGAAAGAGGTGTCGCTCGGAAGGCTTGCCACGGCGCAGGCGGCGAAGACGGCAGCGGAGATGGCGGGTTCGGGCGGGGCTCTGGCGCAGGTTGAGCAGCATCGGAGCTGGCCGCTGCTCTCGCAGCTTCCGTTGAAGCTGGATGTCGCGGTCCCGATGCCGGGATTCAAGGTCAGGGATCTCCTGGCGCTCCATGCAGGATTGACCGTGGAGAGCACCTGGAAGGTCTCAGAGGATGTGCCGCTGAAGGTGGGCGGTGTGGAGTTTGGGTTCAGTGAATTTGAGGTTGTAGAGCAGCGGATGGCGGTCCGATTAACACGGCTTGGCTGAAGGTTGTGGAGGAGAGCGATGTACCTGGTGACGGCAGAACGCAAGACGAGGCGGCAGGATATGCAGACAGGACAGCCAGGTGGTCTGGCGGCGCTCCTGGTGAGAGGTTGGCGCTGGTGGAAGGCGCGTGATCTTGAACAGCAGCGAAGGACCGCGAAGAAGCAGCTTTTTCTACTTGAGACGATGGTTCTTGGACCAAAACAGCGCGTAGTGCTGATGCGGTGCGGGTCTGAGCGTTTCTTAGTGGGCATGGGCGCCGAGGGTGTGACCAGTGTGGTGCGGGTGGAGGATGGATCGACGCCGGAGGTTCCGCTGGTTGCGAGTGCCGAGGGGATCTGGGGATGAGGATCGCCCGCGTGAAGCAGATGATGCGGCTTGTGCTTGGAGTGCTGCTGTTAGCAAGTGCGGTGGCGCATGCCGCGCCTGTCCGGAGAGGTTCGCTTGCGGCTCGGATAGCTGGTCCACGGACGAAGATCGCGGCGAAGGCTGCGGCAAACGTTGCGGCGGTCGAAGCCCCGGTGAAGCCTGCCGGGAAGGATTCGATCGCGGCAGCTCTCGATGCGGGCGGAAGTTCCCCCTGGGCGATTGTGCTGGGCTTGACGCTGCTGACCCTGCTGCCGGCGCTGCTGCTTTCGATGACGCCGATGGTAAGGCTGCTGGTGGTGTTTCACTTCCTGCGGCAGGCCCTGGGAACGCAGACGGCCCCGAGCAACCAGATCCTGATGGGGCTCTCGTTGATGATGACGTGGTTTCTGATGGCCCCGGTCTTGACGCAGGTGGAGACGGATGCAACGACGCCCTACCGCCAAGGGAGCATAAGCGGCGAAGCGGCGATTGAACGCGGGATCCTGCCGGTGAAGGCGTACATGCTGCGCTACGCACGGGAGAAGGATCTCGCGGTATTTGCCGCTGCGGGGATGGCGACGAGGCCGGAGACACGGGCGGACCTGCCGATCCAGGTCGTCGTACCGGCGTACATGCTCAGTGAGCTGAAAGCCGGGTTCCAAATTGGGGCGGTACTGTTTCTGCCGTTTTTGCTTGTAGACCTGGTGGTGGCGAGTGTCACCACTTCGATCGGCATGCTGCAGTTGCCTCCGGTTGTGATTTCAACGCCGGTGAAGATTCTGCTGTTTGT
Source organism: uncultured Acidobacteriaceae bacterium (assembly GCA_964245715.1). Lineage (GTDB taxonomy): Bacteria > Acidobacteriota > Terriglobia > Terriglobales > Acidobacteriaceae > Edaphobacter. Next base: position 30,900 of record CAXTNM010000041.1, on the reverse strand, counting down.
GATGGTGGATGGATGGAACTTGTTGGCAGACAGACTCCTGCATAGTTTCTAGGCGAGCGTTCAAAACGCGACGGGTTGATATTGAACTGGCAGTGACCAGCGAAGTTAGACGGAGGCACTTTGGGTACGGATCAGGTTGTCGAACTTATGCGGGAGCTGTTGACGCAGGCTTTGATTCTTTGCGCGCCCTTGTTACTTTCGGCGGCATTGATTTCTCTGGCGGTGAGTCTGCTGCAGACGCTGACCAGTGTGCAGGAGCAGACGCTGACGGCTGTGCCCAGGTTGGTCGCAGTCTTCGTAGTGACGATGGTGACGATGCCGTGGATGTTGCATCGGCTGACGGGCTATACGCTGAGGTTGTTTTCAGATTTCCATCGGTTTTTGGGTTAGGCGGCGGGATGGAAGGCTTTGAACAGTATGTGTCGGTGGGTGTGCTTGTTGCGATCCGCATGAGCGGGTTGATGGTGTTCGCGCCTCTGTTCAGTTCAAGTGCGATTGCGCCCAGGATCAAGGCCGGTTTCGTGCTTGCATTGACGATGCTGCTTGCACCGGTAGTGGGCCTGGTTGCGGGAGCGCGGGTGGTGCTCGATGCAAGAGGGATTCTAGGCGAGTTGGGAGTGGGCCTTGTGTTTGGGCTTTGCCTGATGGTGCTGACTGAATCGCTGATGATGGCGGGGACGTTGATGGGGATGAGCTTCAGCTTCTCTCTGGTGAATTTGCTGGATCCGAACACGATGGTTGAGACACCGGTGCTGGGGCAGATGCTCGGATGGCTCGGCTTGCTGGTCATCATCGGATCAGGCCTGGACCGAAACCTGCTGGCAGCCGTAGTGCGAAGCTTTGTGCTGGTTCCAGTGGGCCAGGCCGTAATCCAGGCGAGTGCAGGCCCGGCAATGGCGGAGATGGTGGGAGGCATATTTCTTGCCGGCCTACAGCTCGCAGCGCCCATCATGGCGGCGGCGCTTGCGGTTGAAATGACGATTAGCATGGTGAGCCGTTTGGCTCCGATGCTGCCCGTGCAGGTTGTGGGAATTCCTTTGAAGACGATGGCTTCTTACGGCGTGCTGATTGGCAGCCTGGCAGTCTGGCCAGGTTGGATCGAACGGCACTTCAGTACGCTGCTTGATGCTGCGGCTCGGCTGCTGGTGCACGGATGAGCGAGGCCTGGCGTGGCTGAAAAAGGGACCGAATCGGGTACTGCGGAGCATAAGAAAAAAGCACGTGAGCAAGGCGACAGCGTTCATAGTCGCGAGCTGCTGAGCGCGGTTGCAATGCTGGGTGGTGTGCTCGTGCTTGGACATGTCGCGAGCTCTTTCGTCCATTCGTGGCGCGTGGTGTTCGAGCAGAGCTTACAGGCGGGGATGCCTGGAGACGGCGAAGCGGACGCGCGCTGGTTTTCCATGTTCCGCAGGTTGGTCGCGCCGGCCGTGTTCCCGTTGGGGCTGGTCATGGCGACAAGCTTCGCCTGTGCGCTGATGGTAGGAGTAGCGCAGGGTGGTGGGTTGGAGTTTCACCCCAACGCCATCGGGATGAAGTTTGCAAAACTGAACCCGCTGACGAACGCCGGTAATCTCTTCAGCCTGCGCAGCGGGGCGCGGGTGCTGAAGTCGCTTGTGCCTGCGGCCGTGATGGTGATGTTTGGTTGGAGCGCTCTGAAAGGGCTGATGATCCCGATGCCGGTGATGAGCCTGGTGCGGCTGCCGCGAGCGTTCGGCGTGGCCTACGATCTGGTGCTTGATGCTTCGATGGTTACGCTCGCGTGGAGTGCGCTCGACTGGACGGTCGAGTGGATGTCGTGGAACAAGCGCATGAAGATGACCAAGCAGGAGCTGAAAGATGAGATGAAGCAGACGCAGGGTAATCCGCAGGTGAAGATGCGTGTGCGGCAGGCGCAGAATGCGATGCGGCGCCGCAAGGCGAAGGCAGATATCTCGCGAGCGAGCGTGGTGGTCACCAATCCGACGCACTACGCGGTTGCGCTCGAGTTCAGCTTCGACACGATGTCTGCGCCGACGGTGCTGGCGAAGGGGCGGGATCTTCACGCGAAAGCAATCCGCGAAGAGGCGTTATGGGCCGGGGTCCCCTTGATTGAGAATCCGCCACTGGCTCGAAGTCTGTATGCAATGGTCGAGCCGGGGCAGGCGATCCCGTTCGAGCTTTATGCGGCGGTGGCTGGCATTCTTGCGTATCTGTACCGGCAGAAGGTCGAGGAGAAGTTAAGAAGCGAGAGGCGTCGGGCAGCTTCCAGCTCCTAGGATCTCGATCTTAGTCGGAACAAGTATGGAAGTTGTTTGAAGCAGCAGCCGGGCCAAGAACGAAGACCAGCAATTGCGGCGCAGTGCTTTGATTCTAACGGCCGAGCTTCGTTGCAGCTATGAGCTACCAGCAATAACCGCAGCATCCGGTTAGATCTATTTGTTTCTGCACAAGTTCGTCGAGGTTACTCGAATACTGAAAGGTGGGTAGGTTTGGACTTAGGACGATTGAGAGCGTTTGCACTGCCGGTGATGGCGATCAGCATGGTGTTTGTGATGCTGGTCCCGATTCCGGCTTTCCTATTGGATCTTCTCCTGGCGGCTTCGATTACGGCTTCCGTAATCGTGTTCCTCACCGCGATTCAGGTGCGAAAGGCGGTTGATTTTTCGGTCTTCCCAACGTTGCTTTTGCTGCTGACTCTTTTCCGGTTGAGTTTGAATATCGCTTCAAGTCGGAGAATCCTGCTGCATGGGCATGAAGGGACGCAGGCTGCGGGCGCAGTGATTCAGGCATTTGGGAACTTCGTCGTGGGTGGGAATTATGTAGTTGGCTTTGTGCTTTTCCTGGCGCTGGTGGCGATTCAGTTTCTCGTGATCACGCATGGCGCGGTTCGGACGGCCGAGGTGACGGCGCGGTTTACGCTTGATGCTCTGCCGGGTAAGCAGATGGCGATCGATGCGGACATGAACGCGGGATTGATCGACGAGCAGGGCGCAAGGAAACGGCGCGAAGGGATTGCGCGAGAGGCGGAGTTTTACGGTTCGATGGACGGCGCTGCGAAGTTCAACCAGCGGGATGCGATGGCGACCATCTTGATCACTGGAATCAACATTGTGGCTGGCATCGTCATCGGGGTACTGCAGCAGGGTGTCGATCTGATGACGGCGGTCAAGACGTATAC
>CAXTNM010000041.1:0-27733 GCA_964245715.1 uncultured Acidobacteriaceae bacterium | reverse complement strand
ATACGATCCTGACGGTGGGAGATGGACTGGTTACGCTGATCCCGAGCCTGCTGGTTTCCATTGCAGGCGGCATGATCCTCACGCGGGCGTCGAGTAGTGGGTTGCTGAACGATGAGCTGGGTTCGCAGCTGCTGCGAAGAGCGAATACGCTTTGGATTGCGGCGGGAGTTCTGCTTGCGCTTGCACTGGTTCCTGGACTGCCGAAGCTCTCTTTTATTCTCCTGGCCTGCGGTGTGGGACTGATTGCAAGGCGGCTTCCCGCCGATGTACCCGAGATGCCGGAAGTGTTTCTCAGCAAGGGCGACAAAGCCAAGGCAGAGCAGGAGGCGGCGGCGGCCAGCGGCGGCGAGAATCTGGCTAGTCTGCTGAAGATGGATGACCTGACCCTCGAGATCGGGTTTCAGCTGATTCCTCTCGTGGACGAGAAGCAGGGTGGCCAGATGCTGAATCGGGTGCGAGCACTGCGGAGACATCTGGCAACTGAATTGGGATTCATTGTGCCTTCGATCCACATCACCGATAACCTGCGCCTGAAGCCGCGGGAGTATTGCCTGAGTCTGCGTGGAACCGAGATCGCTCGTTGGCAGACGGAGCCGAACTGTTTACTTGCGGTCAATGCGGATCCGAAGGCGAGACCGCTTCCCGGCGTGGCGGTGAAGGAGCCGGCCTTCGGCGTGGCGGCGCGTTGGATTGCGCAAGGGCTCGAGGAGCAGGCGCTGGCGGCAGGGTATAGCGTGGTCGATCAGACGACGGTCATCGGAACCCACCTGGGAGAGTTGATTCGGAGGCATGCGCATGAACTTCTGGGGCGTCAGGAGACCAAGCGCTTGCTGGATAGTATGACCGAGGCTCAGCCGAAGCTGGTGGAAGAGCTTGTGCCAAAGCTGATGACGCTCGGTGAGGTGCAGCGTGTGCTGCAGCAGCTACTACGGGAGCAGGTCTCCATACGCGATCTTGCGGCGATCCTCGAGGTTCTGGTCGAGGCGGCACAGCAGTCGAAGCAACTGGTGCACCTGGTAGAGAGTGTGAGGCAATCGCTGGGGCGCGGTCTGGTGCAGCCGTTGCTGGATGCAGAGGGTGGACTGCGTGTGCTTGTGATTGAACAAAGGCTTGAGGCTGATCTGGTCTCGACCTTTGATCCCCAGGTGAACAATCTGCTGGGGGACGGGAGTGGTGGCGCAAAGGGCGGACATGGCGAGTACCTGCGGAAGCTTTTGGAATCTGTGAAACGCCTAACGGGAAATGGGTCTTCGACGGCCCTGCCCGTGCTCTTGTGTCCATCGCCGGCCCGTTACCATGTGCGGCGTTGGCTTGAGCCTTTTATTCCGAAGGTGACGGTGCTGGCGCCAATCGAAATACCTCCGGAGATCCGGGTACGAAGCGTAGGAACGGTTGGATAGAAGTAGACGGTTTGAACAGGCCGCAGGGAGGAGTTGTCAGTGATCAATAATGCAGGCGTTTTAGTGATGGGCAAAGGGTATAAAGTCGGCGCACCGTTGATGGATGCAGGCTCAATCGAGGCTGATTTAGAGAACGACCGCATGAAGCTGCCGGAGGTACCTGCCTACAACAGCGGCTATGGCGGGGGGCGGGATGGAGGGCCGGCAAGCGGAGACGGGTCGACGCTGGATGCGATGACGCCAGCTGAGCGGGATCGGCTGCTGCTCGAACATCTGCCGACGGTGCGCTATCTTGCGCGTCGTATTCATGAACGGCTGCCCCAGCATGTGGAGCTCGATGATCTGATTTCGGCCGGCGTCGTGGGACTGATCGATGCGTTCTCAAAGTTCGACCATGGCAAGAAAGTACAGTTCAAGAGCTATGCGCAGTTTCGCATTCGCGGCGCGATCCTCGACTCACTGCGGACCCTTGACTGGAGTCCGCGGGAGCTACGGCGCAAGGGCCGGGCGGTCGAAGAGGCGATTCGAACGACAACGCAGCGCCTGGGACGCGCGCCGGCAGAGCAGGAGATCGCACAGGAGATGGGACTTGGCTTGCCCGAGTACCAGACGCTGCTCGGTGAGTTGAAGGGTCTAGAGATTGGCAGTCTGCATATGGAACGATCCGAAGACTCAGGTGACGAGGAGCTTTCGTACGTGCCCGGGCCGGTTGAGGATGATCCGCTCTTTCGATGTCTGAAGGGCGAGATGAAACAGCGGCTGACGGATGCCATCGAGGAACTGCCCGAGAAAGAACGCATCGTCCTGACGCTCTATTACTACGAAGAACTTACCATGAAGGAGATCGGCCTGACGCTGGGCGTGGTCGAGTCGAGAGTCTCGCAGATTCACTCGTCGGCGGTGGTTCGATTGAGGGCCGCGATGCGGAGTCTTGCGGCGAAGGGTGCTCCGATGACGATGACGAGAAGCCGGGCGGCGCGTTAGCAGGTTGAAGGGTGAACGGAGGAAAAAGCAATGGCAAAAACTCTGGGACAGGAAGAGATCGATGCGATGTTCGCTACGGCACGAGCCGAAGCGGACAAAGCTGAGAAGGCACCCATCGCTGCTGAACAGGCGGAGAGCTATAACTTCGGGCGCGCGGGAAATATCTCGAACGAACAGATGCGTGCAATCTCGACGGTCAACGATCTATTTGCGAGGAACCTGATGCAGTCCGTGGGAGCCTGGCTGCGGATCGAGTACAAGGTACAGCTGGTGTCAGGGGAGCAGATGGCTTACACCAAGTTCGTGGAGCGGATGAGTGAGACCACCTACGTCTGTTCGATCCGGCTGGAGCCACTGGCTGCACGCGGCCTGATAGAGATCGAGCTGGCATTGGCTTCCCCGATGGTGGATCTGCTGCTGGGAGGGAAGGGAAGACCCGAGGCTCCGCGAACTCTGACGGATATTGAAGAACTGATCATGGCGTCCGTGGTGCAGATGATGGTGAAGGAGCTGAATGCGGCCTGGGCTCCGGTCGGCTTGCAGTTCAGCTTTGAACGCCGGGAGACGACCGCGCAGGTAGCGCGAATGATGCCGGCCGGCGAGAAGACTCTGTGCGTCTGCTTCGAGGTAAAGATGCCTGAGGTGCAGGGGGTTCTGAATATCTGCCTTCCTGCGGTGGTGCTGAACACGATTCTGCGGCGCTTGATCTCAGAGGGCGACCGGAGGAGAAAGGCGACCGACGAGGTCAGGGCGCGAGTGCGAGAGCTCTTATCGGATGCCCGTATGGGCAGTACGCTGCAGTTTCCGCCCATGCGGCTGCAGGCGAGTCGGATTGCGGAACTGCAAGTGGGCTCAGTGCTTCGACTCCCGATTCCGAAACATACCTCGGCGGAGCTGAAGGTCGTCGGGCTTCCGCTCAGTCCGGCTTGGCCGGTTCGGGTGGGTGAGCACCGGGGAGCTCGCTTAGAGATGGCTGAGACCGCCCAAGGGCCACACGTTGCAAGTCAGGGGAGTCCAGGAGCGATGCATGGAGCAGGCTGAAGAAGGTTTGGGCCAGGGTGAGGTCTTCAACGTCGGTGCTGCGTCGACATTGGCCTTGATGAACGACATAGAGCTGGAAGCGACCTTACAGTTCGGATCGCGAGAGTTGACGCTGCGAGAGGTTCTAGAGCTTGGCCCAGGAGACGTCGTGGAGCTGGACCGGCATATCTCGGAGCCGGTTGATCTGGTGGTTGGAGACCGGATCGTAGCTCGCGGCGAGGTTGTCGTGGCGAGTGGGAACTTTGCCCTGCGCATTACAGAAGTTGCAACGCCGCAACTGCGGCTGGAGAGTATCAGATGCCTTTTCTAGGAAAGTTTGCGAGCAGCCTGCTGCCGGCTCGGATGATGCAGGCAAAGACGACTCGACAGGCCGCTATCGGGCTTGAGCGAATCCGCTTTGGCGCGGGGAGCGTTGCCACAAATCCTGTTTCGGTACAGGGTACGATCTGTGGTGCGCCCGGTTGCACGAGTGGCTGGATGAAGCCATGGAAGAATCGCCAGCGGCCGGTCTTCGAGGATGACTGGGGTTGTAGTGCGAGTTGCCTCTATGCCATGGTCAACGCAGCCTTGCAGAGGGAGCGAGGGAGTACGACAGGAGAGGCAGCGGAAGAACCGCATCGGCACCGGGTGCCGCTTGGATTAGTACTGCTCGCACAAGGCTGGATCACTCACCCGCAGTTGCAGATGGCGCTGGCATCGCAGCGCGCCAGCGGCGAAGGGCGGATCGGCGACTGGCTGACGCGACACTGTGGTCTACCTGAGGAACGGATCGCGCGCGGTTTGGGTGTGCAGTGGAACTGTCCTGTACTCACCTTGCAGGGATTCTCGCCGCGTTCGATGGCGATGGTGATGCCGAAGCGGTTTATCGCTGAGTTTGGCTTGGTTCCCGTTAGAACCGCGGGCTCGACCATCTTGTACGTTGCCTTTCAGGAGCGGCTGAAAGCAACAGCTGCACTTGCGCTGGAACAGATGTGCGGCCTGAAGGTTGAGAGCGGCCTGCTGACAAGTTCGCAGATGGAGTCGGCACGAACCAGAATGCTGGCTGCAGAATCGGTGCCCGTCAGAATACGCCAGGTGAACGATGCGGATGGCCTCACGGCTTCACTGGTCAAGCTGCTTGAGCAGAAACAGCCGGTAGGTTCTCGGCTCGTGCGGATCCAGCAATATTACTGGCTTAGAATCTGGCTTGAAGAGGGCGCGATGCCAAGACGAGGCGGCCTGCAGACGACAATCGAAGACACGGAAGACCACATCTTTATCGTGAGTTAGCATGTCGCGAGTACGGTTACTGACTTTACTGGTTGCTGGGGCGAGACGTTCCGGCGTCACCGGAGAACTGGCCTGAGCTATCGGGAGGATCCGTTACGACGGGCGTCGCCGTCGATGCGGTGATGCTGTTAGGACCGAGGCCGAGCTTAATGATGGCACGCGAGTCGGGGACGATCTTGGTCTGCCACCCATTGTCCGCCTGGAGCTTCTCCATGGCTTCCTGGGATGGGGCATCCCAGGTCCCGGAGGGGGTACCGGTGAGATAACCAGCCTTGATAAGCGCGGTCTGGATCTGTGTCGCGCGTTCGGGTGCCATCCCGACATGGGGGGTGGTGAAGTGCGCTGCTGCCTTTGCCGTATGAGCGTGGGTAAGGCGCGGAGCCGTCGGTCCGCGACGTACGTGAGGAGAAGCAAGCGCCGGTAAACACGAGGCGGTAAGTACTGCGGAGCACAACATCAACTGGAGACTTGACCGCATAGAACAACCTCGGATTACAGTATCGGGCCAGGTTCGCAAAACTTGCCCCCATCCGTCATCAGATTATCCCGATGGTAACGGAGGTGCAAGGGGAAAGGTTGTCCGAGTGCTGCGAAAATTTTACGCACCTAAGTGTGGCGCCTGCAGTGCTTGCCGGAGAAGAGAAGGCCGCGTCCGAAGACGCGGCCTTGAGCACAGAACGGGCTGATCCACTTAGCGAAGAGTGCCGCCAATGAAGGTGTTTCCGGTCTGGCCTTTGATTCGGACAACGAAGACAACATCGTCGCCGGGCTTGAGTTGGCTCACGATGCGGTTGTAGCTGCCCATGTCCGTTACCGGGATCTTGTTGATCTCGGTCACAACGTCTCCCTGGGTGAGCCCGATGTCGTCGGCGAAGGAGCCTGGAGTGACGGCAGTGATGGTCACACCACCCGCGATGCTCATCTTACTTGCAGCAGCAGGCGGAACGGCGCTGACGGTGATGCCGAGCTTGGTCTGTCCGGCGTCCGGAGGTGCGGGTTGATCGGGCTGTGGTTGCTGGTTACCGGCCAGATCCGCGTAGATCTTGGCGCGATCGCCGATCTGGACCGAAGTGGACATCTGTTTGCCATCGCGAAGATAGCCGATAGTGACTGAGCTATCCACTTTGCGGCCGGAGATGTCCTGAACAAGGTCGTCCCCGTTCTTGATGTGACGCCCGTCGATGCTGACGAGGATGTCGCCTGGCTTGAGACCGGCCTTTGCGGCGCCGGCATTCGGGACCACTGAGCCCACCATGACGCCTCCACTCTGGAATCCATAGACGCGAGAGACGGCGGAGTTCTGCTGAGCCTGGAACTGGATGCCGATCGATCCGCGAATGACCTTGTGGGTGGGGCCGATGAGGTCGTTGTAGACCTTCGCAAGAATGTTCGACGGCATCGCGAAGCCGACGCCCTGCGAACCCATGGATTGGGTGTAGATGGCGGTGTTCATGCCGATGACCGCGCCGGTCATGTCGACGAGCGGGCCGCCGGAGTTGCCGGGATTGATGGCTGCATCGGTCTGGATGAACTTCTGGAACTGGTTGACGCGGCCCGTCGTTTCATCGCGATCGTCGATTGAGCGATCCTTCGCGGAGACGATGCCGGCGGAGACGGTCTGCGAGAGGCCGAAGGGGCTTCCGATGGCAAGAACCCAGTCTCCTACCTGTGCGCCATCGGAGTTGCCGAGCTTGATGGTAGGTAGTGGGGATTTGGTATCGATCTTGATCACGGCGATGTCAGTCTCGGGATCGACGCCGATGACCGTGGCCGGGTGGCCTTGCATACGTCCGCCGCCATCGTCGGGCTCACCTGCGAGCTTGACGTAGATGCGGTCGGCCTTGTCAACGACGTGATTGTTGGTGATGATGTAGCCGCGCGAGTCGACGATGAAGCCGGAGCCAAGGGCCTGACGCTCGCCACCGCCGGGCCCGTTGTCGTCTTCGTCGCCGCCGCCACCACCACTGCCACCGGGATTCTGGCCGCCGAAGAAGCGATTGAAGAAGTCCTGCATATCACCCTGATCGGGAGCGCCTTGGCCGTTCTTGCCGCTGTGTGGGTTACGCGGTGCCTTCGCCTGCTTCGGGATCTCTTCGGTGTTGATGTTTACGACCGCGGGACCATCCTGCTTCACGATCTGGGAGAAGCCATTTGAGAGGGTGACCGGGCTCGGGACGACGAGTGGTCTCGCGCTTGACGAGTCGACCTGCTGCTCGGCGGCTCCGACGTTGCGAGTCAGCACAGAGCCTGCAAGGATGCCGACGGTCAGCGTCGTCAGGAGAGTGAAGGCGGAGGCGAGGCGGTGCTGCTGGATGCGCTCGAGGAGACTGGGTACTTTCGGTGATTCCATGTGCGGGGGAAACCTCGTGATTAGCTTCTAGCTGGTAGCTCTTAGCGTCTAGCTAAGGTGGTGAGAGAGCATGGCCCGTGTCGGCTTTCAGCAACAGTAGTATAGATGCGCTGCGGGCGTATGTAACGTTGCGACTTGATGCGACGCTCGATTAGACGCGGCTTTTGCCGCAAAAGTGGCGAATTGGAATAGTCCATTTTGGTCCTGTAGTGGTGTGCTCCAGGTTCATGCAGGGATTTCGGTGGTGTGGGTGGTCGGGGCAAGTTCGATGAGGGCGATGCCTAAGAGAATGAGGCCGGCACCCAGTAGAGCCCGCTTCCCGAGGTTCTGGTGGAGGAAGATAAGCCCGGTTAGCCAGGCGAATACCGGCTCCAGGGTAAGCAGGACAACTGTATGGGTGGGTGGGAGGTGTTGCTGCGCGTAGCTCTGAATGGTGAAGGCGGCGGAGGTTGCGAAGATGGCGCAGATCAGGAGGGCGACGACGACGGTGGCGTTGAAATGAACGTCGGGGCGCTCGAGCGGGAGACTCAAAACCATGAAGAGAGTCGCGCCGGCAATCTGCAGGGTGGCGAGCAGGCCGGCATCGATGCCGGGCGAGACGCGGGCGAGGGTGAGAAGATGGGCGGCGAAGGCGATAGCGCAGCCGAGCGTGATGACGTCTCCGAGAGCGATATGCGAGGTGAGATTGCCTAAGGTGGTTCCGGGCGGTGTCGTCAGGTAGAGGAGTCCGGCGAAGGCAGCAGCCGCACCGATTCCAGCGAAGATACCTGGCGGTGGAGTGTTTTGTGGACGGAACTTCGGAATCAGCGTGAAGGCGGGCACAAAGATGACGACCATGCCGGTGATGAATGCAGACTTGGCGGGAGTCGTAAGTGTGAGGCCGAAGGTCTGGAACTGGTAACCGGCGCCGAGGAAGAATCCGGCGAGCGCCCCGGCGGCTACTTGCTTCCGCGTGACCTTACCAAGCTGCTTGCGATTGGTGGCCGCGAGAACAAGCGTGGCCAGAGCCATTCGCATGAGGTTGAAGAGGAGCGGGGTGGTTGTCGCAAGAGCAGCTTTGACAAGGACGAAGGTGCTTCCCCAGACGAAGACGACGAAGAGGAGTAGGAGGTGCGCTTTCGTAGTGTCGGACGCAGGAGACGGCATATATGTTTATAAGCTGTTGGCGCACCGGACGGGCCGGCTGCACATCCGCAATCACTTCGTGCGTGTGGGTATTGGGTTTCGGGTTTTCCGTTGGTCGGTGGGATTCAGTTCGCGGAGTAGACAGTCTGGCCGCCTACGACGGTGCGAAGGACCTTGGTTCCCAGCAGATCGTGTGAATGGACGGAAGTGACGTCCCGGTCGAGCACGATGAAGTCGGCGAGGAAGCCTGGTTCGAGGCGTCCTTTACGGTCTTCCCGGAACTCAGCGAAGGCCGAGGCCTGGGTGTAGGCATAGATGGCTTCCGAAAGCGAGATGCGCTGCTCGGGGTGGAAGCTCATGGTGCCGGCTTCATTCTGACGGGTGATGGCGGAGTAGAGGCCGCGGAATGGATTGATGGACTCAACGGGATAGTCGGTGCCGAAGGCCAGGACGACGTGATGGTCGAGCATGCTGCGCCAGGCGTACGCGTATTGAGCGCGTTCGGGACCGAGGCGCTGCGCGGCCCAGTTCATGTCCGTGAGCAGGTGCGAGGGCTGCATCGAGGCGATGATGCCGAGTTGTTCAAAGCGGTCGAAGTTTGCCGGGAGCAGCACCTGGGCGTGCTCGATGCGGAAGCGGAAGTTGGAAGCATTGTAGGTTCCAGGTCGAGTTTTGGGGGAAGCCGACGTGACCAGGTTGGACTCGGTCACAATCTCGCCGTCGGGATCTGTCTTCGCCGCAGGCGTGGCGGCTTGCGGAGGAGTGGAAGCGTTAGCCGGAACCGCGACCTGTTCGGCGGCCGAGAAAGCATTCAAGGCCATGTTGTTCGCTTGATCGCCGATGGCATGGAAGCCGAGTTGGAAGCCGGCCGCGGCTCGCTCTTCAGACATCTGGTTGAGCTTGTCCTGTTCGTAACGGGGAATGCCGGAGTTATTGGGATCGTCCGAGTAGGGTGCGGCGAGGGCGGCGGTGCGAGAGCCCAGAGAGCCATCCATAAAACCCTTGAGCTGGGTGAGGTGGAGGAGCGGGTCGTTGCGATCATGGGAGGCATAGCGCTCTTTGAGCACGGCAACGGGCAGGTTGAAGTCGACCCATTCGTCAACACGGAGGGGGAGCTTGCCGGTATGCTCCATCGATTCGAGGACCAGCCAGTCGTCCCAGGTGCTGAAGTCCTGGACGGAGGTGACTCCGTGAGCGAGGGCGTCGCTGATCGAGAGTTGCAATGCTTTGGCCCGGGTGTCGGGATCGGGCGGTGGGACGTGCTTGTAGAGGACCTGAATGGCGGGATCTTCGCGGATGATGCCGGTCGGGATGCCGCCGGGGTCTCGGTCGATCTTGCCGCCGGCCGGGTCGGGCGTGAGGGTGGAGATGCCGGCAGCCTCGAGTGCCGCGGTGTTGGCGATGACGATGTGGCCGTCGGTGCGATAGAAGACTGCGGGGTGACCTGCTGTGACCTTGTCGATGTCCTGGCGGGTGGGAAGTTGTTTCGACTCCCACTTGGTATGATCCCAGCCGGAGCCAAGAATCCATCGCCCTGGTGCAGCCTTCGCGGTGTAGGCGGCGATCCGGGTCTGCATATCGGCGAGCGATACGGTGTTATCGAGGTCGACCGTGAGGCGCTGCTGGCCGGCGTCCGCCATGTGGGTGTGGGCGTCGTTGAAGCCGGGCATGACGAAGGCACCGTGGAGGTCGATGATCTGGGTATGCGGACCTTTGAGCTTGAGAATGTCTACGTCGGTGCCTACAGCCACGATGCTGGAGTTGGTGACGGCGATGGCCTGGACGCGGTCGGGGGTCGGCGATGGGTCATTGAGGCGCAGGTGGGCGCCAGTAAGAATGTTGCCGTGCAGGAAGAGTGTATTGGGGGACGTATCCTGGGCGCGCGCGCAGGCAGTTGTGGCAAGAAAGAGGGTGAGGATGAGTCGGGTGGTCACACGTTGAGTGTATCGCCCGTACTCGGAGACTAACTGCGCATGAAGAAGATCCAATGGACGAAGATGCCAGGCCTGCGATCAGAGGGACTGTGTCAGGTCGAGGAGCGTGAGGAGGATGCGACGAAGGGCGGTTTCGCGACCGGTGGGGTCGTACCACTCGGCGAGGGTGTGGATGCCTCCGCCAGTGCCGCCTGCCGCGAGAGCTGCGGAGGGAATCCCAAGCGAAAGTGGGACGTTGGCGTCGGTGGAGCCGAGGCGGAGTTCGGTGCGCAGGCTGAGGTGACGATCGACGGCTCGCAGGGTGTCGAACAGCGGTGAGTCCTGTGCGAGCGATGCTGCGGGACGATCGCCTATCTGCTCGATGGTGAGGTTGATCAAGGGGTTTTCTGTGGCGCTCACGATGTCGCGGAAGGTTTGGTGGATGATGGCAGCATGTGCGTCGAGTTGGCTGGGGTCGGTCGAACGGAGGTCGAGGTGAACTGAGGCGGCCTGAGGAATGGAGTTGATAGAGGTCCCGCCGCTTATCTGGCCTGGGCTGAGGGTGGTGCGGGATTCATCGGAGGTTTCGGTGGGATTGAGGGTAGGAAGGTCGGCAAGCGTGGAGAGGGCGCGGCTGATGAGGGTGATGGGATTGGGAGTGGCGGCGTCGGACCACGAGTGACCGCCCGGGCCAGTGATGGTGACGCGAAAGCGCCGGCTGCCGAGTGCGCGGGTGACGGCAGTCGCTGTGCCGGACCCTTCGAGAGCGAGCGCGGCGGCGATTCTTCCCGCGTAGGAACCTGCGGTGAAGAGGTGGCGCATGCCACGCAGGTCGCCTTCCCCCTCTTCGCAGGTGTTGGCCGCGAAGAGGATGGGAAGGGGAGTAGCGATGTTGGCGAAACGAAGCGCGGCAGCGATGGCCAGGAGCGCGGTAAGTCCGGCGCCGTTGTCGCAGGAGCCGGGCCCAAGGATGGTCGAGTCCTCTTCGCGCGGATTGGTGTCGGTGCCTGCAGGGAAGACGGTGTCCAGGTGGGCGGAGATGAGAATGTAAGGCGATTCAGATCTGTTGGTGAGCCCGGTCGTCCTATGCGACAGGGGCGGGATGGCAGGGCCGCCGGGCGTTTGGGGTTGTGCGGGAAGCTCGGCCAGCACGTTACCGACCTCGTCGAGGTGGGAATTTTGCAGCCCTAAAGTTTGGAACTTCTCGAGGAACCAGGCGGCGCGGGTGGATTCTTCGAAGGTAGGGGCGGGGATCGCCAGGAATTCTAGTTGCCATTGCCGGAGTTGAAGTTGATGCAGATGCAGCCAGTGAAAGGCGCGGTGAACAGGAAGCTGCGATGCCAGGTGGGTAATGCGGAGTTGCGCAATCGAGGTGCGGGCGGTTGTCATCGAGAGCACGCTTCTTGTCCGAGCGTTGCGTACTCGACGCTAACGAGGAAGAGCCCGCGGGCAGGTGCGGTTGGGCCGGCGGCGGCGCGGCTTCGGGCTGCAAGGATGGTTGACACGCTGTCGGGTTCGATGCGGGCCGAGGCGGCATCGACAAAGGTGCCGACGAGATTGCGCACCATGTGGTGAAGAAAGCCGGAGCCGGTGACCCGGTAGAGGATAAGACCATTCTCTTCTGAAAAGGAGGAGCTGCAGATTGTCTTGGTGGCCGTCTTTTGTGAGAGTTTGCTTAGGTCGGTGGATGTCTTCGAAGCGAGACACAAAGCATCCGGACTCATGGTGGAGCGCGCGCGGAGATCGGGGTCGGAGGCGGCGAAGCTGGTGAAGTCGTGGGTGCCGAGAATATGCGCTGCGGCTCGGTTTGCGAGAGTCAGGTTGATGCTCCAGGGACAATCCCAGACATAGGGCGCGAGCATGGGGGGGCAGATAAGGTCTGGTTCGGTCCGGAGCGCCTGGTGCGGCACGCGGGGGAAGATGCGGTACTCGTAGGTCTTCCGAACGGCCGAGTGGCGGGCATGGAAGGCTGCCGGAGCGTGGTCAGCACGGAGGACACGGATGCTTGCGGGCAGCGCACGGTTGAGCGCGCGGAGGAGGCTGGCCGGCGGAATATCGGCGTTCAGGGTGAAGCTGGCAACCTGCCCGAGCGCGTGCACCCCGGTGTCTGTGCGTCCGGAGCCCTGCGGGAGGACGACTTCGCCGGTGAGGTGCTGGAGAGTCGCTGCGAGGGTTCCCTGGATGGTGGAGACGTTGGGTTGCACCTGCCAGCCATGAAAAGCTGTGCCGTCGTAGGCGAGGGTAAGAGACCAATGAGGCATTTGTTCCTTAGAGTAATGGTACCGGGCGGAATAGGTGACTGCGCCTGGATCGCCTGAAGCGCCTTCCAGATTTGGGAATGCTTAAATGGTCTATCGTTCCAGTCTTCAGGGGTCGGCCAGGCGGGGCCCGGGGCGGCCTGGCCGGGTGTGGTTGGTATAGTGGAGGGACTCCTTGGGTTGCGAATCATGGCCGGTTCGAGATTTCAGGAACCGTTGGGTGCCGGCTTGCGTAGGAGGGAGTATCAGGGAGTATTCGAGTGTGTCGCCGGGGTTTGGGCGGCTGAGATTTAGAGTCGTTTGGACGTGATCATGCGTCTAGTGGGTGACTCCTAAAGAAGACTTCGCGGTCCTATTCCGGGATTGCGTCGCGATGTTCGAGTATGTGCAAGCTGGAGAGCTAAGCGTGAAATTGAACGATTTGAAGGCTGGAGCGAGCGTCGGGCTGGTGCTCCTGGGAACATTGGGACAGCAGGTTCAGGCGCAGCAGGCAGGACAGCAGACTGTTCAACAACAGACGGGTGCGCAGACGCAGACCAGTCCGACGAAAGCCGCGGCTCCGCAACCGGTGCAGAATGACACAACGGGTACACCTGGCTTGCCGCAGGCTCCAGCGCCGACGTTGACACAGCCGCTGTTCCTACGCGACACGGCGATCGATTACACACGCTTGAAGACTTACCACTTCCGCAATCGGACTGGGATCTTCGCTCCGTACACGCCGACCAACGTGCCGGAGCCGCGCTTGAGCAATACCGGACAGCTCTCAGATCTGCTGCGGGACGGGAAGATGTACTTGAGCTTGTCCGACGCGGTGACGCTGGCACTTGAGAACAACTATGACATAGCGATTGCCCGAATCAACCTGGATATTGCTGACACGGATCTGCTGCGGGCTCGGGCTGGTTCCTTTTTACGCGGGGTATCGACAGGCCTGGTGACGAACACAATCGGTGGTTCCAGTTCGACCATTACCGGTGGGGGTGGGCCAGGCGGCACAAGTTCGGCTTCAGGTGGTTCCGGCTCTGGCGTGAATGGAATCGTTTTGAGTACCAACGGAGGCGGCCCGGTTCCGTATAGCTTCGACCCGGCGATCACGGGCACGGGCGAGTGGCAGCGTGCGAGTACCCCGGCCAGCGGAGCGTTGAGTCCGGCATCCTATACCGATACATGGACAGGGGATATTGGATATCAGCAGGGATTTAGTTCCGGCACCCTGCTGGATGTGACGTTCAACAATACGCGTCAGACCACGAACAATCCTTTTAGCTCGTTTTCGCCGCTTCTGGACAGTTCGTTTCAGGCGATGGTCACGCAGCATCTGCTCCAGGGATTTGGGCCGAAGATCAACCGGCGATTTATTGTTGAGGCGTTGAACGACCGGCGGATTACAGATTCGGGCTTCCGTCAGCAGGTGATCTACACGGTGACCCAGGTGGAGAGCATCTACTGGTCGCTGGTGAGCGCGTACGAGGATGAGCAGGCGAAGGAGCGCGCTCTGCAGCAGTCAACTCAGTTGACGGCAGATAATCGGAAGCAGTTGGAGATTGGAACGCTGGCACCGCTGGACGTGGTGACGTCGGACTCGCAGGTCGCTACCGATAAGCAGGCGCTCATTCAATCGCAGTCGAACCTGGAGTATCAGCAATTACTGATGAAGCAGGCGATCGCACGGAATCTGAACGATCCGCAACTCGCGAACGCGCCGGTTGTGCCGACGGACCGGGTAAGCCTTGAACGGCTATCAGAAGAGGATCTGCCGGTTGAGGACCTGGTGAAACAGGCTTTTGCGCTGAACCCGCAGATCGAGCAGGCGGTGCTGAACATGGACAACAATCACATTACGATCAGGGGCGAGAAGAATGGCTTGCTGCCTGTGGTCGATCTGTTCGGGTTTTATGGAGGCAGCGGCGTGGGTGGCTCGCAGGTTCCTTGCAACCCGACCACGGAGGCCTTCGGTTGCAATCCTGCAGCGGCGCTTACCTCACAGGGCTATAACACGATCCTTGGTAACTCGTTCAACAACAGCGCGCCTAACTACGGGGTAGGGATCAACGTCAATATTCCTTTGCGGAATCGCGTTGCCCAGGCCGACCAGGCGAGATCGCAGATGGAGCTGCGCCAGAGCGAGATGCGGCTGCAGCAGCTTTACACCCAGATTCGTATCCAGGTCATCAATGCGCAGTACGCGCTGACAAACGACCGCGCGAATGTGGTTGCGGCCCAAACGGCGAGGGACTTCAACGCGCAGTCGCTGGAGGCAGAGCAGAAGAAGTACAGGCTGGGCGCGTCGACGACCGCGAACGTGCTGCAGCAGGAGCGTACGCTCGCACAGGGAGAGAATAATCTCATCGCGGCGACGGCGGCGTATGCGAAGGACCGTTCGGCGCTCAACCAGATCCTATCGAACACGCTGGATCGTTACGGGATTTCGCTTGTGGATGCGGCAAGTGGAACGGTAACGCAGAAGCCCAATATTCCGGGATTGACGGCACCGAAGCCTCAGGAGGCTCCGAAACCGCTTACCGCGACCCCGGCTCCAAATCCGCAGTAAGACATACGACAACAGGTCCGGACCCATGCGGTCCAGGCACCCCTCCGTGGGGTCCTGGGCGGCTTCGCCGTTAGACTGGCTGGAGGGCTTCGCCGTTAGACTGGGAAGATGAGTGATTTGCGGTTGAATGGATTGGTGGGGGCTCGGTCGGCGTACCTCCGAGCTGCAATGGCGCAGCCGGTGCAGTGGATGGAGTGGGGTGCGGCGGCCTTCGCGAAAGCGGCGGCAGACGATAAGCCTGTCTTACTGGATATCGGTGCTGTGTGGTGCCACTGGTGTCATGTGATGGACCGCGAAAGCTACGAAGACGTGGAGACGGCACGCCTCATCAATGAGCACTTCATTGCAGTTAAAGTTGATCGGGATGAACGCCCTGATGTGGATGCCAGGTACCAGGCGGCGGTGGCAGCGATCAGTGGGCAAGGTGGCTGGCCGTTGACCGCTTTTCTGACCCCGCAGGGATTGCCTTACTTCGGTGGAACCTACTTTCCGCCGGTCGACGGGCATGGTCGGCCTAGTCTGCGACGCGTGCTGATGACGATGGCCGAGGCCTTTCAAAATCGACGCGACGAGGTGATGGACTCCGCCGGTAGCGTGATGGCGGCGATCGAGCATAACGAGTCGTTCGATGGCAGCGCGGAGAGTCCAGGGACGGAGCTCGTCGGGAAGATCGTCGAAGCGGCTCTGAAGCAGTTTGATCCGAGATTCGGAGGCTTTGGGTCGCAGCCGAAGTTTCCGCATTCGGGAATGGTGGACCTTCTGCTTGATGAGGCTGGCCGTAGCGGCAAGGATGCACAGGCGGCGCGTGTGGCAGCGATGGTGACGCTCGAGAAGATGTCCAAGGGTGGCATCTATGACCATCTTGCGGGTGGATTTCACCGGTATTCGGTGGATGAACGCTGGGTGGTGCCCCACTTCGAGAAGATGGCGTATGACAACTCGGAGCTGCTGAAGAATTATGTTCACGCCTACCAAAGCTTTGGTGAGCCGGAGTGCGCGCGCGTGGCTCGAGAGATCGTTGGGTGGGTGGATGCTTGTCTGAGTGACCGCCAACTAGGTGGTTTTTACGGGTCGCAGGACGCGGATGAGTCGCTGGACGATGATGGCGACTACTTCACCTGGACGCGGGAGGAAGCGGCGGCGGTCTTGACGGCGGAAGAGTTGAGTGTGGCGGGTGAGTTCTTCGACATTGGCGAAATTGGGGATATGCACCATAATTCGCTGAAGAACGTGCTGCATATCGAGCAGCCGCTTGAGGTTGTGGCGAAGAAGGCCGGGGTGACGCTTGAGCGCGCGGCTGAGCTGGTGCGGAGTGCGAAGGAAAAGATGGCTGCGGCGCGGTTGCAGCGAAAGACTCCTTATGTCGATAGGACCGTGTACGTTGGGTGGAATGGGATGATGTGCTCGGCTTACCTGGAGGCAGGACGGGTGCTGGGCTCACGGGCGACGGTGGCTTTTGGATTGAAGTCACTGGACCGGGTTCTTGCAGGGATGGCGGAAGGTGAGGATGCAGAGGACGAAAAGATTGCGCAAACGGTGGTGAAGCTCGGACATGTCGTGGCCTACGGTGAGGTGGCTCAGGCTGGGTCGGCCATTGAGGGGGTCCTCGAGGACTACTTGTTCACTGCTCATGCGGCGCTCGACGCTTGGGAGGTGACGGGCCAGTATAGGTATTTTGAGGCTGGATTGGCGTTGGGTGAAGCAGCGGTGGCGCGATTTTACGATTCAGAGAACGGTGGATTCTTCGATACGGATGTAGATGGCGCGGAGAAGATTGGTGCGCTGACGGCCCGGAGGAAGCCGTTGCAGGATGCGCCGACGCCTGCTGGGAACTCCGTGGCAGCGGCTTTGTTGCTACGCCTGGAGGCCTTAACCGGACAAGGGGCGTTTAGGGATAAGGCAAAGGCTACACTGGAGTGCTTTGCAGGGGTGGTGGAGCACTTTGGGCTGTACGCCGCCAGCTATGGTCTGGCGTTGCGCCGGATGGTCGAAGCCCCGGTGCAGGTCGTCGTCGTGGGCTCGGATCGACTGGCGGATGAGCTGGAGGGCGAGGCGCTGCGGGGGTACCAGGTCACTAAATCAGTGGTCCGTCTGCGCAATTTAGAGGAGAAGCTGCCGCCAGCACTGGCTCAGACGCTTCCGCATCTGCCGGGGATGGTGGGCAGCTTCGCAGTGGTTTGCAGCGGGTTTACGTGTGGTCTGCCGGTGGCGAGCGTTGCCGGGTTTCGCGAGCTTCTGAAGTAACGATTCAGCAGTCGGCGGTGACCAGTGGCCGATCAGGTAAGTGTCGGCTGCGTCGCCCTGTAGTTCAGACTTATGTCTTGACGAGTGGTTGCTGGGGCGGTGGAGCAGTTGGATCAGCCGCTTGCTGCTGGGCGAGCAGCAGCATGTTGGCGGGATCTAGACCGAGCGGGATGCGCTCGCGCTTGAAGGTATCGATGATGCGATTGCGAAAGGCGCGGAGAAGGTCGTCTTTCTGCGCGATCCGCACACGTGCGCTGACCGAGTAGGTCAGAGTACGGCCCGAGATACTGTCGACGCCCGAGACGCCGGGGTCGGCGATGAGACCGCCCTTGAATTGCTGGTCGGTCGCGACCGACTGGGCCACCGACCGGAGGAGCTCGAGCACGCGGGAGGAATCGGCCGAGGCGTCGACCGCAATGCTGAGAGAAGCGACGGCGAAGTCGCGCGAGAGATTGGAGACGGTGGCGACCTGGGAGTTGGGGATGATGTAGAGCGTGCCGTCACCGTCGCGCAGACGCGTGAGCCGAAGTGTCAGGTCCTCGACGGTGCCGGTGAGTGAAGCAATTTTGATGGTTTCGCCGACGTTGTATTGATCCTCGACGATGATGAAGACGCCGTTGATGATGTCTTTGAAGAGGGATTGAGCCGCGAGGCCGATGCCTACGCCGATGATGCCGGCGGATGCGAGCAGAGGCTCGATGTTGATGCCCAGAAGCTTTAAGAACTGAAGAAAAAGGATAAAGCCGAAGATGCTGAAGGTGGTGGCCCGCAGGATGGATGCCATGGTGCGGAGTTGGGCACCGCGATGAGCTTCCATGTGTTCACGTGACGCGACTTTACGCATGCGGTTGACGAAGAATTTGACGGTGCGCTCGGCGAGGAAGAGGAAGAAGAGGATGACGACGAACTTGGGAAGCCGGTCCTCCACCATTAGGATGACTCGCTGATGCCAGTCTGCCCTGACGGTTTCCCAGATCGAGAGTGGGATAGAGCGCTGGACTTTATCGACGTTCGTGGTCACGGTATGGAGGACAGGTTGAAAGAACAGAGTGAAGTCTCCTTCTCTAGAACTTACAGGCTTCGATTGCAAGTTCGCGCGTGGTAGCTGAGAATGAGACGCAAATCGAGCGATTCAGGAAGCCAGCGAGGGGAGTGTGGCGATGAACGGGATTCGAGTTGGGGTAACAGTTCTAGGACTGCTTTTGGCATCGAGCGGGTTCGCGGGTCAGCCTCGTGCGCAACAGAATACAACGCAGCAGACGCGGCCGCCCTTGGGAGCGGATCTACCGCCGATCGGGGTTGATCTGCCACCAGCTCAGCGCGAGAAGCAGGAGAAGCTGCAGAATGAGGGTCGGCAGAAGCAATTGGTCGCGGATACTGAGAAGCTACTGCAACTCGCCAATGAGCTGCATACGGATGTGTCGAAGACGGACAAGAACGTCTTGTCCGTTGACGTGGTTCGGAAGGCGGAGGAGATCGAGAAGCTGGCGCATTCCGTCAAGGTGAAGATGCGAGGCTAAAGCGGGATGCCGGATGCTTGAGGCTGCGGTGGGAAGGCATCAGCGATTCCAGTAGAACCATTTGGCTCGTTCCTGGCGGTGCATTCTCCACTCATGAATGTTGTCTGCGTAAAGCGCGGCGAAGAGGGCGGCAGTGGCGATGAGGAGGATGACGGCGGCGTTCCAGAAGCTGCTGTCATTGATGAGATCGGACCAGTTCTTGGGATCGAAGAGCTCTTGCATGCGGACCTTCCTTTTTTGACGATGCGAGGATTTTGCGCAAAGCGGCTAGATTCTTGGGGTGAGCAGGGTCGCGACCGTCGCCTGAGGTGCCGGCAGAGCGATGGTCGTTGCCGCGGAGTTTCGGAGCGTCTGGATGATGGTGGTTGGAGACCAGGTCGGATGTGCCGCCATCAGCAGGGCGGCGGCGCCGGCGACGAGTGGGGCTGATGCGCTGGTGCCGATCGCCTGAACGTAGGAGGTGTGTCCAAGATTGAAACAGCCCAGAGAGTGTGCGGTGTTGGAGGGGATGCCGGAAAGGGTGAAAGGCTTGCCGTTCGAGCAGGCGCCGGTGACCCAGCCGCTCTCGGCGTTGAGTGTGGTTGAAGGATTGAGCGCGCCAGAGGTGGGATAGCTACCGCCGGGAGCAGCCAGAGCATTCAGAGTTGACCCGGTATTGGAGTAATACGCGAGGGTGACAGGGCCCGGAACGCAGGTGGAGCCGGCCTTCAGATTCTGAACGCAGGCGGGGTTTGTGGACGCGACGACCGCCAGGACGTCACGCGATTGCGCGGGAAGTTCAAGGATTGCGCCGCTCGACAGATTAGCGGCATCATTGCCGGCAGCAGCAACGAGGACGATGCCCGCATTGAACGCAGCTGCCGTGGCCCGATTGAAGATGGCCTGTTCACCGGCACCTGATCCAGTCGTGATGTTGACGAGGGTTCCGAATGACATAGAGACAATATCGGCACGGCTTCCGATTGCATCATCGATCCCTTGAAGAATCCAGCTGAGAAGACCGGACGCCTGGCCGTTCAGGCAGCCACTCGGATCGGTCGCAGTGGCGACTGCGGGGAGGCGCTCGAGCACCTTGATATTGAGGATGCTGGCGGATGGGGCGACCCCCGCAACGAGGCCGCTTGCGGGGCCGAGAGCCGCTGCAGCCAGCGAGGCTGCCCAGGTGCCATGCCCCTGCTGGTCGATCGGTGAGCCGTCGTCGCAGGGGCTGGGAAGGGCTGACTTGACGACTTCGGAGACGTTGAGGACGAGGTTGGGTGCGATGTCTGGATGCTGCGGGTCGACGCCAGAGTCGAGGATCGCAATGCGGACACCTTTTCCGGTGGTGGTGTTCCAGGGCCCGGAGGGCGCGAATGTTGTACCGTCTTTACCGAAACCGCCGACTTGACGTACAGCCCAACCCTGGGGGGAGTGATAGAGGGCGTCTGGAGTGGCCTGATTCGCGATGGCTGCAGCAGGCCGCACGTCCAATGTGTGGGCGCTCACGAGCACATCCGGAACGATCGCTTCGATCAACGGGTCGAGCGCGAGCTGGGCGCGGGCAGAGTCGGTCATCGAGTCGGCAACTGCAACGCCGAAGAGTTCATGACGGGTGCTGAGGTGAGCTCCAGTTGCAGCCAACGTCATTTCGGCGTCGGGGGCGATCTGGCCATTGCGGTAGACGATCAGATAGCGACCCGGGACGGCGGGCGCTGTGCTCGTTTGCACTGGTACTTTCAGGTCGGGAACAGTCTGGCCGCGGGAGGGACTGACAAGAATCAGCGAGAGCAGGAAGATCACGGTCGGGGAAAAGGTGAGGAGAAGTTCAGTAAAAAGGCGGGAGATCATAGTGAGGTCCTCGGAGTGGAACTGGTGATGATTGGTCCATCGGCGAGGGTTTTGGGTGCGGTTTACGGGGTACAGAAGGTGAGCGGTACGGATGTCCCGTGACAAAGTGTGTATTACGAATGGGGTGAAGGGCGCCCGGCGGCGGCCTGGAGCAGGCGGCAAATCTGACAGGCAGGGCACCAAAGTGGTAAAAATCGTTCGAGGGTAGATGAATGGCCGGTAACTCGGGGAGCAGCTTGGCGGTGTCGGAGAGAAAGGTCGCGGCTGGCGAAAGGCCGATGCACGGGCTCGCGCATGAGCAGTTGATCGAGTTCTACCGGTTGATGTACCTGTCGCGGCGAACGGACGATCGTGAGATCGTACTTAAGCGGCAGCAGAAGATTTTCTTTCAGATCTCGTGCGCTGGGCACGAGGCTCTGCTGGTCGCGGCGGGGATGGCGCTGAAGCCGGGGTACGACTGGTTCTTCCCGTACTATCGCGATCGCGCGATCTGCCTTGCGTTAGGGAACACGGTCGAGGAACAGTTACTGCAATCGGTAGGCGCTGCGAGCGATACCGCGAGCGGCGGCCGGCAGATGCCATCACACTGGGCAAGCAGGAAGTTGAACATCGTGACCCCTTCGAGTTCGACAGCGACGCAATGCCTTCATGCGGTTGGGTGTGCGGAGGCAGGGCGTTATTTTGCAAAGCACCCGGAAGCTGCCAGGAAGCCCACGAATGAGAGCGAGGCGGACTATCGCGAGTTCAAGGATGTTTCGTTCCACGGCGATGAAGTGGTCTATGTATCGATCGGCGAAGGCTCGACGAGCCAGGGTGAGTTCTGGGAGTCGCTGAACACGGCTTCGAATCTGAAGCTGCCTGTGCTTTACGTAATCGAGGACAATGGCTATGCGATCTCTACGCCCGTGGAGGCGAATACGCCGGGTGGCAACATCTCGAAGCTGATTGCGAATTTCCCGAACTTCCATTTTGCCGAGGTGGATGGGACCGACCCGATTGCCAGCTACGAGGCGATGGTGGAGGCGGTGGCTTACTGCCGCTCGGGAGCTGGACCAGCGGTAGTTCATGGGCATGTGGTGCGGCCCTACTCGCATTCCATGAGCGAGGATGAGCGGGATTATCGCGGGCGCGCGGAGCTGGATGCCGATGCGCTCCGGGATCCGATCTCGAAGATGCAGGTGTGGCTTCTGCGCGAGCGAATTCTTGATGCGGACGGGATCAATGCGCTCGAGCGGAAGGTTGACCAGGAAGTGCAGGCTGCGGCGGATAGGGCGGTGGCGGCGGCGTTTCCTACGGTCGATTCGATTCTGAACCATCAGTACTCAGAAGATCTGAGCTGCATGGATGAGCGGTTCGCGACTGAGCCGAAGCCGGCTGCGGGAGATGAGACCGAGCGCACGATGGCGGACCTGATCAATACGTGCCTGAAGGACGAGATGCGGCGGGATGAGCGCGTCGTCGTATTCGGCGAAGACGTGGCGGATGCAACCAGGATAGCCGCGCTCAAAGAGGATAAGGTCAAGGGCAAGGGCGGTGTCTTCAAGCTGACGAGCGGTCTGCAGATGGAGTTTGGCAGCGATCGCGTGTGGAATTCACCTCTGGCCGAGGCAAATATCACCGGGCGCGCGATCGGTATGGCGGTGCGCGGCATGAAGCCGGTCGTCGAGATTCAATTCTTCGATTACATCTGGCCGGCGATGCACCAGATGCGCAATGAGCTGGCGCTTGTCCGTTGGCGCTCGAACGGAGCGTTCAGCTGTCCGCTGGTGATGAGGGTTCCTATCGGGGGATACCTGACGGGCGGCTCGATCTATCACTCGCAGTCGGGTGAGAGCATTTTCACGCATACGCCGGGGGTCCGGATTGTCATGCCTTCGAACGCGCTTGATGCACTGGGTTTGCTGCGGACCGCGATCCGGTGCGACGATCCGGTGCTGTTTCTGGAACATAAGCGACTCTACCGCGAGACGTTTGGACGCGCAGTTTATCCGGGGCCGGAGTTCTCGATCCCGTTCGGGAAGGCGAGGATCGTCAAGCCCGGTAAAGACCTGACGGTTGTCACGTATGGCGCGGTCGTTCCGCGTGCGCTGCAGGCTGCGGTCAAGATCGAGCGTGAGAAGGGGATTCGCGTCGAGTTGATCGACCTGCGCAGTCTGAGCCCGTACGACTGGGAGGCCATTGCCGAGAGCGTGCGAAAGACGAGCAAGGTAATTGTCGCGCATGAGGACATGAAGAGCTGGGGATACGGCGCGGAGATCGCGGCTCGCATTGGCGAGGAGCTGTTTCACGACTTGGATGCGCCGGTGAAGAGGGTCGCGGCGATGGATACCTTTGTGGCCTATCAGCCGATTCTTGAAGACGCGATCCTGCCGCAGCCGGAGGACTTGTACAAAGCGATGGCTGAGTTGGCGGCCTTCTAGTTGTCGGCAGGCCGCTCACGCTACGGATCGCGAGTTCCTCCGGCTGTTGCGGCTTGATCTTGGACAGCGGTTACTTCTGCTCGGCACCGCAAGTAACTCTTTGGTTGTAGATGTTGCGTCGCGTCTTCGTTGTAACTTCTTGGAAGGCCCCTGTAGAAACTTTCCGAGGAGTTGCGATGACGGAGGAGGGGCCTGGCATCAGTCGCTTTCTGCGAACGCGGATTGCTGTGTTCACGAGCGTTCTGAGCGTGGCAGTGGGATTATGGCTGGGAGTGGTACGGCATGGTAGCGTGGCTGCTGCCTGGCAGATGCTGCGGGCGCCGGCGCGTGTGCCGATGTTTGTTGACTCCTGGTCGCTGGCGGGCGCGGCCGAGTGTGCGCGGGCGGGACAAGATCCCTACGTCGTGACCATGTTCGATCCATTGGCACGGGCGTTTAACTATCCGCCGGTCTGGCTTGGTTTGCGTTACCTTGGCGTGACCAGAACGTCTGCTACCGGGATCGGGATGGTCCTGGCGCTCATGACGGTTGCGGCGATGCTCATTCTGTTTCGGGCGCGGAGCTGGGCCGGGATGCTGGTGAGCTTCTTCGCGGTGGCCTGCTGGCCGGTGTTGTATGCCGTGGAGCGAGGGAACTGCGATCAGGTGATCTTTTTCCTGCTGGTTACAGGATTTTTCGTGATTCATCGCTTCAGGCTTCGATGGACGTGGGCCGCAGGTTTAGTGGCATTCCTGTCGATCTTGAAGATCTACCCGATTGTCGCAGTGGTCGCGCTGGCCAGGGGCCGATATGGCGCTTTGCGAACAGTGACAGCGGTCCTCCTGGCTGGGGTCGCGTTGGTGCTCACGAGCGGACATCGACTGGCGCAGATTGTGGCGAATACACCGCAGGACACCTGGCTTTCGTATGGTTCGATGCCGCTGCTTTTAGTCTTCGGAGCCGATGGCCGAAACGGCTCCATGAAGACTTTGCCTGTCATTTTCGCGTTGGCTTTGGGGCTTTCGGCAGCTGCAATGGGTTGGATAAATCGCGAAAAAATGGAAGCGGGGTTACCCCGGCTTGACCTGGGCACTTCGCGTGGATGTACGGCGGTGGCGGCGCTGGCAATCTTCTGCTTCACGTTTGTGCGAGGCTCGAGCTACTGCTACAGGCTGATGTTCCTGGTGGCGGTCATAGCGTTGCTGGTCGATGATCTTGAGCGAAGGGAGTCGCTGCGGTCACTCTGGCTAGCGATCGGTTTGTTGGGCTTTCTCTGGATCACGCCAAATCACGCTCTGCTGTACCAGGTCTACTGCGTGGCAGTATTTGGCGTGAGTTGCGCGTGGCTGGGATCGGGCCTGGTGGTGGAGTTGGAGGCTGTGGATGATAAGAGGCTCGCTCAATACATGGCGTTAAGGGCCTGACGTAGGCTCAGGTTGGCGGCTTGGGGTTTCAAAAACGCAACTTGGTGGGCAGATGTTGGGTTCCCAAGAAGGAACGGTGAGCAGTTGCGAGCGGTTCTGGAGGCGTCGATGTCGAACGGGACAAAGTTTTGCCGGGCCGCAGTCGCAGCAGCTTTGTGCGTGATGATGGTTGGTGAGCCGGTCTGGGGCGAGGCTCCCACGGCCCGGGTGGCGGCTTCGGGTTCGAAAGGCGCGCAGGGAGACGAGAAGGCGCGGACTCTTCACGCTTTGAACCGGTTTACCTTCGGACCACGCCCCGGGGATGTAGAAGCGGTTTCGTGGATGGGGTTGGATCGCTGGTTCGAGATGCAGCTGAACCCAGGGGCGATCAACGACTCCGCCTTGGAGGAGCGGCTGGCCGCATATCCGGTGATGGGGTTGACGGTGGCGCAGTTAGAGGCGCGCTATCCGGGACCGGCTCGCATTCGGGAGATTAGCGCAGGCAAATTGGGGCTGCCAGACGACCCGACGCAGCGCGCGATGGTTGAGGATCAGGTCGCGTACTACAAGATGAAGAAGCACCGGGAGGAGACCAAGCAATCCAACATGGCAGCAGTGCAGGCGGTTGCGGCCGGTGGACAAAACTTGACTGCCGATGGGGACGATGGTCTGACGGAGCCGGAAGATGGTGGCATCGACCGAAGTTTTTCGCGAGAAGAAACACCGCGAATCCTGGCGCTTGCCCCGAACCAGCGATTCCGGGCGGTGATGGCGCTGGATCCTGAGGACCTGGTGCGTTTCCGTCAGAGCCTCCGGGGCACACAGGCGGTAGCGCTGGCTGATGGCTTAGCTCCATGGCAGCGGGAGACGCTCGAAGCGCTGCCCGGATCCTTGCGCATGATTTCCCTGGAAGAGGCGGAAGCCCGGGTTGAGCGGGATATCTACTCCGAACGTCAGCTTGAGGCGGTCATGACCGACTTCTGGCTCAACCACTTCAATGTGTATGTGCGGAAGAATCAGCAGGAGCCTTACCTGATTCCGAGCTACGAACGTGTTGTACGAGAACACGCGCTGGGAAAGTTTGAAGATTTGTTGGTGGCGACGGCCAAGAGCCCGGCGATGCTCGAGTACCTGGATAACGCGCGATCGGCCGGACCAGACTCGAAGGCCGTGGGACGTGCGAAGCTTGCGGCGGACGTGATCCCGACGGCCCGGTTGAAGCAGGCCGCTACGAGCGAAGGATTGAACGAGAACTATGGACGCGAGTTGATGGAGTTGCATACACTCGGCGTCAATGGCGGCTACACGCAGGCGGATGTGACCCAGGTGGCGAAGGTCTTCACGGGGTGGGGGATCGACAGGGACTCAAAGGAGTTTGTCTTCAACGAACGGAGGCATGAGCCGGGGACCAAGGTGGTCCTTGGTCACACCATCAAGGAGGATGGCGTCAACGAAGGCCTTGAAGTGTTGCACATGCTGGCTATGAGCCCGGCGACAGCCCACTTCATCTGCCAGAAGCTGGCAGTGCGGTTTGTGAGCGACTTGCCTCCGAAGGCGCTGGTGGACCGGATGGCGGGTAGTTTCCTGGCGAGCAAAGGCGATATAAAGGACGTGCTGAGGACGATGTGGAAATCGCCTGAGTTCTGGTCGGCGGATTCGGTGCGGGCCAAGGTGAAGACGCCGGAGGAGTTCGTCGTCAGCGCTGTTCGGGCGAGTGGCGCGGTGGTGACAAACCCGGCTGCGCTGGTGCAGAGTGAGGCGAAGCTTGGGATGCCGATTTATGGCATGCAGACGCCGAACGGCTACGGCTGGAAGCGGGAAGATTGGGTGAACACCGGGGCGCTTGTGAGCCGGATGAACTTCTCGCTGGTGCTAAGCGCAGGACGGATCCCGGGAGTTGAGACGAAGTGGGATCAACTTCTGGGCGCGGCGCAGCCCGGTGTCTTCGAAGCCTCGTACGTCGCGGACGCTGCGGCGAAGGAACAGAAGCTTGAGGCCGCTCTGCTCGGTTTTTCGGTGAGCGATCGAAGCCGCAATACGGTGATCGCGCAGGCAAATGACAGTTCGGTGGTGGAACAGGCGGAGGCACAGTTTGACCTGCGCGGTGTGGGCAAGGGTGCCTTGCGCCGGATAGCTCCGGGTCAAAGTGGAGCTGGAGGCGACCCGCAGGCTGCGGTGATGGCTGGACTGCTGCTTGGGTCGCCTGAGTTTCAGCGAAGATAGTGTGTATTCCGGGCAACAAAGGATGACCGCAAGGGTCAAAGAGAGTGAGGATAGGGCTATGAAGAGCGCGTTTGTCGATCGGAGTGACTGGGGCTGCGATTTGCGCGGGCGGGATCAGGCCCGGCGTGGGGTCGCTTCGCGGCGCGGATTCATGAAGGCCGGCGCGCTGGCTCTCGTAGGGACTTCGGTGATTCCGAGCTTCCTGCTGAAGAGTGTCATGGCCGAAGCGACGACGGCCGCGGCAAGCAATAAGAAACTGGTCGTACTGTTTCAGCGGGGAGCGGCAGACGGGCTGAACATTGTCGTGCCCTACAAGGAAAAGAATTACTACACGATGCGGCCTTCGATCGCGATTCAAGAGAAGGATGTCGTGGATCTGGACGGGTTCTTCGGCTTGCATCCGCAGATGGCCGCATTCAAGCCGTTATACGATCAGGGACACCTGGCGATTGTTCATGCGGTGGGTTCGCCGGATCCTTCGCGATCGCACTTCGACGCGCAGGATTACATGGAGAGCGGGACGCCGGGGGTCAAGTCGACCGAAGATGGTTGGTTGAATCGTGCGCTGGTGGACTCCCCGGGACCCAATGGCCCTGGTCGAAGGCCGTCGGCGTTCCGTGCCGTGGCGCTGGGATCGCAGGTTCCGCGCACACTTGAGGGCAAGCAGCCTGCGATTGCGGTTTCAAATCTGGCGGATTTCTCGGTGGGCGGCAAGGGGCCGCAATCCTCGGCTCTCTCAAACGCTTTTCAGGCGATGTACGACGAGAGCGCTGACGCGGTGCTGCATGGCACCGGTCAAGAGACATTCGAGGCAGTGAAGATGCTCAAGTCTGCTGATCCAGCCAAGTACCAGCCAGCGGCGGGCGTTATCTACCCCAACACGCCCTTCGGTAACAGTTTGAAGCAGATCGCGCAGCTGATGAAAGCGAATCTCGGTGTTGAAGCAGCGTTTTCCGACATCGGCGGGTGGGATACGCATCAGAATCAGGGCGGGGCGACGGGGCAACTTGCAAATCGGCTGACCGAGTTCTCAAATGCGATTGCCACCTTCTGGAAGGACATGGGAGATGACAGCGAGAACATCACGCTGGTGACGATGTCCGAGTTTGGCCGGACAGCACGGCAGAACGGTACCGGCGGAACCGACCACGGACACGCAAACGTCATGTTTGTGTTGGGCGGCACGGTTAAGGGCGGGAGGGTGAACGGGAAGTGGCCGGGGT
>CAXTNM010000040.1:0-46579 GCA_964245715.1 uncultured Acidobacteriaceae bacterium | reverse complement strand
GGTAAGGGGCTGGGTGGCGCGGCATGGTGGGTTTTGGAACAGTTCAAATCTTAGTTGCGGATAGACACGACTTTGCGGGGACTCGGCGGTAGTGGCTTTCTCGGGACTAATTCAACTGTGAACGTCATCGCTGTTTTCCGGAAGAATCAAGTCCTGCCCTCTCCATCCGTCATTTGCCGGGAGGCGTTCCCAGATTGGTAGCGACGTACCGCCCTTCCTGATAGCGATAACGTTGGTGCTTCCAAGAACTTCTGCAATGCCCTTTTGAGCAGCTTTGCTGTACGCCAATAAGTTCGAGGTCAAAGAAGGGTGATTTTGAGTTGTAATCGCTCAGAAATCGCATGGCCGCCGACATCCTCTTCCAAATGTCGGGGCCATCCACGCCCTTTGAATCAAACGCACCCGCATTGTCACTCTCGGACGCAACCGACAACAGCGGCTGCAGCGCCGCTCCAACCTGACCAAATAGCTTCAACGTGGAATCGGAATATCCTTGACCGCTGAATGAATCCTCCACGACGAAGCAGTATGTCTCCGGACCGCAATTGCGAACATCGATCCCTGCGGGAGGATCACCCCAAGCACCGCTGTAAATGGCTGCCGGAGCAGCGGCCAGGAGCTTCCAAGGTCCGTTAGTCCGGCTGTACACTGCCCCACCTACGGCTGCCATGCACGAGTGGCACTTGTACTCGGTCGGCTCGTCTTTCGGCACAGCGCTCGTCGCGACATACAACTTCCCATCGATCTCGGCACGCAACAATATTTCCACCTTCATTGCCTGCCCGGTCTCCGCAAATGAATGCCCTACATAAGGGCTTGGCTTGGACTCCTTGGACGAATCCCATCGAATGCCGGTTCCCGATATATCCACCTGCCCATACACATCGCGAAACACGTCAGCATCGTCTGGCCAGGACTGCCCGTAAGCCGCTGCGGCACTGCCAATTGAGATTGCACAAGCGGCGAAAGCGAGTCGAATCTTCATCTGTGTATCTTATTGGCGCACTAGTTTGGACGGATACAGTAAACAGTTTCTCGTACAATTGGTTGCATTTCGCTTTTCTATCAACATATGTCGGCTTATCGTCAGCAACCATACCGCTCCCCAAAAACGGGGTTTCGAGCAACTTGGACGTGTTTGGAGGGCCGGAATCCCGACGTTGCCGAAAACACGACTTTGCGGGAGTAATGGGTTGACGTGGAGACCGTAGCCTAAACTTCAAGTATGCAAGTGTTAGATCCAGAGGAAGCAAAGCACTTCCTCATAGCCAACAACTTCGGCGAAAAGCTGACTCGCCTTGCCCCTGGCACCTTCCGAAGGGAGGTCACGACTGATGTTGGGAGACGGTGTGCCTACGCGAACATGCTGACCAATCACCTCATCACCAGTGAAGGCGCGACCGCCTGCCTAGACATCACGGATTGGGGTGTTTGGCCGTCATCGCAGAATATGGACCTGTTCTATTCCTATCGTCGTTACCTGGGGGAACATCGCTCACTGAAGGACGCCCACTTTCACGTTTTCACGGCTGCTGAGGCAAACGAATTCCGGAACGTCCTTCATCTCGGGCTAATTTCGCTGTTTGATGTCGCAGGTGCGAGTACGACGACAGACTTCCGTTTCTATGCTTCGCATGACGAGTGGATTCAGGTCGCTTGGCATGAGGATGCCGAGTGGCGAAAGACGACCGAATGGTTCTTCGCCCCATAAACCGTACATCCTTGAAACGGGGTGTTCAGCAACTTCGAGCCGTGATTGCCGAAAACGCCGACTTTCGAGGAACGCCCCGAGGTCTGATATGTTCGCTTGTGTGCTCCTGGGAGCCTCGCGATGCCGACCGTGAATGGAAAGGGTCTTCAGCCACCTCTGCTGCTGCTGACAGCGTTCTTGTGTCTCCCGCTCATTGCGCAGCAACCCGGAGCCAAGCAAGGGACGGACAGTGTCTGGACGTGGTCTGCGCAGTGCAACACAAACCAGCAACTTAGGGTTGCAGTCCGCCTCGGAAGCAAGCTTCTTTACGAAGGACTCCTTCCCATCTGCCGTGGCAACCGTGACGCAGAGAATGGAAGCGCAGACTTTTATTTCTCTAGCGATCGAGTTTTCGGCGGCCAATACCGGGCACGAAGGCGAGATTCTATCGAATGTGACATCTGGCAGGCCGGAGGTGAGAAGAATGCTCTTGTGTTGGGCATCTCCTTGGCCACGAGGAAGCAGGTCATGCTGAACACTCTGCACATAGCAAGCCCCGACAAGAAAACGTCCACTGAGCTGGACAACGGGCTCTACATCACAACTACCCCCGTGATCACTCGCTAGCCCATTGATCGAACCGGCGATGACTGGTCATGCACGTAAAACGGGATTTTCGCCAACTTTGCCCTGTTCGGGGTGGGAAGGGTCGTGATTGCCGAATACCCGACTTTGCGGCAGCGTCCGTGCAGAGACGAGAAGAACGGCGGTTATCGGCACCTATGGACTGAGAACGTGTCAATCGACGTCGATGGGTGCATTGGCCTGTATGCGACAGTCGAGAGATGAAGTGGCCGTAGGGGCGGCTTTTTCATAAGACCTCCGAGGGGCCATGCACAGCTGTTCCGTCTGTTGCTGCGATTGCGGCCTGTACACTATCCTGACCGTTGATATTCTCACCAATGCCCACTTTGCGGGTGGCCCGCCAGGCAATTTTGATTGAGAGCTTCAACGAGTACGCATCATGGAGGCGTATGTTTCCTTCTCCCCGCATCGGCAGCTCAGTAAGGATTCTCCTGGTGGCGCTTGCCGGGTTGTCTGGTGCTCTGCTCGTTGGATGTCATTCGAACAAGCTGTCGTCTTCGCCGAAGATTGAGATCACGCACGTTCCCTCTGCGAACCCTGGAGGCCCGGTGCAGATGGACTTTATCGAGGGACGGGTGACAGGCGCAAAGCCGGGGCAGAGCGTGGTTCTCTATGCGTACAGCCAGATCTGGTGGATACAACCTTTTGCCAGCCAGCAGCATACGAGGATTCAACCGGACTCAACGTGGAAAAATTCGACGCACCTGGGGACGCAGTATGCCGCGATCCTGGTCGATGCGGGCTACCATCCACCAACAAAGATCGCAAACCTGCCGGTGACGGGGAGCGGCGTGGTGGCGGTTTCTACTGCAGCGGGAGCGCCGGATGTGCCGGTCGTTTCGAAGACTCTGCACTTCAGCGGATACGACTGGACGGTTCGTACGGTGGCAGGTGATCGAGGAGGCAGACCGAACGTCTACGATCCGGCCAACGCGTGGGTTGACGAGAGTGGGTATCTTCATCTCCGCATGGCACCGCGGGATGGTGTCTGGACATCTGCCGAGGTAAGCCTGACCCGCAGCCTGGGGTATGGCTCGTACAGCTTCGTGGTGCAAAATGTGGGGCGTCTTGGGCCATTGGATGCGCTGAGCTTAAATACCGCGGATGATCTTCGGCTCGACAATGTGCGCAGTGAGCTCGACATCGAGATGAGCCGCTGGGGCATCGCAGGCGCGAAGAACGCGCAGTATGTCGTTCAGCCGTTTTATGTGCCTGAGAATATGTATCGCTTTATCGCGCCCCGCGGAGTGCTGACGAGTGTCATGGATTGGGAGCCGGGGAAAGCCTCGTTCAAGACGGTTCGCGGTGCGGGGGCGGATCACGCGACGCCGGTGGTGAGTGAACATACCTTCACGTCGAGCGTTCCGACTCCGGCTAGAGAGAAAGTGCACCTTGGCTTGTACAGCTACAGCCGTTCGACAGAGTTACCGCAGCAGCCCGTTGAGGTTGTAATTGAAAAATTTCAATTCCTCCCGTGAGCGCTCCTGGCGGCGCCACACCTTATGCCGGGCGTTGATCTTCGGCATATCAGTCCTATGGCTTGTCAACACTGCGTTTGGGCTTGATCCGAATCGACGCCTGACGCAGTACCTCCATGAGAGATGGGGTAGAGATCGCGGGTTCATTGGCGGTTCGATCTATTCCATGCGTCAATCGGCGGATGGATATTTATGGATCGGCACCGAGCAGGGGCTGGTTCGCTTCGACGGCTTGTCGTTCACTCTTGTTGATAATCCGTTAGCGGATGCGGCGCCGATTGGGCCGGTGCGTGACCTTGTTTATGACGGTGCAGGGAACATGTGGATGCGGCTGAATGGGCCGCGCAACCTGCTGTATCGTGCGGGTAACTTCGAAGATCCATCGATGCGGCTGGATCTTCAGGACATTACGTGCACGGCGAGGGCTGCGGATCATGACGGGGGGGTCCTGCTTGCGGGCCTGGGGGACAAGGTACTCGGCTACCGGGGCGGCCGGCTTAAAACCATCCTGGGCGCAGAACAGAGTCCTGGCACGGTGATCTCGATGGCTGCGACACCGGACCAGAGTGTATGGCTTGGGACAGAGGATAACGGGCTGTTCCGTTTGCGGCAGGGGCAGCTCTCCAGCGTGGCGAAGGGACTGATCGACCTCAAGATCAACTGTCTCTTTCCTGCGGATTCCGGTGGCGTATGGATTGGAACGGATCACGGACTTCATCTTTGGGAGGGTGGGGCGCTGACGCGGGTTCAGTCGCTATCATCGCTCGTGCAACTGAAAGTTCTCACGATCACCAAAGACCATGATGCGAACGTCTGGGTGGGAACGAATCATGGAATCGTGCGGATCAGTAGCTCTGGTGCGGTTTCACTCGACCTGCTTGACTCCAAGCCGGGCTCTGAGGTCACGGCGATCTTTGAAGATCTGGATGGAGACATCTGGTTTGGCGGTCCACGTGGTCTGGAGCGGCTGCGGAACAGCATGTTCACTACCTACTCGAGCGCTGATGGGCTGCCCGCTGGTGGTTACGGTGCGATCTACGTGGATGTGACGGGGCGTACGTGGCTGGCACCGCTGTCGGGTGGCCTTTACTGGATGTCTGAAGGAAGGGTGGGGCATCTCACGCTCGATGGACTTGATCGGGACATCGTGTATTCCATTAGCGGCGGGGACGGAGACATCGTTGTGGGGCGTCAGCGTCGCGGGCTCACGGTGCTGTCTGAAAGGGGCGACGAGTTCCATGCTCGGACGTACTCAACAGCCGACGGACTGGCGCAAAACAGCGTGTACTCTGTGCTTCGGGATCGTGACGGCACGACCTGGGCGGCGACCGTAAGTGGTGGTGTCAGTAAGCTGCAGGACGGGAGGTTCAGGATCTATTCGACTGCGGATGGTCTTGTATCAGATTCTGTTACATCGGTGGTCGAGGGAGCGGATGGGAGTACGTGGTTCGCTACCGCGGGTGGGCTCTCTGCGCTTTCAAAGGACAAGTGGACGAGCTATACAAGCCGGGCCGGGTTGCCCTCCAACACGATTCGAACCATCTTCGAGGACACGCGACATGTCCTTTGGATCGCCACCGCTCAAGGGTTGGCCTATCTCTCTTCCGGAAGAGTCGGCCTTCCACCCCATCTGCCGGATGCTCTGCGAGAGCAGATCTTCGGGGTTGCAGAAGATGCGATGGGAATGCTCTGGTTCACGACATCGGACCATGTTGTTCGCGTGGACGAGGAGCGGCTGTTGAACGGCACACTGTCGGAAACAGATGTTCAGATTTACGGAGTTGAGGATGGCCTGCCGGAGGTCGAGGGCATCGCTCGCGATCGCACGGTTGTAGCAGATCGCCGTGGCCGTGTCTGGCCTTCGCTCACGTCGAGTCTGTGTCTTGCTGATCCGGTGCTTACCTATAAGAATGCGGTACCTGGAGCCGCTCGGATTGAGTTTGCTACCGTCGGCGGGCGTGACATTTCTCCGAGGGGTCCATTCGAAGTTCCTGCAGGAGTCAAGACCATCAGCTTCACGTTTGCCGGGACAAATCTCGGCGTCTCGGCGCGGATTCGGTATCGCTACAAACTCGACGGCGCGAGCGAAGAGTGGAGCGACATCGTTGCTACGAAGCAGGTTGTGTTTTCCAACTTAAGCCCTGGCAAGTATGTCTTTCGCCTGATCGCATCGAACCCGATTGGGCTTTGGAATGGGCCAGAGACCTCTCTCCCCTTTGTGGTCGAGCCTTCCTTCTGGCAGACCTGGTGGTTCTTCGCACTCTGCATCGTCGTAGCGCTCGCAATGCTGTGGACCTTCTATCTGGCTCGTATGCGGCAGGTGACAGCGATGCTGCGGTTACGCCACCAGGAGCGCCTAGACGAGAGGGAGAACATTGCTCGAGATCTGCACGACACGTTCTTTCAATCTGTCCAAAGCATCTTCCTGCGTCTGCATACGACCACCAATCAACTTCCTTTACCACCGCCGGCCAGACAGACGATCGAGACGCTGCTGGATGATTCTGATCGGGTAATGAGAGAAGGACGCGAGACCTTCCTCGACCAGCCAACGCAACCGGAAGCATCGCGTGACCTGGCAGAACTGTTGGCGGGGTATTGTGCCGAATTCTCGGCAGCTCACCCGACCGCTTACAGGATTGAGATCGATGGCCAGCCTCGCGCACTCGATCCGATGGTTCTGACCGAGTTGAGCAAGATCGCTCGCGAGGGACTGTGCAATGCGTTCCAGCATGCGAAGGCAAGTGCCATCGAGGTGGATCTCAGCTATGGATCGAACTTCCTGCGACTACGTGTCCGCGATGACGGTAGGGGGTTCGACCCAGAGAGCCTTCGAGCAAGTGCTGCCGCAAGACGTTTGGGGTTGGAGAATATGCGGAAGCGAGCCGACGCGATCCGGGCTACGTTCAATCTTTGGAGTCGCATCGGCGTGGGGACGGAGTTGGAAGCGACCATCGCGAGGAAATATGCCTATGACGGTAAGTCTCGCTCGTGGCTGCCGTTCTTTCTCCATCGAAAGAACTGAGCGCCGCGCGATCCGCGATGAGCCAGGTTGATCAGCCTGAAAGGGGCTCTAAAGGGCTATATCGATCTAGTCCAAATACGTCAATCTGCTTCGATTGACCTCCTCTATCGTTGTCCAATGCAGCGGTTATTTTCGATGTTTCCAGCGGGACTGCCGGGCACTGCGTTGCTTCTCTTGCGGATCACGATTGCAGGTCTACTTTTCGTTGCGTTCTTATCGGACGAGCCCGCTGGGAAGATTGCCACATGGAAGGCACTTTTACTCGGAGTGACCTGCCTGTTGCTGATGCTTGGAGCTTTGACTCCACTGGCGAGCGTAAGTTCCGTCGCGATTGAGGCGACGTACTGGTCCGGAATGCAAGGGCTCAAGCTCGTCGATCTTGCCCTCATCATGCTGGTCTCGGTGGCAATGTTGGTGCTTGGACCGGGAGCCTATTCGGTCGACTCGAAGATGTTTGGAAGACGTCTCATCCTTCCAGATTCCAAGGGCAGCGAAGACGGTTGACGTAGCAAGAAGGGCCGGTGAGGCCACACTGAAGGAAGTGCTCGTCACATTGCGTGGCAGCCGTCATGAAGCGCTTGAGCAGCGGCTACCGTGTTTTCTCCGAGGGGTGGATGTGCGCTGTCTCTTCCATAGCTCTTGAGCCTGGTGTATCGCAGGATGAACTCGTAGCCGGGTTGCTGCAGGGACTGTGCCACGGCCGCAGTGCCAGCCTCTTCCTCGATGGCCCTGGTCATTGCATTGCCGATGTAGTAGATGACGCCCTTCCCGCAGAAGTCAACGCCGTAGACCGTCTTGAAGGGGACTGGTCTGGGAGCCTGCAGGCTGGCGACGGAGACTTCAAGCAGGCCTGTGCTATCGGGGAGATGGGTGTTGTAGTACAGGTATTCCGCATAGCTACGCTTGCCGGTGACACGATTCGAGGTCTTTGAGAGCTTCATCTGAGCCTAGGAACATGGCAGTGCCCTCATCCTTGATGTCTTCGAAGAGTTCGGCGCTGTTCGAGCAGAACTTAGCAAGGGCGAGGTCTGCGGATTGCGTTTTCTGTTTGCTCCAATGATCCGTATCTTCCTGGAAGGTGGCGCCTTGAATCCCGTGCAGGGCTTCGTGGATCATCGTCTGCCGGGCATAAATGAGGTCGTCACTGTTCAGAAGATTGAGGTAGAAATCCGTCCCCCCGAAGGTATAGCCGCCTCCATCCATGGAAGTTCTTGATCTTGATGAAGAGCGCAAACACGTCAGCCAGAAGAGTGATTCGTGCGGCGGAGATGGTTCGAATCGCTTCGCTCGAGGCATCCAGTGGGGCGAGGGCGGGGTGCTGCAGATCGAGTGTGTTGCTTATCGTGGCGATGTGAACTCCTTGAAATGCTGCGGGACGCGGCTTCGCCTGCTCCGATGAAGTAGTGAAGCCGCACCAGTTGTGTTGACCTACTCGCTGAGCGACTCCGCTGCGGATGCGATGATCTCTGCAACCTTGTCAGGATGCGTGACGAAGGGGGTGTGGCTGGATTTTACCGAGCCAACGGTCGCATTCATGCGCTTCGCGAAGAACTCCTGAGCGGGCGGCGGGATCATTTGATCGTCGGTGCAGACCAGGTACCACGACGCGATTGTCTTCCAGGCAGGTGCGCCCTGCTTGTCGGCGAAGGAGACAACGCTCAAAGGCTTCTGGACCGCAGCCATGACAGCGGCTTCATCCGCACTCGCGCCTCCAGCGAAGACATCGTGGAACTTCGCCCGGTCGATCCAAAGAAACCCGTTCGCGTCCGGCTGGACAGCCGCCGCACCGGCAGGAGGAGGGCCCTGCTTGGCTACGGACTCAAGGCTCTCACCTTCGTCCAGACCGAAAGCAGTTATGTAAACGAGGGCCTTGACGTTCGGCGATGCTCCGCCGGCACCTGTGATGACCGCACCACCATAGGAGTGTCCGACGAGGACGGTTGGCCCCGATTGCTGATCGATAAGACGGCGAGTCACTTCGACGTCAGCCTCTAGCGAGGTCAGCGGGATCTGTGCCGCGGTGACGGTATAGCCCTTCTCTTCAAGGGCAAGAATGACCTTGCTCCAGCATGACCCATCAGCCCAGGCGCCATGCACCAATACGAGATTAGCTTTGCTCATAGATTTCTCCGGTCATCTCCCTGCGTGTGCGTTGGCTTACGGCTCTCGACTTGAAAGCCATCGCTGCTTCTAAAAGTAGGCCCGGACAACGGGCGTCGAAAGACCTTTTGCAGTCAAAGAAAGATGGCCCTTTCGGTCTACTTGATCGCAGTGGTTGCGATGGAGGAACGGCAGCATGGACTTTTTCAGGTGGGATGATGTGCGTTGTAATCGTGTTTCCCGTGCCTTAGCTGCAAGGTTGGCACCAGCGGATTGACCTAGCCCTTTGGAGTCAGGCAATGCGTGCAGGAGTCGGGTAAGATTGCGGCAACCAGGGTAGTGGATTTCGCTTCCCTGATGCTTGCGAACGGCGGGAACTGGCCATGACAGAGATACGGTCAATCAAAGTGCTAACGGTCGACGATCACCCGCTCATGATGGCGGGCATCTCGGGCGAGATCAACGCACAGCCAGACATGCAGGTCGTGGCCGAGGCGACCGACGGAGACGAGGCGCTTACGTTGTTCCGCGCGCAGCGCCCCGATGTGACTCTGATGGACATCCGAATGCCGAAGATCAACGGCATCGATGCGATCGCCGCGATACGAACGGAGTTTCCCAGGGCGAAGATCATTGTTCTGTCCTCGACTGCAGGAGATGTACAAGTCTTGCGTGCGTTCAAGGCCGGAGCGATGGGCTATCTGCTCAAGAACCTGCTGCGAACAGAGCTGGTTGAAACCATTCGTAGCGTGCATGCCGGCCACCGGCGCATTCCCCCCGTCATTGCACAGCAGCTTGCTTTGCATGCTGGCGAAGATGCGCTGACGGCGCGGGAGATTGAGGTGCTGCGGGGCGTTGCGAAGGGGCAGTCCAACAAGATCATCGGAAACGATCTGAACATCGCCGAGCACACGGTGAAGAACCATATCAAGAGCATTCTTTCCAAGCTGGGTGCGGACGATCGAACCGGTGCAGCAATGATGGCGCTGCGACGGGGCTATATCGATCTCTAATGCCAGATAACTCTTGCGACTTGTTGAAGGCGGTGCTAAGCGCCTTCCAGCCGACCCCACCGGGAGCTCTTGGCAGGCGCATAGAGTGTTGGGCATGTTTGCGGCAGAGGAGGCCGCCAGTATGCCCAAGAGGACTAAAAAGCATGTCGTGCGGAAGTCGGTTCTTCGTCTGCCAGACCTCGATCACGCGAAAACCTCAGTATTGAATAGCTTGAGTTCCCCGCGTTTGCGGCGCGACTACAAGTTCGCGATGGACAGTGTATCGACTGGTATTGTTCGGAACCCAGACTAGCCCTGAATCGCGATAAGGCCTGTAATCAACAAGTGACAGCGAAGGGCTCCTGTCGTCAAGAGAGACGGCGGAAGCTAGAAGGAGACATTCCCTGTTCCGCAACGAAAGTGGCAGCGAACGTCGAGTAGCTTGTGAAGCCGACTGAAGCCGCCAATTCATTCAACGGGAGTGTGTGATCTCTCATGAGGCCAATGGCTAGCTGTACTCGTAGACGAGACACATATCGCCAGATTGGGACGCCGGTTGCCTCTCGGAACAACCGAGTGAGATGAAAAAGGCTCGTCTCAGATGCCAGCGCGATTGCATTGAGGCTGAGCTCGTCGCAGATGTTGGCGTGAATGTAATCCAGCGCGCGACGTACTCTCCGGTCTCCGATACCAGTTTTGTACCGGGTGCTGCCCAGAACCCGCCCGTCTGCCACCAGCAGCGTCGCTAGTTGGTGAAACATGGCATCGCCGCGCATCTTGCCGTATGGCTGACCGGCCGTCGATCGCCAGGGAACGAACGAGCTGGCTCATCGCGGGAGCGTGCACGGCGAGCACAAGCCGCAACTCCCAGTGCGCGGCTGTCAACATCTCTCCGCCGACCGTCGACGCGATAGCTTGCGGAGTGAAGTAAAGACAGGCAAAGTCTACGGGCCGGTTCCACCAGGACGTGATGGAGGCGTCAGCGGGAATGACCGAGATGTGGTCGTGCGGAAGATCGGTATCGCTTCTTCGGCCCTCCGCCTTGAATCCCATCTTCAAGGGAGGACGATCAAGCCGAACGGCAAGATGGTGGAATGGGACTGCGGGCGTCGGGTCATGCATTGGGCCAAAGCACGAACGTTCGAGAGCGCAGGAGTTCCACTCAGCGCGAACCGACACGGTGTGACGCAGCCAGGGAGGAACCCGGCTCAGAACAGGTGCGGCTGCCTGTGGCGCTTGGCCCATGACAAAAACAATAGCAAGATCCTGAGACTCTGCAAGGAATTTCATTCCTTACCTCGCAGGTTGCTGCCTATTCTGGATTCGTTAGATCCTCAAGGGGGCGTTGCATGTTTGGTCCAAAAGGTTTCGCCTATGCATTGATCTTTTGTTTGTCATTCGCTGTTGTCAACACTGGAGCACAGACACCGCTTTCTGCCGAGCAGCAGGCGCTTATCGCTGCGGATCGCGGAATCCTGGTCGCCATGTCTGGCCTGAAGTCTGACGCTGCAAAGATTTCGCAAATGCTTGCTCCGGAATACGTTGATGTCGAGGATGGGGCCACTCACTCCCGCGCGGAAGTGCTGCAGTGGGAGGCGCGGCGCACAGGCTTCTCGTTCCAATATGAGAATCCTCGTGCAATCGTTCTTTCCCCGACCTCTGGGTATGTCGTTGCCGACGTCCACTACTCCCAGCCTTACCATGGAACCCCGGAACGCTCTCACAAGCTAATGACAACGGCTTTCGCTCTCCGCGATGGAAGATGGCTCGCGACGCTCCATGAGGAACTACCGATCGACTCGGATAGGGAAGATGTCCTTGCGACGGCGGCTGACAGCAATCCGAGTTTGATCGCTATGCGGAAGCTCGCCGTGGACGTCATGTCGCACGTGCACGTTCCGGGTTATGGTCCCTTCCCCTTCTATCCCGTCTCGCTCGATGCGGGCACGGCAGTCTCGTTCTCAAATTGGTCTGGGAATAGGCCAGCGGCGCACGAAGCGGATTTCACAACGTTGCCGCCGCCGATGCAGCAGGTATGGAACGGGTGGGCAAGCTACACGACGGACGAACCAAACGGCGAGGCCCTGTTCAAAGACATGTTCTACCGCTTCTTCTTGGTGCATGAGCTTGGCCACTTGATCGCTCACCGCGTCATCCAAGGCCTACCGGAGCCCCAGGGTAAAGAGACTTCCGACAACCTGCAACACAACTCCCTGAGCGGGGAGTACGAGGCGAACCGGATCGCGCTGGCGTGGTTTCGCGACTCCGATCCGGAATACCTTGCACGGTTGGTCGGCGACTTCCGCCGTATTGAAGCGAAGCTTCCCAACCCGGTTCCCGCAGGTCTTGATCCAAGACGTTATTTCTCTGACAACTACGACAAGCTGGGTGTCGATCCCGTGGCCTATGGATGGTTCCAGCTCTACATGGTCATCTCGGTAAACGAAGAGCCGGCCAAGAGCTTTCAACAGATCATGGATGGCCTACCGAGTGTCCGTTACACCGACAAGTGATGCAGTGGTGAGCGGCTACTTGGTTGCAAGACGGTAAGTGCGGCAGGTGCAGCAGGATTTCGGGCTTTATCGCGCCGAGTAGGGCCGCCAAAACAGTTTCGTCCAGTTGATTCCCGGCTTTCTGGTGCTCAAGCTAAAGGTCGACTGATTGGAGGACTGAAGATGGCGTTCTTAGTCTCGTTGGGGTTGCATGTCAGGGGTGCCATGAAGACTCGATTTTCCAGCGCGAGAGGCCCAAGCTGAAGAGGTTCGAGGAGGGTAGCCCTTTTGTGCTCCAGTTGTTGCGCGACCGAGGGGATTAGGACGTGTTGAGCCAACGGTGAAGGTTTTTAGACGTTCTCTGCTCGCATCTGCTTCCAGGCATCAAGAGCAGTGAACAAGCCGAGGAGGAGAATAGTCGCGGGGATCACGGGTACCTTGATACCGAGAGGAAGAACGCTGGCGGGCACTCCGGGCTGCAGATGGACATAGATTGCCACGACCATCTGAGTAAAGAGGAGGAAGCAACCGACCAGCAGGACTTGATCTTTGCTTTTCGTAGTCAACGATCGCCAAAACCATGGCAGCAAGAAGCAAATGCCCGTAATCATCTCGGTCAGTTTGCCCGCCAGGATCGCCGCGTGCGCTAGGTGACTCTGTTGAATCTGGATATCGAACCATCCATGGAATGGTTGGAAGAATTTAAGTATCCCGAACATAAACATCAGGACTCCCAAAAGCAGGGATAAGACCTTTAGACGACGAGACATACTTTTTCTCCGATTTGAAAATGGTCGACTTCTTTGCGCCGCCCGTAGAATTTCTACGGATGTTGGTGCTGGTGTCGGGTTTACTTGAAGGGCAGGAACGATAGCTGCAAATTCTTCAGACAAGAATGTGCAGTGCCGATGAAGCGATCTCCTACAGGTCCGAAACTCTATTTCTTCCAGGACCTGGCCTTGAACAGAATGCCGAAGATCATCCAGT
This sequence comes from uncultured Acidobacteriaceae bacterium, assembly GCA_964245715.1. Lineage (GTDB taxonomy): Bacteria > Acidobacteriota > Terriglobia > Terriglobales > Acidobacteriaceae > Edaphobacter. Next base: position 33,170 of record CAXTNM010000040.1, on the reverse strand, counting down.
GGGGAGCGATGACCACGGGAGCGTAGAACGTGTAGATATACCATAGGGTGGCCAGGTTGAAGTTCGCGATGTTCAACTGCAAGACCCCGCGCACCCCATTGAGCAGATCCACAAAGCCCCATGTGTTGAACACCCATACCAGAGGAAGAGCGAAACGCCAGTTGCTCCGGAGAGCAGCAATGGACGTGAGAGCCAGTCCCGCAGCGATGAGATCCCCGTAAGCGGCGCTGGTAAGAAAATCTCTCGGCCGGGGGTGTCTATGGATCTATACTCTTTGCGACGGATGCGCCGCTGGGCTTTCCGTCAGCATTTTGAGCTATAACGCGGTACCAGGCACCGTGTGCAGGCTGCGTGCCGGTTAAAGTTGCGCAACCATCCTCTGTGCGCCGGTTCGATAGCGCTTTCCACGGGCCGTCAACCGCAGAGGACCGTTCTATGGTGTACCGAGCAGCACCGGCAGAGCCGCGCCAGCATATATCCCGACTGCCAAGCGCAGTGATCCGGGGCGGAGGAGGTACCGCATGCGGAGGTACCGGTGTGTCTGCCATGGTGTAAAAGTGCGCCCGCAGGAGCTGCGCCCTTTCCGCCATGTCCTGCGCTCCGTTGATCCTGGTCTCGCGGCCTGTGTAGTACATCGCCCACCACTCCCCGCTTTCACCCAGCAGCATACCGGTCCATGTGCGGTCATCTACGGGTACTGCCTGCCAGCCGTGGTCCGGTGCATGGGCCTGCAGGGCCCAGAAGTTATCCCCCGCGATGTCCGCATTGTTCTGGATGGCGCCGGTGACGTCGCGCAGCTGCTGTTGCGTATACCAATCCGTCCGGTCCCAGCCAATCTCACCTGGCATATCGGTCTTTCCGTGCGAGGTGATCAGATCCGCATCGGACTTCAACAATGCCGTGTTCACCCACAGATGGGTCAGAGGAAACCAGTGCCGATAGTACTCGTAGCTGACGCCGTCGACTGAAGGTGTGTCCAGTACCTCCGATGCGCCGCGGTAGAAGCCGCTGTTATCCAAGCGCGGATAGAAGCTGACTCGCAACAACGTACCGGACGGCTATTGCAGGAAGCCGGCATGCAAGTGGATGGCGAAGCCCTTGAATGGATGCGCGTCATCGTGGCAGCGATACGTGGACTGGCCATAGAGACGATGTTTCGGCGGAGCGACTCTGGGATAGCTGAAGCACTTCGCGTGTTTGAGATATTGATCGAAGCGCGCCTGCACCCGCAAGGGCGTGAGTCAGCCAGAATTTGAGGTATTCGCTCCGTTCCAGCGGTGAGTCTGTGCCGCTAGCGTGGATCATGCAACGGCGAGCACAGGACACGAGGACTCGTTGACCACACCCCGCACCGTGCCTGCAAACTCAAGACTGGATGAGTGCGCTTGCCTGCCGATGACGAGCAGGTCCGGCGCGGCTGTGCGAATAGCCTCGAGAAGACCTGATACCTCTGAACTCTCAAGAAGGACGGTTTTTAGATCAAGTCCCTTTTCCTTTGCCCTGTCGCAGGCGGCAGTCTGCAGTGCCTGCAGTCGCGCCTGCTTGGCTTCGCGCAGCGTCTCGGGCATGGCGGCATCGACCATGGCAGCCATCTCGACATATCCCGGCAAGGGTTCCAGCACCGTAACCAGCGTTACGCGGGAATGTAAGCGCAGGGCAAGATCCGTTGCCATTTCAAATGCTCGCTGCGCGGGTGCGGAATCGTCAAAGGCGATCAGAATGTGATCGAAACTGGTCATAGACTCCTCTAAATTCTATTGACGGCAAGAGAAACAGCCGACGCTCACGCGCCGGCTGAAGTCTATTTTCCAGGGGGCGTAGGGATGTTGGTGCCGGATGCTGCGTCGTTGAGGAATGCAGCAACCTCACTCGGCTTCGAGAGCATGGGCACGTGGCTGGTCGGAAGCGTCAGGGTGCGGGCGTTCATGCGTTTGGCCGTGACGCGTTCCTGCTCTGGGGCAATCATCCGGTCGCTGGCGGCGATGATGAACCAGCTTGGCTTGGTTCTCCACGCGGCGGCAGTCATCGGTGCTCCCAGGACTGCGCCCAGCGTAGGAACCTGCGTGGCGACCAGCAGTTTGCGCTCGGCGTCCGTCAGGTCCTGGGCGAAATCTTCCTGCACACCCTTATCGGATAGGACAAGGAAGCCATCCGCGAGGGGCCGAAGCTCGGTAACGCCGGGGGTGGGGCCATACGGCTTTGCCAATGCGCCTGAAGATTCGCCCGAGTCAGGTGCAAATGCAGCCACGTAGACGAGCCCCGCCACTTTGGGGTTGTTGCCCGCTTCCGTAATGATCGCGCCGCCGTACGAGTGACCAACCAGAAGAACCGGCCCATCCTGAGCGTCGATGACCCGCTTGGTTGCGGCAACATCCTCTGCGAACGATGTGAGGGGGTTCTGCACTGCCGTGACGTGATACCCCTTCTGCTGCAGCAGGGGTATCACCTTGGCCCAGCTGGAACCATCAGCCCAGGCGCCGTGCACAAGCACAATGTTATGAGTCGGCGGAGTCGCAGACTGCGCGAGCGAGGAAAGAGGCAGGAGGCTCATTGCAAGAGCAGCACGAACGAGCGTCCCAGGACGGATTAGTTTTTGCATGGCAAGCTCCTTGGGGTCCATTCCGCTCGCGCGCTATCGGATCACGTGGCGTTGAAGACACCTGCGACCAAGCTACGGACGCGCAGCCGCGGCGGCCAGTTCCTTTGGGGGCAGTGGGACCTAGCCCTTCCGAGCCTGCTGGCTGCTGGTGCCATTGAGCTAGCCCAAAGGGGCTAGCGTTCTGTAGCCGCAACTGGTCTACCGTAACTTCCTCGCGATGCGTAACGTCAGGGTCAACCAGGGTACGCGATCCCGCAGAGCAGACATCGCGACCTGATGAAGCGATTTGGCGGGAGGTGATCCACCACGAGGGGATACGGTCAATCGCGCATCGGTTGATAGCGCGACATTCGCTGGGACAGCGCCAGAGATCGTTGTGACACACCTGATGGAAGGCATCGGGCTGTCACTCGATCTCAGGGGCAAACGCATGTTCGTCACGGACCTGGGCGGTTCCGTCTACACCGCCGATCTCGATGGCAAGAACGCAAGAGTCATCCTGGCAGCCCAGGGCAATCTTTCAGGGATCGCGTATGTCGCCGTTGAGCCATAGGACTGCGGCGGTGAAGCTGGCGAAAGACAAAGGACGCGGATGGGGTTGATGATGATTTACGGTACACGGAAGACGGAAATACTTTCTCCCCTCCGGACCCTGAAGTTGCCGCTACCCCTGCTGGCCACGGGAGGGACTCCGCTCATACTTGGCTGCAGCGGAGCCCCCTCCGCCACCATCGCCGGCGCGTACTTTCCGGCATGGCTCCTGTGCGCTCTGGTCGCCGTCGTTGTCGCCATCGCCTCACGCGGCCTGATGGTAGCTACCGGCCTCTCCAACGTGATTCCGCTTCAGCTGATCGTTTGCGTTAGCCTCGGCGTCATCGCCGCGCTTCTCATGTGGCAATTTTGGATGGTGCACCCATGAGCGAGATCCGGGGAAGGCAAAGACGCAGCCGCGTCGGAGCAATCGTTGCAGGTCTTATCATCGCGGCGGCAGCTGGGTTGTGGTTGCGGACTCTTTCAGGCCGGGGGCTGACGACCGATGACGCCAGCATCGATGGTGAGGTGGTGCACGTGGCTCCTCTCGTCGGCGGCCGCATCATCGAGCTTCCCGTGCACGAGAATCAGCTCGTGCACATAGGGGACTTGCTCTTTCGAATCGACCCGGCCTCCTACGAGACGAGCGTGGCGAGCGCTCAGGCGAACCTCGCGATCGCTCGCGCATCCGTCAGCTCGAAGAACCGGCTGGTCACGACGCAACGGTGGAACAGCCAGACGGCAGCCGAGCAGACCATTCGCGCGCGAGAAAATCTTGAGCTCGCACAAAGAACGCAGGATCGGCTGACACCCCTTGCTGCGAAAGGTTATATCCCGGAGCAGCAACTCGATCAGGCAAGAACAGCGACGGCGGATGCGGCTGTATCGCTTGCTCAGGCTGGTCAACAGCAGAGTGCGGCTGTAAGTGCTATTGATACCGATAATGCTTCGCTGGCCCGTGTGCGCGCGGCAGAGGCGACCCTTGCGAATGCACGTCGAACGCTGGCTGATACCTCCGTGTTCGCCGCACACGACGGTCGCATCGTCGGACTCAATGTATCCACAGGGGAGATCGTCGCACCTTCGCAGGCGCTCTTTACATTGATCTCTACGGAGAACTGGTTTGCGTCGGCCAATATTCGCGAGACAGACCTGGACCGCGTAAGACCAGGTGCGTGCGCGCTGGTCTACTCGATGATTGACCGGCGTCGAGCCATTCGAGGCGTGATCGACAGCGTTGGATACGGTGTAGTGGACAGTGACAAAGTGAATCTGCCGAGAGCCGCACCTTACGTTCAGGCTTCGCTGAACTGGGTGCGAGTCGCCCAGCGTTTTCCGGTTCGCATCCGGCTCATCAATCCACCAGAAGAACTGATGAAGCTCGGAGCCAGCGCCGTTGTGGAGGTTGCTCATGACAGTGGCTGCAAGTGATACGGCGCGCGGTGCGCGAGTTTGGCAGCGCCTCATCGAACCTTCTTCTGAGCGCCTGGCCTTCTCTGTCCGGCTGGCACTGATCTGTACGGCCGTGGCGATCCTTGGCGAGATCTACCAGACGCCCGAAGTAGCGCTCACGGTCTACATCGCCTTTTTCATGAACAAGCCTGACCGCGTGTCCAGCATCGCCCTTGCGGTAGGTTTTACCCTGACCACCACGGTGGTCGTTTGCCTGCTGGTGGCGCTTGCTCCGCCACTTCTTGCAAACCCTGCGTTGCGAGTATTCACGATGGCAGCCATCTCTTTTGTCATCATGTTTCTTGCCTCAGCCAGCCAACTGAAGCCGCTGGCACCCACCCTTGGACTTGTTTTTGCGTACGCTCTTGATCTGCTCGGAGCCTTTCCCTTTGGAGAAGCAGCCACCCGTGCTCTGCTCTACGCATGGCTTTGCGTCGGCATTCCAGCGCTGGTGTCCGTCGTGGTGAATCTCTGCATAGCGCCAGCGCCTCGCACCCTGGTAGAGAAGGGGATGGCCGAAAGACTGCGCCGGCTTGCGCAGGTTCTTACGACAGCAAACCGTGCCGCGCGGCAGCAGCGGATGCAGCGAGTATGGCAGGGTATCGAGGGTGTGCAAGGGACTCTTAAGCTTGCCGCTGTTGAGAAAACAAGCAAGCCTGAGGACATCCGCGCGTTGAGAAGCTCCGCCGATTGCCTGGTAGCAATGCTTTGCGCTGTGCAGCTCATGTTGGATGAGCCGGATGCTTTACCTTCAGAGAACGTGCGGCGAACGATCGCGAACCGCCTCTGCGAAGCCGCTTCTGCCTTCGAGGCGGGTGGTTATCCTGCTCGGCTTGCACCGGTCCTGACTGACAGTCAAATTCCTGCACTCGCTCTTTCAGCCGTGTCTATGCTGAACCATGGGCTGACCCAGTTCGGAGAACTATCGCCGTTCGGGGAAGCGAAAGAAAGGCCCAGCTTCTTCGAGCCGGATGCTTTTCAGAACAGCCTGCATGTCCGCTTTGCGCTTAAGGTAACGGGCGCTGCGATGCTGTGTTACCTCCTGTACTCCGGGCTGAACTGGCCCGGCATTCACACGGCGATGATCACATGCTTCATCGTTTCGCTGGGCACGACCGCAGAGAGCGTTGAGAAGTTGATGCTGCGCATCGGCGGCTGTCTGGCAGGCGCCGCACTTGGAATCGTCGTCATGCTGCGCGTTATACCTCATGCCACCGACATCGGCCACCTTGCCCTTCTTGTAAGCGTCGGTGCCTTCATTGGTGCATGGATCGCTGCGGGCGACAAACACATTTCCTACGCCGGCTTCCAGTTTGCGTTTGCCTATCTGCTTTGTGTTATCCAGGGCCCCTCACCGATGTTCGACCTGGTTGTCGCCCGCGACAGGGTCATCGGCATCCTGGTCGGCAATGTCGTTTCCTACCTTGTTGCTTCGTATGTTTGGCCGGTCAGTGTCGGCACGCGGATTGAGAGCGAATCACGAGCATTGGCAGCGGCGCTTCAGCAGACAGCCAACGCTCCCGATCCATGGTCAAGGCGGAGAAAGGCGGCAGAAACCACCACACTGCTGGAGCAGATGTCGAGTGACCTCCTTCTCGCCAGTTACGAGCCCCTCAGGATAAGGCCTGCCTATCCCTGGCTTCTAGCACAGCGACGCGTGTGCCGTACGGCCCGGAAGCTAAATGAAATGCTTGTAAATACGTCAGCGGCGGTCTTGGAAACAATCGAAGATATTTCATCGGTCGCTCCGCTTGAGGTGCTCCTGCGGACACGTATGGCAAACTTTCGCAAAGCACGTGCCGCCATCACTGAGGGACTATTGCATGAATAAGCAGGCGCTCACGACTGCACTGTTCTTTGCCCTGTCCGGACACGCTGTCCAGGCGCAGTCCAACCTGCTCCGTCCAGCAACACAAACCAGCAGAGATGCGTCGGTCCTGCCGGAAGCGCCAACTCAACAGACCAGCTTCGTTCTGCCGCCGAACCCTGACGCCGGTGCCTTTCCGGTTCAGCCGGTGACGTTGGAAACGGAACACCGGTACGGCCTAACGGAGTTGCTTGCGATTGCACATAGCGCAAATCCTGCAGCAGCCATCGCCCGCGCGGATGCCATGAATGCAAAACTTGGCGAACGCACGGCCGCGAGCACCTATCTGCCGGCTATTAGTGCAAGCGCCCTGGGGGCGTACCAGGGGGGGAGCGGCCAAAACGGTGCTCTGGGCGTGACCGTTGGCAACTCGGGGAATGCGATCGGAAGTGTCGAGGCGGTCTCGCTGGAATGGCTGCTGTTTGACTTTGGTGGCAGAAAGTCCGTCACAGGAGCCTTGAAAATGCTTTCAAGCGCTTCCGACGTTCTGTCGGTTGGCGTCGACCAGCAGATTACATACGCCGTGTCGCTTGCCTATTACGCCTGCACCGCTTCAGAACAGCGACGCCTGACAGCCTCCGAAGCCTTGATGAATTCCGAAGCAATCGGGCGCGCTGCACAGGCCCGCTACGAGGGAGGTCAAGGTACGGTGATAGAGGTAGCGCAGGCCCGCGACCTTGTCGCCCAGGCGCAGTTCGCCCTGATAACGGCGCAGGGTGCGAGTGAGCAGGCTTTTGCCACACTGCTTACCGCCGTGGGGTTGTCTCCGCTCCAGACACTCCGGCTTGCACCTCTTGTTCGCCGTGAGATCCCGGAGCAAGAGACAGCCTCGGTTGATGCCATCGTTCGCGATGCCCTGGCGCGGCGGCCCGACGTACTCGCAGCCTATAACGAGTTGTTGGCCAGCAGAGCCTCAGTCAAAGCAGCCGAGGCGCAGAACCGCCCAAAAGTGTTTCTCTCTGCCACAGGAGCCTACGTAAGCGGCCAGCTAGGCATCACGGCAGTTCCGCCGATCGGCGAGCAACTTCCCACGCTTAACATCACCGGCAGCCAATGGAACGGCACTATCCTGCTCGGAGCTTCCGTTCCGATCTTTGACGGACACCGCCGCGCGAACGCGATCCACACGGCGCAGAACAATGAGGGGAAAGCGGAGTCCACCTTGACCGAGGTGCGGCTCAACGCCATGCGCGACGTCTTATCGGCGCAGGCGGCCCTGCGGAACAGCGTCGCGGCCAATCGTGCTGCCGCCTCGGTGCAGGCCACGGCTCAAGTCCTGTATGACTCCACGCTGGATGCTTACCGGGAGGGCGTAGGTACAATCACTGCCAGCGTTGAGGCTGAAACGCATCTCTTCCAGGCCAATCTTACTGAACAGGAAGCGTACACGTCTGCCCTTGCCGCCGCGGCGAAGCTCGCGTTGGCCATGGGAACGCTTGAGGCTCCCTCGCACTAAGTGGCGCGCTGCTACCGTCAACGTTTGCCGCGCCGCGCACCACAGTGATTGTTGTTTGCCGGTTCGGTGCTTGCCATGGGTTAGCTGTAGCCTGGCAGCGCAATACTGCTGAACCGAAAGGGCTAGATCGGTGTAGCCATAGATGGTCTTTCAATGATGAATCAGTACAAATACCTTGGAGCCTGAGGCTAAGTCAGGGTACGTCAACCTTCAGTCCCTCACCTCACGAACCATTATCGCCAAGGGAGATCTCATGAGCTATTCGCTTCCAAACAGGTCGGGCTCGACGTCGTTCTAGCCATTGAAAATCACTATGCCGAGCTTCGGCCGGGACTTTCGGAAGGGCCGCGGGCTCTCTTAAGAACTTATCTGGACAAAGGTTGGTCGGGTCGTAAAGCGGGGCACGAATTTCATGACGACTACAGCAGCTAAGAAGGCCTTACCAGCCAAAGCGACTAAGCCGCGTCGACCAGGAAGCTTATTCGGATTGCTTGCATTGGTCCTCGGCGCACTTTCCCTGGCATCGCCAGCGTTCTCGCAGAAGATTGAGATGGACACTGCGTCGGCCCGCGCTGTGCTGAAAGCACTCCAGGATCCAAATCTCAGCTTTGCGCGGGCCACGTCGATCGCCAAACTCCAAGGCAACCAGGGCATGATCAGAAAGATGAGCGAACTGGGAGAAGCTGAGACGGACGAGCAGTTCGCACACGCTCTCGTTGCGGCCGCTCACGGGCAGCCGGCCGGCAATCCTCAGGAAAAGAGTTACAACTTTCCCTTGGTTAAGTCATCTGCTCCTGCCATATCGCTTCTCCTCGATCGAATCGATCATGGAATCGATAGAGTTATTCGTAATCGCATCCTTTTGTTCTAAATCCCGACGCAATCTCGTTGCAAGGCTTCGTGGTTGCGGGTGGCGACGGTGGAGGCTATGCCTTTGGAGGCTCTGACTTCTTCCTCAACATGGCCTACAACGAGGACATGCCGAGCGTTCTGAATGTAACCATGCACGAGGCATTCCATGGAGTTCAGGGCGCCGTATACCAGGAAGACACAGAACACTGGGCGAAAGGGTTGACGGAGCCCGCCGATCAAGCACGTGGCAGCTTCTGCTCTCACGTCGCGGAACTTCTTGTGGACCTGCGTAATGAAGGTACAGCCATGTACGTGGGCAACGACGAAGTGCTCAAGGACTCCAAAGGTGCCACGGGCATGCGCCTCTACGCCGAATGGCTTTATGGTAGCTCACACCTTGCCGACAGCGCAGGCCTCCTTGAGATGTCGCTCGCCAGCATGCAGGCACCGCATCCGGTGCCATACAAACTGGTATACCAGGTCGATTTCTACGGCAGAGGCATTGTTTACTTCATTGGTGGCGCCATGACGAAAGCCATTGCAGATGAAGACGGGCCAGCCGCCGTGGGTCAGGTGATTCAGCAGCCAGGCTACGAATTTGTCCTTCGCTACACTCGCCTGAAGAGCTACGGAAAAGACGGCTCCCACCCTAGTTTGGGCGACAACACTGTGCGTGCAGCTCAACTGCTTCACGATGGTTGCCCTGCCAAGTGAAGCAAAGCAGGGCCGATGCCCTGTTTGGAAGGAGGTCGAGAGCACCTCGACAGATTGGAGACGAAGTTTGACGCGCATCGTTCGGATACCCATCCTGCCTCTTAGAATTGTGAACGCCCATCTGCTGATCGGCAGCAACGGTTGCGTCGTGGTTGATGCTGGGCTGCCGGGCTCCGCCGGCAAGGTGGAGAACGTGCTCACGAAGCAAGGCCTCACCTTTGCAGATGTCAGGGCGATTGTCATTACTCACGCTCACGTGGACCACGCAGGCGGAGCAGCCGAGCTCCGCGAAAAGACGCGGGCACCTATCATCGCGCATGAGGACGACCTTCCCTACTACCGGCGGGAAAAACCGATGGCTTTTTGCCCGACGGGGAGAACAGGACGGTACTTTCTCAAAACACCGCTGCCGCATCAGAAGTATGCTGCGTTCGAGCCGGACGTGTTGCTTTCAGCCAATGCCACTTTCGACACCTCCGAGTTTGGCGTCTCGGGAGTGGTAAGGCATACACCTGGACACACGGCGGGGTCGCTCTCAGTGGAGCTCGGCACTCAAGAGGCTATGGTAGGGGATCTCGTGGCTTCGGGGATTCTAATCGGTGGCATTCTGCGGCTGAACCATGCTATCCAGCCTCCCTTTGAGGACGATCCCCGTACGGTCAGCAACGAGCTCCTGCGGCTTGTGGATGCAGGTGTGGACCGATTTTACCTCGGGCACGGTGGTCCGCTTAATGCAAGGGAAGTGCGCAGGCACGCTGAGGCTCTCAGGCAATAACGTTGATAAACGCGATGCTACCGATCCCGGCGAGACTATCCAGAATCAGCAGACCAGAACGACCAAAGGGAAGGAAGGAATTTTGCAATGAAGGTTCCGATTGACACTCTCAACCTCAACGTCGTGGACACCGGCCGTGGCTTTCCTACACTAATCTTCTTGCATTACTGGGGCGGTTCCGCGAGAACGTGGAAAGCTGTCATTCACTCGCTAGAGACGCAGTTTCGCTGCGTCGCTTACGATCAGCGCGGGTGGGGTTCGTCAGACGCGCCTGCGAACGGGTATAGCCTTCAAGATCTCGCGAAGGATGCCTTCATGCTCATCCAGGCGCTAGGATTGCGAAGATACGTCCTGGTAGGCCACTCGATGGGAGGCAAGGTAGCCCAGTTAATGGCGTCGGAACGTCCGGCAGGTCTTGAGGCGTTGATTCTGGTGGCCCCCGCATCTCCGTCCCCGCAGCATATCCCGGAGGAAGCCAGGCAAGCTCAACTGCACGCGTATGACAATCGGCAGACGGCTTTGGCGGCGATCGACTTCCTCACGTATCAAAGGCCCGATGACGCCATGGTCGAACAACTGGTTCACGACAGCCTCGCAGGCTCGCCGGGTGCAAAGCGCGCTTGGCCAACCGCCACAGCTTACGAGAACATCTCTGAGGAGGCCTTGAAGATTGCCGTTCCTACACTGGTTTTGGTCGGAGACCACGACAGACAGGATCCTGAAGACCAGCAGCGCAGCGAAGTTCTACCCTTGATTGCCAATGCGAAACTTGAAGTCATTCGCAATTGTGGTCATCTGATCCCAATCGATCAACCTTCAGCCTTGGCTCACGTCATCTCAGCTTTTTTGATGGAGACTGCGGCAGAGGTATAACCTTACTCGCTCCGCGGAGCGCACCTTGCGGGAAGAGGGTACCCTTTAGTCCTCTGAACTCGCTATGAAGTCTCATGACGTACCCTGGAGTCTGTTGAAACCAAGTCGATTCCTAAGGGGCGCTTACAGGACGGTGTTGGCGCACGATAGGAATGTCTCACCGGGCGCCGGATAGAAATGTGATGATACGAAGCCAGCAGTCGTAGTGCGGTGGGAATGTGCGAAATCGTCGACTCTGACGATTTGCAAGGACTGTGGGAAGGGTGGATGGTTTCATCGTTCCCATCAGGCCGTCATCGGTCAATAACAATCCTGTTCTTGTTGCTTACGATGACTGCGGTTCAATTTAACTACGCAGAACAGCTCCGAGCGGAAGGCCGCTGGCAGAGGGAAGCGTGTTGGGATCGCCGATGTTTTCGGTGTCCTTGTCGGCCGACAACGGGCGTCGGGTTGAGTGTGGGCTGCGGTACAACCTTTAGGCCGCGCCCACACATCACCCCGTGCTACTGGACCGTGAGTGAGACTGAGCTGGTTGTGGTGAGCCCCGCTGTTCCGGTCGCCGTGACCTGGACGATTGAGGAGCCGGGCGGCGTCAGCTGGGTTGTGCCCGTAGTGGTGGAAGGCGTGGTGCCTCCGCCGCACCCGGAGACAGTGAGGCCGACTCCGAGAAGCAACAGGAGGCTCAGAAGCGTTGTGAGGGACGCTCTTCTGCGACGGCCTTTGGAGGCGAGCAGTGCTCCCGGCAGCCATAACATGATCGCGAGTGCGGTGAGGCCCACCGCTTTCTGGCCGAGCATCGGAGTGGCCAGACCCGCGGAGGTGTTGGTCGTGATGGTGAGCGTGGACGCCGTGCTGGTGTTCGATCCGGTGAAGCTGATCGATGCGGGCGAGAAGGTGCACGTGGCCGCCGCCGGAAGTCCTGTACACGACAGCTGCACTGTGCCGGTGTAGCCGGCGGGTGTCACCAGGGAGATGACGTCTGTGGCCGAGCTGCCCGGGGTGACGGTCAACGAAGTAGCCGAGGGCGTTAGGGCGAGGTTGAGGGTCGGAGGCGAGGCGGACTGCGTGAAGTCGGCATCGCCGCTGTATTCCGCGCTAAGAACGAAATCGCCCGCGGGCAGCGGTCCGGCTGTGTAGGTGGCCACACCGTTTGTAACGGTTCCTGAACCGACTATCGATTGGCCCTCGTAGAAGGCCACCGTGCCGGTAGGAGAGCCGCTGGTCAGAGACATGACGGTAGCCGTAAAGGTGGTGTTCTGGTTGGACATCGCGAAGGTGATGGAGGTGCCGGCTTGCGAAACTGTGAGGGAGCCATTGGTGCCGGTCACCGCGTAGTTGGCGAGGTTCACCCCAGTCGCCGCGGGCACAATCGGGTAGGATCCGACGATGCTGGTCAGCGCAGCCGTGGTCGAGTAGGTCTCGACGAAGGCGTCATTGTTGACCGCGCCGGTGATCGTGCCGGTGAACGTCGGATTCGCCGCGCCGTAGACTCTCGCCTGGCTGTTTGCCGCAAGGGTTAGCGGGGCCTTGTTTATGGTGAGTGGCACGGTGGCTGTTTGGGGGCTGTAGTTGGTTGCGTCGGTTGGGGTGAAGGTCGCGGTGAGTGAGGAGCTTCCTGCGAACAACACCGTGCCAAGGGCCGGAAAGTATGTGAACTTACCGGGCACGGAGGAGGCCGCGCTCAACTGAGTCGCCGACAGAGCCGTGCCGTATGTGATCGCAGAGGGCGTGGACCATGTCAGCTTCGGTGTGGCGGGGGTAATTGTTAGAGTTCCGGGGCTGGTTGCGACCGTATAGTTGGCGAGATTTGCGCCCGTCACAGCGTAGGTGATGGGGTAAGAGCCGACTGGGCTACTCGTGGTGGCAGTGGTGGTGCCGGAGGCCGTGAAGCTGTCGTTGTTCAACGCACCCGAGACCTGCGCCGAGAACGTGGGATTCGCGACCGCGTAGAGGCGCGTGTAGTTCGCCGCAATGAGAGTCAAGGGAGCTGGTGTTACTGTGTAGCTTACGCTCGCGGTGGCGGCCGCGTAGTCGGTCCCATCCGTGGGCGTGAGTGTTGCGGTAAGGGTGTAGAAGCCGGCGGCGAAGATGCTCGACGGGTTGATCGTGACGGGTGTTGCGCCGTTGAGGCTGGCCGTGTAACTGAGCTGTCCGGGCGTGGCGCTGGTGGCTGTGAACAGGCGGCTACCGACGGCCGCACCGGTGTAGATGGACGCAGCGGGCTGGCTCCACGTAATTGTCGGAACGAGCTGCGCGGTGGTATAGCTGAAGGCGGTACTGTTCGAAGCGGAGAAGTTATCGTCTCCCAGGTAGCTCGCCGTGATTCCGGCCGTGCCCACCGTCAGTGCTGTCGTCTTCAGTGTGGCCACGCCCCCTGCGAGCGTCGCCGTTCCCAAGGCTTTACCTCCGCTCGCAAAGCTGACGACTTCGCCGTCCGTTACCTTACCCTGACCGCTCGCCGGGCTGAGCGTTGCGGTCAACGTCACCTGCTGGCCATAGACGTTGCCGGTGGCCGGGCTGACCGCTGTGGTCAACGTGGTCGAGTACGCTACGTCGTAGGAGACCGTCGGCGAGGTGGACGATGCGAAGTTTGGATCGCCCGCGTACTTCGCCGTGAGAACATCGAACCCTAGTGGCAGATTATTCAAGTTCAGCGATGTATAGCCATTCGCCAGCGTTCCGGTTCCGAGGTTTGTTGAACCGCTATAGAAGGTGACTGTTTCTCCGTTTGTGGATTGGCTTGGCGAAGAAGATGGGGTAAGGATCGCGTTGAGCACGACCTGCTGCCCGGGTGTACTACCGGAAGACGGGCTTACTACCAGGTTCAGTCTCGTTAGGTTCGCTCCAGCCGTCACGCTTGCCGGGCTTGACGTGCTCTGGCTGTACGTCGAATTACCCGAATAGACTGCCACCAGCTGGTGCATACCAGACCCGGGAACCGCAATTTCGGAACTCGTCGCTGTCGCCGTCGCTGTTTCGTGTGAGAGCAGCTCGGTCATCAAGTTATCGGGTGGTGTTGAGAACCCACCGTCGCCGATGATCAAATCGGGTAATCCATCCCCATTGAAGTCAGCGGCCGCAAGCCCCATTGAAAAGCTGTCCGCCGGGACGTTCATCGCACTCGCGAACATGCCGTCTCCGCTCCCGATCAGCACGGTCACGTTGCTGCTTGAGTAGTTTGTAATCGCCACGTCTGCCATACCGTCGCCGTTAAAATCGCCGATTGCCGCGTAGACGGGATCGGAGCCAGTGGGCGATGAAGATGCCAGAGTGAGGGTGCCGTCACCGCCTCCTAGCAGGACATAGGCCGTGTTGGTGCCAAAAACACTTGTTGCTACAATATCCAGCTTGCCGTCGCCATTAAGGTCACCCACCACCACAAACCGCAGTGCCGGTACGTTTGCCATTGCCGCAGCACGGAATGTGGCGTCACCGTTGCTCAGGTAGATTACGGCTCCGGTTGTGTTCGTGCTGGTCAGCACCAGGTCAGTCCAACCATCTCCATTGAAGTCACCAACTGACGCAAGGCTCAACCCGCTCGCCGAGATCGTCGATGCCGTGAAAGTGCCGTCTCCTTCACCCATGAGGATCGCGATGCTGTTGCCGTCGCTGTTCTCCTGCGCCAAGTCCATGTGGCCGTCGCCGTTGAAGTCTCCTGCATAAAGCTGATCGCCCGACGCAGTACGTGCCACGGAGGGCGCAGTGAACGTGCCATCGCCGTGACCCAGCAGGATTATTAAGCCATTGCTCAACGTTGCGATCGCGACGTCTGGAATCCCGTCTTCGTTGAAATCTGCGACCACCACTCCTTGTGACTGGAACGAACTGAGATTGAGTGCAGTCTGGAAGGTCCCATCACCAATCCCGAGAGCGAGATACTCACCACCACTATTTGTATAGACAAAATCAGGAATGCCGTCGAGGTTGAAGTCACCGACGGCGATCAACGAGGCGCAGCACTGATTAACCTGAATGTTTGTGAACCCGAAGTTAACCGTGCCAGGCGTCAGGGAGGGAGAACTCAGGGTGGAATTTCCGTTGGTCGTATCGTTGAACGCCACGGCCCCCGTAGGGTTAGTCGGTGCACTCAAGCCAGTAACCGTCGCGGTGAGCTGGTAGCTGCCAGGACTCCCCACCACAGCGAGGGATGTGGTCGAGTTGCTTCCGGTTACGGTCAGTGCCGAGGCCGGCGAGGCGCTGGTCAACGCGGAATTCGTGCCGACGAACACAGCTTTATAGTGGTGCATCCCGATCCCGGGCCTGAACTTGATCGTGGCGACGCCCGCGCTCGTCAGCTGCGCGGATCCAAGACGATGAGCGTCCAGGCACGTTGCTGCTGTGGCGTCACAGAAGTTCACAAGTCCCATAGTCAGCGGCGCGCTATTTGCGGTCACGGCCGCCGTCAGAGTCACCACTGCTCCAGCCGCCACGCTCGCCGTGGAAAGGCCGCTGGAGGTGATCGAGAGCGACGTACTTGTTGTGGTACTTGCCAGTGCAGCAGGAGCGTGGAACGTACACACGCCGCAGGTGAGGGCAATCAAAGCTGAGCGAAGTAGATTCCCCCAGCGGGAGGAGACCGAAGGCCGAAAAGCAGACAACTGCGAAGGAAAGGCAGCAAGCATAAAGACAGTACTCCTGGCGTATCGCAAGGGACACAATAGGGAGGTGCGTTGAAGCACTTTTAGCTATTTGGATACTGGTAGAGGAAACCACGCGGTGGAACGGATGTCAATCGCCTTTCGATTAATTGCCTGCTTCAAAAAGCGATTACGAGATCGGGGAAGTGGACGAAGTATCCGGTAACGACCGATGTCGCCTGCAGCAGAAAGTCAATTCCACTTTGGGGCATCGGGTGCGGGGCCTGCGCCGTTAGCGGGCCCCTGTACTAGTCCGCACCAGAGAGTACGGGGCCGTCGCAAAGGCAGGCCGCGGACAATTTACAAACTGGTGTTGCGGTCAGCAAATAGGAGTAACGGCCTCGTGCTTTGTGACGAGGCGGGCAGCAGACTCAATGCGAGCCAGCCGTAGATGATCCTTATTTTCTGGAGTGAATGGACACACTTGAAAGTCCCTGAAAAGAAAGTCACCGCTGGAGTTGCATTGAAGATTCTTTGTATGAACAGGCGCGGCTAAATTGTCCAGCGTTGGGCCATCGGTTAAGCCTGGCCTGCGTTCTGTTCCTACTGGCCAGAGATAAATAGTAACGGAGTCAGCTGCTAAGTTTGCCCTCGCATGAAGCGAGAAGCATGCTGCGACGATATTTGGAGTCCCATTGCAGCTTGGCTTGTTTTCACTGTAGGCGCTCGGCTGTGCGACGAGGACGCTACCGCAAGAAGGGTGATGTTTCTCATGCGCTCATGCTCTTAGCGTCTCAAGCAGCGTGCAAGCTAAAACACGAGCTGTCTGGCAACACTGCTATGCCCCCTGACAAACGAATTTGTCGTGAATGATGAAGGGTCTTCGCGAACGCTTGACCTAGCATCCCGATGCCAGGCACTCTGACAAAAGTCCGTGAATCGGACAGCTGGACAAAATGACTTCGTGTCCCACGAGGAAACAAAGATGCGGCTGCCTGCCTTGTTCAAGCTCTTTCTGATCTCAGTCGCTTTGATCCCAATGTTGGCTCAAGGCCAGCAGCCCGCTTCTGGGTCGGTAGAAGGTATTGTGCGTCTCGAAGATACGCAAGGACCTGCTGTTGGGGCTCTAGTGTCGCTCTTTTCCGCGACTCCAGAGCCAACGGTGCCAGAAGTAGGAGAATACGTGATGAGGGATAGCGTTGCTTCCCCAAACTTGCATGCAAGCGTAGCAAGCGACGGATCTTTTGAGATCGCAAGGGTTGCGCCCGGCAACTACACAGTCATGCTCTACAACCCTGGCTACATCGCGCAGGACCCCCGGATCCATCTTGCTTTACCCTCGCTTCGCTCCGCACAGAAGATTACTGTGCTTGCAGGTCAACGCAAGAGCCTTGAACTGGAGATGGAACGTGGTGGATCCATTGAGGGGCGCGTAACGTTCGTTGACGGACGACCTGCTCACACAGGAATGCAGGTAGCGGCAGAAATCGCCGTAAATGTCGAAGTGGAGACGGAACCAGGAAAGTTCAGCCGCTTTGGTGGAGCAGTGCATACGGATTCGACAGGCCACTACAGCATAGACAGTCTGCCCACGGGCCGATACATCGTATTCACCGCATTTCCTGGGGATATGGTTTCGACGACCCGGAAAAGGGTCGGGACATCCGGGCGGGTGATCTTTGCGCCAGGTTCAGTTCGCGCAAGCAAAGCCGAGATCATAGTAGTTCAGCAACCACGCTGCCATGCTGGAGTCGATATTCAGGTGCCCACACAGGGTCTTCATTCTGTGACTGGCACGGTAGTCGATGCTTCTGGCAATCCAATCACGGATGGCCTGATCCAGCTATACCCTAAAGGCGAACCGGAGTTGTCCTTGTCCGCACCGCCTGGAATGCATGGTGAGTTTACGTTCTCTGACTTGCCGGACGACGAGTACACCGTGCGCGTCGAGTCCTATGGAGAGGTTAGTTTTCTGGGAATGACAGAAGATAAAACCGGTGTGCGAATGCTGAGACACAAGGCTCCCTTTGCGCCTGTGAGCACGGAAGTCACTCTTTCGGGTAGGGATGCTGCGGCTCTGGTTCTTAAGATTTCCCCTACACAATAGCTTTCTCCGGGAAGCAGATGAAGTCTAGTTTGGTTCAGCCCGCAAATCGCGCCCCTCGCTCTCCTTGGCTGCCTTTGGGGAGCTCCTACATTCTTTTTACGGACGTAGAAGAAACGTAACAGAGGGCCAAAACGATGGCGAAGCGCAGGCTTGTGAGCTACCTGAGAGTCTCAACCGCACGGCAGGGAACTAGCGGCCTGGGACTCGAAGCACAGCGCGCCGCAGTCGCCGGATTCTTGAACGGTGGAGACTGGACCCTGGTGCAGGAAGTCCTTGAGGTGGAGAGCGGCAAGCGCAACGACCGTCCCGCCCTTGCCACTGCCCTCAAGCTCTGCCGCAAGCATCGCGCTACGTTGGTGATCGCCAAGCTGGATCGCCTCGCCCGCAATGTCGCCTTTATCTCCAACCTTATGGAGTCTGGCGTCGAGTTCGTGGCTGTCGATATGCCCCAGGCGAATCGATTCGTGGTCCACATCTTGGCCGCAGTTGCTGAGCAGGAGGCTGAGGCCATTTCAAAGAGAACCAAGGCAGCCCTCGCAGCCGCAAAAGCGCGGGGAACTAAACTTGGCGGCCGCCGCGTCTCGGCTGAGCGCTTTGCAGAGATCGGAGCTGCAGCGCGCCAGGCGCGTAGCCAGAAAACGAGCCAGGTCCGCGCGGAGATCCTTCCCATCATCACCCATATCCAGACAGAGGGTGCTACGACGCTTCGCGCGATCGCTGCGCAGCTCAATGCCAGGGAGATTGAAGCCCCAAGGGGCGGCCAGTGGGCAGCTGTTCAGGTTCAGCGGCTACTCAACTGATCAAAGACCAGCAAGTGTGCGAAGTCGTTTGTCATCCCAGAAGAGCAAGCGCCTTTACCTTGCACCTCATCTGACGGCCTGAGAGGATGATTGCATCATGAATTCACTATTCGTTGGCGTCCTCGCCGTTTTCATGGCATCTGCCGCCCCAAATAACTGGACACCAACCGACACGCAAATCACAGAGTTGGAATCGCACATCAGGCTAGACCAGCTTGCGTGGTGGAAAATCAGCAAACTGCCCTCTCTTTCCGGGTACGAGCGGTTTTACGCCGCAGGCACATCGAAGGGCGAGAAGGTGATTTTAGGCGAGCTTGTGCTTGCGGATTCATCAAAACGGCGTCCAGGTGTTCACATGGTTCCAAGCACTAAAGAGTTTCCCATGATCTCGGACGGGGGCTGTGCCGTCATAAGCCTAGCCTACTCAGTGAGCAGCAAGTCGATCACATCGATCAAGTGCAACGGAAGAGGATAGAGGACCACAAATGTATTTAAGTTCCATGGTCAGTCCTCATCGGACGAGTGACCATGCATGGCCCTGTACTTTCTTTATTGGGCTGTTTCCATCTGAAGTGTCCGTTTCAGGAGTAACAAGGCAATTCCGGTCTAGCCGGAAGAAGGTGACGTTCGGCGCAAAACCGAGAACATGCCAGAAAAGACCCACGTAAGATTCATAAAAACTCCTACCGGGAGAGCGATCAGAGACTCAGAGAAAAGTTCGCGTGAAGTCCAAAGCCCATAGATCAGACTGAATCCCATGATGCCCACAAGAGACCATGAGGAGGCCTTTAACAAGCTGTCCCATTTGGACTTTGGGAGCCGACGTACCTCCCACGAAGAAAGCGATCGCCAAAGCAACGTGTAAGTTAGCAGCACTGACGCGGTACACATCGCTAAAAAGAAGGGCGGCGGAATGTGTTTACCCAGAAGGGCGAGCCCGATTAGAGGGCATGCATACAGTCCGATTAGCCTAAAGAACTTCATCGCTGCCAGTGTATCGGCCTCTATTTCACCCACGACAACTCCGGTTGTCGTAGGTGAACGCAGACTAGGCAAGCATCTTGAGACCATGCTTTTGCACGATCATGAGCAGCTTAATAGCCATGAGGCTTTGGCAAACCAGGCTGTCTTGAAGATCCGTTCTGGGTGAGCTGCCATGCGCTTACCGTAGCACCTGGTCCTACTTCTACAAAATTATGCCTTGTCCTCGCCTGCTTGCCCTCGCTACGCAGAAGAGCGGCGGCGATTACACAAACTCGGCAGACCCTTGGCTGCTCTAAAGCCAGGGCAGAGCACGAAGTTTCCTGACCTCTGAAGGCGCAGGTTCCGAAGCAATTTGAGGACGTTCGCATGTTCTTCATTGAACGGCGACCAATTCAGTCGTATATTCAGAAAGCAGGTTCAACTCTGCAGCACACCGCGTTCGCCTGCTGGCGCGTGGAATCGCTTTTGCAACAATCTCGCTGACACCAACCCCGCGCTGCACTCTGCCGCGCAAGCGCAAAACTGCGCCTGAAAGAAGAAATGAATCCTCAACGATCCATCTGTAATGCTGCCTTCGCTCTCCCGGCACTCCTCCACATGGGACTTGCTCTCGCTCCTGCTTTCGCGCCTCCTCTTGCAAGGGGTCAGGAGACAGTCGGGCGGCAAAAGGTTGAAGGGGCGGGGACCAACTGCTCCGTCGCTCCCGGGCATGCGTCTACCCCGACGACGATCCAGGTAATGGACGGAACCGGCGCGCTGTTAAACCGCGCGTCCGTCGAGGTTGGTTGTGGGTCAAACGTCTTCCGTGGAGTGACCGGCGACAACGGCGAGCTTTCAGTCTCGCTTGCACCGGGAACTTACACGCTGACGTCCAGCGCGCCCGGCTTCGCCACCCGTGCGCTTGAGGTCAGGCTTCCGGCATCTGCTCCGATCGTGGTGACGATGGATCTTGGTTCCGCGTCCGACACGGTCAACGTCTCGGGCGACAGTGGCTTTGTGCCCTATGCCTCAAACGCCGGCTCGAAGACCAACGCCCTGCTGATCGAGGTTCCGCAGTCGATCTCGATCGTGGGCGAGCAGGAGATGGAAGCGCGCGGCGTGATCACGGTCAACGAAGCGCTGCGTTATACGCCCGGCATCGAGGCCGATGAGTACGGGGTTGAACCGCGCTTTGACTGGTTGAAGATTCGCGGATTTGACGCGCAGACCTTCGGCATCTTCCGCGACGGCATGCGCTTCAACTCGCTGGCCGGGAAACTCGATCCGTTCGAACTCGAATCGGTCGAGGTCCTCAAGGGACCAAGCTCGGTACTCTATGGCGAAATCCCGCCGGGAGGCTTGATCAACCAGGTAACCAAGCGTCCGCTCGAGGAGCGATCCACGAAGATCTCCGGCGATTTTGGCTCTTACAATCGCCGCCAGGGAACCATCGATACGACCGGTTCGTTCGATCCTGCCGGTGTCTTCCGGTATCGCCTGCTGGGGCTTATCCGCAACAGTGATACGCAGACCAACTTCACGCCGGATGACCGCCGTCTCATTGCGCCGGCACTTACCTGGCATCCGAGCGAGCGGACCAATTTTACGGCGCTCGCGGATTACCAGCATGATGGGACGAAGTGGAGTCAGTTCCTGCCGGCGAGCGGTACGCTTTACGACAATAATCCGAACGGGATCATCCCGGTCAGCACATTTCTGGGCGAGCCCGACTACGACCGGGTTACGAGGGACCAGGGCTCCGTCGCGTACACGGGCGATCATCTGTTCGGCGACGGCTGGAATCTGCATTCCAACTATCGTTACCAGTACATCGACCTGAAGGCGCAGACGATTGCCGGCAACGGGTTCGATGGGACAAGCCTGACGCAGGTCGCGCGTTATCTATTTGCGACTCCGAGCACAAACCGCTTCAATACCGTCGATACGCGCGCGCTGCGCAGGTTCAAGACCGGCGCGTGGGAGCAGACTGTCTTGTTCGGCTATGACTACCAGCACATCAACCAGCGGGCGACCAGCTACTTTCTCTTTGGCGTTGGCGACCTGGATATCTATCATCCGGTCTACGGCCAGACGACCATCCCGTCCGGTGCGCCCTACCTGAACGACAACAGCCTGCTGCAGCAGCACGGGCTGTACGCGCAGGACCAGATCAAGTACCACGACCACCTCATCTTCACACTTGGCGGGCGGCAGGACTTTGCCAGGAACGACATCACCGATCTCTCAGGTGCGGCGAACAACTTCTCGCATCTCGACCAGCGCTTCACGGGCCGGGTCGGAGTCACCTATCTGACGGACTCAGGCATTGCACCCTACTTCGCCTACTCCACCAGCTTCCTCCCGAATGCGGGAACCTACGTGTATAACGTTGGAACCGGCCTCTCAACGACTCCTGCGTTGCCGTCCGATGCACGCCAGATTGAAGGCGGGGTGAAGGTTCAGCCGCGCCGTTCGAACAGCTTCCTCACGGCTTCCATCTTCCAGATCAACGAGACGAATGTGCTGGTCGCCGATAGCAGCTTTAATGAACATCAGGATGGCGAGGTGCGCTCCCGCGGCGTCGAGCTTGAGGCTGTAGCGAGCCTCGCACGCGGCCTGAATCTGCATGGAGGGTATACGCTGACGGCTACCAACAACCTTGCCGATATTACGACGGCGAACATCGGCAAGTGGCTGCCGCAGACGCCTCGCGAACAGGTGAGCGGGCTAGCCGACTATACCCGGCATTCGGGTCGGTTTGCAGGAGTCGGCGGCAACTTCGGGGTACGGTTCGTGGGAGCTAACGCGGCCGATGCAATCAACTCTTTCTTTATCCCCAGATATACCTTGCTGGATGGGGGTCTGCGCTTCGGCTATCGTCACACACTCTTCAGTATCCACGCGACGAATCTAACGGACCGCCGCTACGTGGCCACGTGCACAGGCTTAGCCGCCTGCTACTACGGGTATGCGCGTAATGTAATCGGGACGGCCGGCTATCAGTTCTAATCAGGCAGATATGGCGTTCCTTAAGACAGCCCTGCACCGCCCGCGCAGACTCTGGCTGCGGCGCGCCCTCTTTGAGGTCCATCTGTGGGCGGGCCTGCTGCTGTGCGTCTATGTGGTGGTCATCGCGCTAACCGGATCGGTCCTGGTCTTCCGCAGTGAGTTAACCAGGGCTGCGCTTCCACATGGCCTGAGTGCTTACAACGCCGGTCACGTCACGCCGGTCGAAGCGATCGTTGCGCACTTTGTGGCGGCTTATCCTGAGGCAAAGTTGCAGGAGTTGCAGACGCCCTCGGAGCACCTTCCTGCCTACGTGCTTACGGCTTCGAATCTGCAGCGCGGTGCGTTTCACCTGGTGGCAGATCCGGTGACGGGAAGATTCTGGCCGCAGTCGCGAACCTGGCTCGACTGGACTTATGATCTGCACGTATACCTCTTGCTTGGTCATGCGTACGGGATGCAGGTAAATGCGGTGGGAGCTGCAGGCTTACTCCTGCTCCTGCTGTCGGGCCTGCCGCTCTGGTGGACCGGAGTCAAGACCTGGACGCGCGGCTTGCGGGTCGATCTAAACCGAAGCTGGCGCAGAATCAACTTCGACGCGCACAGTGCAATCGGCTTCTGGACCTTCCTGCTGGTTCTCTGGTGGGCGCTTTCGGGAATCTACTTCGGCTGGTACCGGCAGGTGACAACGGCCGTGGCCACAATCTCTCCGCTGCACGGCATGCTGGCTCCGGCTGTACCCGTAAGCGCGCCGGGGTCGGACCGACGTGTTTCGCTGAGCCGGATCCTCGATGAAGTACATCGAGAGTCACCCGGCGGACGGCTCTTCAGCATCAGCGATCCGCGGCTGCAAGGTACCGTAGTCTATGCGCTGGTCGATCTTCGGGAGCCCGGTGACTTTTCGCATCGCGACATCCTGACGCTGTCTACCGTGGATGCGCGGGTGCTGACCGTCTGGCACTATGGTCAGAATCAGAGTGCGGGCGACTGGTTTCTGTGGGCGATGCATCCGCTGCACTTTGGCAACCTGTGGGGCAGGGCAATCAAGGTGGTCTGGGCGCTGGGCGGGATCTCGCTCGCTGTCGTCGCAGTCAGCGGCCTGCTGATGTACTGGAACCGGTATCTGCGGCACCGTCTTCGGACCTGAGCTCGCACACGCATGGCGCTGGCCGATGATGCCGAACTGATCGTGCTTGCACCCGGCGTGCGCGAGTGTGGCGAAGATGCTGCCATCGACCAGCTTATCCGCCGCTATGGCTACTGTGGCACACCAGCGACGCTCGCAGCCGTCAGGCGCCCGCGCCCGCGGTGGAGATGACGACCTGATGGAAAGCGAGGCAAACATAAAGCTGTTTCCCTCTCTTCCCAAAAGCCTTGGAAATCGACAAAGAACGTCGATTCCCAGATTACGCACCGCACGACGATGACCATGGATTATTAAACAAAGACATCAACAAAGAGGCTTATTCTGAAATTGCTAATGGGCTAGCCAACCTGTCATTTCGAATGAAGAGGAGGAGCCGAATGGCTCCTCCTCTTGCTGCTACCTTGTTGACACGGCTTAGAAGCTGTAGTTGAGCTGCAGACGGATGTACCGCGGCTGTTGATAGTAGAGGGGTTTGCCGTACTGCGAATTGATTGTCTCTGGTGAGCAGCCCGTCGCAGTGCAGTTGCTGTTGCTGTTTGGAATCGTGCCATTGAGAGAAGCAGCGACGTTATACGGGCGCTCGGCAGCGGCGTAGAAGGCTGCACCGTTGTAGAAGGCATAACCCCCCGGGGTGATGTACTGGTTTGCGGAGTAGCCCGAGTCAACCTGCTCGTTCACAGCGGTTACCGCATGCTGATTGAGTGCGTTGTTGAACGTCGCTTCGAAAGTAAGTGAATGACGTTCGGTGATTTTATAACCCTGGGTAAAGGAGAGGTCGGTCTGGTTGTACCACGGATTGCGATAGGTAAAAGCGTTTCCGACCGTAACCGCTCCGCTCGTCGGATTCTGGGTGATGTTCGCCCACTTGCCGCGTCCGAAAACGTCAACCGGGAATTCATTTTCACCATAGCCGACGTCTGCATAGGTCGTGTTAGGCGAACCTTCGTACAGCGTCTGGAACACCCCGATGTCTGACGTGAACTTCCGAAGGTAATTGAGGTTGTAGTAGGCATAGCCTTTGATGGTGTGCGGACGGTCCGTCGGAAGGCGTCCGCTTGAAGAACCTCCCATCGAGTCGTACTGGAAGTAGGGCTCGTCGAACGAACGGCTATTGTTGGGCGCGTTCCGTCCGCCGGAACCTCCATCAGCGATATCCGAGCTGGTGAGGCCGGTATAGTTACCGCGGAAGGCGCTATAGGTGTAGGAGAACATTCCCGTCCAGTGATTGCTCATCGCCTTATTGAGGCGCACTTCCAATCCGTCGTAGCTTCGGGCCGCGGGTATGGTCTGGTTGATCGGGGATTGACCAGAGGCAGAGCTGCAGTCGGGGGCGCCGGTTCCGTACAAGAATTGGCAGAAGCCGCTGAAGGTGCCGTTCACGCCATATCCTGGGTTGACCACCACGAACGTTTCGCTGCCGGTCACGGAAGAGGCAAGCGACGCATCCTCAATGACCCGGTCGAGTCGCCGCCGATCATAGCGCGCTTCAAGCGACACGGTCGGGCTTAGCTGGTGATCAACTCCGTAGACCGACTCGTGCTGCTGGTAGGGCTTGAGGCCCGGTGCAACGCCTTCCTGAGACACACTGCAGGTGGAGCAGGTGGTTGGGAAGGTGCGGAAGTCTTGACTCTCGATGAACGAGATCCCCGCCGGCGTCGTTCCGTTAGCGAAATTGGTGACGCTGTTCGGGGCAGAACCACTGCAGTAGCGGTTTGAGCTGTTGAAAACAGGCACAATGCTCGAAAGGTCTGTCGTGTTGAGGGCGAAGTAGCAGTTCTGCCAGTACTGTCCCCCGAAGGAGCTGATCGCAAGGTTGAGCTTCATGGTGTCGTAAAACTTGCCATAGTCACCAAAGACCTTGGTCTTGCCATCACCGCTCACGTCGAGAGCAAAGCCGATGCGCGGAGCGATCTTGTCTCCCCAGCTGAAGTCGATTGGCTTGGAGAGCGACGCACCAGTAATGCTCTTCGCGTTGAGGGCCTCACCGGGTAGGTACTCCTTGTCCACACGAACGCCGTAGTCGAGGGTCAGGCGTTTCGCAATCGTCCATGAGTCCTGCGCGTACAGACCATGGTCGTAGCTGGTTGCCTGACCCTTAGAGCCGAAGTCTTCAACCGAAATATAGCCATACTGACCTTCGCAGGCACCGTAGAGGGCAACGTATGGTGCGCAGTTAGTGATCCCGACCGAGCTCGATGGGCTGTACTGAGCGGCGCTACTTGTACCGACATAAACGTTCACCAACGGCGCGTTGTAGTGTTGGTCGAGCGTGTTGGAATTGCGGAGCAACTGGTAACCAAACTTGAAGTTGTGCGTTCCAGCCAAGCCACTCTTGAACCAAGACACATCCTGATCGAACTGGATCGCCTTACTAGCATTGTAAGAAGTGAAATTTTGGTCGGTCGCTTCATTCTCGTACTGGGTTGTGTGATCAAGTTGTGTGCCCACGTAAGCTGAACCGTTTGTTTCGAAGTAATTCAACGCCCCCGTCGTAGGAAAGCCAAAGTCATGGTAATTCTCGAAGTAGTAGCCGAAGTGTGACGTCGCAACGATGTTGGGAGTGATCGTAATATCTGCGCCAGTATTGACCGTTATATTCGGCGCTACATAGCCGAGGTTATGGGCATTAACAAATTGGGGAATACCACCCGACACGCAGGCTTCGCCGGCTGCGGTGGCTCCAGCGAAGCATCCGGTCTGGGGGTTCAGGTAACCTTCAGTGGAATCGGGAGTAGGCAGGTTCTCTCCATTTTCGCGCTGTAGCTGATATAGATAAGAGCCGTACACCCGGATGCGCTTCGTTGCCTGGGCGTCGATGCGCGCCGTCGTGTAGTAGGTATTTTGATTTTGGCTAAACGGAACGATCCCTGTTGCATTTCCTACTGTCGATGTTGCAGAGGGTGGTCCGTAATTTACTTTGTCCTCGAAGCGGTTTAGCTGCGGGTTGAAACCCACAAAGAAAAAGACCTTGTCTCTCAACGCGGCTGAAAATGGAAGCAGGGGTCCGCCCACTGTGAAACCTGGCAGAAAGCTGCTCGTCTTTGGCTTGATCGGCGTGTACTGCTGGTAACCGGGGTCAATAGACCCCCAAGCGGTTGGCGTTCCCGGGTCGTTTGGGTCATACCGCGAGAACGGATTTGGGCCCGCACTCAGCGCTGAAGACGTGTACTGCGCGAACAGGGAGCCATGATAGTGGCTCGAGCCCTTCTTCATGATGACATTTACTACGCCACCCATCGATCCACCGTACTCGGCAGCAATGCCCGATGTTTTGACTTGCACTTCTTCGATGAAGTCGAATGGAACGCTAGTGTGTGAGTAACCACCGATGAGGTTCGCAGTCTCCTGGCCTTCAACCAGGTATGAGTTTTCCGAGTCCGCGCCCCCGGCGATCGAATATCCATAGGGGCTACCGTTACTGCCGTTGCCTGGCGATACGCTTCCGCTACCGTTTGTCGTCGTATTACCCATCAGCGGCTCGTTACGTGCCGCCGGTGCAAATTGAATCACCGACTGGAAGGAGGTCCCACGCGGAACTTCCTGCAGCACATCCTGTGTCAAGTTCGTCTGGGTTGTCACGGAAGTAGTATCGATCTGTGGGCTTTCGGAGCTCACATCGACGGTTGTCATCTCAGCGCCAACCTGCAGCTTAAGATCGATGGTTGGGCTATGGCCTACTTCGAGCTGGAGCCCGGTCTGCTTCAAGGTGTCGAAGCCCGGGGCGGTGACGGTGAGGACGTAAGAGCCGGGAGGCAGGTTGGAGAACTGGTAGTTGCCCTTCTTGTCAGTTTGTGTCGACTTGATTCCGACCAGGGTCGGCGTGGACGCGGTGACGGTTGCGTTGGCAACGACGGCGCCCGATGGATCCTTGACGGTGCCGGAAAGCGATCCGGTTGTCTCCTGCGCGGATAGCCTGCCGTAAGTCGATAAGGGAGAGACAGCAGCGGCGGAACAGAGGGACAGCGCCAGTGCGGTCGTGCGGAAGATGCGCATACCAAGAGCCTCCATAACCTGAATGAGAAAGGAAAGTGCAGAAAGCCGATGCCAACACGAGAGACACGGAAGGAGCTCTGATCCGGCAACGTGGGCATGAGCCCGTATATAAGTACCTGGTGATAACGCGGATAATGCACTTTAGGGGCCAATCAGCAATCGCGCTAAAGTCGCTACTTCAGTGTGATCGAATTGGGGGATGGGTCGGTTCGGCAGAGACGGCGCGCCGAATTACATCGAATTATCCGATTTTTCATAGAGGGCAGGATTTTGGCTACAAAGAAGGCCGAAAGACCTTGCTTCTATTCGGTTGGCCGCGAGGCTAAGATCTAAAAGCCCGTTAGAGATGCTGCGAGCGGAGCTCATGCGGACGAGCTAAGCATGCATACGCGAAGCAATACTAAACATCCGAAATAGATGCTTCAGCAGGGAAAAGCTGATCTGTCGAAAGGTCGAGCCGTCTCTGTGAAATCACTATGATTGCCGAAAACACCGACTTTCGAAAGCTACGCCGACCGGCGTCTCAACTCCTGATCATCCTTCCTGATTACCTTGATTTATTCGGTAGAACAGAACCCCTGACCCTGCAACGCAGGAAGCTCATCGCTCCGGTGGATCATTTGAAGTGGAACCTCTTGAAGGTAAGCATCGTCGAACAAAGTAGCCGACATGTAGTGATCCCAAGCCCACTGGTTTTTGGTTCCATTCGCGAAGGCTTGAAGCCTGTCGGCGACTTCCGTGTAGCTCATGGTTGGCAGGATTCCAAGAAGGTAGCAAGGCCACCGTTTTGCTGGAAGTGACGCGGTGACGGACTCAACAGCGGACACCGTTTTGTTCGCAAACTCGGATCTTGCGGGAACCTGGTCCGCTGTGCTGATGAGGTCGCCTTTCGCACGTTGTGCATGATGAGAAACTGAGACATGACTGCAAAGAGCTTTACAGTCCCGGCTTCTTCAACTGAGAAATTGCTTCTCCTAGCCGTGGTAACGATCGCTTCCTGCACCTTCGCGGCGCTGTTTTCGGCATGGAGCTGGCCTCTTGTAGGGGACTCCTCCCTGATGCGGTATGTCGTATTCCTGCTCGAGAGAGGTCACGCACCTTATTCGCAGATTATTGATATCAATCTTCCAGGCAGTTATTTACTAGAGGCCACCGCTATGCGCGTCTTCGGACGTGGCGCGACCGGGTTGCGCCTCTATGATGCTGCGCTGAGCACGGCCATCTGTTCCTGCGCTGTTCTGCTGAGCAAGAGCGGCTTGCGATCGCGCCTGTGCGCCCTCGCCGGCGGCTTCTTGATCGTGCTCATCCATCTGCGCGATGGGCTGATTCAGGCCGGCCAGCGGGATTATGCCATCCTCGTCATTGTTCTGATGGCATACGTGCTGTTACTACGTGGGCCCAGTGCCAAAACATGGGCTGGCACATGGCTTTTCGGTTTTATGGCCGGGTGCACGGTGACGATTAAGCCAACCATGCTGATCTTGATATTGCTGCCGGTGTACGCGTTGTATTTGCAGCATGAGGAGCCAAGCACCGCGGTGAAGAAGTTCAGCGGTGCTTTCATTGCGTTCCTCATTCCCCTTGCTGCCATGTTCTTGTGGCTACGGACTTGGCACGCTATCCCAGCTTTCTTCAGCAGTATGGATCTAGCGCGTCGATCGCACAGCGGTTTGGCTCACAAGACACCTGTCTTTCTGCTGGTGCATTCGATTCACCCAGTTGCCATCCTGCTCGCCTTTGGCATTCTGCTACTGGCGCTGCGGGGTTTTACTCTAGACGATGAATCGAAGTTGTTGCTGTTTGGTGCCGCGGCCGGTCTGGGATCGTTCATGATGCAAGGCAAGGGCTTTCCTTACCAGAGGTATCCCTTTCTCGGGCTCATCATCATCGTGATTTTTGGCCTCCTGGCCGATGAACTCACTGCGCGACCCTTGAATCGTGCTCTTGCAACCGTATCCCTGGCTCTTTCCTGCTTTTGGTGGGCACCCAAATTTGCTCTTGACGTTTCGAGATACGATCACGTGGCACCATTCGAGGATCATCTAGCGCAAAGCCTGTTGGCTCTTCATGTCAGATCTGGTGATGTGCAGTGTCTGGATACGGTTGGAGGATGCGTCAACGTCCTCTATGACCAGAATCTCGTACAGAGTACTGGCTATCTTTACGACTGCTACGCTTACGCGGGTCCAGCAGACGCACGTAACTCTTATAGGAAGTCGTTTTTGACGGCCCTTGAGACCGCGAGGCCGCGCTACATCATTCTGACAAGTGAATCTTGCCTGGACGCACGGGGCCGAATCGAGCGGATCAACGATTGGCCGGCTATGCGACAGTACATGAGCCAGAACTATGCGGTAACGACATCATGGCAGACGGTGCAAGCTCTGCACTGGTGGAACCAGTCCGAGACACCGCCGAGTTTCGAGATCTTCGCACGAAAATAGATCAGTCTATTGGCGAGTGATCTCAGGTCGTGTCGGCGGCCCTGCACTCATTGATTCTTCATTCGGCGGGGGAGATCGTTTTGCTTTGAGAACGGGGGTATCGGCAAGACGCGGGTTGAAGCAGTGGTCCTTCGTCGAGGCCCCGCGATGAGGCTGCGGGACCCCGCTCAGGATGGGAGTTGTGGGTGGCTTGTTATGGCACGGCTGAAGCCGTGCCCTTCCGCGGAGGTAAGTTCGCAGGAAGCGACGAGGCTGCGGGACCCGCTTCGGAGCGGAGTCATGGGGAGGGTGGCTTTGGCACGGGTGAAGCGTCGCCTTACGTCAAGGGGCGGTTCGCGCGGGGCGGAGGATCGAGAGGAATAGCCGGCTTCCGCGGCGGCAAATGTTGATCACGCATCACCTTGGGAATAAGTGCTTGAGGTAGAGGAGCCAGAAGAACAAGCTGAATGCATAGTGAATGGCCAAGGCTTTCCAGAAGTTCCTGGGGTTGTTTGCGCGGTCGATGGTCTTACCATATCCCGCCAAGGCCTCTCCGCTGAGTGTCTCCATGAGCGCGAGAGCCATGGAGACGATGGCAAGCAGGAGGTTCCAGCGCGGACTCATGCTAAAGATACTAACGTGCTGCGGTGGGCGCTTTGAACCGGAGCGGTGCAGAGTAGCAAAGCATGGGATCACTTTATCCATATCTCAGAGGCGAGACATGGGCGTTCGGATGTCGGGTGTTTGGCGTGCGATGGGGCTGGTGTTGAGTGTGGGGTGGGCGAGGGGAAGGCTTGTTTTGTGAGCTGACAGCTATTTAGCTTTGAGCTGTCAGCTTGAGCAGAGGCAAATAGAGGGGCTTGTGTTTCGGAGAGCTCGGGGGTGGGATCACGGGTGGTTTGGGATGCCGGCTGCGGCGTTGTCGGCGTTGGCGCTGCTTGGCGGTGTCACCGGCGGTTCAAACGCAGATTCCCTTTGGGAATGACAAAGAATTGAGGAATGACGTACTGAGAATGGAAAGCGCCGAGTTGGGGCTCGGCGCTTGGTTGGGTGTTAGCGGATTTGGTCGCCTGAGGTTGAGTTAGGCGGGGGAGGAGAGGACGGGTGGCTCGTCGAGGTGGGCGACGGGCTTCATGGCGCCGATTTGTTGGAGGATGCCAACTTCGTGGGTGGCGCCCCAGCGCTCGATGATTTTGGCTTCGGAGTTGAACTTGGAGATTTGCATTCCGCGTACCTTGATCTTCTTGCCCGAGGCGGGGATGCCGTTGAATGGGCCGCCGTGGGTGCCGGTGATGGTGTAGGCGAAGGCGACGTTGTCGTCATCGGCGACCAGGTGCTCGACGGCGATTTTGAAGTCGGGGAAGGCGGAGTGGAATTGGGTGAACCAGTGGATGAAGCCCTCGGGGCCGGGGCCCTGGTCGTCGGCGGGATCGTGGTCTTTGACGCCTGGGGCGAAGACTTCGGGGAGCTTGTCGAAGTGGTAGCTGTTGATGATGTCGCCCATCTTCTTCTGCGTTGCGATGTTGGCTTCTTTGCTCATAGATGTTCTCCTCGGGGTGAGATGCCGGATAGGACGGGCGCGGAGAGACGCCTAGCGGGGAGGTGCCTCTGTGTCGGGCTTATAGCTCTCGGTGCTGCGTTCGGCGACTTTACCCAGGCCTTCGGCCCTCACCCAGTTACGGAAAAGCAAGGGCTAAGCTGCGTTAGGTGGTGACGGATTGAATGGCGCTGGTGATCCATTGGACGAAGAGGTTGGGGGCGCAGCCGAGGAGGATGACGGCGAGGGTGATTGCGACGATCACGAGGGTTGTGATGAGGGGGGTGTGGATGGGCGAGAGGTTCGCGGGGGCTTCTGCGATGAAGGCGGATTTGAGGACGCGGAGGTAGTAGTAGAGGGAGACGGCGCTCATGGCGAGGGCGAGGATGATGAGCGTGAGGAAGAGGTGCGAGCCGGGAGCCGTGGCGAGGACGGCGGTAAAGAGATAGAACTTGGCGAAGAAGCCGGAGAGGGGGGGAATTCCGGCGAGCGAGAGCAGGAAGATGGCCAGGCTTGCGGCCAGGAGGGGGGAGCGGCGGCTTAGGCCGGCGAGGTCTTGTATCCTGCCGGATGGGCCCGCTGCGCGCGGGGCGGTCACTTCGTGACTTCTGATTGCTTCGCGTGGTGAGGACTCGAGGGCTTGCAGGATGGCGAAGACGCCCAGGGTGGTAAGGGCGTAGGTGGCGACGTAGTAGATGAGAGCGGCGAGGGTTGCGGGGCTGTGAGCAAGGAGCGCGAGCAGCATGTAGCCAGCGTGCGAGACCGCGGAGTAGGCGAGAAGGCGGCGAAGGCTCGTCTGGACGATCGCGACGAGATTGCCGAGGAGCATGGAGCCGACGGCGACGAGCACCAGGACGGGGATCCAGCCGCTGGTGAAGTGGTGGAGGCTGAAGTGGCCTTCGGCGCCGTGGAAGCCGACGACGAGGAGCTCGTAGAAGACGAAGAAGCTGGCTACCTTGGAGGCCGAGGCGATGAAGGCGGCGGCGGGCGCGGGCGCACCTTCGTAGACGTCGGGCGCCCAGAAGTGGGAGGGGGCGGCGGCTACCTTGAAGCCGAGGCCGATGACGGGCGTGACGATGGCGAGGATCGTGAGGGGGTTGAGCGGGGTGGTGCTTACGGCGTGGCTGATTTGAGGCAGAAGCGTAGAGCCTGACAGGCCGTAGAGGAGGCTGAAGCCGAAGAGCAGGAATGCGGCCGACATGGCGCCGAAGAGGAAGTATTTGAGCGCGGCTTCGGTCGAGCGGGGGTTGGGCTTGTCGAAGCCGGTGAGGAGATAGAGGCAGAGGCTGAGGAGCTCGAGCGAGATGAAGATGACGAGGAGATCGTGGGTGGCGACGAGGAACATCATGCCGATGGTGGCGAAGAGAAGGAGCAGGACGTACTCGCCGATGTGGGGAGTGAAGGTCGAATCGATCGATACGAAGAGGATGATTATGGTGAGGGCGAGGAGGATGATCTGAACGAGTCGGGTGAGGGGGTCGGCGAGGAGGACGCCCTG
>CAXTNM010000039.1:22465-46857 GCA_964245715.1 uncultured Acidobacteriaceae bacterium | reverse complement strand
CGCCAGTGAAGGTGACGACCCGTCGCTTTGGCGAGTTAGAAGAGCACGAGCTCATACACCTGCTTGACTCGATCGACGACGAGATTGCACGTGCGCGGTTTCGCGAATCCATCTACGTTTCGGTGATCATCTGCCTGGCGCTCGCCTGGTTCGCCTTCTACGGACCGCGGGTGCTGTTTCATGAAGGCCGCATCATCAACCCGAAAGAGCAGGTTACGGAGCTCGATAAGAAAGAACTGCCGTTCCTGGAGATGCCGAAGAGCCTGATTCAGAAGGTTCCGCCGAAGCCGAAGGCGATTGCCGAACAGAATCACATAGCGCAGACTCCGCACCCGGATAACAAGCCACCGACACCGCGGCAGGGCGCCCCCGGAACGACGGTACCGGCATCGCGGCCGACACCCCTGCCGCCCGCGCCGCAGCCGCAGCAGCAGGCACAACGTACGCCGGAGCCGCAACCGCAGCAGCCTCGCCAGGCGCAGAACACTCCCATCCCGGACGCGCCCAAGCCGACCCAATCGGCGACTCAGCCGACACGCCCCAACTTCGGCTCGCAACAGAGCCCGCAACAGGCAATGCGCGATCTCGCCAACTCGATGGCGCAGGGCCAGGGCGGCAACTACGGAGCGAGCGCACCGAATGGCCACGGCTCGAACCTGGGCGAGGGCGTTGAAATCCTTTCGGATACACTTGGCACCGACTTCGGTCCCTATATCAAGCGCTTGCTGCGCATCCTCTACGATTCCTGGCTGCCGCTGATCCCCGAAGAGACTCGTCCGCCCCTCAATAAAGAAGGCAGCACCCTCATCCGTTTCACGATTAACAAAGATGGCACCGTGAGCGCGATGCATCTCGACGGCCCTTCGCACGATCAGGCGATCGATCGGGCGGCATGGGGCTCGATTACAGGCGTTGGACAGATGCCGCCGCTTCCGAAGACCTTCACCGGCCCGAACCTAGAGCTGCGCATCGACTTCATCATCAGCCACAACGCCCCGAAGAACGACTTTTAGGTCCACGCACTGGCACAGGTGCCCTTCCCGCGTCTCCCCCATGCTGCGTGGGGGGGCGGAGTCGAAGTGAACAGACTGCCTGACTCATCCAGGGGCACAACCTGCTAACCTGACGGCACATGCCGCGTGTACGCCTGAGATCCAAAGTCCACTCCGAACCCTACCGACGTGAGCGACGCGCGCAACTGCGCGGGCTTCTTCTCCTCGCCGCGATAACCCTCGTGATTATCCTTGCGCGGGCGAATCGGCACGCCATCTTCCACGCGGGATGGTGGTGCTTTTAGGTGGAGTGCCCGCAGACACCGGTGAAGCTACAAAGCAAGCTGCTGTGTCGCGACAAGCAAAGCTTATAGCGGTAGCAGGATCGGCCGGCCGAGGCGGCTCACTACTTCACAACCTCCACGTTGTCGGCTCCATCTGCAAACCCGACCGGCGCTCCCGTATGCGTCAGCTTTCCAGATGCGTCCGACCAGTGCAGCTTCGACACGGCGAACTTGCCCTGCTCGTAGGCATAGGTCGTGCCATCGTCGGTGTAGAGTTCGAAATCACCATCGGCGCCCGGGTAAACCTTCAGCGTGGCAATCTTCTGGACGTCGTTGGTGCTCTCGATCGGCGTACCCATCGGCAGGATTGAGCCCGCTTTGACGAAGAGCGGGATGGTATCGATCGGGGCGTTGACCGTAATCGTCTGGCCTCCGTGAATGCGCTCGTTGGTCCAGTAGTTGTACCAGTCTGTGCCGGCCGGCAGGTAGACTGGTCGCGTCGTCATGCCCTGATCGGTGACCGGGGCGACCAGCAACGCGGGGCCGAACATGTACTCGTCGGTGATATCGGCAACCTTGGGGTCAGCCTTGGGACCGATGCCGAAGTCCATGAAAAGTCCGCGCATAAAGGGTGCGCCGGTCTGATTGCTGAAGTGGCCAAGCGAGTAGATGTAGGGCATCAGCTGATAGCGCAGGCGCAGGTACTTTTCGAGGATCGGTTCGGCCTGCTTGCCGTAGCTCCAGACCTCGTTCTGTGGACGCGTGCCATGGGTACGAAAGTTCGGCTGAAATGCCCCATACTCAAACCAGCGGACGTATAGCTCCGGATAGTCGTCGTAGTGGCCGACCTCCTCACGCGCATCGGACGGGTCGATCAGCACCGGGCGCTCGGGCTTGTGGTAGGCGGGCAGACCCTGCCAGCCGCCGATATCGGTGCTCCAGTACGGCATGCCAGAGGCGACGAAATTGATGCCGGTCGGCACCTGCCGCTTGAGCGTGTCCCAGTTGCCACTTATGTCGGACGACCAGAAGATGGTGCCGTTGCGCTGGGCACCAAGGTAGGAGTCACGCGCGAGGATAAGCGCACGTTCCGGCATGTCCCTGCGCATGCCGTCGTAGAAGGCCTCGGTGTGGAAGAGCGGATAGACGTTGAAGTATTCGGTTCCGGGTCCAATCTTGAAATAGCTGTCGGTCGGTACAACGTCCGGTTCGGTCTCATCGGCCCAGAAGGAGTCAAAGCCCATCTTCACATAACTATCCTTGATGACGCTCCAGTACCACTTACGCGCGTCGGGATTCGTCGAATCGATATCCGAACCAGCGCGGTCGTAAGGCAATCCGTTAGTCGGGGTACCGTCCTTCAGGTGCATGAACCAACCGTTCTTCAGGATGGTGTCGTAGTAGCGGTCTTCGGGGACGAAGCGCGGCCACACGCTGATCATGGTGTGGAAACCCATCGCGTGCAGTTGCTTGTTCATCGCAGTCGGGTCCGGCCACTTCGCTGGATCCATATCCATCTGGCCCATCACGGTGTAGGTAAACCAGTCGACCACGAGGTCGTCGATGGGCAGATGACGGTCGCGATAGCCCTTGGCTATCGCCATCAACTCCGCCTGCGAGGTATAGCGCTGCTTGCACTGGATGTAGCCATAAGCGGACTTCGGCAGCATCTGCACCGTGCCGGTCAGCTTACGATAACCTTCGTAGATCTCGTCATAGGTATCGCCGGCAATGACGAAGAAGGAGACGCGCTGGCCCACCTGAGACTTCCAGTTCACCGAGTCATTAAAGCCGAAGGCGACGGTGGTCTTCGAAGGATTATCCCAGACGATACCGTAGCCTTTGTTTGTGACCACAAAGGGCACACACACGCTTTGGCCGCTCGGCGCGTTGTAATCGTGCTCGCAATGGACGACATGGCCGCGGCGGTCGAGGAAGCCTTCCTGGTTCTGGCCCAGACCGTAATAATGCTCATCCTTGGGCGAGGCGAAGTTTGCACCAACCTCATAGTAGGGATCGTCGGTAGGGCGCCGGTCGTAGAGCACGTCGTGGTTGCCGTCCTTATAGTTCGGTACGGCCATCTCCCATCCCTGCATGCGCAGCAGGTCCTTGCCATCGGGCGTCTTGATGGAGATGCCGACGCCTGGCGTCGTGCCGCCGAAGAACTTTGCGATATCCGCTGACGTTCCAGTCGGCACCCAGGGCTTGTCGGGCTGGGGCGAGACAGTCACCACCATGCGGGAAGACGTAAGGTGATCGCCCTGTACATCGGTATTTGCCGTCCAACCATTCGTTGATCGCTGCGCGAGAAAGCCTGGGCCAGGAGCTTGGGTTGCATACTTCTTATCGAGGCTCATGGTCACGCGCACAATATTCGGAGCGTATGGTTCGACGATCACGGTGGCGACTCCGGTCCGCTCCTGCGGGAAGCCGCGCTCGAGCGTCAACACCTGTGCCTTCGCGCCAGAAACGCATGCAGCAAGCAATCCCATTGCAGCCAGCGCCGCAACCTTACCCAACTGAATCATTGTGTTCTCCTCACACGTTTATTCCGAGCGCCAGCTACGGCGTTACTTGCAACGTCGCCGACAGCGGCAATTTGTCCGAAGATCCACCAACCAGGATCTGCACCTTATCCGCCTCCAAAACCCAGGCTTTCGAGCTCTCATCCCAGTAGGCCAGGTCCTTCGCTGCGAGCGGCAGATCCACCGTCGTCGATTCGCCAGCGTTCAGGTGAACGCGTTTGAAGCTGGAAAGCTCCTCGAGCGGCCGCCCCACCTTGGAGCCCAGGTGCTTGACGTACATCTGCACCACCTCGTCCCCCTCGCGGCGTCCCGTATTCTTCAAATTGACATGCATAGTAACCGTGTCGCCCTTACCGATATGCTCCTCGCTAAGACCGATCTTTGCGTACTCAAAGGTGGTATAGCTCAATCCGTAGCCGAAGGCATAGAGCGGCTTCTGCTTCGCGTACATGTAGGTACGCCCATCGCGGATGTTGTAGTCCATCATGGGCGGCAGGTCCGCCATATCCTTAACCCAGGTCTGCGTAAGCCGGCCGCCCGGATTGTAGGCCCCGAAGAGTACGTCTGCCAGGCCGTTACCCTGCTCCTGGCTGTTATGCGTCATATCGAGGATGGCCGGGATGTGCTCCTGGCTCCAGTTTGTGGTGTACGGAAAACTGGCCTGCAGCACCACAATCGTCTTCGGATTCGCGGCATAAACCGCCTTTGCAATCTCCTCCTGCGCAAGTGTCATGCTCTTGCGATCGATTGCCTCCTTGCCGTCGCTCGGCAAGGGACACTTGTTCCAACCGGCACCGCAGGTTGGATTGTTGCCGATGATCACGACGGCGACATCCGCGGCTTTGGCCAGCGTCGCCGCAGCAGCCAGGTCGCTGCCGTCGGCATAGGTCACCTGTACGCCCGCGCCGGCGCCTCTGCGAATACCCGCCAGTGGTGTGACGGTATACGGCGGCGTGCCGCTATACCAGTCGAGCGCAACCTGATCCGCCAGCGGCCCAATGACGGCTATCGTCTTGAGTTGCTTCGCATCAAGCGGCAGCAGGGGGAGACTGCGGGAGACCTTTGATCTTGCAGGAGCTCCCGACGGCATCGCGACCGGATCATTCTTCAGCAAGACAATCGATTCGTCCGTGACTTTCCTCGCCAGCGCCCTGGGCTCCGGCTTGTTCCAGGGATCAGTCGCCGTATCATCAAAGCCGATCGAGGCGTACGGCACGACCGGGTTTGCGTCCAACATGCCGAGCTTGATCATCACGCGAAAGACCCCGCGCAGGTTCCGGTCCATCTCGGCTTCGGTGACCAGACCCTGCTTGACGGCGGCGGTGAGACCCTCCTTGTAGTTGTCAAGAAACTGGTTGATGCCGGCATGCACGGCCGCGGCAGCCGCCTGCGTCATATCCGGGAAACGGTGATACTCCTTCACCAGGTTGGTGAGTGCGCCGCCATCGGTGCACATGATGCCGTCTTCGCCCCACTCCTTCTGGGTTACATCGCGAAGGATCGGGTTCAACATCATCGGGGTGCCGTTCCATGCGTTGTACGAAGCCATGAACGCATTGGCATGACCCTGCTCAATAGCCATGCGAAACGGCACCGAGTAGTACTCGCGGAAGAGCCGCTCGTCGAAGTCCGACGAAGAACTCCCGCGTCCATCCTCGTTGCTGTTGGCCATGAAGTGCTTCAGCAGAGAAGCCGCCATCCAGTACTTCCCATCGCCCTGCAGACCACGCGAAAAGGCCGTGGCCATGGTGCCCACGAGGTACGGATCTTCGCCGATCGACTCTTCGCTCCGGCCCCAGCGCGGATCGCGGCTTAGGTCTGCATTGGGCGCGCGAACCACCATCCCGCCGCGATGATATTTGCCGTACGCGTAACGCGTCTCGTAGGCTTCCTGGGCCGCAGCCTGGCTGAGCAACGACGGATCCCACGTCTGACCCAGGCCACGCTCCTGGGGAAACGTTGTTGTCGGAATGACCGTCAATCCACGACCCTCCCAACCGCCCGGTCCGCCGAGCGCAAGCCCATGCAGACCCTCGACGTGACCGGTTCCCACCACACCGAGCCGAGGCACGCTTGGATTGGTAGAAAACGCATCGATCTTCTCTTCAACCGTCATCTGCTTGAGCAGATCGTCAATTCGTCGCTCGACCGGTGCGTTCGGATCGCGAAAAGTTGCAGCCACAGCCGGCCCCTGCGAATGCAGCCACTGGGATGACGCAGACAACGCGACGCAAGCAAACCATAAACCGATTTTTCTCATAGAAATTGCTCTCTGGAACTCTAAACGCTTGTTCGCTTCGTTGTACAGGCTCGTCCGTGCCGAGGGGAAAATACTGCTGCCGGCTGGAACACGGCTTCCCACCCGCCGGCACGAAGACAGCGTCAGCTTGTACCCTAGTGGCAGAAACGCAATGCGCCCACTCATAGCACTCTTCGGCGCCACGGCCTCCGGCAAGACAGCGCTCGCGCTTGCGCTGGCCCAGCACTTCAGCGGCGAGATCCTGTCCTGCGACTCGGTTGCCGTGTACCGGCACATGGAGGTCGGCACGGCTAAGCCTTCCGCCGCCGAGCGCAAGCTGGTTCGACATCATCTGCTCGACCTGTACGACCCCACGGAAGCTTGTACCGCAGGCGACTTCGCCCGCCACGCCCGCTCGGAGCTAGGCTCCCTTGCTGAAACCCAAACTCTTCCCGTTCTCGCCGGAGGCACCGGCCTTTACGCGCGCGCGCTCCTCGACGGTCTCTTTCCGGCGCCCCCGCAAGACCCTGCTCTGCGCGAACTTCTGCGTGATCGTGCGGCCACACGCGGCGTAGCGCACCTTCATCGAACGCTATCCCGCCTGGACGCAGCTGCAGCCGCAAGGATCCATCCTAACGACGTTCCCAAAGCAGTCCGCGCGATTGAGGTCTCGCTCGCCGCGCGTCGGCCGATCTCAGAACAATGGCAGGCCGGGCGAGATGCCCTGACCGGCTACCACGTGCTCCGCCTCACGCTGGCACCCGATCGCGCCGAGCTTTACCGCCGCATCGACGACCGCGCCGCAGCCATGTTTGCCCACGGACTTGTGGAAGAGACGCGCTCTCTTATCTCGCGATTCGGCCCCGAATGCAGACCATTCCAGTCACTCGGCTATGCTGAAGCCTCTGCCGTTCTACGTGGCGAAGCCACCGAAGCGGAAGCCATCGCCCAGGCCCAACAAGGGCATCGCAACTACGCCAAGCGACAGACCACCTGGTTCCGTCGCGAAGCCGAACTCCATCCCACGCATCGACTCGCAGGCGCTGGAGACAACCCGAAGATTCAAGCCGAGGCGATCCGGCTCGTGACCCAGCATCTGGCTTGATCCAAAGATCTCTCACTCAGGCGCGGCTTCGTGACCTTTGCTGGCCTTCAGCGTGTCGGCTGGGTCGTTGTGGTCGTAATCTGTTCGGTGGGGTCTCCCGGGGTTGGCGGCTGCACAATCTTCGTGACGGTACTGCCATCTTTATCGGTGTAAACCACCTTCTGCGCTATCCCCGTCTGTGCCGCCTCCTGCTTGGCCTTGTTCAACACGGCGATCCTGTCGCTCTCCGGCGAACCCTTGCAACCGACCGCCAAGAGCGCGAGCCCGAGCGCCAGGAGCTGCAGCTTCCTTCGTTCATGCATTACGTCCCCCTTATGCTCCATAGAAGTTTGCAGCCCAGGCCCGCACCCCAGGTCGAGGCAGAGACCAAGCCTGCGAGTGGGATGCCGGATGTGTTCCGCTCGGCTCTCGATGAGGAAAGGAGTTAACATGGAGTCATGTCGACCGCTACCGCTCGCCCCCAGCTCTCGCACCTGACCGCCGTCCTGGACGACCTGAAACAGCGCGGCACCTTCTTTCGCCTGCGCGAGCTCGAAGACGTACAAGGGCCGGTCTGCACCTACGACGGCAAGCAGGTGATCAATCTCGCCAGTAACAACTATCTCGGGCTCTGCAACCATCCTAAACTTGAAGAAGCCGCCATCCAGGCGATCAAGGATCACGGAGTCGGCTCCGGTGCCGTGCGCACCATCGCCGGCACCATGCGCATCCACATGGAGCTCGAAGAAAAGATCGCACGCTTCAAGAATGTTGAAGCCTGCGTCGTCTTCCAGTCCGGCTTCACCGCCAACGCAGGTACCGTCGGCTCGATTCTTGGCAAAGACGACTTCATCCTGTCGGACGAGTTGAATCACGCCAGCATCATCGACGGCGCGCGCCTCTCCAAGGCCAGGATCAAGGTCTTCCGCCATAAGGATGTAACCCACTGTGAAGAACTGCTGCAGGAGATCGAGAACGAGCCCGGCAAGAAGCTGATCATTACCGACGGCGTCTTTTCGATGGATGGCGACATCGGTCCGGTTGGCGAACTCGCGGAGCTCGCCGAGAAGTACGGCGCCATCATGATGGTCGACGACGCCCACGCCTCAGGCGTTCTCGGCCGCAACGGCCGCGGCTCGGTCGACCACTTCAACGCCCACGGCAAGGTCGACGTACAGGTCGGGACGCTTTCAAAAGCCATCGGCGCACTGGGTGGATATGTTTGCGGCTCGCGCGACCTCATCGACTTCCTTTACCATCGCGCGCGCCCCTTCCTGTTCTCCACCTCGCACCCGCCGTCAGTGGCCGCTACCTGCATCGCCGCCTTCGATATCCTTGAAAATGAGCCAGAGCGCATCCAGCGGCTTTGGGATAACACCGCCTACTTCAAGCAGCAGTTGGAAGCCGCCGGCTTCGACATCGGCGGACGCACCACTCCTGCGTCAGAGACCCCGATCATCCCGATCATCCTCGGCGATGGACGCAAGACCATGGAATATTCGCGCCAACTCTTCGCTAAAGGCGTGATGGCGACCGGGATCGCCTTCCCCACAGTGCCCGAGGGCAAAGCGCGCGTCCGCCTCATCATGACCAGCGAGCATACCCGCGAGCAGCTTGACCGGGCGCTCGAGATCCTCACCGCCACGGCAAAAGGTATGGCAATCCTCTAACCTGCGCGCAGCGCGATCACTCCACGGAGTGGTCGCCGCCGCGATCAGCGCTCACTTCTCATCATCTCAACCAATCTTCCGATCGTCTTCCAGTTCCTGGCCGTACTCACCGTCTTCAGCTTCGAATCGATGTACACATTCGTCAGCTTCGTGCGCGCCATACCATTCGGCAGGTGCAGAAACACGTCACGCTCCATAACCACAAAACTGTCGCCTGGCGAGCGCTCTGTGTCAAGCCCCTTCACCGCGTTCTTATCGGGCCAGTCCGCCAGAAAGTAGACGTGCAGCGTCTCGATCGACGCACCCGCCCGGGCAAACGGATTCGTCGCATATGTCTTACGCAACTCATCTGCGCCTCGCAGCACAATGCGCCCGGGATAGCCGTACAATCGCGCAATCTCCACCGTCACGAGCGCTCCCACTTCGTCAGCATGCGCGGCTTCGAAGATCACGTTTCCACTCTGGATGTAGGTCTCTACCGAGGATGCCCCAGCAGCCGCAAAGATCGCCGCCAACTCCTTCATCGGCAGCACGGCCTTGCCCCCCACGTTGATCCCCCGCAGCAACGCCAGATGTCTCATCTCTTTGCGTCCTTCGCTCAACCCTCCGGGTCTTGGCGCGTCTCTTGACGACTATCCTCGGTAAACGACCTTACCCGCGACTATCGTTGCCTTCACCCGGCCCAGCATGCGTTCGCCATCAAACGGCGTATTCTTCGACTTTGATTTGGAAGCCGCAACCTCAAACTTCCACTCCACCTCCGGATCGAAGACCACTACGTCCCCCCACTGGCCAACTCCAAGAGAACCCGCGCGTTGCAAGGAGACCACCTCCGCCGGGCCCGCAGACATCAACTCGACGACCCTTGACAAACCAGCCCCATGCTCGCGATGCAACACCCGCAGCGCCAGGCCGAGCGAGGTTTCGA
The DNA here is from genome assembly GCA_964245715.1 of uncultured Acidobacteriaceae bacterium. Classification (GTDB taxonomy): domain Bacteria; phylum Acidobacteriota; class Terriglobia; order Terriglobales; family Acidobacteriaceae; genus Edaphobacter. Next base: position 37,135 of record CAXTNM010000039.1, on the reverse strand, counting down.
GGCCAGTGATCCCATTGGGCGCCCGCTCGAACTCCACCTCCTTCTCATGTCGCGCGTGCGGCGCATGGTCGGTCGCGATGCAGTCGATCGTGCCGTCGAGCAAGCCGGCGATCACGGCAAGCCGATCCTCCTCAGACCGCAGCGGAGGATTCATCTTGGCATTCGTGTCGTAGGCGATCTCGCCCGACTGACCGCCTGCCGCAACGGCTTCGTCGGTAAGCGTGAAATGATGCGGCGCGGCCTCGCAGGTCACGTCCAATCCTTCCGCCTTCGCCGAGCGCACCGCGGCGATCGCACCCGCGGTCGACACATGCTGAACGTGTAAATGCGCCCGCACACCCTGGGTCGTCTCGATCTCGCGGACCAGAGCGACATCCCGTTCGACGATCGACGCTTCAGCCTCTGCCGGATACCCGCGCAGGCCAAGTCGAAACGCCACAGGTCCCGCGTTCATGATCGCGCCATGCGAGAGCCTCGGATCCTCCGAGTGTTGACTCACCGGCAAGCCTAGGCGGCCAGCGCGCAGCAGGCACTCGCGCATGATGGCAGCATCGAGGATCGGCTTGCCATCGTCGGTAAATCCAAGCGCCCCAGCCTGTGCGAGAGCCTCAAAGTCCGTCAACTCCCGGCCTTGGCTTCCGACCGTCGCCGCCGGCATCGCAAGCACCCTCACCAAAGGCTTGCGCTCCGGTGCATGCATCCAGTGCATTGTCTGGACGGAATCGTTGACCGGCAGCGTGTTTGGCATCGCCACCACGGTGGTAAACCCGCCTGCAGCAGCAGCAGCCGTTCCGGTGGCAATCGTCTCCTTGTACGTCTGCCCCGGCTCCCGCAGATGCACATGAATATCCACCAATCCCGGTGCCACGACGAACCCGGCAGCGTCGAGACTCTCGTCCACGGTCACACCCTCAAAATGACCTGGCATCTCAACTCCCGCAACCACGCCATCGCGTACCAGGAGGTCGCGCAGTCCGTCTACCCTGTTCACTGGATCGACCAGGCGCCCGTTAGAAATCAAGATGCTACTCATCCGGTGACACACTCCTACGCCACGTACCTTCTTTAGTTACAAACAGCAAAATTGACTATTCGTGCTGCTTGTCAGTTAGATCGTTGAAGTGAAAAAACGAAGGAGCTAGATCAAGCGTCTGTCCATTTGGCTCAACCAGGGTAACCAGATCCACCTGGTATGCGAGATACTTTGTCTGGCCAGCCGTGTACCAGTGGGAGAAGCTCTGCAGGAAGGGGGGCGGCATCTGCTGCCAGCTGAGCTTGCGGCTTGCAAAGATCCGTAGGTGCATATGCGTTTCCGTCTGGTTCATCCAACCGCTCACCGCCCCCGTAGACACAAAGAGAACCAGCGGCTTGCCTTCACCGCGTGTGTCGATCCAGACAAAGCCGCTATCTCCGCAGTCGTGCGGCACACATCCATTTGCCGTCACGTAACGATCCTGATCGAGCACCACATCGCCCGGAACCCCGATAAACTGGTGCACCAACTCTGTCACGGACGGGAAATGCCCATGATCCATCCAGAACGTCTGTCCCTGGTGGAACGAAGCCTGCAGCAGCGCCTGGAACCGAGGATCGCCATTCAGCCCATTCTCGTTTCCGGTCTCACCCGGCGCGCCAGGCTTCGCGTACTCCCGCACCCACGCTGGATCTGCCCTGGTCTGCGCGTGCATCGATCCAGGTGGGATGCTCAGCAGCACTGCACATACAAGCGTATTGAAGACCTTGTTCATCAACTCCTCCTTGCCAGCATTCCGACGGCTACTCAAGTTGACGAGACGCGCCCAGTGCCCTCACCAGCAAGGCCGTCCGCACCGCAAGTCCATGGCTCACCTGTGCTTCAATGGCGGATTGCGCGCAGTCCGCCGCCTCACCTTGGATCTCAAGCCCGCGAATCATCGGGCCAGGATGCATCACCACTGCCTTCGGCGCAAGCCGAGCCAGACGCTCCTCTGTAAGCTGATATTCGTCGATGTAGTTGGGCAGGTCGATCTCCAACCCGGCTAGGCGCTCCTTCTGAATTCGCAGCATCATGACGATCTGCGATTGCGCCAGGGCCGCTTCAAAATCCCGCACGATCTCCACTCCGTTGCCGAGCGAAGCAGCCTCTTCGGGCAGCAACTCCGGCGGCCCGCACAACAAAACCTTAGCGCCCAGCCTTGGCAGCAGCATCGCATTCGAGCGGGCCACGCGCGAGTGCCGGATATCCCCGGTAATCGTCACCGTTATGCCGTTCAACACCTCGGCATCGACCGGCTTGTCCTGCAATCCAAGCCGCGAAATCATCGTCCGAAGATCGAGCAGCGCCTGCGATGGATGCTGATGCATACCGTCCCCCGCGTTCAAAACCGGCAATCCCGTAGCTCGCTCGAGCACATAGGGTGAACCGCTCGCCGGGTGCCGCAGGATGATACCTTCGACGCCGAGCGCACGCAGCGTCAGTCCGGTATCCTTCAGACTTTCACCCTTTTCGATGGAAGAAGACTTATCGGAAACCAGCGTCGTCGTCGCACCCAGTGACTTGGCCGCGAGCTCGAACGACGTACGGGTGCGCGTGCTCGACTCGTAAAACAACAGCGCAATCTTGCGTCCGGCAAGCAGCTTCGCCTTCGCCGTCGGCGACATCTCCTCAAGCGAAGTGGTCAGCTCTAACACGCGGGCGACTTCACCCACGCTCAACTCCGCTACCGAGATCAGCGAGCCCGGATGCACCGCCGTCAACCCGCCTGGTCGATCAGCTCGACCAACTGTACCTGCTCATCGCCGTCGATCTCCTTCAGCTTTACCTCGATGATCTCGCGTGACGATGTCGGCACCGAGCGCCCGGTATAGGTCGCCTGGATCGGCAGCTCGCGATGTCCGCGGTCGATCAGCACCAGCAGCTGCACACTCTTCGGGCGTCCATGGTCGAATAACGCATCGAGCGCCGCGCGAATGGTGCGGCCGGTATAGAGCACGTCGTCCATCAGGACGACATCGCGACCGTTGACATCAAACCCGATGTCACTCTTATTGACGGTAGGTCGCGGGCCGGCGGTGCTGAGGTCGTCGCGGTAGAAGCTGATATCGAGCACACCGGTATCGATCTTCGTCTTTTCGATTTTGCCGATGTGAGCAGCGATCCGCTCTGCCAGCGGCACCCCGCGCCGCTTGATGCCAATCAGCCCCAGGTTTTCTGCGCCGCCATTCTTTTCGACAATCTCGTGCGCCAGGCGCACCAACGTGCGTTCAATCTCCGACGCCGACATAAGCCGGCCTTTCACCCTCAGCTTCGGCATTGCTTTTCCTGCGTCTTCGCTCATTACACCATGCCTTTCCGAAGGTCATGATAGCAGTCCCGGCCCGCCTGCGCGGCCACATCAATCGCCGCGTCGCAAAGCACGTCTTCGCGTTTGCAGCATACCCGCAAAGCCGCCCAACGCGCTGGTCAGCACGACGATCAGACCACCGAGAAATCCCAACCAGACCAGCACCCAGCCGGCGCGTCCTTCAGGCGACATAAACAACCCCATTACATGCTGTTGCGCTGCCGGATCCTGGTTCTTGCCCTGCATCGAGGCTGCCATCTGTGTACGAATGAGCGCGAAGTATTGGTCCACCTGGTAATCGAACCCGGAAAGCCCATGCAAACCGAAGCGCTCCAGTGCGCCTGTGAGCGCAAGGCCGGTTCCCATCGCGGCTACCATCAGCAGCCCCGTCAGCATCCCCACACGAAGTCCCACGCGCCCATCCATCCGCGCCAGCGGACGCCGCGAACGATAAAGTCCCAGCGCGACTCCCGAGCCACCCAGGACGCACAGGGTATTCAGCAGGCCCGCCATCGGAACCGCGAATGACGCCACCACCAGAACGCCGGTCGCGAGCGCCACCGGCAACGCGCTGGTCAGGGCCACTGGCCATTCAACTATCTGTGGGCGTGGGGGTGGCACCGCGCCGGTGGTCGCGCCTTCCAAAGCTTCGCCAGGCGAGATCTCCGCCCGCAGGTACTCCGGCAGCATGATCTGCGGAGCCCCGCATCGCGGACAGAACAGAGGCTTGTCCTCATCGCCGTAAGCCGTACCCGGGGACAAATCTCCAGGCAACTCAGCATGGCAACGATGGCACGTTCGGTACATCCCTCCATTGTAGTCATCGAAGCGGCCGTACATGCGATCCGCCCGCGTGAAAAGCCGGCACTACTGCTCGGAGTCCTTGTCGTCGATCCCCAGGTGCCCCGGAAGATCCAAAGCCACCAGCCCGAACTTCGTGCCAGAGCCCTGTTCGTCGATGGAGACGATATGCTGGTGCAGCTTCGACCCTGCCTTCAGCTCGCCAAACGAACCATCCTCATCGCTGCCTACATTTACTCCCTGCACGTGAACCTTCTTGTTATCGTCCGAGCAGGTCAGCCCGTCCTGCGTCTCCGTCGGGCTCCCCACCGGGTGATTTCCCTTGCAGAAGATAACCTGCCCGTACCGCGCCATGTCCTTGCGATAGAACGCGAGCACCTTGTCCGGCGCATCCTGCGATGCGTAACTGACCGCTTTGACCCCAAGGTGAAAGCTGCCGAAGTTCATGTTCACATCCGCCGCCCCATCCTCATGTTCCTTGCCGTTGTTGTCGGTGTGCACCTTCCTCACCACCGTGGCACCCGGGTAAACGGAGAGGCCCAATCCAGCCTGCACTGCGCCATCGTTCGTCTTGACCGACATGCCCCCAAACGGCGTTGCAATCTTCACATCGTCATGGCCTCCATCGTTGTGCTCGACCACGCGGCAACCCGTACTCGCAGCGATGGCCGCCATGCATCCCGCCGCCAGGAAAACTTTTTCTAAAGACTGATTACTGATCTCGATCTTCATCTTGACCTCTCTCATCTTCGCGCCGACACTAAAGATTCACCACAGAGTTCTACTTGATCGTTCGGCACACACCCCCAACATACGCCGGTGTGTTGCCTGCGGTTCCAGAAATCACGCGGCGGCGCGCGCTTATCTGGCTGCACCCGGGTCTGCTCTCATACGACTCGTCCTCAAAGAGTTGAAAGTGCCGAGGAGAACGCAGTCGAACGACCCGGGCCCGGTCGCAGTGCAACTCAGCTTCAGCAAACGGAGAGATACGATGCCAGTCCTAGGCCAAAGCCGCAAACCTTTATCCGAACCCCGCAAGAGACGCGCACTTCTATTCGCCCTCAGCCTCTATCTCAGCGCAGGCGCGCTTGCGCGTGCGCAGGGCCCACCCCCGGCGGATCCCTACGCCGCAGGTCAGGATCCCCCAAACCGTGTCGCTCGCATCGCCTGGGCGCAGGGCAACGTCTCTCTAGAGTCGAATGGCACCGACTCTTTCGCGCCTGCCGAGGTCAATTACCCGCTCACCAGCGGCGATCGACTCTACTCCGACCTGAACTCGGTCTCGGAGTTGCAGTCCGCTGGCCTGGCCGTCCGCATGGGCAATGCTGCTGACTTCACCATTACGCAACTCACCGACAATGCCGCCCAGTTCGCCCTCGGCCAGGGCAGCATCCGTCTGCATACGCGCGATCTCTACGCGTCGCCGGACCAGTACGGCAACCCTCAGACCGCCCTTGAAGAAGTTGATACTCTCAACTCGACGATCGTCATCCTGCAACCCGGGGACGTTCGCGTCGACGCTTACCCGCAGGATGGCAGTTCGGTCGTCACCGTTACCAGCGGACAGGCCCAGGTCTCCGGCCCCGGCTTCGACGTCACGCTCAACGCAGGACAAGCCCTGCGCCTGCTCGGCATCGGTAACGTCTATCCGGAGTATGTCGGGCTGCTGCCGCCCGACGCGCTCGACCAGTTTGACGTCAGCCGCGAGCAGATGCGTGTAAACTCGATCGCCATCCGCAACCACTACGTCGACCCGAACATGATCGGAGTAGCCGACCTCGACCAGTACGGCGACTGGAATCCCACACCGCAGTACGGTCCCGTCTGGTTCCCACGCAATGTCGCCTATGGCTGGTCGCCCTACTCGATCGGCCACTGGGCAAATGTCTACCCGTGGGGTTACACCTGGGTCGATACCCAGCCATGGGGCTTTGCACCGTTTCATTACGGCCGCTGGAACAACTTCGGCGGTCGCTGGGGCTGGATCCCCGGACCGCCACCATCCGTCTTCGCAGGGGCCGCGTGGGGTGGCCCGCCGCCGCGTCCCGTTTACTCTCCCGCGCTGGTCGCCTTCGTTGGCGGAGCCAGCTTCTCGATCTCAATCGGCGGCGTGGGGGTAACGGCCTGGTTTCCGCTAGGACCCTCTGAACCCTACGTCCCCTGGTATCGCACCAGCCCGGCCTATGTGAACCGGGTCAACGTGACGAACGTCTACAACACCAACGTCACACAGATTCACAACACGTACATCACCAGGAACGTCACGGTCTACAACGTGACGAACGTGACCTACGTCAACCGGACGGTCGCTACCGTGGCCGTCAACCAGAAGGACTTTGCTGCTGGCCACACGGTTGCCCAGTCTGCCCCGGTCGGCGGGGGCGCGAGTCTGAAGGCGCAACTGGTCGCCGCTCCGGTGCTCACGCGTACCGCTCCGCCGCCGCCGCGAGCGCCCACTCCCCTCGTAGCCCAGGCCAGGGCCGTTCCGGCGAATGTGCAACGCCCAGTCGTGCAGACGAAGCAGGGCTTCCAGCGCGCGGGCGCGCCACCCGCGGCCGCGCCGCTGAAGGCTCCAATACCGCCGCCTGCGCGTGCCGGAAGCGCAGTTCCCGCGCCGCCGCGTCCGATGCAGACGCTTGCTCCCGCGAAGACGACCGCACCGGTAACACGTCCGACAAACGCACCGCCGCCGGCACCGGCCGCGATCATGAGACCTGCGCAGGAGCCCGCAACAAGGCCAACCCCTGCACCCGTGGTAAGGACTGCGCCGCCCCCAGCCGCCACGCAGAAGCCGTCATCTATAACAAGACCGGCTCCTGAACCCGCAGTCAGGCCGGCGCCGGTAACGCCGGCTGCACCGCCCGCCGCCAGAACCAGCCCCGAACCCCCGGTCCATCCAGCGCCGGCGACCCAGGTCAGGCCCGCGATCGAGCCCGGAGTCAAGGCAGTTCCGGTCCCGCTGGCGAAACCTGCTCCCGCACCCAAGCCGCTGGTTACCCCGAAACCCGTGCCGCCGGTGGCCGCGCCGGCACCTAGGCCTTTGCCTCAGCCGCCTAACAAGAACCTGCCGCAGGCGGCAGACGAGAAAAACAAGCCGAACGACGCTAAACCAAAGGATGCAAAGCCCAACTGACCCTCGTCACCGCAAGCATCGTTCCAACTTTACGGGTGGGTGCCTACAAGAGAACCCCCTGGGCCTCACCCGTAAAAACCACTGTCCGCACCTCCAAGTCAAAGCTATACTGTGGCTTATGGCGCAACAGGAGCCAATCCGCAAGCGCACCGGATCCGACGGTCCCGCCTCCGGCACCACGCCACAAATTCCTGACAAGCTCTACTTCCGCATCGGTGAGGTCGCCCGTCTGTGCGATGTGCCCGCCTATGTTCTGCGCTTTTGGGAGGGTGAGTTCCCTCAACTCAAGCCCAACAAAGGTGGCACCGGCCAGCGGCTCTATCGCCGACGCGACGTTGAAATGGCGCTCCGCATCAAGAACCTGCTTTACGACGAGGGTTACACCATCCCAGGCGCGCGCCAGGCCTTCAAAGCTGAACTGCGCACCTCCAAAGATCCGCAACTCGGCCTGAATGGAGTCGCCGAACAGGTCGATGCCAAGCACCTGGTCGGCCTGCGCAAAGATCTCCAGGACCTGCTCAACCTGCTCTCGAAACCTGCAGTCGCGCGTTCGGCCGTTCAACCGATTCGCACGTCGCGCAGCTTCAACGCAGCCGTCCCAGAGCGTCCTCTCCCACCCGCACCCCGTGCCTTCCCAAAACCTCAGTTGCTTCCGCCCAAGCCGGGCTCGCCGTTTCTGGATAGCCTCTTCGATTCCATCTCGCCTGAAGACCTGAGCTGACGGTCGTCCCATATGGCCAGCCCAGCGTGACACCGAAGAGATGTCTTCCTCTCCGATTCTTCTGCGCAGGCGCTTCTCGAACATCCTAGGCGCAACACAATTGGCCGGACACGGTAGACTGGGCAGGCATCCCTAGCCAAACGTGCCAGCAGATACTCAGCCCCAACCCGCGCCTACCGGCTTCTTCTCGCTCACTCGCCAGCACAGCGCCCGCTCCGCCACGATCCTGCTGATGCTTTCGTCGATCGGCTCGAGTCTGCTCGGCTTCGCCCGCCAGAAATACATCGCTTACGTCTTCGGCGCAGGCCGCGCTACCGACGCTTATAACGCCGCCTTCCAGCTTCCGGAGATGCTCAGCTACTTCCTCGTCGGCGGAGTGGCCAGCATCACTCTCGTCTCGATGCTCTCGCGCTTTCGTGAATCGGGCGACGACGAGGGCGCAGACCGCGCACTCTCCGCCATCCTCGTCGCGATGACAGTTGTGCTCTCGACCGTCATCTTCCTCGCCGAGCTCCTGGCGCCCCTTTACACGCACATCTTCTTCGGCAAGCTCGACCCTCAAACCGCCACTCTCTGCACGCATCTCACGCGGCTCCTCCTACCCGCTCAGCTCTTCTTCTTCGTTGGCGGCGTTCTCGGCTCGCGTCTACTCGTACGCAAGATCTTCCTCTACCAGGCCGCGACCCCGCTGCTCTATAACTTCGGCATCATCCTCGGCGGTGTCCTGCTTGCGGAACGTCTCGGCACCCCCGGTCATCCCAGCATCGATTCGCTCGCCTATGGTGTGCTCGGCGGCGCACTCGTCGGTTCGCTGCTGATGAACTTCTACGGCGCCTTCCGTGGAGGACTTCGCTTCACCCCGATCTTCAACCTGCGCCATCCCGCCTTCCTCGAGTGGCTGCGCCTCTCCCTCCCGCTGATGCTCGGCGTCTCCCTCACCATGGCCGACCGCTGGATCCTGGCTCACTACGCCGCTGCCGACAAGGGCGGCATTACTCTCCTTACCAACGCCAAACAGCTCTTCAACGCCCCCCTCAGCGTCATCGGCATGGCTGCGGGCGCGGCCTCCCTGCCGTTCTTCTCGTCGCTTCACGCGCAGAACCGCCTCTACGACTTCAACCATGCGGTCAGCCGTTCTGTCTCGCGCCTGATCGCCGTTTCGCTGCTGGCCACCGCATGGCTCATCGCCCTGGCCATCCCGGTCGCCGGTCTGCTCAAAGGCGGACGCCTCACTCAGCTGGAGGCCCTGCTTACCGGCAAGTACCTCGCAACCTTTGCGATCTCGCTCGCACTCTGGAGTGCTCAGGGCATCTATGCCCGAGCCTTCTACGCCGCGCGCAACACGCTCACCCCAGCCGTCTCGGGAACCCTCGTCACGCTGTTCTCAATTCCCATCTATGCCATGCTCTTCCATCACATCGGCGTTGAGGGCCTGGCCATCGCGTCTGATCTTGGCATCCTCGCCCATACTGTGGCGCTGGCCATCCTGCTGCACCGGGCGCGCCTGGTCTCGCTCGCGTCCCTGGACTATCCCGAGCTGGCAAAAGCCGCATTGGCAGCTGTCATCGCCTACGCCGTCACCCAGCAAATCGTGATGCGCATCCCGCTCGCGCCCAACCTGCGCAACAACCTCATTCTGATTGCAATCGGCACCCTCATCTGGGCTCCGATCACCGCTCTCGTGCTCACGCTGCTGCGCTCGACACTGCTCACGCAACTGAGAAATCGCAAAGCTATTTAGCTTCTGTAGCCTGTCCCATAATGACCGGCTGGCAGACGATTCTGCTTGAGTTCATCCACATGGAGGAAGAAGATGGGCGGAGTACCTGTTCCGCGGAGCAACTTCCCTATGCGTCTTCGCCGTCTCCCCCTCCTTGCAGCAACCCTCGCGTTGCCAGCCGTTCTCGCCTTCGCCCAGACTACCCCGACGACGCCAGTCGGCTCACCAACCGTTCAGGCTGCCAGCTCTGCCGCCGCAACTCCGGCATACCTCTCCGATCCCAGGTTCACGGCCGCGCTCAACGACGCCAAGCAACTCGAAAAGCAGCGCCAATACAGCTTTGCAATCGACGGCTTCAAGAAGGCAAACAAGATCGCTGGCGGCGATTGCGTCGCATGCCTGCGCAAGGTCTACGAGCTCCAGATCGGAATCGGCCAGGCGAAAGACGCTATGGGCACAGCGCAACAGCTTGTCGACCTGGCGAAGACTAACCTGGCGAAGTCGCTGGCGCAGAGAGAACTCGGCGTAGCGATCCTCGCAAAGGCCGGAGACAAGCCGAAGGCCGACCAGCTCGCGGCCGCTCACGAAGCCTTTCAGGCCGCAGTGACTGCCTACCCAGGTAACGCCGGCGCCCTCTATGAAGATGCCTGCGTACTCGCCCGCATGGGCAACGACGCAGACGCCAGCAAGGAGTTTGCCAGCTGCGCCACTCAAGCCAAACCCAACGATCCGATGACAGTCCGCGCCCGTCACTTCGCCGAAGACCCGAAGCTCTCGATGAACAAGATGGCGCCCGCCTTCGAGGTCACCGCGATCGATGGAACTAGGTTTAACCTGGACGATATGCAGGGCAGGGTCGTGCTGATCGACTTCTGGGCGACCTGGTGCGGCCCCTGCAACGAGGAGCTGCCGCACCTTGCCAAGATCGTCAAGGAGTTCTCCGGTCAGCCCCTGGCTGTCATCAGCATCAGCGTCGACAAAGACGAGGCCAAGTGGAAGCAGTTCGTCACCCAGCACGAAATGACCTGGGTGCAGTATCGCGACGCAGACGGCTCCATCTCCAGAAACTTCGGCAACGAGTTGATCCCCAGCTACTACATGATCGGATCTGACGGCGTCATGTTGAAGACGCAACGCATGGGTGCCGGCGACGACGTCGAAGGCAAGATCAAGAAGCTGCTGAAGCAGGCACACGAAGAGCCAAAGACAAACAAAGAAGTCGCCGCCACCGGCAACTAGACCCCTTGCACTAACCAGCGGCGGTTCACGCGAAGCCGAAAACCCACGAAGTGGTCGCCGCCCGCGATCAGGGCGGCTTCCGGCAGGTCTAGCCCTTGCTTCTATCCGTGAATCGGAAGAACAGCGACTGCTGCGCTACCGGTGCAGCCGCATCGTTCAACGCGGCCATCTGCGTCTGTGAGAGCGGCGTGAACTCGCGCGCAATCTGTACATTTTGTTCAAGCTGCGCCACGTTGTCACAGCCGATAATGATCGTGCTCACGGGGTGCGTCAACGCAAAGTTCATCGCGTCCTGCATGGTCATCACACCCGACCGCGTCGCAATTGCGGAACCTTCCCAGGAGTGGCGCTGTGCATCGAGCGGCGGCGGCGTCCACGACGACAGCAGCCGGCCGCGCGCCGGAACCTTCATCCCGATAATGCCCATCTGCTTCTCCACCACCAGCGGCAGCAGTTTCTCCTGAAACGAGTGAATGTGCGAATCAGCCGCACTGAGCGCCATCAAAATCGTGTCGAATGGATACCGGTTCACGGTGTCGATCAGGGCTTCCGGGCGGTAGTGCCCGGTCACGCCCAGATACCGCACTACCTTCTGATCCTTCATCTCCTGCAGCGCTTCCATCGCGCCGCCCTTCGCGAAGATCGCATCCACATCCTCCGGCAGCCCAACATCATGCAACTGCCACAGGTCGACGTGATCGGTGTTGAGCAGTTTGAGCGATTTTTCGATCATGCGCAGCGAGCCCTCACGCGTGCGCTCCTTGGTCTTCGTCGCGAGAAATGCCTGGTCCCGCCGCGTCTTCATCACCTGTCCGACATACTGCTCGCTCCAGCGATCCGGGCCGCCATAGATCGACGAAGTATCAAGATAATTCACGCCCAGGTCGAGTGCCCGTTCGATGATCGGTACCGCAACGTCGAAGTTGTTACCCTTCTCGAGCGAAGCCTGTCCACCGAGCGAAAAGATGCCAACCTTGTAGCCGGTTTTACCCAGGTTGCGCGTAGGCATCGCAGCCAGCGTACGCGGGTTTGAAGGGAGCGCCGGCAGATGGGCATCGGCAGCTCTGGCGGTCGTGGCAGCCTGCGCCAGCAAACCTGCGGCGACAGCGCCGCCGGTCCTCAGGAATGTGCGGCGATCGCTCTGGGTCGGGGTGTTCTTCATTGGCGTGCGCTCCTCAATACGGTGATCTCTGGCGCCGATTCTAAACCCTTTTAGCAGCGATCGTCCTGCCACTTCGGCAATCGGCTAAACTGGAAACAGGTTACGACCATGCCGCTTTACGAATACGAATGCACTGACTGCCACAAGCACACAGAAAAGATCCAGAAGTTCTCTGATCCCGAGATCACGACGTGCCCCCACTGCGGCGGCACGTTGAAACGCGTCATCTCTGCGCCGGCTTTCTCGCTTAAAGGCGGTGGCTGGTACGCAGATGGGTACGGCTCGGCAAAGAAACCCTCCGGCTCCTCCGAAGGCGCGTCGGCCCCCGCCTCGAGTGATGCGAGCGCCGCGCCCGCCGCAGCTGCAACACCAGCGCCCGCTGCTGCGCCTGCCGCAGCTCCCGCGTCTTCGGATAAAAAATAGTTACAGCCCTACTGCTTTGCAGCTGCCTTCTTCGCGCTCTTCTTGGCAGCTGCCTTCTTCGCTGGAGCTTTTTTCGCCGCCTTCTTAGCGGCCGACTTCTTGGCGGCCGACTTTGTCGGCGAGACTTTCTTTGCCGAAGCAGCTTTGGCCGACGGTGGAGGTACCTTCGCGCCACGCGCGCGCGCCTCGGAGAGCCCAATCGCAATCGCCTGCTTCGGGTTCGTCACCTTGGCCCCGCTCCCACTCTTCAGCTTGCCTTCCTTGAACGCCTTCAACTCGCGCCCAACGGACTTCGATGCCGCCGGGCTGTACTTGCTGCCGCTGCTCTTCTTGGTCGCCATAGGTCTACAACCTCCCTTGACTAGGAGAACCAGCTGCACCAGAATAGTTGCACCCGCACGAACAAAGCTCCTTCAGTCTCGCTCCGTCCAAACCTACTCCCCAGGCGCGAACGCCTTCAGCTCGATCAGTCGGAAGCGCGCATCAGCCGCAGGCTTCGTAAACCACACGCGAACCCCCGAAGTTGAAGCTCCCGTAAACTCCACCCGATTCACCCCACCCGCAATCACCTGCTGAGGTATTTGCTGGCGCACGCGCACATCGACCCAGCCACTCGCCGTCTTCACCTGCACCCGAAAGCTCACCGGAGCCTTGAACCGCTCGCCATCCTCCAGGAAGTAAAGCTCCACTGAGCTCAACATCCGTCTTGCACCGAAGTCAACCGCATACCAGCTTTCGTCGGAGTGATCGGAGGCGCTCGGCGACCAACCATTAGCAATCTCGGGGAAGAACCACATGCGGCCATCAATCGCCTGGGCAAGCCCCTCAGCGGATTCACTGGACGAAGCCGTCGCATGCGGCCCTTCGGGAATGCCCACGTTTACCGCAAGGTCAACCCGCGGCCCCGGCGTCGCCGCGGGACTCACCGGGGCAAGCTTCACCATCAGGGGCCCGAGGGGCTTCGCACCCGCGGCCAGCTTTCCATCGACAAACACGGAGAGGCCACGCCCGATCCCATAGCGCGTCCCATCTGCGTCATAGACCACAGACACGAGATGTCCATGGTAAGCGAGCCGCTCCAAGGCAAAGTAATGGATCGGGTGCTCGCCACCGACCGGCACCAGCGGCCGAATCTCGAGCACATCGTCCGCCCGCGGCCGCACCCCGATCAACCCGCTGATCACCAGGTCCACATACGTCGAATGGCTGTAGTGATGCGACCGCGGCAACCCGACGATCGGCTTCCCCGTGTCCGGGTCGTACTCCTCCTGCACGTCCGGATTTCCAGGCGAAAGATAGTGCTGGTGCGTGTACTGCCGCAGTAGGCGAAGATAGTCGCTCGCGGTGGCGCCTGCGGCCGGATAATCATCCAGCAGATTCGCCATACCGGTAAGCGCCTCGGACGTCTGAAACGGCCACGAAGGCCCATTCCATTGGCATTCGCGCAGGCCTGTCGCGGCGTCGTACCGATACTGTGTCATGTACCGTGCATAGCTTGGCTCGACCGTCCGCAGGCCGAACGGCCCAGCCAACTCGTTCGCAGTAAGCGCATGGCTCCACGCGCTGCCATACACTCCAGACGAAGCAGGCGGCAGCTCGAACATCCAGGGCACAAACCCCACCAATTCGCGTCCGCGAATGAAATCTCCCGCCTTCACATACGACGTCGAGCGCTGATAACGATCGGTAAAGTGATCGAGAGCGGGGTTCCAAAGCTGCTCCAGCACTGCCGCTTGGATCCTCGCCGCACGCGCCTCATAGTCGGCGGCAACCTCCGGCTTGCCCGCCAGCTTTGCCAACCGCGCAACTGCCAGCGCGTTCGCATATTGATAGCTGTTGATCGAAGGCCGGTAAGCGAAGCCTCCGGTGAAGCCGTCGTGATTCTGGTCTTTGCTCGCGTTCGATAAAAAGCCCGCTCCCGAAGCGTCGATCGACGAGATCGTGTACTCCGTCGCATCGAGCAGGGGCTCAATCCAGTACAAGCCACGCTGCCGGTCGAGATGGTCGTCCCACAGGTTGTAAACATGCTGCATCGTGTCCAGATGCTTCAGCGCCGGCTTCGGGTCACCCGTCACCAAGGTCGTATCGTATGTAGCCGCGGCAATCCATTCGGAGAAGTGCCGGTCGTTTGCGCCCCCTGTATAAAGG
>CAXTNM010000039.1:0-22455 GCA_964245715.1 uncultured Acidobacteriaceae bacterium | reverse complement strand
TGCCGCCGCGTTAATTCTGGGGCTCTAGAACTTTATCGACCACCGCAGGATCGCGCAGCCAACGGCCTTCCATCAGGTGAAACGAAGCCGAGTCGTTCAGATCGGTATAAGGCTCACGCGCCCACGGCACGTCCGGCAAAAACTCCAGCACCGTCGTACCCTGTTCGCCAATCTCGCGAATATGTCCGCGAAAGAGCTTCCAGCGATAGAAGTAAATCTGCTGGATCTCCGGGTCGTCGATCTCGAGGAAAGGGATATTCCGCTCGAACCAGGGTGCATCCGCGCCGAAGTCGGTCGTGGCCATCCGTTCAATCGGCAGCTTCGGCTCCTGCATACGCTGAGCGTGCACACTGCCTGACACCAGTAACACGGCGATCAACCACGTAGAGCGAGGCCTCATGGCTGGTTCGTCTCCGGCGCGCGAGGGTCTCGCGTGTTGCTCGTCGAGCTATAGGTGGGCGCGTGTGGCGTCATATGCTTCAATGCGAACTCCTGCACGATGTTGCCCGCGGCATCACCCAGGATGTTCAGTCCACCCTCTTCAAACGTCAACGCGGCTCCTTCCCGGTTGGCCGCAGGGTAGTACGCGTTTGAAAGTGCTCCAGCAGCGAGATCGCCGATAATTCCCGAGTAGCTGAACTCGTCCTTGCCATTATCCCCCCGACAGATGAACGCCCGGGTGATCGCATACCAGGTCCGCGACTTGATGCTTCCAGTGCCCTTCCAGAAATACCGTGGATCTTGATGCAGCAGTGAAGGGAGAATCGCCCCGCCCAGGTACGTACCGGAGACGAGATCGCCCGTTGCCGCGCCGTACCGTCTGCCGTACCCGGCTGCACCCTGTCCGTAGCCCGCGAAGGCGTTCTCCGCCTGCTCGACGCCGGCAGTCAATCCGGTGATGAAGAAAGTGCCAGGGTCAATCACGTTTTTCCATGCCAACTCAAACTTCTGCTTCGAAGTGAGTGCCGGAGCATGCCAGTCGTACGCGGTGTAGAAGTTCGGCATGATTCCCAGGATCCGCTGATGTTCCTCCACATGAATCTCAGCTTCAGCCAAATCCTCCCGCGTGGCCACCACCTGCACCGACTCGGAGGCCGACACATCCAGCTTGATCGGAAGGGTTTGCAGCGACTCCCCTGCACGCAAAATGCCGATGAAGGCGGCGCTCGTCATACCCGGATACGATGCGGTGATGGTGAATTTGCCGGGAATCTCCGCGGCAAAATGAAAGCTGCCGTTCTCATCCGCCGTGGTCCTGCGCACCTCGTTTGAGCCATCTCGCGTCAGCGTCAACTGCGCTCCAGGAACAAGATCTGAATCGCGGTCTACAACCGTGCCACGAATCTCTCCCGTGCCCGCTTTCTGGGCCGCAGCCTGCATCATTGAAGAGGCGTCCGGAGCATCCGGCAGCGCGGGCCCGCTTTGTGCAGATGCCGCACTCGCAAAGACCAGGACGATGGCCGCCAGGGGGACGTCAAGGATGTTCCTGCAGCTGCACCGGCGGCGCAGTAGTTCCTTCATCGCCGGCCGCCTTACCACCACCATCTCAACTGATTCCTTTCGCCTCAAGTCTCGTGATCAATGCTTCCTTCGAACTTCCAGATCCGGAGCCTGGTCCAGGCCAACTCAGAGGTTTTCTGGTCTTCAACTCTGCAAAGCTGCGCGTGCCGATTCCAGTAGAAAATCCACCTCGGCCTGCCCGTGAGCCGTACTCAGAAAGGCAGCCTCAAATTGAGACGGGGGAAGCCACACTCCAGACTCCATCATCGCGCGATGAAACCTGCCGAATGCGCCGGTATCACTCTTAGACGCATCGGCGAAGTTTTCTACCGCCTCGTCCATGAAAAACCACGTCCACATAGAGCCCACGCGATTCATGGTCATCGGCACGCCTGCCTCCCGCGCCAGGCAAACGACGCCTTCCGCAATCGCCGACGTAGTCTGCTCGAGTCTCGGATAGACGTCGCCCTGGTGCTCAATCAGGTAGCCCACGGTCGCAATGCCCGCGGCCATCGCAAGCGGATTCCCGCTCAGCGTTCCCGCCTGGTAGACCGGTCCTAGCGGCGCCAGGAACTCCATCACCTCGGCACGTCCACCGAACGCTCCACACGGTAATCCGCCGCCTATAATCTTGCCCAGCGTCGTCAGATCCGGATCGATGCCATAGACCTGCTGCGCCCCTCCGAGTGACAAGCGAAATCCGGTCATTACCTCGTCGAGAATCAACAACGCGCCATGCTCTCGCGTAAGCCGGCGCAGGCCCGCAAGGTAGCCGGTCTCCGGGATGATTGTGCCCGCATTACCCACCACCGGCTCCACGATCACGCAGGCAATCTGCTCCGGGTAGGCGTCAAATGCAGCTTCAACCGCAGCCAGATCGTTGTATGGCAGCGCAAGTGTATGCATTGCGGTCTCCTCGGGCACACCTGCCGACCCGGGGATGCCGAGCGTAGCGATTCCCGACCCGGCCTTCACCAGTAGCGCATCCGCATGCCCGTGATAGCAGCCTTCGAACTTAATGACGAACTTTCTTCCGGTAAAGCCTCGCGCCAGCCGAATCGCGCTCATACAGGCTTCGGTTCCGGAACTGACAAACCGCAGCTTCTCAACGCTCGGAAAACACCGCCGCACAAGCTCCGCCAGGTCGCCCTCGCCCGCGTGGGACGCACCAAAACTGGTGCTGTTCGCCGCCGCCTGCTGGATCGCCTCCACCACCGGCGGGAAAGCGTGGCCTAAAATCATCGGTCCCCAGGACCCAAAGCAGTCGAGGTAACGATTTCCGTCGACATCCCAAAGGTATGCGCCCTCCGCCCGTGCCACAAACGGCGGATCGCCCCCGACCGCACGAAACGCCCGTACCGGCGAGTCCACGCCACCCGGCAGCAAACCTGCCGCCCGCTGCTGTAATACCCTCGACTTCTCCATAGCACGCATTCCTCCAGTCTACCGGGGGATTGAACAGGCCAGCTTACGATCCCCAGGCCGGGAACGCTGTTTTCACAAGCGTGGAAATTTACCCTGCTAGACTGAAGGTCCCTC
Source organism: uncultured Acidobacteriaceae bacterium (assembly GCA_964245715.1). Classification (GTDB taxonomy): domain Bacteria; phylum Acidobacteriota; class Terriglobia; order Terriglobales; family Acidobacteriaceae; genus Edaphobacter. The sequence goes on along the minus strand of CAXTNM010000039.1, from coordinate 19,416 downwards.
GTTGCCAGGAGCCGCGCCGCTCCGCAATCAATTCATCTTCTATCCCCAGGAGCCGCGCTTTGCCGGAAGAGCACGAAAATACGCACCCAGCCAAACCATCGCGGCCTTCAATCTCCTACTCCGACGCAGGCGTCGACATCTCTGCCGGCGATCGCGCCAAGCAGCGCATCAAGATGCTCGCGCGCAAGACGTTCAACAAGAATGTCCTCTCTGAAATCGGCGGCTTCGGCGGCCTCTTCGCCCTCGACCTCGACAAATTTCCCGATCCCGTCCTCGTATCGAGCGCCGATGGCGTCGGCACCAAGCTCAAGGTCGCCTTCGAACTCGGCATTCACCACACCGTCGGCGCCGACCTGGTCAACCACTGCGTCAACGACATCGCCGTGCAGGGCGCCACACCCCTCTTCTTCCTCGACTATCTCGCCACCGGACGCCTCGACGAAGGCTCCGACACCGTCGAGACCGTCGTCCGCGGCATCTCTGAAGCCTGTCGTGCCAACGGCTGCGCCCTGATTGGCGGAGAGACCGCCCAGATGCCCGGCTTCTACAAGGACGGCGAGTACGACCTGGCCGGCACCATCATCGGCGCCGTCAACCGCTCGAACATCTTCACCGGCGCGAGCATCGAACCCGGCGACGTGCTCCTGGGTCTCCCCAGCAATGGGTTACACACCAACGGCTACTCGCTCGCCCGCAAGCTGCTCTTCGAAACCGCCGGCTACACCGCTGAACACTACGTCAACGAGTTGAAGGACAAGGTGGGCGGAGCCCTCATGCGCACCCACCGCAGCTATCTCGGCGTGATCAAGAAGCTCACCGCGCACGGGCCTGCCACGCTCGAGAACCCCGCCGGCCTTGTTCGTGGCATGGCCCACATCACCGGTGGCGGCATTACTGAAAATCTCCCGCGCATCCTGCCCAAGGGTCTCGACGCCCATGTCGAACTTGCGTCATGGGATATTCCGCCGCTCTTCCAGCATCTGCAACACCTCGGCAACGTCACCCAGGACGAAATGTTCCGCACCTTCAACATGGGCATCGGCCTGATCGCCGTCATCCCCGCCGAACAGGTCAAGAAGGTGAAGGCGATCTTGAACCGAGCCAACGAGCGCCACTGCATTATCGGACGCATCGTCACGCGCGGCACCCGCAAGGTCCTCTACTCCTAATCCGGTTCTCTTCCACCGCAAAGCAGTCCAGGACTGCCCGAAGGGCTTGCCGCCGCCGATCAGGGCACCCTCGCCATTGCTGTCGTCTTACAGAGAGTCACTGCACGACGAGATCAACGCCTCCAAGCGGCAACCAGCCGCCTGTGTACCCCGTTCCCCGCCCGTCGGTTGGGGGCTACTCCTTCCCAGGACGCTCCACCGGAGCCTTCGCCCCAGCCCCCCGCCGCTTCTGCACCGCCTGCTTCAAAATCATCTCGCCCTGCCCATTCACGCTGCGCAACTCCTCCTCCGCCCAGGTCTCCAGCTCAGCCCATAGCGCAGGATCGATGCGCATCAAAAATGCCTTGCGTTCCTTCATTCCCTACCTTTGCGCGCACGCTTCAAGATCTGCCTAGCTGTACAGCGTCCCTGTATTCACCACCGGATGCACCTCAGACTCGCTGCACAGCACCACCATCAGGTTACTCACCATCGACGCGCGACGCTCATCATCCAGGTTCACGAAACCCTTCGCCGTCAGCTCCGACAAGGCCATCTCGACCATCCCCACCGCACCCTGCACAATCTTCTGCCGTGCCGCAATCACCGCCTCCGCCTGCTGTCGCCGCAGCATCACCTGCGCAATCTCCGGTGCATACGCCAGGTGCGTTAGGCGCGCTTCATCGACCACCACCCCAGCCTTCCCCAGCCGCTCCTGCAACTCCGCCCGCAGCGCGCCCGAGACCTCGTCCACATTGCTCCGCAGCGTCGTCTCTGTGCCATCACCGTCGTCATACGAATACAGGTTGGCAATATGCCGCAGCGCAGACTCGCTCTGAACCGGCACATAGTTCTCATAATCGTCCACATCGAAGAACGCCTGCGCCGTGTCGTTGATCCGCCACACCACCACCGCCGCAATCTCAATCGGATTCCCGCGCTTGTCGTTCACCTTCAACTTATCGCCATTCAACGTCCGCGCCCGCAGCGAGACCTTGTTCCGCCCCGGCCCCGTTCCTGAACCTGCGCCAAGTCCCTTCCGCCGCCCCCCCTGCGACAGCGCCGAGCCGAGCCAGCCACCCGGTCCAGACGTCTGCGCCCCGCCGTACAGCGGGTTCGCCCAGTGAAATCCCGCCGTTCGTACCGTCCCCTTGTACTTGCCCAGAAGCACCAGCACCCGCGCCTCGTTCGGCTGCAGCGTAAAGAATCCAGGCAACATCAGCCCATCGAAAACCAGCAACGCGATCAACCAGAGCAATCGTGCATCCTGCGGTTGCAAGTGCCAGATCACAGCCGCATCGCTCAGCACCACGACCAGCACCACCAGCAGCACCAGCCACCCGTTCAACGCGCCCACCACCTTCTCCGTATGCACGACCGAACGCTCCACAGCCATCACTCACCTCGCTAATATCGCTAGCAAAGTGATATCACTTCAATATCTAAGGGTCAAGCGGAATACTGCATGCGGCTCTCAAGCCGCCAACCGCACCGCATCCACATGCGCCACCGCCTTCGCCAGCCGAGCCTGTCCTGGCATCGCCTTTTTGCCCTCCACCCGGTCCACCGGGCTGTAGATATGCTCGATCCGGCTGACACGGTAGGCGCTATACGCCAGCGATTCGGTCGACGCACCAGGCAGAAGCACCACGTCTCCCTCCTTTGGCAGCGAGTGCAGCGTCTCGAGTGGTACCAGGTTCACAAATGTCCCATCCTGAAGCACAAATTCAAGACAGTTCTGGCTATAAACCAGCCCTTCGCGCGCCTCCTTCGACTCCCGTCTCGTTCGGATTACCTGCACATACGTCAGCACCGTCGTCGGCAAGCCCACCACAAAACTCACCAGGCTCGTGTACCGTGTAAGCTCCATCATCGAAATCATCGTCTCTCCTATGCAACGTTCAGGCTGAGTTACCGATTCTATCCGCTGCCGTTCTATGCTTGAACAGTGAAACGTCTCGGCATCCTGCTCTCCGGTCGCGGCTCCAACTTCCTCGCTATCCATCACGCCATCGCCGCAGGCTGGCTCCAAGACGTCGAAATCGCCATCGTGCTCTCGAACAAAGCCGACGCACCCGGCCTGGCCGCCGCGCGGTCGCTTGGTCTGCCCGCGCAGCACATCCCCATCGCCGGCCGCACCCCCATCGAGCGCGATGAAGAGTTCATCCAGCGCCTCCGCCACGCACAGGTGGATCTGGTCTGCCTCGCCGGCTACATGCGCATCATCTCGCCGCCGTTCGTCGAGGCCTTCCCCAACCGCATTCTCAACGTCCACCCCAGCCTGCTGCCCAGCTTCCCCGGTCTCGAAGCTCAGACCCAGGCGCTCGTTTTTGGCGTCAAAATCGCCGGCTGCACCGTTCACTTTGTCGACGAGCGCGTAGACCACGGCGTCATCATCCTGCAACGCGCTATCGAAGTTCTTGACCACGACACGCCGGAGTCGCTCTCATCCCGCATCCTGGTCGAAGAACACAAAGCCTATCCCGAAGCGATCGCACGCGTGCTGAGTGGCGACTACAGGATCGACGATCGACGGTTTGTGAAAAAGGCTTGAACTCGATCAGTCGACCGCTTATCTATAGTGCACCCCAAGCCTTCCTCTTAGCTCCTCGGAGTGCCCTGAAGCGAAATAGCGAACGCTTACCAGCCGCCCGCGGGTGCAGGAAAGCGATACATCACCAGCCCCAGTGCAAAGAGCAGCAGCACAAACTGCACCATGGTCTTCGTGCTCGGTTTTTCCGCGAACCCCCCGCTCCAGATCCGCCAGCCCATGCCAAGCGCCACCAGCAGAAACATCGCTTCATGCAGCAGCCCGAAGAAGATCAGCGACGTGGCAAACACCAGCCAGCGCTGCGTTCGGTCGAGCGCATAGGTGGCCTGGGCCCCGTCCAGCCCAAGCACCGGAATCAGGTTCAGCACGTTCAGCCACGCCGTCACATGCACGATCGCCTCGAATAACGGAGCGACGCTCGAGTTCGGAAAAGCCAGCGCGATCCCCGCGCACACCAACCCGAAGAGCAGACCGAAGAAGGGGCCAGCCAGGGCTATTCCAGACATCGTATCGAGCGTGACGCCCTGCGAGTACCAGCGCACATACGCGCCGAGCCCGGGCAGAAACACCGGCAGATCCACCTTCAACCCGCGTCGCTTGGCCGCGACATAGTGCCCCATCTCGTGGGTAAGAATCGAGAGCGTCATCCCCAGCCCGAACTTCCATCCCAGCAGCACCCAGTAGATGCCAAAGAAGCCGACAAAGCTGAGCAGAAACTTCATCTTGAACAGCAGGAACAGGAAGCTCTTCGCCTTCACAAGGAAAAAAAACGCCGGCGCCAGCGGTCCGAGCCGCTTGGTCCACTTAGCCTTGAAATCATCCTGAGCCCGGGTTCTGGCGTCCAGTGCCGACAGCTTGGCGTTCACGGCTTCGGTCTGCTTGGTGTCGGGCGGCAGCCACTCCAGCGCCTGGCTCCAGAGCGCCCGCGCCTGGTCAAAGTGCTTTTCGTTCTCCGCCGCCGTCGCTTCGAGCGCAATCGAGCGCAGGTGGCCGGAGTAGATAATCGCATGACACTCCGGGCAGGCAAGCGTTCCGGGCGGCAGATAGTGGCTGCACGTCGGGCAGTTATAGATCGGCTCTGGCGCCTGAAGCGATTCAGGCGGGGCAGCAATCACGGTTCCAGTCGCGGCTTCGGGCATCGTCTTCCTACTCTTAGGATAGACCCCAAATCAACCGCTTCGACGCGCTTGCCGATTATCGCCTTAGTCCCATCACACTCATGCGCGGTCCGCCCGGCTGCCCGAAGCCCGGCGCACCCGCCGCCAGCTGCCACGCCGTTCGCAACCCGTAGAAAAGAATCAGTAACCCCATCGCAGCCCAGAAAGGATTGCCGAAGAACCGCATAAAGGGGCCAAACAGGAGATAGCCGAGCACCTGCGTCAGGAGCTCCGGCCGCAGGATCGCCAGCACGCTGACATGTTCGCGCAGCAGCGAAGCGCCCAGGCTTCCGAGATTACAGGAAAGATACGTGAGCACCACGGCCGCGATCTGGTAAGGGCGTCCACCCAGTCCGCGGGTCGCGGTCATCATCGCCTTGGCGACAACATACCCGATCCCGATCGCCACAATGCTGACCATGAAGCCAGTCATCGCAACGCCGGCGTACACGGCAGCTCCAACCAGCGCCGCAACAACTCCGAATGCCAATGCAAGCGGAAACGCGGCCATGCGTGGCTTAGGCGGCGTCTCTCGAAACCCGGTCGTTCCATCGATAATTGTCGGCTGGTGATACTCAGCCCGTTCGAAGTCAGGAATGCTCATCCTGCGGTTCCTCATCTCTCCCTGGCAATGTTCGTCTGCGTCGCTAACGCACTGTCGCGGCTCTGCACATACGTCTGGACCGGGGCTCATCCGGCCCCACGTTCATCCCTAGGTGGACTGCCCGGACGTTGGCACATCCTTCGCGTCGCTGAGCGTTACCCGAACATCCATACGGCGCTGTCCACGGAAGATCGTCACGGAAACTGTATCACCTGCCCGATGCATATTCAGCGCGGCACTCAGATCCTGCGGCGTCTGAATATCCTGCCCGTCGATCGCTACGATCAGGTCACCGCCCAGCATTACCGGCATGTTGCCGTCATACAGACGCTGATTGCCGCCCCGCAGTCCCGCCTTTTCGGCAGCGCCACCCGGCAGCACACGCTGGATCAACACGCCGTAATCCGATGGCAATCCAATCTGTTCGGCGATATCCGGCCCAATTGGCAGCGGTACGATATCGAGCGAGGGCCGTCGCACCCGCCCATACTTCGCAAAATCGTCGAGCACCGCCTTCGCGGTATTGATCGGAATCGCAAACCCTATTCCAGCCGACTGATCCGAACCATTCGAAGCGATCAAGGTCGTAATCCCGATCACCTCGCCGCGCGAGTTGAGCAGCGGCCCACCCGAATTTCCTGGATTGACCGCCGCATCGGTCTGGATCGCATCCTCGATCGGCGAACCGCTCTGCACTCCGATAGACCGTATGGCCGAGATGATGCCCCGCGTCATCGTGCCGCTCAAACCAAAGGGATTCCCGATCGCATACACGCGCTGGCCCACCATCAGGCCCGTGCTATCGGACAGAATCGCTGACACCAGGTTGGGCGCATCAATCTTCAACAACGCGAGATCATGCTGCTTGTCGACGCCCATAACAGTCGCCTTGTACTTGTGCTTGTCGTACAGCGTCACTTCTACCCGTTGCGCGTTGTCGATAACGTGGTTGTTGGTCAGAATCAACCCCTCACGCGACAGGATAAAGCCCGAGCCCTGCCCTTGCTGCGGCACCGGACGGTTGAAGAAGTCAAACGCCACGGCTGTCGACGTGATGTTCACAACGGACGGCAGCGCCTTGCGATAGACGGCAATATTCTGCTGTTCTTCGCTATCAAAGGCCGGCGCGGCCGAGGCTTCCTTCAACTCAAAATCGCCCAACGGCCCCTTATACATCGCGAGATGCGTGTTGCCGTCCGCACCGGCGGTCGACTGTAACCATGGCAGCACATGGCCGCTCGCCGCCCCATGTGTCGTCACGTAATAGAACCCGCTGAGCAACAGCAGAACCAGCAGCACAGGACGCAGCTTCATCGATCGAACCTCAACACCTGGAAGAAAATTCGTAGCCTTACACGTGAACCTTATTGTAATTATCCGCAAAACTGTAGGCGAGCCGACGGAATAATTCAATCTTTCAGATTTTTGAGCCCACGTTCCATCACCGTGTTGATTCCGCGCAACTCCGCGACCGTCACGCCCTCCCAGACCTCGGCCGAGAGCCGGGCCAAAACGCCGTCAGCGTAGGCCAGCAGCCGTTCGCCGCTCGGAGTAAGCCGAACCGTAACCAGGCGATGATTCTCGGGATCCGTTCCGCGCACCACCCAGCCACGCTCCACAGATCGCGCCATCAGGGCCTGCGCACTTTGCGGCGTGATGTAGATGGCTCGCGCCATCTGCGCGCCGGAACTTCCCGGCCGCTCCTTCACCTCCTGCAGAAAGCGAAGCTGCGCGCTGGTGACGTTTTGTTCCCGCAGCTCCTCATCCAGCCGGCCCTTAAGCCCGACCAACAGACGCCGCATCAGGGTCGTCACCCGCCGCGTCTCCGCGGATCGTCTCGAACCCACAGCCTGGCGCGTACCGGTACCTGAACTGGTGCGGTCTTGTGAATCCATATCAGCTTCCTGATACTCTATCAGCTAACTGATAATGAGCGACAGTCTTCAGGAAGCACCCTGGCGTCCCCGGCATAATCCCTGGGCAATCGCCCTCACGGTTACCCTCGCCACCTTCATGGAGGTGCTTGACACCTCGATCGCCAACGTCGCGCTGCCGCACATCGCCGGCTCGCTCGGCGCGTCCCAGGATGAAGCCACCTGGGTCCTGACCAGCTATCTCGTCAGCTCCGCCATCATCCTCCCCATCTCCGGATGGATCTCAAACCGCATCGGACGCAAACGCTTCTACATGACCTGCGTGGCCATGTTCACCGTCTGCTCACTGCTTTGCGGCCTCGCGCCTACCTTGCCCTTCCTCATCCTGGCCCGCATCCTGCAAGGTCTTGGCGGAGGTGGTCTCGCCCCCTCCGAACAGGCCATTCTCGCCGACACTTTCTCGGTCGCCGACCGCGGCAAGGCCTTCGCGCTCTACGGCATGGCCGTCGTCGTTGCGCCCGCCATCGGTCCAACCCTCGGCGGTTACATCACAGATAACTTCAACTGGCACTGGATCTTCTTTATCAACCTGCCCATTGGCCTGTTTTCGCTCTGGCTTTCAAACCGCATGGTCGAAGATCCGCCGCAGATGAAAGAGAAGATGAAGGAGCGGCTGCCTATCGACTTCACCGGCCTCGCGCTCGTCGCCGGAGGAGTCGGAACCCTCGAGTTCTTCTTCGATAAGGGCCAGGAAAAGGACTGGTTCGGCTCGCCCATGATCGTGACAGCCTTCATCGTCGCCCTGGTCCTCCTCATCACCTTCGTCTTCTGGGAGTGGAACCACCCCGATCCGATCGTCGACCTGCGCCTGCTGCAAAACCGCAACTTCGGCACTGCCGTCTTTCTGCAGCTCATCCTCGGCATGGTGCTCTTCGGTTCAACCGTTCTCATCCCCCAGTACCTGCAAACGCTGCTTGGCTACACCGCCGAACGCGCCGGCATGGTGCTCTCTCCGGGCGGCTTCATCCTCGTCATCATGATGGCCATTGCAGGTCGCACCCTGGGCAAGATGGACCCGCGCCTCATGGTCTGCCTCGGCTACATCGCGGTCTCTGCGGGACTCTACAATCTCACACGACTTTCACTCGACAGCTCCTTCGGCACCATCACACTGTGGCGCATGCTCCAGGTCATCGGCCTGCCGTTCGTCTTCATCCCGATCTCAACCCTGAACTACGTGGGCGTCCCTCGTTCAAAGTCGAACCAGATCTCGAGCCTCTCGAACTTCGCTCGCAATCTCGGCGGATCCTCCGGCACCGCGCTGCTCACGACCTTCCTCGCACGCACCGCGCAGACGCACCAGCAGCAGCTTGCCTCCAACACGGGCTCCGGCTCCATCGGCTATACAACCTACATCGCCACCGTGTCCGGCATTCTGCGACAGCAGGGGATGAGTGCTGCGCAAGCCGCGCAGATGGCCGTCGGCCAGGCTTACCAGGAGATGATTCGGCAGGCGTCCATGCTCGCGTACAAGAACGCCTTCGCGGTTCTCGCGATAACCATTCTGTGCCTGACTCCACTGCCGTTCCTGATGAGGCTGCCACAGAAAGCCGAGAAGCCGGCGCCCGAAGAGATCGCAGCTCACTAGAACAAAGCGAAGCGAGCCCATCCTCTTCAACCAAGACCTAAACTCAACCAGGAGCGGGCGATGAAGCTCTAGGGCGCCATCCGGGTCGCAGCTCGCAGCGCTTCGATCGGGGTTGCCGTTGCGATCACGCAGGAGGCCGCCACATCCGCCTTCTTCCCGGCTGCGACAACGGCAGTCTTCCGCAGGATGGCCTGCTCCACCTGGCTCTTGAACCAGCTCGCTCCGCCGAACCCGACCACCAGGGCATTGGCCATCGCTGAAGCTGTCAACGTAAGCAGCGCGTGCGGACCATTGAAGTTGATCGACTGCGACATGCCCCAGGACGCCAGCGCCGCAAGCCCTCCAACAAACATGTTCCCGATAAAACCGGGCCGGAAGATGCCCTGCTCCATGGTGGGGAAGTGCCAGCCGCTGTCGCCAACGAAGGAACTCGCCAACGAGCCAAAGCTTCCAAGCAGAAAAATAATCCCCAGCACTTCATAGTCGGGCATAGTCACGGCTCCATTTGCTTGCCAAAGGATGCGAAAGGTGAAACTCATGCTCGTCCCTTGCCCGTGAGCTGTCAAGAACGAAGCGGAAGATCACGCCTGCATGCGGAGCTTGTTCCAGGAGGCTACCGTTCCTTGCGAAAGCGGTTCGCTTTTGTAAATTCCTCTCGCAGCTCCGGCGTCTTCAAGTTCTCGCGCAGGTGTGCCATGTGCTGTTCGAGCGCGTAGAGGCTTGCCGCGATAGGCACGGTGTTCGTCTGCGCCACATCGCGCCACATGCTGAACGGACTGGCCCCGAGACGCGTCATCTCGCGCATCGCACGGCCGCCGATCAGACGAAACTCCTCGGCCATCCCAGGCTCCTGAGCAAACTCATCCTCGAACATCGCCGCCATGGCGGTTGAAACCATCTGCGGCAGATGACTCACCCAGGCACAGATCCGGTCGTGCCTGCCGGCGTCGAGGTCCATGGTACGGCAGCCAAACCGCGCCACCCAGGCGCGCCACTCCCGCTCGTGCTCGGTCTCGAAGGCATCCATTGGTGTAAACAGCCACATGGCGCCATCGAAGAGCTTTGCCTCCGCCTGAGCGGCTCCACCCGATTCCTTGCCGGCCATCGGATGACCGGGCAGAAATCGCGCCGCGCCCACTCCGAGGAAGCTCGTCCGCGCGACTTCGCAGATCGCCAGCTTGGTGCTGCCGACATCGGTGACCAGCGTCTGTGGTCCGAGCACAGGCCCCAGCTTATCGATCCAATCCATGATCGCCATCACCGGAACAGCCAGCACGACAACATCGCACGTCGCACACACATCCACCGCGCGATGCACGGGCAAGACAACCCGGTCAACCGCCCCGGTGCGCTTCGCCTCCAGACCCTCGTCATGGTTCGCGTCGATCCCGATGATCGTGCCTTCGAAGCCCGCCGCGCGCAGGGCCAGGCCTACCGAAGCTCCGATCAGCCCCGTCCCGACGATCACCACCCGTTCCATCATGCCTCTGTCTCTCTCCCCGGATCCTTGAACGCAGGAGACCTAAGCGACGGTCCGGCCAACGACCGGAGCCAGCATCCGCAGCTGCGCCACCAGCTTCTCCAACTGGTCAGGAAACAGGCTCTGCGCCCCGTCCGACATAGCCTTATCGGGGTTCGGATGCATCTCCATCAGCAGGCCGTCAGCGCCCGCAGCCACGCTCGCAAGTGCCATCGGCGGTACCAGGTCCCGCTTGCCTACGCCGTGCGAAGGATCCCCAAAGACGGGCAGATGCGTCAGCTTCTTCAACACCGGGATCGCCGAGATGTCCATCGTGTTGCGCGTGTAGGTCTCAAACGTGCGAATGCCACGCTCGCACAGCATCAGGTCGTAGTTGCCGCCGGAAAGAATATATTCGGCCGAGAGCAGCACCTCTTCAATCGTGGCCGAGATGCCGCGCTTCAGCAGCACCGGCTTGCGCACATGCCCAAGCTCCCGCAGCAGGTTGAAGTTCTGCATGTTGCGCGCGCCCACCTGGAAGGTATCGATGTAAGGCAGCATCAATTCAATCTGCGAGATCTCCATCACCTCGGTGATGACCAGCAGACCAGTCTCATCGGCTACCTCCCGCAGCAGCTTGAGACCCTCAAGACCCATGCCTTGGAAGCTGTAAGGTGAGCTCCGTGGCTTGAACGCGCCACCCCGTAGAAACTGCGCGCCGGCAGCCTTCACTTGCTTCGCGCTCAGCAGAATCTGCTCGCGACTCTCGACCGAGCACGGCCCCGCCATGATAATGACCTGGTTGCCGCCCACGACTACGCCATTCGAATAGCGAATTTGCGTGCCTTCGGGCCGAAAGCTCTTCCCCGCCAGCTTGTACTGCGACGAGATACGGTACGCCTCATGGACACCCGGCAGCACCCCGAACTCCGTGACTTCAAAGTGTCCCGGCGAACCCACACCGGCGAGAATCGTCTGGTTGGCTCCCGTAGTCCGGTGCACGTTAAACCCCAACTCCACCATCCGCTCGATGACAGATTGGATATCTTCTTCCTTCGCATGGTCCTGCATTGCAACGATCATCGCCACTCTCTTTTTCTCTCTGAACCTTTAGATATCTCGCCGCTGAAGCGTACGCATCACGTCCATCAGCCGTTCATACACGTGGATCAGCTCCAGATCGCCCAGCGGACCGGGGTTGATGCTCTTCACGTGCGCGAAGACGTCCTGCTCACGCTTCGGCTCGTACACCGGCAAACCTTTGTCCCGCTTGGCCAGCCCAATCGCCTTCGCGGCCTCAGCCCGCTTGCTGATCAGCTGGACAATCTCCTCGTCCAACGCATCGATCTGCTTACGCCAGTCCTCAATCTCCATCGAAGCTCCTCACAACTCTCGCGTCCAGCCCAGCCCGCCCACTATCTCACAACTGACAACTGACAACTGACAACTGACAACTGACAACTGACAGATTCAAATGAGCACAAATCCAACGTCAACCTCAACTCCGGCCTGCAACCAACCCGGCAACGAACCGCCCCACCGCCTCCGCCTCTTGCCCACGCGGCGTCTGCTCGATCAGCGACACCAGCGCGCTGCCCACGATAGCAGCATCCGCAAACTCACCGACAGCCTTTACATGCGCCTCATTTGAGATCCCAAACCCGACGGCAATCGGTAGTTGGGTGAACTGCCGCATTCGCTTGACCAGTTCGGGCGCATCGCTGGCGATGCTATCGCGCGTGCCCGTAATGCCAACCCGCGAGATCGCGTAGACAAACCCCTTCGAAGCCTCGCCAATCGCCTTCAAACGCGTATTCGGACTCGTCGGCGCGGCCAGAAACACCGGCGCCAGGTCATTCGCGCGCATCTCCGCCAGGTACTCACCCGCTTCTTCCACAATCATATCGGTCAGCAGCACACCATCCGCGCCGGCCTCCTTGGCAGCCGCACAAAACTGCTTCATCCCCATCCGCACCACGGGATTTAGATAACTGAACAACACCAGTCCGCACGCTGGCCGGGCAGCCCGCAGCTCCTTTGCAAGTCCGAGTACGTCGCTCAGCCTGGTTCCACGCGCCACCGCACGCTCGCTCGCCCGCTGAATCACCGGCCCGTCCGCCAGGGGATCGCTGAACGGCACCCCCAGCTCAATCACATCCGCACCGTTGTCAATCGCCGCAAGGGCAATTTCACGCGTCGTCTTCAGGTCCGGATCACCCGCCGTGAGGTAAACCACCAGCCCAGGCTTCTTCTTAAACTCGATGGCCACTTACTGTTCCTTCCCGGAGTGACCGACGTTCTCCGCCGGCGCTCCGCCGAGGTCCAGCTCCCGCGACAGAATCCCCATGTCCTTATCTCCGCGACCCGACAGATTGATCATCAGGATCTGCTCGCGCGACATCGTCGGCGCAAGTCTCATCGCCTCGGCGACTGCATGCGCTGACTCAAGCGCCGGCACAATTCCTTCCGTCCTCGATAACGCCACGGTAGCCTTCAACGCATCCTCATCCGAGCACGAGACGTACTCTGCCCGGCCGGAATCGTGCAACATCGCGTGCTCTGGCCCGACACTCGCATAGTCCAATCCAGCCGAGACCGAGTGTGTCCCGCTCACCTGCCCCGCGTCATCCTGCAGCACATAGCTGTATGTTCCCTGCAACACGCCCGGGATACCTCCGCCGTTCTTCTGAAACCGCGCCGCATGTTCCCCAAGCCCACTTCCGCGCCCACCAGCCTCGACGCCAACCAGGCGCACCCCGGCGTCCGGAAGAAACTCATAAAATGCGCCAATCGCATTCGAACCGCCGCCTACGCAGGCAACTACCGTATCCGGCAGCCGCCCAACCTCCTCCAGAAACTGCCGCCGTGCCTCGATCGAGATCACCCGATGAAAGTTCCGCACCATCGTCGGGTAAGGGTGCGCGCCCAACGCCGAGCCCAGGATGTAGTAGGTCGTCCGCACGTTCGTCACCCAATCGCGCATCGCCTCGTTAATCGCATCCTTCAGCGTCGCCGAACCGGAGTTGACGCCCCGTACCTCCGCTCCGAGCAGGCGCATCCGGTAGACGTTTAGCTCCTGCCGGCGCATATCCTCTTCGCCCATGTAAACGACGCACTCAAGCCCCAACAGCGCACAAACGGTCGCAGTGGCAACCCCATGCTGACCGGCGCCCGTCTCGGCGATAATCCGCTGCTTGCCCATGCGCTTCGCCAGCAATCCCTGCCCCAGGGCATTGTTGATCTTGTGCGCACCCGTATGCAGCAGGTCTTCACGCTTCAGGTAAATCTTCGCTCCGCCGAGCTGCTCGCTCATGCGCTTGGCGTAGTACAACGGCGTTGGACGCCCACAGTAATGGTGCAACAGACCGTCCAGCTCCGTGTGGAACGTGGGATCGGCATCGGCCACGTCGTACGCCTGCTCCAGCTCTTCCAGCGCGGCCATGAGCGTCTCCGGCACATACCGGCCGCCATACGCGCCAAAGCGACCCTTGATCTTCTCCGAAACAGCCTTCTCCGAAACGGCCTTCTCCGAAACGGCCTTCTCCGCAACCGCCTGCGCCGCCACTTCACCCGGACTCACCAACGTCGCCATCATCATCTCCTGCCAACCATTCGTTGCCGAACAACACAAAAGCCGCTCCGGTTACGGTAGCGGCTCATCGGTGCTCATTTCGATCTCTCAACCTTGCCTTGTGCAAGTCTTTCGAGGGAATCTACTTCGCCCAAGCCGCCATGTGGCCCGTAAAGCGCCACGAGCGGTAGGTAAACAACGGGCTAAAGCAGTTCGCCATGCACTTCACTCTACACGCCGACCAGCTGAGCCGCAACCAATAAGGCAAAGACAGACGGAAACCAAAGAAGCACAGCGAACAAAACGAACGAAAGCTAGTGCCGCAAAGAGGTTGGAAGCACTCTTGTCCGTTTCTCTTGTTCTTGTCCGCGTCCATATCGTTCTAAGCCTCCACCGGCTTATCCACCTGGCTCTGATACACCTCTTCCACCCGCTCCACCGTGTCGATCTCCTCGAGCGGCTTATCCGTCCTGATCCGAAGAATCCTTGGAAATCTCAGCGCAAACCCGCTCGCATGGCGATCGCTGCGCATGACGTTGTTGAACGCGACTTCGAGGATCACCAGCGGCTCGACCGTGCGAAAGTGCCCAAGATCCTCAAGCGTGTGCGCCTTCAGGAACTCCGTCAGCTCTGCAATCTCCACATCGGTAACACCGCTATAAGCCTTGCCCACGTTCTTCAACTCCCCATGCTCGTCCCGCACCGCGAAGGTGTAGTCGCTTAGCGACTGCGACTTCCGGCCACTTCCCCACTCCGCGCCCGTAATCACCACATCAAGCGTCGCCAGCTCACGCTTCAGCTTCACCCACGCGAGCCCACGCCGTCCCGGCTGGTACGCGGAGTTCGCAGCCTTCAGCATGACGCCTTCATTCGCCCGCGCACGCGCATCGGCATACGCCCGATCAATCTCCTCAGCCGTCTCAACCAGTCGCGAGGGCGAGATCATCAGGCGAGGCACCTTTGGCTCTTCAGCCGCTACAACGTCAAACAGGCCTGCTTGTGGCCTTTTCTCCTGTAGCACCAGCGGCGACTGTGTAATCTCGAGCAGCCGTTCCACCTCTTCCTCTAAACGGTTTCTGCGCTCCCGCAGCGGCAAACCCAGCAGCAACTCGCCCCCTGCGAACATCAGGTCGAAGGCCATGAACGCCACCGGAACCTGCACCCGTATGTCATTCCCGACACGCTTGCGCCCGATGCGCTGGCCGAGCACGGCAAACGGCAGCGCCTGCCCCATGTTGTAGTCCCACCCGAGGATCTCCCCATCGAAGATCAGGCCGGCGCCCTCGCCGGTCATCACCCCGGCAAACGCCTCCACCAGCTCCGGGAAGCTCTCCGTAATATCTTCGCGGTTGCGGGAGTAGATGGCGACGCGTCCCATCGACTCCGCTGCCCCACAGTGCACCTGCGCCCGCATCCCGTCATATTTATCCTCCAGAAACGCCTCGACTCGTATACCCGGCAAGCTTCCCAGCTCACGCAGCTCCTGTCCTGAATCGCCTGCGGTAGAGCTACTCTCCCCCAGCATCGCAGCCTCGACATCCGCCTCCATCACCTCATCCATCACCTCATCCATCACGGCGTCGGCCTTCTTCCGCCGCTTGGCCTTCTTCTCGGCAACGACCTTCACCGGCTTCGCCGTAAACCGCTCGACCGCCTCCTCGGGTGTCTCCACCGGACTCGCCAGCATGAACCCGAGTGGATGAAAAAGCCGCATCCTCGCCTCATCCAGCGTCCCGGCAAACGCGCGCTCCGCCGCAGCTCCTAAGTCCGCTTCGAGCATCACCGCATGCCGCACCGCCGCAACATCCGCCCCCGACGCTGAGGCAATCGCCTCCTCAACCAGGCTCTGCTTCACCCCGATTCGCATGTCGCCAAGCATCAGCTTCAGCAGGTACTTGGCCTCAAGAGCGGAAGCGCTGCGGAGCAGTCCCTCCACCAGCGCCGCACGGATCGCGGTCGTCTTCGCAACCGCCATCCCTGCGAAAGCATCTTCCACCTCGGTCAGCCTAAGCTCGCCCGCCGGGAAATGCCCCTTCTCGACCAGCAGATCGTAGGCGGCCGACCCCATATCTCCATGCCGCCGATACGCCACGCTCAGCGCTGCCTCGGTCGCTCCACTTACCTTGAGCAGCTCCTTCGACAGCAGCGCTCCCCCCGCGTTTAGCTTGCGCGGATCAGCCTCCGCAAATGGCAGGCCGGCAAGATACAGGCAAAACAGCCCAACGTCGCCACCATCCTCAGCTGCCACCTCGCCGATCGCCGCTGCAATCGCCGCGCGCTTCTTCAATCGGCTCGCCGTCCCGGCCATCTCCTCCGCCAGCGCCGCTACCTGTCCAAAACGTGCCATGCAAGTTCCTCATTTACAAGGATGCACGATCCATTTCAAGCGATATTCCATTGCATCAACCGTCCTTATGCCGAGAGGTGTGCTCATGAAGAAGTACCTGCTTGCGCTCGTTCTCGCCCCTAAGAACCGGTTGGTCTCGGCTTCGACGAAACGTCGCCTGCCGAACCCGGATTTCTACTCCGCACCGCGCGCCTCCGGAGTAACATCTAAAGAATGCGTATGTTTGTGCCTGCAAATCCGGTGAGTCTGGCCTTCCAAACGGCCCCGCCCCGCGTGACCCCCAGCCGTCACGACTTTGCCTAGCTGCGCTTACGAAGCGCTCTCTCGTTCTCAAGAGCAAACCCGAACAACCGAAAAAGACTTGCCTAAAGGATCTCTATGTTTGACCGCCTCGCCCAAATGGAAGCCCGTTACGACTCGCTCTCGCGCGATATGTCCGACCCCTCACTGGTCAACGACCAGAAGAAGTTCCAGGCCATCGCCAAGGAACACCGCGATATGGAACCCATCGTAGAAAAGTACCGCCAATACCGGAAGGTCGCCGACGGCATTGCCGAAGCGAAGGTGATGCTCGCCGATCCCGACCTGAAGGAGATGGCCGAAGAAGAGCTCGCCACGCTCGAACCGAAGCTCGTGCCGATTGAAGAAGATCTCAAAATCATGCTCCTGCCCAAAGATCCCAACGACGAGAAGAACATCGTCATCGAGCTCCGCGCCGGCACCGGCGGCGACGAGGCCGCGCTCTTCGTCGCCGAGATGTTCCGCGTCTATCTGCGCTTCGCCGAGCAGCATCGCTGGAAGGTACAGGTCCTCTCAGAGTCCTACTCCGGCATCGGTAACGGCCTCAAGGACGTCACGGCCATCTTCGAAGGCGACAAGGTCTACTCCCAGATGAAATACGAATCCGGCGTGCACCGCGTACAGCGCGTCCCGGCAACCGAGACCCAGGGCCGCGTCCACACCTCCGCCATCACCGTAGCCGTCCTTCCCGAGGCCGAGGAGGTCGACATCAAGATCGAACAGAAGGACCTGCGCATCGATACCTTCTGCTCGTCCGGCCCCGGCGGCCAGTCGGTCAACACCACCTACTCGGCCATCCGCATCACGCACCTGCCCACCAGCACGGTCGTCAGCTGCCAGGACGAGAAGTCCCAGATCAAGAATCGCGAAAAAGCGATGCGCGTCCTGCGCTCCCGCCTGTACGAGGTCGCCGAAGAAGCGCGCCACCAGGCCGAAGCCAAGATCCGCAAAGATCAGGTCGGCACCGGCGATCGCTCGGAAAAAATCCGCACCTACAACTTCCCGCAGAACCGCCTCACCGACCACCGCATCGGCTACACCAACCACAACCTGAACATGGTGATGGAAGGCCAGCTCCAACCCACCATCGACGCGCTCATCGCCCACGACATCGCAGAGAAGATGAAGGGCGAACCCGTCGCCGCGTGAGATCATGACCTCCGATTCGTGGTTCGTCAACGTGACCCGGACTCCGAGCGCTACACCGGGATCTTCCACGCGACCGCTGATCTGCGCGACCGCGATCGGTTGAGCGAGTGGGAGGAGGAGGGGCTTGCAGAGATTCGGCGTTGGTTCGACCAACATCTTGAGCTTCCGGAGAGCTTTTCACGTGCGAAGCAGTCCATCGCTTGTCGCAAGAAGAGAGGAATCTCGTGGTTCAAAGATTCCGCTCTTGACCACATTGCGAAGGCGCAGGAGATGGCTGAGATTTTGGTGCGGCACGGTATCGGCGTCGAGGTGCTCAAAGCCGAGCGCGTGGGATATGTCGTTTATGAGGATAAATTTCAGATCGTCGCGGAGCCCTTCGCTGACGTGCGATGCTAGCGTTTGTAGGTCTCTTAGCTGAACCCGATGCTCACCCTCCGCGAAGCCCTCACCCGAGCCACCGACCAGCTCTCCGCTCACCCGGACCTCCGCCCCACCGCGCTACCCGACGCGGCCGTCCTGCTGATGCACACGCTCGGCATCGAGCGCGCCACCCTCATCGCGCACCCCGAGCGTACCCTCGACCGCGAGCAGCAGGCTGCCTACCAGCGCCTGGTCGAGCGCCGTCTGCGTTTCGAACCCATCCAGTACATCCTTGGCCACGCTGAGTTCTATGGCCTCACCCTTCGGGTCACTCCGGCTGTCCTGATCCCGCGCCCCGAGACCGAACTGCTCGTCGAGGCCGTCCTCACCCGGCTCCCGCACCATCAGCCGCAACGCATCGCAGATGTGGGCACAGGCTCGGGTGCGATCGCAATCGCGCTCGCTTCCTTGCTTCCCCTGGCATCTGTAACTGCGCTTGATCTTTCTCTGGATGCCCTGGCCATCGCTGGCCAAAACGCAGCCGCGCACTCCCTCGAAGGCCGCATCCGCTTCCTCCAGGCAGACCTGCTCAGCGCCCTCATCCACGAAGAACCCCTGGACGCCATCATCTCCAATCCGCCCTACGTCCCGAGCGCAGATGCCGCTACCCTTCACCCCCAGGTCCGCGACCATGAACCTTCGCTCGCCCTCTACGCCGGCGCCGACGGCCTCGAGATCTACCGGCGCCTGATCCCCCAGGCGCGCGCTCTCCTCAAACCAGGTGGCCTGCTTGCGCTCGAGATCGGCCACGGCCAACGGGGCGCAATCGCCGAACTCCTCGCAACCTGGAGCAAAGTAGATTTCCTCGACGACCTGCAGCAGATCCCCCGTGTCGCTGTTGCAACTAGGGCTTAGGCACAGCCAGCTTCGGCGTCTTGGGTCGACCTGTTCCTCGCTCCGCCATCACGGATTTCGTTGTTAACATTTCTCTTGAGGCAGCCGGTTGCAGTAGTCTGAAGAACAGTTGAAGATTGGCGTCCGGAATGCACCAGCCTCATCCAGAAGGCCGGGCTGTGAACCACTTCGACGGCAGCACCGTTTAGAGGCTCGGGTCAGGCCACCGAACCCGCACCACAGACGGGCTCCCCACCGGTCGGCACCCGCGGCCGCAAGAACCCACTCATCCCCGCAGAACAACCCAAACCGGGAGGTTCAAATTGTCCTTCACTTCGCTGCGAAAGCTGGCTG
>CAXTNM010000038.1:0-47068 GCA_964245715.1 uncultured Acidobacteriaceae bacterium | reverse complement strand
CCCCACGTTGACGCGGTCAAGATACGCCAGGATGTAGAGCAGAAAGATATAAGGAATCAGACGCCAGCTGATCTTGCTGTAAAGCTTCTTCGCGTCAACCGCTTGGGTCTGTTCCGGACCCGCTGGAGAGTTGGCAGTGCTCGCGCTCATCGCTCTACTCTACCCGCCCAGCCCGTCTCGCGTCCTGCAAATCAAACCGAGTTTTTTACTCCTGCGAACGACCTTCAGGCGGAAGCACCTGCACCCTTCGGCCCTCGCGAAACGACTTGTACCCCGCTGTGAGCAAGATCAGGAACAGCCCGCCAAACCCCAGCCCCACCCCAACCAGCGAGAGCGCGCCCAGAGCAACCACCCAGAGCGGTGCCGTCGTATCCGCAAACGTCCAGAACGCCGCCGTCACTGCAATCGCCAGCAAAACCAGCGAGCCTACCAGTACGACCATGCTCGCAATCAGCCAGGACTTGTATCCCTTCGGAAGAGACTCGGTCATGCGCCACGCTCCTGCTCGAGCAAGACCCGCTTACGTTGAAGCCCCCAATGCCATCCCGTCAACTTGCCATCACTTCCCACCACACGGTGGCACGGAACCACAATCGCCAAAGGGTTCTTCCCGATCGCTCCACCTACAGCGCGCGCCGATCCCGGAGCCCCAATCTCGTCGGCAATCTCTTTGTAGGTCTTCGTCTCGCCCCGCGGAATGCCCCGCAGGGCACGCCAGACCTTCATCTGGAAAGCAGTCGCCCGCACATCCCAATCCAACTCCGCCGCTCGTGGGGATTCACTCAGCATCCCGATGACGGCTTCCACCGCATATTTCAGTTCGGCGTCCATTCGCCTCACCGCCGCTTTCGGGAAGCGCTTTGTTAAATCTGCTAACAATCCTGCGTCATCATCGCCGAATCCGATCGAGCAGACGCCTCGCTTCGTCGCCGCCACCATCATCAATCCCAGCGGACTCTCGGCAACCGTATAGCGGATGATCTCGCCGGCACCACCCGCCTTCATCGACGTAGGCGTCATCCCCAGCGTCTCGGCAGACCCTTCATATAACCGGCTACTCGATCCAAATCCCGCCTCGTAGATCGCATCGGTCACGGAGACCTTCGGTTCGCGCACTCGCTCTTTGAACTTCGCCACCCGCTGCGCCTTGGCATACTCACGCGGGCTCACCCCAAGCACACGTTTGAAGCCTCGCAAAATGGTCAGCGGAGCGACACCTGTTGCTTTCGCTACATCCTTCAGCTTCGTTCGCTCGCCACTGTGCTGGCTTAAGTACCGTGCGACCTTATCGATCGCCTCGACCTGCGGATCGGCCTTGCGCTTCACTGACTCCGGCTCACACCGCAGACAGGCGCGATACCCTGCAGCGCGCGCCATCTCCGTCGTCGGGAAGAAACTGACGTTCTTCCGCTCCGGCCGGCGGCTGGGGCAGCTTGGCCTGCAGAAAATCTTCGTCGTCTTTACTGCGTAGACAAACTGTCCATCGGCCTTCGCGTCGCGCGCCAGCACCTGCTGCCAGGCCTTACCCGCGAAGACACTCGGCACCTTGAGCTTCGAAACATCGCCACTGAGAGAAGAAGTCATCGTCATACCCAGTATGTTCCTCGTAAGGCAAAACGGCGACACTCCGAATTCAAACCTCGAAGTCCTTCGACCGCGTGGCACTCTAAGACCCGAGACTAGGTCGCCAGCCGCGACAGGCGTACTTGCCGGTTGCTAGCTCTTTGGAGGCAGCGGCACCTTAATCCCCGAAGCATCCACCTCGAAGCTCTCAACCGTGAACTTCTTTAGGTCCGCCACTCCAAAGCTCGTCGTAATCGCGACATCCGTCGCATCCCGGCCAACCGCCATCAGCACGCGTCCCATGCGCTCATCGTTGTGACGCGCGTCCATCGTCCACCAACGCCCGTCCAGAAAAACTTCATACCAGGCGGAGAAGTCACCTGGGCCGCTGTCCGGCCGCCGAATATCCCCAAGATAACCGGTGACGTAGCGCGCAGGAATGTTCATCGCGCGTGTGAACGTGATCGCCAGGTGCTGAAAATCGCGGCAGACTCCGACACGCTCCGTGAAAACGTCAAGCGCCGTCTTCTGCGGTCGCGGGCTCGCATAGTCAAAGCGCACGTGATTGTGGACCCAGTCCCGAATCCAGATCGCCCTCGCCCATCCCGGCGTCGTATGACCGAAAAGATCCGCCGCCACGAGCGAAAGAGAATCCACCCCGCAATAGCGGCTCGCCAGCAAAAACTGGAGCGCATGCGTTGGGAGGTCTTCGATATGGTGCTGCTTGGCCGCTGTGAAAATAGGATCCTTGAGAGCGTCGCGCTCGACCAGGCTCTCACCCGACAACCTGAGCCCGCCCTGGGGAGCCAGAAATCGTGTACAACGATTCCCAAAAGAATCGACGTAATCGCCTAACTCGACAGGCGTCAAGACGTCGCCGTCCACGTGTTCGATCTTCAGCACCTCAACGCCCCGCACAGCGTCATCGAGCGAAGGGTGCAACCGCAACAGACCGATCATCGCCACCGGGTGAGGCAAATTGAACTCAATCCCAAAACCTGACCGAATCAGCATAAAGATTCCTTCCCCTAAAGATGCAGACTCGAATCGGAACCAAATGCTCTTCCGCATTGATCGCATGCACTGAGAATGCCCCAGGTCACCCTGGAGCATTCTCAGTGCACAATTCAGGCCAGCACCTGAAGTCCCCACTAAGCGCTTTCGTTCGAAGACTTTACCCAAAAACCTGGAGAGAGGGTCTCGACCTCACTTTGCCGCAACCAGCTCCGAAACGCCAGCCTTCAGCGCCGCCGCCTTGTCCGTCTTCTCCCAGGTAAAGTCGTCACCGGTACGGCCAAAATGTCCGTAGGCCGCAGTCTGCTTGAAGATCGGACGGCGCAGATCGAGCGACTCGATAATGCCCTTCGGCGTCAGCTTGAAGTTGGACCGTACCAGTTCGGTCAGCTTATCGGCATCGATCGTACCCGTCCCGAACGTATCCACCAGCACGCTCACCGGCTCCGCTACGCCGATTGCATAGGCCAGTTGCACCTCGCAGCGTTCCGCCAGGCCGGCCGCGACAATATTCTTGGCCACATACCGCGCCATGTACGCCGCACTCCGGTCGACTTTGGTCGAATCCTTACCCGAAAAGGCTCCGCCGCCGTGCCGGCCCATGCCGCCATAGGTGTCCACAATAATCTTCCGGCCGGTAAGCCCGGAGTCCCCCATCGGTCCGCCAATGACAAAGCGCCCTGTCGGATTGATATGAAACTTCGTATTTTCATCGAGCAACTCGGCCGGAATGACCGCGCGAATCACATGCTCTTCAATCTCTGCACGGAGCTTCTCGTTGGTGACGCCGTCCTCATGCTGGGTTGAAATGACCACTGCGTCGATGCGACTCGGCTTGCCCACCTCGGCATATTCCACCGTGACCTGGCTCTTGCCGTCGGGCCGCAGATACGGCAGCTTCCCGTTCTTGCGGACTTCGGTGAGCTTGGCGCTAAGCTTGTGCGCAAGCGAGATCGGCAGCGGCATCAACTCCGGTGTCTCGTTCGTCGCATATCCGAACATCATGCCCTGGTCGCCTGCGCCACCCGTGTCGACGCCCTGCGCAATGTCAGGAGACTGGGTATTGATCGTCGAGATGACGGCACACGTCTTGGCGTCGAAGCCGGAATCGGAGTGTGTATAGCCGATATCCCGTACGGTGGAGCGCACCAGCGTCTGGAAGTCCACATACGCCTTCGTGGTGATCTCGCCGGCGATCACGACGAGGCCGGTGCAGGTCAGCGTTTCACAGGCTACCCGGCTCGTCGGATCCTGGGCCAGGCACGCATCCAGAATTGCATCGGAGATCTGGTCGGCAATCTTATCCGGATGCCCTTCAGTCACAGACTCACTTGTAAATAGAAAACGGTCGCGTTGCGCCAAAACTAGACTCCTCATCAAACCTGAACGTTGTAGCCCCGAAGAATGCTCAAGGCAATCCTTCTATCTTACCCGCGACGCGCGTCTTTTCGCGAGTTCAGAGGACGGTTCACTGACTAAGCAGCCAACATGGTCATTGTGAACGCATTGAGACCCGCGGGATAGATTAGCTCTTCATGATATACATACCGCAAGGATGCATGGATGGCAGAAACGGACCGTGTTCCTACTCTCGCGGAGCGACATTGAACAATACGATCCCCCCGGAAACTGAAGCCCAGCGCGAGCTCAGGTCTTTAGAACAACCTGTCCCCTCTGAACAGGAAGGCCAAACCCGCCGGCGAGACACTCTGCACCAGCCCTTAGAACCCTGGGGAATCCTGCCAAGTCCGAGAAGAACGATCAATGTTTTGGTGATTGTCATGCTTCTGGGAGTTGGATTTCTTGATTACTGGCAATACAGCCGGACCTACCATTCTGAACCCAGCGTCTACCTGGATGTGATCGCAGGAACGGGCTCCGCTCCAGCTCAGTACCGAATCGGTGTCTTGGATACTGCACATTTTCTGGCGATGCACACTCATCTTCCGCTGCGCGATTGGCTGACTACAATCGATTTTGGATCTTCGCTCGTCGCGATCTTTGCACTTCTTCTGGTGGTGCGAAGATCGCGAACCTATGCTTCTGCCGGTCAACTTGGCCGTTGGCTATCAGAGTTCGTGCTGCTTGGCATGGTTCAATATTTTTTGGCCTGGCTCACCTGGTACCAGCGTCCTGAAACGCTGCCGACCTCTGCTCTGCTGGCCCTTGGCTTGCTTTTTTTGGCGGTGCCGATAGGCAGCGCGCATTTGCAACCGTTCGTTTCTGCGGCCGGGGTCCTCGGCGTGACGTTGGCGCAAAGCTTCGTTCGCGCGGATGTCGTCTTCGCCTTCAACTTAGGCGTGCTTTTAGTCTGTCTTCTAAGCTCAAGCCACTCGTTCGTCTTGCAAAAGAGGGCGCAGGCAGTGGTATGCGTCGCCGGCGCATTACTGGCGGTCAGCACTCAACTGTTGCTGATGCGTGTAATTTTTCCGCATGCGACCTATGGCTCTACGCCTGTGTTCCAGCTCTTGGATAATCTGAAAGCAGTGAGCGGTTACCCTCCGTTCCTGATCGTGATGATGCCCGTTGGATGGGCGATCTGGAGAGTCGTGGCCAGAAAGAGCAGCATCTCCGGTCCAGAAGCGGCCATGCTGGTTGCGGCTTGCATCTTCACTTGTATGTGGGCGATCATAGGTATAACCCAGGAGGTAAGGATTTTCCTTCCTTATGGACTTGTTCTGATTCCTCTTATGGTGACCCTCCTGATGCAGATGATCGGCGAGGCGTCATACGAAAGCGCCTCAATCGCTTAGCGCCGTCAAACATCCGTTTGCGTCGGCTGAACCGCCGCAGATCGGTTCTGTGTTTAGCCTGAGATGTTCGCTGAAAGAATCGTGGGCGCGTCCAATCGGCCGGTGATCACCAACCGTCTCAGTTCGTAATGCCATAGCGCCCATGCGGCGAAGACGAGCAGCACCGCTAAGAGAATGACACCCGACCAGCGTATCGCTGTACTTCGCCGCTCCCCCTGCCTATTCTTCTTGACGTTGGAGGCGAAGGTGACCCAAGCATCCTCTGGGGACACAACGCTCAAGCCACGCGTTCTTGCATTCTCCGCGACGTTAGTCTCAAATCGGGGCAACCACTCAGTCTCCTCCAGTGCTAGGGCGTTTAGATAGGCGCGGAAGATGCCGCGCCGAAACACACCACCTGGCAACTCGTGGAAGTCCCCTCGCTCCAGCGCTTCGAAGTAACGAGGATTCACCTTCGTCTGCTCGCTGAGCCCCAGCAGGCTCAGCCCGCGACGCTCTCGCTCCCTGCGCAACTCCTCGCCGAACGCTGCCATTCTCATTCCTGTTGATAGCTTAGTGGAACGGGAGAGAATGCTAAAGACACCTTCCTGGGCGGCTTGGGTTTATAGACCCGCCGCTCCGGCAATTCGAGGTCTCCAGGCGGGGAGCAAGCTTTCAAGGCATAATAGATCATCGACTCAAGCCATGCGCATTCCTCTGATTAGCAAAATCCGGCTTGGTCCCGCGGCTGTCTTTGCAACCGTGATCTTCTCTCTGCAAGTTCTTGAAGGGACCAACTTATATTTTGCGGGGCTCTGCTGGGCCTATGTGCTTCTCTCGACAGTCGCCTTCAACGCCGCCGGCGGGTTCATCTATCCCTCGGGATGGTTCATCTTCTTTAATGCCGCGCTTACGAGTATTGTCGGAGTCACCTATAAGGTTCTATTGGTTGAGCCCGGAGACTCGCACCTGCAGGCGCCTTTGTCGACGATGATGGCTTACTGCGTGGGTATGCTCACAACATTGTTCGTTGTGCTGCTGGTGCGGAAGCTTAGGCCGAGGCGCGGTCTTCTTTCGGGCATGGGCTTCGGGGAGGACATGAAGAAGGCCGCCCTGGGTGCCTTCATCCTCGGCGGTATGATCCAGCTTCTGACGTATAGGGTTCAAGAGAGTGGCTCCTTTCTCAGTGCGGTGAGACAGATCAATAACTTCACCCAGATGTCAATCCTGCTTGCGACCTTTTACCAGGTTAAGAAAAGTGCCGGCAAGGAAAGCACCAACTGGATCGTCTGGACGGCGGGCGTAAGTCTCTTCATTCTTGGAGGTCTTCTCGGTTTTTCCAAGTATGGCCTTCTGGTCTCCATCGTCACCTGGCTTTCCGCGGCGATCGCTGCCGGACACAACTTTTCGCGTAAGCAGGTGATCGGTGTCGCCCTCGCCTTCATCTTCTTCCAGATGTACCTGGTTCCTTACTCGCAGGTGGGCCGCGATCTCCGCGAGGAGGAGCCTACGATGGCTACGGACCTAGTCGTTGCGCGCACGATGCTCTCCAATCTCGGAAAGTACAGAGAACAGTACAAAATAGATCAACGAGAATTGTCTGAAGATGACACCAGGCCGCACTTGTACGATAGGGCGCAAGGCTTCTTCGATCGTCTCAATATGCTCTCGCCTGACGACGCCCTTATCGCTTATACCAATAACGGGAATGAAGAAGGCCTGCTCCCAACCTGGTGGTCGATCATGAATGTCGTGCCACACTTCATCTGGAGAAATAAGCCTTTCTACTATGTCGGGAACCTCTACGCACGCGAGATCGGCATGATCTCGGACGACAATGACTCGACTGGCATCTCGTTTAGCCCAGTTGCCGATGCATATCATCAGGCAAGCTTTTTTGGTGTCTTTCTTGTCGTTCCACCCACTCTCTTTCTTCTTTTCCTGGTCATGGATTCGCTCAGCGGAGACATTCGCGAAGCGCCATGGGGCATCCTGTTCTGTGTTCTCGTCACACACGCAGCGCCTGAGGGTATGATCGGCGGCCAAATCTATATCGCTACCTACGTAGCGTTTGGTGTCACGGTCATTGCCCTCCTGTCGAGGTATGTTCTGCCCGTTCTGAGTGGTTTCCTGACCAACTCCGACCGGACCCGGGTCCGCAAGACGGTAGACTTCAAGCCCGTAATCCGTCCTCGCTCTGAACCGCTCGGTATCACTCCCGATCCCGCTGTCGGGAACTCCTAGTTTTGCTCCGAGGCCTCGTCGTCGAGCACGTTGGAGGTCATACATCTATCCCCAAGAGAATACGCCTCGTGTCGCGGAGACGCTTTTCGCTCTAGAATGTGCTTCAAGGGCGTTATGTCGACCTTCTCCCAACTCGCCCCGCGGCCGAACGCCTCTTTGTCTGAGTCACCGCGCATTCTGATCCAGCGGCATACCAGCCTCCACCTCCTGCTGCTCGCTGCGACCGTTGGCTTTTTTACTCTGCACTACGTTCACCTCTCCGCCGATTTCCCCAACTTCTCCCGGTGGATGGATTGGTCCAAGTACACCGATGAGGGCTGGTATGGGGACGCCGCCATTCGCTTTCATCAACTCGGCCGCTGGAACCTTCCCGGCGACTTCAATCCTGCTGTCGCGCTACCGGTCTGGCCGCTCCTTGAAGCGCTTCTTTTCCGGTTCACGGGGGTCTCGCTGGTCGCGGAGCGCGCCCTCACTGTCTCGGTCTTCGGAGTCACCCTGGTTGCCGGCTGGCTTCTGATCGCGCGACGAAACGTTCAGCGACCGCCGCTGCTTTCGGGCGAGACGCTCCCAGCATCAGTCGCTCTCTTCTTTCTCGCCACAAATCCTTTCTGCTTCGTCTTTACCCGGATGGGCATTCTGGAGCCCTTACTGATCCTGAGTACCATGGTGGCACTCCTCGTCGCGCAGCGGGCACGGGCTGCTTATCCGGATGAGGGTCTTCTCAGCATCTTCGGACGGAATCTCTTAGTTGTTCTTGCTCTGGGTATCCTGGTTCCGGTCATGATCCTCACCAAGACCACGGGTCTTTTCCTTGTGCCGGCGATCGTCTGGATGCTCTTCGCGGCGCTGCAATATAGTCCACGTGCCTTTCTCGCGGTTGCCATTCCGGCCGGCGCCATGGCTGCCGCGCTTTGGCTCGCTTACTTCCTGCTCCTCGTCCGTCCTCACTATCTGCTGGATTATCGCTACCTGTTCAGCGCGAACGCCTATACAGGCATCACGCGGCACAACTGGCTCGGGGTGATCCTCTGGTCCATCCACGGCATTGCCTGGATGGGGCGAACCATCGCTGTCGTCGCGGTTGCAGCGGTTATACTCGCGCTCAGTCAGCCCCGTCGGCTCTTGGCACATCCTGTCATCCCTGCTCTTATTCTCTGGGCCGCTGGGTACACAGCCTTCCTTGCGTACCACAACAATCTTCAGCCGCGTTATTACCTTGTGGTCGCAGTTCCGTTGACGTTTCTGCTCCCGGCTGTGGTCAGGGATCTCATCTATCCGCATCTGCACTGGCTTCTCCTGCGGCGGACTCTCACCGCCGCCAGTGTCTTCATCTCGGCCTGCATTGTTGTTCCCGGCGCTCTTGAGACGCTCCACTTTGTACGCCATCCGCAGTACACCTTCCTGAGCGCAGCCCGTGAGATCGCCGCCTACATTGCGCGCGACAGGCGTGCTGATCCTGCACACTCGAACCTGGTGCTCTCGATCTCCGGTTCTGATCTGTCGCTCATGACCGGTCTTCCCAGCATCTGCGACGATTTTGGCACTGCCGAACTTTCAGACCGTGCCCGGCAGTACAACCCAGGATGGGATGTCTCGTGGAATCTCCTCGAAGACGACAAGATGGATGCCCTGACGCCCGCCTTCCACGTAGAGCGCGTCGCCACCTTCCCAGCTATGGACGACCAGGACAGAAACCAACTCGTCCTTTATCGGCTTGACCCTGCCGCAACCGCAACGCCACACCACCGGCCCCGCATCCGCCGGGCTCATCCACGCGTAGGCCAGCAGCCAAGCCCGCTGCAGCTCGAACACTGATTGTTACCGTTCGGCGATCTGGTGCGAGGATCGCCACTCCAATCGGTTCTCTCCAGACAGGCTATAGTAGACTCACGCCTACCCGAATGACTCTCTTCCTGCAGCCGGATAAACCGACCGAGCCCTCCGCGCGTCCCGTCAAGTTCGTTCGCACCCAGGCTTCGGTCCTTTTAGATCTTGTCCGCGCTCTCGCCGCATTGGTCGTGCTCTCAGAACACTGGCGCAACATCTTCTTCATCGACTTCTCACAACTACACGCTCACAAGTCTCTCCTCTTGATTCCGTATCTGCTTGTTTCGGCGGGACACCAGGCCGTCATCATTTTCTTTGTTCTGAGTGGTTATCTCATCTCTGGGTCCATCTTTCGTATGTTTCAGCAAGACCGGTGGAGCTGGCGCATCTATCTCTTGCACAGGCTGCTGCGCCTCTGGATTGTCCTGATTCCCGGCCTCGTGCTCACGGCCATGGCTGATAGGTTTGGCATGGCTCTTCAGCGCCCTTACGCCAGAGCTCTTTATTCGGGAATGTCGGGTGACCACATAGTCGGCCCCGTACGCGCTACTGCGGGCTTGTTCACGGCGATAGGAAATCTTCTCTTTCTTCAGGGGATCAGAGTCAATCCGTTTGGCTCTGATGGCGCACTCTGGTCGCTGGCAAATGAGTTCTGGTACTACCTGCTGTTCCCACTTGCTTTTATCGCCATGCGCCGCAAGTCTCCAGTAAGAGTGCGCGTGCTTCACGCGATTCTCTTCCTTGCCGTGGCATGGTTTGTCCGAGATCACATCCTTGCCGGCTTTCCGATCTGGCTCTTTGGGACCTTGCTCGCAGCTATACCACCGCCGCGGTTAGGTGCAGGCATCCGATGGGTCGCATCCGGGGTATATGCAGTGCTCTTCTACGCGTTCGCCAGGCTTCCACAACTCCAAATTCGCGGAAGCGACTACCTGCTCGGTATCGCGACGTTCATCTTCCTCTGGATCCTTCTCTCTGCCAACACCTACGCGAACGAAGAGTCTGTCCGAACACGCGCCACTCGAATGGGCGCTCGTTTCTCCTATACACTTTATGTTGCCCATACGCCACTTCTCGTCTTGGTGGCGGCTCTCGTGCTTGGTAATGGCCGCTGGCAGCCAGATGCCGCACATGTCGGCCTAGCTTTTGTTCCATTAGTTGTGGCCATCATCTTCTGTTTCGTTCTTGCTACGCTGACGGAGTTCCGAACAGATGCAGTGCGCGCAGCAATTGAGCGCCGCTTTCAGCTCTCGAAGTCAGCTTAGTCTCATCCATCGCTGATCACGACTTCTCCAACAGTGCCTCCCTTTGGTTATGGATGCACAGGTCCTTTGATCATTCTGGATCGTTCTGGCGCCATCATCTTGACTCCATTGGATCGGGAACTCACTCATGAAGAGCGTCTTCGCTCAAGCAGCATCAGACGCTCGCCGCGAACTCGTATCTCGCTGCGCCGATCGATATCAGTATGCAGAGCTTCAAGACTCTCGTACCCGGCGCGCAGGGGTGATCATCAGGCGTTTCCGCGAACCTGATCGCGAGACGATCGCCGGGCATACGCTCGCGCAGTAAGCCGGCGCTCCAAATGCGCAACGCAGGCTTCCGGCTCGGCGGGGCCGAAGCGAAACGGCCTTGGGCAAGCCTCTCGCTTTCTGGCTCAGCATTGATCAACGCCGCCACCCGCGCACCATCGAGTTCCAGGTCGCCGTCGGGGCGCCGCTTCACCTTCTGCAGATCGAAGCCCGAAGCGTCCAATCCGTCGTCTTACCGTCCCCGGGCAGGTGGCCTGAAGCATCGTCTTTCAGCTCGTCCGCAGCCCAGAAGCCAGGCAGAATCGGCGCGCGTCCAATCCACCGTTCAGCGGTCACTACTCCTGGATCTTGGTTCGAAGGCGATATGGCCTCACGCGATGCCACAGCCTGGAAAAGCGCGGCCGTGCGACGAGCAACCATGAAGATCCACGAGCGCAGCTCCAGACCCGGCTTTTCATGCCTCCATTCAAGCCCAAAGAACAGATAGCCCGGTAATTCCGCCAGAGCCGCGCCAAATTCGTTGACTGCCGCTTCAACTTCCCCTATCCTGAAGACTCGCGCAGTCTCGCGTCTGCACGTACCATTCAGCTGTCCGCAGTATCGACACGCTGAAGCCCGATGCGAGATGATCGGCGTGGTTTAGATTCCACACGCGCAGGCTGACAGACCCTGCCATGCGCCACGCAGCACCTCTGTCCCAGGCACTTCGGTCTTCCTTGGGAGAGCCTTTCGGCTGCCCTCGAACCCTTCGCCAGGCTCCCGAAATTCCGTGCATTCGGCGCTTCTCAGCCGTCTGTTCCACAAGGCCGTTTCATCCTCTTCGTGCACCACGCTGCCCTTGAAACCGAAGACAGCAGAACCAGGGAGTAACCCGCAGCATGAGCAATCTCAACCAGACCACCACCATTCCGAACTCGAAAGCGGTCACCCGCAAGTGGTTCGTGATCGACGCCACCGGCAAGACCCTCGGCCGTCTTTCAACTGTCGCAGCTTCCGTGCTCGCGGGTAAGCTGAACCCGCTTTATACGCCCTATCTCGACATGGGCGATCACGTCATCGTGATCAACGCCGAAAAGATTGTGCTCACCGGCATGAAGAGCGATCAGAAGCTCTATCGCCGCTACACCGGCTTCCCTGGCGGTCTCCGTGAAGAGAGCTTCATCAAGCTGCTCGCCCGTCGTCCCGAAGCCATTGTTGAGCAGTCCATTAAGGGAATGCTTCCGAAGTCCAAGCTAGGCCGCCAGATGGCGACCAAGCTCAAGGTCTATAAGGGCGACAAGCACCCGCACTTTGCGCAGCAGCCTCAGCCGCTCGAGTTCCATGCTTCAAATGCTGCAAAGACTCCTGGCACGCCCAAGTCTGGTCAGCCCACGCACAACAGCATTCCGCAGGAGAAGGCGCAGCACCACCCCGCCCTCGAAGGCTAAGTTCCGGCAGAGCACGCTTTTAGCGTGGAGCCGAAGTTCATCGCACTTGAACCGGGGTATTCGCCCCTCGAAACGTTCAAAGGAGCACCATGGCAGATTTGATCCAATACTACGGAACCGGGCGGCGCAAGTCTTCGATCGCTCGCGTCTTTCTCCGTCCCGGCAGCGGCGCCTTCACCGTCAACAAGAAGGACGCTGATGTGTACTTCGTCACCGCGCAGCAGCGCGCCGCCGCTCGCCGTTCGCTCGGGATCGCCGGCATCGAAGAGACCTTCGATGTTCTCTGCACCGTTCGCGGCGGTGGCGTCATGGGCCAGGCCGATGCGGTCAAGCTCGGCATCGCACGCGCCCTGATGGAATTCAACCCGGAGCTCCGTAAGGCGCTTAAGGCCGAAGGTCTCACCACCCGCGACTCCCGCGGCAAGGAACGCAAGAAGTACGGCCAGAAGGGCGCTCGCGCACGCTTCCAGTTCTCTAAGCGCTAGTAGCTTTGCACTATCCGGTGCCCACATCTCGCGTCTTGAGGTGTGGGTCATCCCCGAATCCAGCTTCACCCTCCCACCCAACCGTGAGAGGCAGGTGTCAAATCTCCCGACGGATTTCGCCAGGGATCAATCCAGACCGCGGACATCAGCCCCGTCAGAGGCCGTCCGGGCGGGTCTCAAAACAGGAGCCTCACTATGGCAAGCATCACGATGAAGGAACTACTCGAAGCCGGCGTCCACTTTGGTCACCAGACGAAACGCTGGAACCCCAAGATGAAGGAATACATCTTCGGCGAGCGTAACGGTATTTACATTATCGATCTCCAGAAGACGCTGAAGATGTTCAAGGAAGCGTCCAAGTTTGTTACTGATTTGACGTCTACCGGCAAACTGATCCTCTTTGTCGGCACGAAGCGCCAGGCGCAGGATGCTATCGCCGAAGAGGCGACACGCGCCGGTATGCCGTACATTAACTCTCGTTGGCTGGGCGGTTTGCTCACCAACTGGGTTACGGTGCAGAAGTCGGTCAAGCGCCTGCAGGAGCTCGACGATATGTCAACTGATGGCCGCTACGAGCTGCTGACCAAGAAGGAAGTCATCAAGCTTGAGCGCGAGCGTAAGCACCTGTCGACCAATCTCTCCGGCATCAAGGCCATGAAGCGTCTACCCGATGCGATCTTTGTGGTTGACTCGAACAACGAGGCCATCGCCGTTGCCGAAGCCCGCAAGCTTGGCATCCCGGTCGTCGCCGTCGTTGATACCAACTGCGATCCAACCGTTGTCGACTATGTCATTCCCGGTAACGACGATGCCCTCCGCGCTATCCGCCTCTTCACGATGAAGATGGCTGACTCGGCCTATGAAGGCGTCCAGATGGTCTCCGAGCGTGCGTTCACGAGCGAAACCGCAGACATCAAGCCAATGCCCACCGAGTCGCACTTCCTTGGCGAGGATGAGGACGGCTTCTCCGACGTCCCGGTGCAGGAGTCGACCGGCACAGCCGAAGCCTCGGTAGAAGATGTTGTGGGGGAGGAAGACGTCGAAAACATCGACCTCAATGCGGTCCTTGGCGGCGGCATCAAGAAGGCGCCAGCGGCAGCCACCGAACCCGAACCGGAGCTCGAACCAGAGCATATCGAAGCCACGGCGTAGGTCCTGCACCAAAGGCTCGCCGGAAGGGCACGGCTTTAGCCGTACCATAACCTGCCACTTATAAGATCACGGCGCGGGCTTCTGCCCGCGCCGCTCCGCAAAGGAAATGAATACTGATGTCTGACAACGTAAAGATCGACGCAAAGCTCGTCAAAGAACTCCGCGAAAAGTCCGGTGCCCCTATGGGCGACTGCCTCAAAGCCCTCCAGGAAGCTAAGGGCAACATGGAAGACGCCTTCGTCGTCCTCCGCAAGCGTGGCATGGCCTCGGCTGCCAAGAAGGCCTCGCGCACTACCAACGAAGGCGCCGTCGGCACCTACATCCATGCCGGCGGCAAGATCGGCGTGCTGATCGAACTCAACTGCGAGTCGGACTTCGTAGCTCGTACCGAGGACTTCCAGGAGCTTCTCCGCGATGTCGCCATGCACATCGCCGCCACCGATCCCAGATTCATCGGCCGCGACGAAGTGTCGCAGGCCGACCTAGACCGTGAGAAGGAGGTCTTCCTCGCGCAGCCTGCGATGAAGGGCAAGCCTGAAGCTGTCATTTCAAAGATCCTCGAAGGCAAGATGGCGAAGTTCTACGAAGAGGTCTGCCTGCTCGACCAGCCCTTCATCAAGGAAGCGTCGCAGACGATCTCGCACCTGATCGCTACTAAGGTGGCGAAGCTTGGCGAAAACATCAGCGTCCGCCGCTTCGCCCGCTTCAAGGTCGGCGCACCGGATTGGACCGTCGCCCAGACGAAGAACTCTGAGCCTGTCGCAGAGGATGCGCCTACCGCATAGGCCCACCTTGCTTCCGCACCACTCCGAGCCTGGGCGACAGCCCAGGCTCTTGCTCGTGAGCGAGGAGCGAAACGATACGCTTGTAAGCGACAAATGTTGCTTCGACTAACGTCCAACCGGGAAGAATTCAACATGCAGGATGATGACTGGGACCGCGAGTTGACGGGAACGTTCGACCGCTAGATGGGAGACGGTAGGCGCGCTAGCCTGAGTCGAGGCGGAGTTGCCGACCCTCGACCACTTATGTCAACGTTGCCTGAAAAGGGATTGTCCTTCGTAAATCGCCTCACGCCGTCTATTTGCGCCCCGCGGGGGTGCGTACGAGTTCGATCCTTACGAAGATTGAGCGCTCATCAGTCAGACTTGACCATGAAAAACCGGCGACACGCGCTGAGCGTATCGCCGGGTGGATTGTTTCTGTAGCCACTTTACGTGGAATAGATGTTGCCGTTGAGACCGTCGGGAAAGAAGCCACCCTTGGTCGTACCCGTGGATCCAGCCGCGGCGTACACGATCTGCAAGACCTGCGAGGTCGTCCGGACTGGGTTCAGGCCGGTCGTCGGGCTGGTATTGAAAACGGTGGTCGCGGTCGGAGGCGTGTCGAGGGAATCCACCGCCGGCGAGGTGATGCCAAGCTGGATGCAAGCCTCGCGCATGAAGCCCTCGTGCTGTGCCTCCGTGTCCAGGATCTGTGCCGCATACTCGAGCGCCGCAGTGCTGCTGGTGAGGAACTGCGCGCCGCCGATGTACGCACTGACGCCCACGGTTTCCAACTGCCGCGCGAGCGCTACAAACGCAGCGTCGGTCGTAGGTGCACCCAGTGCTGCAAGATTCAGACTCGGCATGGAGATGGGCGTGCCGCCTACCGAGGTTATAGTGGCGCGGAGGAACTCGACGTGCTCGCGTTCGTCGAGCGCCAGTTGGTTTGCCAGGCTGGCAATAACCGGGTTCGTGAAGGCGATCTGCGCGCCGCCGGAGACAGTGCCGGGAGCCGGCCCCATGTCAGCCGCCGAGAGCCCGGATCCTGTCGTCACGTAGAGGTAGAAGCTTGCCTCAAGATACTCGAGGTTCAACGCAAAATTGAGGATGTTGAGAACTTCGGTCGAGACCAGTTGAGGATTGACGTAGATCGTACCGTCGCTGGCACAACCCGTGATCGATCCTGTTAATGCGGCGACACCTGTTGCTGCCCCTACTGCACCGACAGACGTGAGGAACTTCCTCCGTCCAAGTTGGACCGCCGACCGCTTTGCAGCCAGCTCACTGACCTGATCTGTCAAAGTTTCCTGGTTACTTGATGTCATCTACTTTGCCTCCTGGCAAATGGTTCCTTTTCTTTGTCTTGTCTGCGTACTCCCAGACAATGAAATCGCGCGTCCAGGCGGTGCGGGCTAGGTTGTGGTGATTGTGCCGCCTACACCGTTCGGGAAGAAGCCGCCCATCGTCACTCCGGCTGGCGGTGTCGTGGTGCCCGCGGTGGAGACGCCATAAGCCACCCCGAGCACCTGCGAGGTGTTGCGCGAGGGTGACAGAGCTTCGTTCGCGCTGACGGTGAAGTAGTTGGTTGCACTTGGCGGAACATCCTGAGCATCAATCGCCGGGCTTGTGACACCCTGGTTCACGCAGAGATACGAAAGCACACCGGCATGTTGACCTTCAGCACCCAGGATCTGTCCGGCCGTTGTGAGCACCGTGGGGTTTGAGACCAGGAACTGCGCTGAGCCAACATAAGCCGATCCTCCCAGTGCAGTAAACTGACGAGCCGCTGCCAGGAACTGCGCCTGAGTGGTGATCGCGCCATTTGCCGCAAGGTTGATGAGCGGCTGCGGGATTGGCGTACCGCCGAGCGCGGTGATGGCCGATTGCAGGTCGGCAATGTGGTTTACCTCATCCTGTGCCAGAGCCTGACAGACCGCCAAGGTGTAGGCATCAAGGGGCAACTTGGTCGGCGCTCCCTGAACCGCGGTGCCGTTCAAGTTTTGTGCGGAGCTCAACCCATTGCCGGTCGACGCGTAGAGATAGAAGTTCGCTTCAAGGTACTCGAGATTCAATGCGAAGTTGAGCACGGCGGTAATAGCGGGAGTGGTGGTCGTCTGCGCTAGCGCCTCGCGTCCGCTCACTGTAGTGGCAACTGCTGCAGCACTCAACATCGCGCCGAGGAAGCCGCGGCGATTCAGGTGCGAGATCGTACGATCAAAAGCTAGAATTTTACGGTCGGTCGCGAGCTGGTCTTCATTGACTGTCTCGGTCGGGCAGAGTAAGGATCTAAGCGGATATCTGGACAAGGCCTGCCTCCAGGGCATAGTTGGTCGTGTTCGCTGGCAAAGCGAATCACGTGCATTGAGGATGTCTGGGGTAAGTCAGCTACGTACAACTCACCACGGGTGTACTTTAGTCACCAATGGTGAGAATAGAGAGCGGAATGAGAAAGAAGGTTGTCTTTCGCTGGCGTCTAGGATTCACTCGACCAAAAAAGTTTTATGCCGGCCATAAACTGACCCTTGTTAAAGCGCCACAACCGCGCGACATAGGACACACGGTCCGCTCCACAGAGGACGGGAAAGCGCGCCTGATCCTGACCTATGTTGTCGCAGCCAGCCGAGATGCGCTTGAGTCCTGCTACTCCATCAATGCGCTGTGACTTGGAGCGGTGGAAGTTCTGCGGCCGGAAGTTGCAGCTTCAGCAAACTGGCCAAAGTTGGAGCGATTGACCGCATGTCGATCGTACCGAGCGACTGATGTGCGGGAATGCCAGGGCCAATGAGGATGAAGGTGGAGCGCATCTCCGGGTTGGACGGCAGGTACCCATGCATGCCGAGGT
The DNA here is from genome assembly GCA_964245715.1 of uncultured Acidobacteriaceae bacterium. Lineage (GTDB taxonomy): Bacteria > Acidobacteriota > Terriglobia > Terriglobales > Acidobacteriaceae > Edaphobacter. The sequence continues at coordinate 29,486 of CAXTNM010000038.1, read as the reverse complement.
CGGTGGGTTCGGAGATGATGGGCGGTACAAACTTGTAGCCAAGCTCATATCCAACGGCAAAGGAGACGAAGAACGTGGCGTCTGGAAACCCGCCCTGCTCGCGAATGGCGGGTTGAGTCAGGATTTTGTCGATCCCATTGGCCGGGTCGGCGGCGAGCTGATGCAGGAGCGCTTCGACTTTAGCCCTGGTTGCGGAGTCGTGAGGATCCTTGAGCATGATGGCCGCGCTGCCACCAGCCGGCCACGGAGAGGCAGTCCAATCCGCGATCTTGCCATCCTTGGTAGGTGTAATGAGGCCTGCGCCCAGAAATGCCGCATACAGATTGACGTCGTGCTGCACGGCAGCGAAGCCGTGATCCGAGACAACGGACACATACGCGTGGTGTGGAGCGTTCTTCTCGGCCGCGGCGCGGAGCTTGCCGACGAGGATATCAAGGCGCTCCAGCACGGCGTTTGAGGCAGGGCTGAAAGGACCAGATTGATGCTGCTCGGTATCGAGACCCGTGAGATAGACAGTGAGGAAGGCGGGATGACGGGTTTCGAGCAGGTGGATGGCAAACCGGGTACGGATTTCGTCATCGGCGATAGTCTCATCTTCCCCGCCGGGATAGGGCACTCCAATCTCGGTCGTCAGTGTCTGGATGAGGTCGGGGGTGGCGAGCGCACGCTGCAGCTTCAGGTCGTCAGGGGTGCCTGTGCGCCAGATCTGCGGCAGATTGAGGTCAATGTGGGCGCCGACCGAAACCGGCCAATAGACGTTCGCGGTCTTCAGCCCGGCGGCCTTCGCAGCGTCCCAAAGGGTGGGAACCTTGATGTCTTCCGAGTACCAGTACCAGCCGACCGCGTTGCGGTTGAGCGGATCGAACGTCGTGTTGGCGTAGATGCCATGCTTCGCCGGGGAAACGCCCGTGATTAGAGTCGTATGGCTGGGATAGGTAAGCGTCGGAAGCACGCCGGTCACACCGGTTGCGTAGACGCCGTCACGAGTGAGCGCACGCAGGTTGGGCAGCTTGAGACCATGGGCCTCGGCGTCAAGGATCGCTTCAGGCTTGCAGCCGTCCAGCGAGACGAGCATTAGAGTGTCAGGCTGCTGGGCCTGGGCCAAGGCGGGAGTCGCAAGGAGGAGGAGCAAGACTTTCAACATAGGGCCACTCTTTTCTGAACGAAGACTTTGTTTGTAAGGATCTTTGCAGGTTTTCCAGGCGTTGATGAATGGCGAGGCCAGCGCTAGTCACAGACACACCGTGCCACGAGGAGGGACTTCATCTTTCGAAATCAGCTTCAGGACTCCCGCGCCGCGACGTTGGACTGCCACGGCGAGCACGGCGACAAAGGCGAATAGCAGGGCCACCTGCCAGGGGAAGAAAATATTGGCTGCCGACTGACGATTACTTCGATGTCGCTCGACTTTGACGGTCGAAGGGGCTGCGCGACGTTAGCCTCATAATCAAATGTGGAACGGAAAAAAGCCGTGTTCATCCGCCTGGCCAAAAAACGAGAACTTGCACTGTTTAGAAGTTGGAACGGGTTATCGTGACAGGCGAAAACGAATCGCATGATGAGAACAACGTGAATAGGTGGTCAAATTCGGCGCACCATGATGAGGCCGGTGATCAGCTCAAGCATCGAGGTGCGATTGCACCTAAGTGTGCGGAGCAATCTGCTACGAACGGGTTATTGAGGCGTTAGGGCATTAGTCGCAATCACCGCAGCATCTCGCGTATCGCTCTGAGGAAGTTTGCACTGCAGTCGGGCTCTAAACCTCAGCGCGGCGCGAGTGATGTCAGAAGCGTCTTACGCCCCAAGCAGATGCAAGGTAAAGCCCGCGGCGATGCCGCCGAGGACAGGACCAAGCACCGGGATCCATGCATAGGACCAGTCGGACCCGCCTTTGTCAGCGATTGGCAGGATAGCGTGTGCGATCCGCGGGCCGAGATCGCGTGCCGGGTTGATCGCATAGCCGGTCGTGCCTCCGAGCGAAAGCCCGATGCTCCAGATCAGGCATGAGACAAGGAACGGGCTGACGCCGGCGGCTGCGCCCGTTGAAAGCACGAGTTTGGAACTGATGGCGCCTGCGACGAGCACCAGCACATACGTCGCAAGCGCCTCGCTGAAGAGGTTCGCAGGGATGTTGCGGATGGCGGGAGCGGTGCAGAAGACGCCGAGCTTGGCGGATGGTTCCGGCGTGATCGCCCAGTGGTGATAGTAGAAGATCCATACAAGCGCCGCACCGACGATGGCGCCAGCGAACTGAGCCACGAGGAACGGCAGGACCGACGAGAAGTCACGATGCTCGACTGCGAAGGCGATCGTCAGCGCGGGGTTGAGGTGGGCGTCGCGGCTGCCAAACAGGTTCGAGATGAAGATGCCGCACAGCACCGCAAAGGCCCAGCCGACTGCAATCGCCATCCATCCGGCGTCTTCGGCCTTGCTGCGCTTCAACGTGACCGCCGCGTTGACGCCGTTGCCGAGCAGGATCAGCACAAGGGTCCCTGCGAATTCGCCGAGCATGGGCGTGCGGGTCATGGATAGATTCTCCTAATCTTTTCGTTAACGGTTGCTGCAACTCGGCTGCATCAGCTATGAGTGCTTGCGAGGGTGTACTGAGTCGCTAATTGGTTGAAGGCCATAACTTGCGACTGGGCCCAGGTTGCTGGCTTGTCTAATTCGGTGGCGAGCAGTTGCGCGACTGCGGGAGCCATCGCGATCGCCGCGCGCGCGTTGAGGAACAAGGCGCGCGTACGCCGTGCGAGCACATCTTCCACCGTGCGCGCAAGCTCTTCGCGTGCGGCGAAGATTACTTCTGCCGCGATGATCGGGAGGTCGGGATGAAGCTGTCGTGCGAGTTCTGGATGTGCTGTCTTGAGCGTACGAATCTTGGCAGCATCTGCACCGTAGACCCATAGATCGTCGCCAGCGTGAATCCCTTCCTGGTAGCCGTGAATGTGCAAAGTCTGCGTGACACACGGTCGGTCTTCGAGAGCGCCAATCGTCATGGCGTGGTTAAGCGCGTCTTCGGCCATATGCCGGTAGGTAGTCCACTTGCCGCCGACGATCGTCACCAGGCCCGACGGGTCGATGTGGATGGTGTGATCGCGCGAGAGCGCCGAGGTCTTCGTCGAGTGCGAGCCTGGCGCTTTGACCAGAGGTCGAATGCCAACATAAACGCTGAGGACGTCGGCGCGCGTAGGCTGATGGTGCAGATATTGTCCAGCTGTTGCCAATACGAACTCGATCTCCTGCTCGAGCGGCAGAGGTTCGTAGGACGGCTCTTTGATGGGGGTGTCGGTGGTTCCAACGACAGTATGGTTGTGCCAGGGAATCGCGAAGAGTACGCGCCCGTCGGACGTATGCGGGACCATGACCGCGGTCCCGCCACGCAGGAAGCTGCGGTCGAGCACCAGGTGGATGCCCTGGCTCGGGGCGATCATAGTCTCAGCGTTGGGCGAGTCGAGACGGCGGATCTCGTCAGTAAAGGCGCCTGTGGCATTGATCACGCTTCGAGCCGCAACCGTGAAGCTTTCGCCGGTCTCGGAGTCGGCTGCCGTAACGCCCGAAATCAGGCCGCCCTCATCCTTCGTCAGACCGGTGACGGGAAGATAATTAGCGACAACAGCCCCATGGTCAGCGGCCGTATGGATGAGATGGATAAGCAGGCGCGCGTCGTCGAACTGGCCATCGTGGTAGATGACACCGCCTCGCAGCCCTTCTTCGTTAAGGGTCGGCAGGTGCGCAAGCGTCTCCTCTCGGTTCAGCACGCGCGACTGGCCGAAGCCGTACTTGCCCGCGAGCAGATCGTAGACCTTCAGGCCGATGCCATAGAACGGTGTCTCCCACCAGGCGTAGTTGGGGACGACAAAGGGAATGTCGTGGACCAGGTGCGGAGCGTTGCGGCGAAGGATTCCGCGCTCCTTCAAGGCCTCTATCACCAGCGAGATGTTGCCCTGTTCGAGATAGCGGACGCCGCCGTGGACAAGCTTGGTGGAGCGGCTGGAGGTGCCCTTCGCGAAATCTTCGCGTTCCAGCAACAGCGTCGCGAAACCGCGGCTTGCCGCATCCACTGCGATGCCTGCGCCGGTTGCACCGCCGCCAATGACGAGTACATCCCACGGTTCTGTCCGGGCACGAAGTTGAGAGAGCATTTCCTCGCGATTCATACCTTTCAGCCTAGCTCCCCTTGTTCCAGCCGCCGGCGCGGTGCACGGCATCTTGCCATCTTGCCTGTCGTGCTTTCATCTCCGCCGGATCAGCCTTGGGTTCAAAGACTGTGTCGGATTCTCGATGTTGGGCGATCTCGTTGGTCGACGCCCAGAAGTTGACGGCGAGACCCGCAAGATACGCCGCGCCCAGAGCCGTGGTTTCGAAAATCGCTGGGCGTCGCACCGGAAGCTGCAGGAGATCCGCCTGGAACTGCATCAGGATGTCATTGGCTGCGGCGCCCCCGTCGACGCGGAGTTCGTGGAAGGGAATCTGCGCGTCAAGGTTCATCGCCTCGAGCACGTCGGCAACCTGGAAGGCGATGGATTCCAAAGCAGCCCTCGCGATGTGCCCAACTTCGGTGGAGCGCTCGATGCCGATGATCATGCCGCTCGCGTAGGGATCCCAGTGCGGTGCTCCTAAACCCGTGAAAGCGGGCACGAAGACGACGTTCCGCGATGAATCGACACCTGCGGCGACAGCCTCCACATCAGGCGACGCAGAGAAAAAGCGCATGTTGTCGCGTAGCCACTGGACCACGGCTCCTCCAACGAAGATGCTGCCTTCGAGTGCATATTCGAGCTGTTTGGAGGTACTGCAGGCGAGAGTCGTGAGGAGGCGTTGCTTCGACACCGTGAACTGTTTGCCGATATGTTCGAGCAGAAAGCACCCTGTGCCATAGGTGTTTTTAGCCTGTCCTGGTGCGATGCAGAGCTGGCCAAACAGCGCGGCTTGCTGGTCTCCGGCGATCCCCGCGATGGGAATGTCGGCCAGACCAAGCGAAGTCGTCACCTTGCCGATCACCTCCGATGACCACACCACCTCGGGCATCAGCGAGGCGGGAATGTTGAGCAGCTTGAGCAACTCGGCGTCCCAACCGTCTTCGACGACGTTGTAGAGCATGGTGCGGCTTGCGTTGGTGCGGTCGGTCAGATGTCTTGTGCCGCTGGTCAGATTCCAGACCAGCCACGAATCGACCGTTCCGAACGCAAGTTTCCCCGCTTCTGCGTCTGTACGTGTTCCGGGCACGTTATCGAGGATCCAGGCAATCTTCGTGGCTGAGAAGTAGGGATCGATGAGGAGGCCGGTTTTCGCACGGATGATCGATTCCGCACCTTCATCCGCCAGCCGTTGGCAGAGGGGCGCGCCACGCCGATCCTGCCAGACGATCGCGTTGTAAACCGGTCTGCCGGTCTCGCGGTCCCAGAGGATGGTCGTCTCGCGCTGGTTGGTGATGCCGAGCGCTGCAATATCGCGTGGACGTGCCTGCACTTTGCCGAGGACTTCGACCGCCGACGAGAGCTGCGAGGTGAGGATTTCAAAGGGATCGTGCTCAACCCATCCGGTCGCATCCGCGGAGTGCGGGTAGATCTGGCGGAACTCGTGTTGCGCTGTGGCTGCAATCCTGCCGTCGTGATCGAAGAGAATGGCACGAGAGCTGGTCGTGCCCTGGTCCAGTGCGAGGACGTATTTCATAGAGGATGACCTTCAAGGCAGGTGGTTTTCGGTTGATGGAAGAGGATGACGGCGGCGTTCACGCGGGATGAGAGTATCATTTTGTGACTGGGCTACGTCTAAACCTGGTAAAGATGATTCGCTTGAAAAGGATTGACTAGCCTCCTATGCCCAAGAGTTCAAAGATTTTGTTGCTTGCCGTGTCGGTGGTTCTGGTACTGACGGTGTTTTTGGGTGTGCACACGAGCGGTGTCAGCGCAGCCACTCTTGGCGGCGGCGGCCAGGAAGTTGGCGCGTTTCCGGAGATGCAGGTCTACAGCGAGGTGCTGCATCACATCCAGTTCGACTATGTGACCGACCCAAGTATTCCGGCGGTAACCAATGGCGCCCTGCGTGGGCTGCTTGAGTCACTTGACGCGGATTCCAGCTACCTGACTCCGGCAGACTATAAGGCTTACAAGCAGGACAAGACGAAGGACGCTGGCAAGGCCCAGGTCGGAGTCGTGGTATCGAAGCGGTATGGCTACGCAACTGTCGTTTCCGTCGTTCCCGGAGGTCCTGCCGACAAAGCCGGACTGGTCGACGGCGACATTCTTGAAGCAATCAGTGGGCAGGACACGCGTGATATCTCGCTTGCCGTAATCCAGTTGATGCTCAACGGCCAGCCTGGGAGCGAGCTGTCGGTTTCCGTTGTTCGACCGCGGAAAGCGGTTCCGGACAAGCTGACGATGACCAGGACGATGGTCCAGGAGCCCGCGGCGAGCGACACGCTCTACGAGAATTCCAGCATCCTTTACCTCAAGCCGGTCATTTTGGACAAGGAGCACGTGAACACGGTTGAGGCGAAGCTGAAGGCGACGGACAAGACCGGAACAAAGAAGGTCCTTCTAGATCTTCGGGATGTTTCTTCGGGGGATATGGCTGAGGCGACGCGCCTGGCAAACTTCTTCTTGAAGACGGGAACGATTGCGACGCTCGAAGGCCAGACAGTTGACAAGCAGACCTTCACGGCTGATCCCTCCAAGGCAATAGACCCCACCACGGCCATGGTGGTTCTGGTGAATCGCGGTACCGCCGGACCAGGCGAGCTCGTCGCTGCCGCCCTTCAGGATGACAAACGCGCAGAACTCGTCGGAGAACATACCTTCGGTGAAGGTGCGCAGCAAAAGCTCTTCGAACTGCCCGACGGCGCGGCTTTGATCCTCTCGATCGCCAAGTACGGTGAGCCCTCCGGCAAGAAGCTACAGGATGATGGCGTGACTCCCAGCGTTCTGGTCGCAAGCAATACCGACGATCAGATTGCGGCGGAGGATGACTCCGACGGAACCTCAACATCGACCACCACGACGCCGGCGAAGCCTGCTGTTCAGGTTGATCAACAGTTGACGAAGGCGCTTGACATCCTGAAGAGCAAGACTGCCTGAGCCGCATTCCTCCAAGGTAGGTGCGAAGAAGCTCCAAGTCATCGATCGGTGACATGGAGCTTCTTTTTGGTTGCAATGGCAAAACGGATATCCGCCGGGCTGGAGTGGTATCGTAAGAGGGCCGTGAACAGCATTCTCAGCGACGAAAAGCGAGCCCGAAAGGACGAAGAGACAGTGTCCACACTGGCAGCGCACGAGAAAAGACGCGAACAGATTCTTCGTTACTGGCGCTGGTTCAAGCTCGAGGGACCGGACTTTCCCAGTCGCAGGGTGGCGAGTTGGAAGGTCTTCAAGGTGTTGGTCGCGCTCTCAGCGCTGCTCGGAATCATGTGCGGACTGGTGATCGTTTACGCAATCGACCTGCCGCAGATGGAGGAGTTGGCGCGCTACCGGCCCGACACCACGACTGAGCTGCTCGACGTTCATGGCAAAGAAATTGGCTCGTTTGCGCTGGAACGCCGGGTCGTGGTTCCGTATACCGATCTACCGCCTGTGCTCCATGACGCAATCATCTCGATTGAGGATAAGAGTTTTGAACGGAATTGGGGCGTGAACCTGTTTCGCGCGGCGGAGGCGGCTTACCTCGACATCCACTCGCATTCTCGAGCGCAAGGTTCGTCAACGCTGACCATGCAGCTGGCGAGAAACCTTTTTCTTTCCTCGCAGAAAACTTACAGCCGCAAACTTCAGGAGATCTTCCTGACAGTCCAGATCGAGCGGCGCTTTACCAAGGAACAGATCTTTACCCTGTACGCAAACCAGATCTACCTGGGGCACGGGCGTTATGGCTTTGAGGCCGGAAGTGAGTTTTATTTCTCCAAGCATGTAAAGGATCTGACGCTTCCCGAGGCTGCGCTCCTGGCCGCGCTGCCGAAGGGAGCCGAGTACTATTCGCCGCTGCGGCATCCGGATCGCGCCCTCAAGCGCCGCAACCTGGTGCTCAGCGAGATGGCGCACGACGGCAAGATAACCCAGGCAAGGGCGCAAAGCGCGATGGAGGAGCCGCTGGGCCTGAAGATCGAGACGCCTCCAAATACCATCGCTCCTTACTTCGTCGAGGAAGTTCGTCGCCAGTTGGAGAAGGAGTACGGTGTCGACGAGGTTCACGGGGCTGGTCTGCGCGTTTACACCACGCTGGACCTCGACTTGCAGCAGGTGGCGAATAAGTCTGTGCTGGACGGGCTGGCCCGGTATGAGCGGCGGCGTGGCTGGAAGGAAAATCTGCAGAACGTAGCAGCAGCGGGACTCGATATGGTGAGCTACCGCCATCCCGATTGGACCCAGGCCGTGGTAGCGGGTGATTACATCCACGGCATGGTGACCGAGGTGACCAGGAGCCGGGTGCTGGTGAAGTTGGGGAGCCAGACAGCTGCGCTTACCCCTGCGGATTGGGTATGGACTCAGAAGGTTGGAACGAGCTTTCTGAAGGTTGGCGACCTCGTGTATGTGCGGATAGAGGATGTTCCGCCGACCGGCTTTGTCCAGGCGACGCTACAGCAGGATTCCGGAGCGCAAGGCTCTTTCATGGCGGTGGATAACTCGAACGGAGAGGTGCTGGCGATGGTGGGTGGGAGAGACTTCGCCCTGAGCCAATACAACCGGGCCACTCAGGCCGAGCGCCAGGTAGGTTCGTCGTTCAAGCCTTACGTGTATACGGCGGCACTCGAGAGCGGTATGAAACCTTCGGACATCGTGGTCGACGCGCCAACCAGCTTCAAGACGCCGAGCGGCTGGTATACGCCGCACAACTATGAGCCGGACTGGCGCGGACCCATGACCCTGACCCAGGCGTTTGCCGAGTCCAGGAACATTCCTGCGTTGAAGCTCGCGGACAAAGTCGGGATCAAGACGGTGATCGAGACGGCGCGTCGCTTTGGTGTGACCAGCCCGCTTCCGGCATTTCTGCCGGTGGCGATCGGCGCGGCGGATCTGACGCTGGCCGAGCAGGTGGGTTCGTTCAGCGTCTTTCCAAACGATGGGATTCGGATTGAGCCGCACTATATAAGGCGCGTGACAGAGACGGACGGTGTGCCGCTGGAGGCGCATAACCCGAAGGTGACCGAGGTGATCTCGGTCGACACGGCCCGCAACATGATGATCATGCTGAAGGCTGTGACGACCTACGGGACAGCCGCTGTGGCCTCGAACCTGCATCATCCTCTGGGGGGGAAGACTGGCACCACGAACGACTTTACCGACGCCTGGTTCGTGGGGTTTTCGCCTTCCGTGACTGCAGGGGCGTGGGTGGGGTTTGACACGCGTGAGACGCTGGGACCGAAGGAACAGGGCGCGAAGGTGGCCCTGCCGATCTGGATGGACTTTATGACGGCTGCGATCGTCGGCAAGGATGACGAGCAGTTCCCCAGCGCGAACGCTCCCAAGAAGGTGCTAAACGTGGATCAGACGCCTTCAGACGACGACAACAAGATGCCGTCGGCAGACGATTCGGATACTGATAACGGGGATGCGGCGACTCCGGATGGGAAGGCGGTTCCGGATGGAGTGAGTTCTTCTCCGCCGGTGCCAGCGCCGACAATCCCGGTTGCGCCGGCGGCTCCGGCTGCACCAGGCAGTGGTCCAGTGCTGGTGCCCGCTAAGCCCGCAGCGCCAAAGACAACGCCGGATATCGAATAGTTCTTTGCCGGGCTCCCGTTTCAAGCGCCAACATTCAAAAAAGATTTTGGAAAGGTATCGGGATTCTGGATCAAGCTAACCCTTGCTTGCGTTAAGCCCTTTCGACTGCTTCATGCAAACGTTCGACTGATCGGACTTAGCGTTCTTTTCCTTGTTTGAGGCCAGTGGATTACTTGATGGGGCGGTCTCCTGAGAGCTTTTGCACCAGGGCATCGTTTTCTGCTTGGGTCATCCTGGCGGCGATTGCGAATTCGGCGGTCGACTTCTCCTTTTCGCCGGCTGCCCGGTAGACCTTGGCAAGGCGCCAGTGGGTGGCGTAATCGTCTCCGTTGAGTTCAACGGCGGTGCTGAGCTGCTGGACAGCCAGATCGTTGCGCGCGGTCGAGGCGTAGACGATGCCGAGGTCGCGGTGAGCCATGGAGCTTCTGGGATCGGCCTGAATAGCTTGAAGTAGTTGGGGTTCGGCGGCAGGGTAGTCGGCGCTTTCGGTCAGGCAATCGCCAAGGTAGGCCCGGGCCTGGGCGTTTGTGGGGTCGAGGGTGAGTTCGGCCTGGAAGGCAGGCGCGGCTTCGGCAAAGTGGTGTTGCTTCCAGAGCAGATAGCCGAGGCCGAAGTTGGCGTTGGGCTCCAACGGGTTGGTGACGACGGCCGCGCGAAACTGAACGATCGCTCCTGCATCATCTCCACTGTCGTCCAGGGCCTCGCCAGCGAGCATGTCGGCTTCGGCGGAGTCGGGCGCAAGGGTGAGGATCTCCCGGGTCACTTTGGCAACACATGGATATTGCTTGCTCCAGAGGCAGGAGTGGGCAAGGGTGAGGCGTAGAGGGAGCGACTGAGGGTCGTGCTGGGTAGCGCGCTGCAGGTAGGGGATGGCGACGAGGTAGTCGCCCATGCCGTAGTGCGACATGCCGAGCAGGATCGTGAGGCGAGTGGTCTGTTCTTCGCCGGGCTTCTTCGCCAGTTCGGCTTCAAAGGCCTTGATGGCGGCAGGAAAGTTGTTGGCTTTGAACGCGGCGAGGCCGAGATTCATCTGGAGGCCCGGGATCATGGGATTGAGAGCGAGAGCCTGCGAGTAGTAATCTGCCGCCTGATCAAAGTGCTCCTGGTGGGACTCGAGCAGGCCGATATGCGCGAGGGGTTCGGGATCTTTGGGGTTCGCGGCAGCAAGGGATTTCCAAGTGGCTTCGGCTTCGGCGGGCTGGTTGTGCTGCTCGAGTGCGATGGCCTGGGCACGGGTGGATAGCTGGGCGTGCAGGGGGAAGGCGCCGGCAAGGAGGATGAGGGGGAGACCGAGGACAGATGCGGGATGGAAGAGTTTGCCGGCTTGCATGGAGGAAAGGCCTTTGTGGATGAGGTTACACCCGAAAATTGAAGGGGATGCGGCAGGTTAATCTCTGCCGCACCCCGATTGGTGAAATCACGTTAGAAGATCAGCTTGCCGCCGAACTCGAAGTTGCGAGGATCGTAGACGCTGTTGAGTTTGCCTGCGTTACTCGCATTTGTGTTGGTGACGAGGCCGTTGAACTCGGTGTGGTTGAAGGTGTTGAAGGACTCTGCGCGAAACTGGAAGCTGTCGTGCTCCGTTATCGCGAAGCTCTTGTAGAGGGACGTGGTGAAGTTGACGCGGCCAGGACCGACGATGGAGTCTTTGCCAGAGTCTCCGAAGCCTTGGTTCTGTCCGCCGGCCCAGACTGGAAGTGGTGCGGAGAACTGTGCGGGGTTGTACCACTGAGTCCTGGACTTAGGGTATTTGACCTTACCGACGACGTTCGGACGGACGGTGTAGCCGCCGCCAAGACCGACTGGATCGTAGCTGATCGATTCACTTGGTGCGAAGGGGGTTCCGGATTCATCGACGAAGGTACCGGCGACTTCCCAACCACCGATCAGGGTGTGCTCCAGGCCTTGCGACTTCGCAAAGATGGGAAGCTTGTAGACGTAGTTGGCGCTAAAGATATTCCGGCGGTCGTAGGTACCGGAGCCTTTATCAGCCTTGATGTTGAACGGATTGGATACGCTCGCAAGGTCTCCACTGGTGATGTCGATCTCGTGCGAATAGGTGTAATCGAGTTCGCCGCTCAGGCCGTGGTAACCGGCAGAGCGAAGTCCGATCTGGAGCCCGTTGTAGCCGCCGTTGGTCGTATTCTCCTGCTGGTTGATCGAGGCATAGCCTGGAAAAGTCCGGTAGGAATTCGAAACGGACAGACTGCCTAAACCTTCGGCCTGACGCGTTGCGAGGGCTGTGCTGAGAGGGAAATTGTTGATCTGGCGATCAATATTCTGATGCCAGGCGATATTGCCGACGTACTGGAAGATTCCGATGATGGAGGGTGCCATCTCACGTTGAACTCCGAGACTGAACTGGGCGACGGCGGGTGCCCTGTAGTTCTGCGCCAGGCTGGTAAGCCCCTGCGGAAAAACAGGGAGCGCGGCCGTGGCTCCAGTAAGGAAGGTGGTGGACGGAGTCGAGAAGAAGACGCTGGCAGCTTGCGGCGTATTCGCGAACGGAGCAGAGGTGGCAGCGTTGTAGATGTCGTTCCCTTGTAGACGCTCGTAGAAGGTGCCAAAGCCGCCGCGAAGTACGGTCTTGTTATCCAGCTTTTCCGAAAAGCCGACACGCGGTTGGAGGGTCTTGTAGTCATTTTCGACAAGGCCGATCGGTGTTCCGCCTACGCCGGCGAGCTGCGTGCCATTGAGGTAGAACGCCTGGCTGGCCCCCGCCGGAGTGGCAAAACCAGCACCGGTGATCTCGCCGCTGGGGTCAAAGGTTGGTGCAAGGCTCGGAAGATAAGCACTTGGATTGAAGTTCGCAACCTGGTTCTGGCGTTCCCATGCGTGCGGGAGTGCGTCATAACGAAGTCCGATCTGCAAGCTGAGGTTCTTGGAAACCTGCCATGTGTCATAGCCGTATACGGAGACGGTTTGGTTGACGTAATGCCGGATCGGCGCGACCTGTGACTCGGAGTAGGTGTTCGCCAGTCCGAGGATAAGGTCGAGCGCGGAGTCACCAGTCTGATTGCCGTTGAAGTTTGCATCGCCTTCCGCGTCCAGAAAGAGCTTCTGATTTTTGGTGTAGCGGTTGTAGCCGAGGCCAAACTTCAGAGCATGCTTGCCAATGGTGTAGGAGACGTCGACCTTTGGAGCATAATCTTCAGCGGCGTTGTGCCAGGGTGCCGATCCCACGCTCTCATTCGTGCCGTAGGGATTGCCAAGGCTGACGCCGGGAACGCTGCTGGCGCCGTTCGCGAAGTACTTCTGCACACTGTAGGAAGTGCTCGACAGAGTGGAAAGGTTAGCGTTCGGACTATTCGTGATGTTAATGATGTTGCCGTCATACAGCATGGCTGCTTCGACGAGCAGGTTAGGGGCGATGGTGCCGGCAAGTTTGACGGCGGCGCTGTTGGAGGGATTGTTCAAGGTGCTGGTGACGGTCGTGTAGCTTCCTCCCGACCAACCGAGCATCGGACCGGGGGATCCTGAGGTAACCGAATCGTGCAGGTAGTGGCCGAGGATGTGCCACTTGTCGTTGATATTGTGGTCGATGCGCACGACGTCATCGCGGACATTGGTGGGCAGAGAGACGGTTGAAGTCGCCTGGCCACCCGCGGTGTTGGGTTTCGGGAACAAGTCAGTGTTCAGATACGCAACGCCGCTCGGATCGAACAAGTTGGAAGGGATGACATTGCCAGGAAACATTCCGCCTGGCGTGAGACCGTCCGCGCTGAGCCTGGCGAGATAAGCAGGATTGTTCGTGATGTTCGGGACATGGATGCCGTAGCCTGTCGGTGCAAACGCTGGGTCGACCCAGGTGAGGTTCGTTCCTGCAGTCGGGTAGTCGGCCGCGTTGATGGCGTTGGGTTCACTGGTACCGCCGCCTTGGATGAGGCGACGGAATTCTTCGTTCCAGAAGAAGAAAGTCTTCTCCCGAGCGTTGTTGTAGAGATGAGGGATAAACAGTGGACCACCGATGTTTCCGCCGAAGATGTTGTAGTTGAGCTTGGAGCGTGGCGTGACAGGGCTGGACTGCTTGTTGAAGTAGTTGTTGGCGTTGAACGCGGTGTTGCGGTTGAACTCGAAGGCCTCGCCGTGGAAGTGACGGGTGCCGCTCTTAATGGCGATAGAGATGGTTGCGCCTGAAGAGATACCGTAGTCAGGCGGGTAGTTGCTGGCGAGGGTCTCGATCTGCGCCATGGCATCCATCGAAGGCATGATGGAGATGCCGCCGGCGCCGCCGCGGTCATCGGCTTCGCCGCCGTCGATCAGCCAGATGTTGTGGCTCTGGCGAAGACCGTTGACGCTGATGGAAGCGCTGGAACTGACGGAAGTGGGCACGTTGCTGTCGGGCAGAAGCGAACTGACGCCGAGACCAAGCGCGACGAGTGCAGTGACGTTGCGGTTCTCAGTGGCGATCTCGCTGATCTGCTCGGAGCTTACGAGCGTGCTGAGAACGTTGCTGTCGGTCTGGATGGTGAGTGCATTGGCTTCGACGGTTACGGTCTGGTCTACAGCACCCACGGAGAGAGTGAGGTTGGATTGGAGGTTTTGCGAAATGTTGACCTGGAGACCCTGCTGGACTTCAGTCTCGAAGCCCTTGGCGGTGACGGCGAGGTCGTAGGTTCCAATGTCGAGCGCCGGGAAGTTATAGGTTCCGGAGTCGTTTGTGTCGGTGTTGAGGATGGAACCCTTCGCGGGATTCTTGAGGACGACGTGCGCTCCAGGGACCGCGGCGCCGGATTTGTCGGTGATGGTACCGCTGAGCGCGGAGTTCTGTTGTCCATGCGCTGTAACGCATGCCATGAACAGGAAGACCGGCAGGACGAAGACTCGGAGTAGTTTGATGAAGCGTGTGGTCATAAGGCTCTCTCAATAAGGGCGTGGGACATCGTGGGGTCTCACGCTTTCAGGTGAGGTGCAAGGAGGTTGCAATTCAGAGAGGTGGACTTGGCCAAGAAACACGGGTGTGCGTTCGCGCGCACGGCTCGAACGCCGGGCGCAGCCCTTGTTTTCTCAACTTCATCACCCTCGATGAATCAGGATGCGTTCTGTACAGGGGAGGCGATCAGCGGGTCTGCGTTCAACCGTGGGATTGCCGATGGGGAGTCGGATCAACACGGAGGTCCTGGCGGAACGTAGCGCGCGAGGTGCGGAGACTACCCGATCGTGGTGCAAGCTGGCCTGGCATGGCGCGAACGCGTTGCGTGAAAAAGCTCTGAGAAGCCTTCGGCAAGTGGTTGCTAGCCGGGAGGAGCTTCAAAGCAATGCGCTTCAGCACGCAGAATGATGAGTTGTCATGTCGGGCTGCAACCTTAACCGGCACAGGAGCCTCCTGTCAACACCAAAGAACCTTCGAAGCTGGGGTATCTGTCATGACAACTCTCCTGCATGTGTCGGACAGCGATCGCCACTTCGTGTTGGCGGCTGCAAGCGTGGTTTATTCAATCAAGATCGGTCGATGCTTCAGAAACTATCTTTCATACCCAGGAGCGGGTCGGATAAGATCAGTTCTCCTTGAAAATTCTGACGAGTTTCGTGGGCAGGTACTGGCTTGTGCTGCTTCTGTGCACGGCCGCCGGCTTGCCTGTGGTTTACGCGCAAGGGAGCGGGCGCGAGAGGTTTGTGGGTGATGCGGTGTGCGCGGAGTGTCACCAGATGGAGAGCGCGAGCTATCTCTATACGGCTCATCATCTGACTTCGCAGGTGCCGGAGAAAGGCTCGGTGCTGGGGAGCTTTGAGAAAGGAAAGAATAAGCTCGTGATAGTACCGCAAGGGGATGCGGCGGGTCGCCCGGAACTGCGGTTTGAAGTGGCAAGTGGGGCTGGCGGCTTTACCGAAACAGCCATAGCAGGGGAAGGGGCAGACGCCGTTTCGCAGACGGAGAAGGTCGGGGTCGTAACGGGTTCCGGAACGCGGGGGCAGACGTACCTTTTCTGGCATGGAGATAGGTTGTTTGAGCTGCCCGTCAGCTATTGGACGGACGGCAGGCGCTGGATCAACAGCCCGGGGTACCAAAATGGGACGGCAGATTTTTCTCGACCCGTAACAGCTGGCTGCATGGAGTGTCATGCGACGTACCTTCAGGCAGCAACTGCAGATGCCGGGAGCAACCGGTTTCGCAAGGAGACGCTTGAGGTTGGGATCTCCTGCGAGCGTTGCCATGGGGCGGGAGCGGGGCATGTGGCGCGATTTCTGCATAGGAACCCGGTCGGGGCTGATGAGATTGTGAACCCGGCGAAGCTCGCGAGAGACCGCCAGGTGGAGATTTGCGCCTATTGTCACAGCGGAACCGAGCGAGAGGCGCTTGCGCCGGCGTTCAGCTACGTGGCGGGGCAGCCGCTGGCGAACTTTTTCAAGCCCCTTGAGGGTGCGAAGTCGGAGCATCCGGACGTGCATGGGAACCAGGTTGGCTTGCTGGAGCGGAGCAGGTGTTTTCGGGAGTCAGCGGGAATGACCTGCTCGACCTGCCACAACACGCATGCGGACGGGCAGGCGGCGGCGAGTTACTCGGCGAAGTGCCTTGGTTGCCATGCGTGGCAGGCTTGTAAGGTTGCGAACTCGATGGGAGTGAAGGCGAAGGGGAACTGTATTGACTGCCACATGCCGGTCGAGAAGACGAATCTGATCGTGTCGCAGACGGCGGGCGAGGAACTGCACGCGCGGATGCGGAATCACTGGATCAAGATCTATCCGGAGGCGCGGTTGCCTTAGGGCGCGGGTGCAAGCGAGAAGAAGCGCTGCGCCTTGGCGACGTCTTTCATGATCTGGGCGCGCAAAAGTTCAGGAGTGTCGAAGCGTCGCTCGGGACGGAGGCGGTGGAGGAACGTGAGCTCCAGTGGCGTCTTCGGTCCGAGGGCGATTGGGTGGAAGTTGAGCAGGTGGGATTCGACCGTGAAGGAATCGGCGCCGAACGTGGGGCGATTGCCGACGTTGGTCACAGCCTGGAAGAGCTCGTCTTCTACCTTCAGTGTGGTGATGTAGACGCCGTGCCCAGGCAGGAGCTCGGGGTACTCGGCGAGATTGATGGTGGGCACGGTGTAGCGGGTTCCGAAGCCGCGGCCGCTGGCGGGAGTGGACTGAACGGCGAAGGGACGGCCAACCAGGGCTCGTGCTTTCGATACTTCGCCGGCACAGATAAGCCTGCGAATGCGGCTGCTCGAGATGGGCCCGCCACGTAGGACGTATGGGGCGTAGGCGTGCGCGGTGAAGCCGAGTTCCTGGCCGAGTGCGGCAAGTCCGTGAATGTCCACAGTAGCGCCATAGCCGAAGCGGAAGTTTTCGCCTTCGTGGACTTCGCGCACGTGGAGCGCGTCGCGGAGGATCTCGCGGGCGAAGGCCTCGGCAGTAAGCCGGCTGAGTTCGGGGGTGAACGGCAGGACCAGCGTGGCGTCGAGGCCGGTGGTGGCAAGCTGCTGGAGCCTGGCTGCGAGTGGCGTGATAAGGACATGCGGAGCTTCGGGCCGCAGCACGCGCACGGGATGTGGATCGAAGGTGAGAGCTAGGGATTTCAGGCCGAACTGGCGTGCGCGGGCGTTCACCTTGTCGATCACCCAGCGATGGCCGCAGTGGACGCCGTCGAAGTTACCGATGGTGGCGACGACCGGGCCGAAGCCAGCCGGAAGTTCGTTGAGGGCACGGAAGATCTTCATACGTACTCTGCGTCTCCCGCTTCGGCTGCCGGGGCGATGTCAAAGTGAAGTTGCAGCCCGTCATAGGCAAGGCGGATATGTGGCGGGAGGATGAGTTCGGTCGCGGCGTGGTCGAGCTCGTGTGACATGTGGGTGAAGAAGGCACGCTTCGGCTTCAATCGCTCAACATACGCGATTGATTTCTCGAGGTGCGAGTGGCTGGGATGAGGTTGAGGGCGAAGCGCATCCAGAATCAGGATGTCAAGATCCTGGAGATAGGGAAGAGACTCCTCGGGAATGTCCGACATGTCGGTGAGATAGGCGGCCTGGCCGAAGCGGTAGCCGGTGATGGTTTCGCGTCCGTGGGTCACTGGAATGCGCTTGAACGTGGCACCAAAGAGTGGAACCTCCGCGCCTGCGCCTTCCGGCAAGGGGTTGAGGCTGACGCGGGCGCTGGTGGGATAGCGATCCTCGGTGCGGAAGGTGTAATGGAAGACGCGGCGCAGGATGGTCTCAGTATTCGCGTCGGCGTAGAGGGGAATGCCGGCGGGGGTGCGGAATGAGAGCGGGCGCAGATCGTCAAGGCCGAGGATGTGGTCGGCGTGGTGATGGGTGTAGAAAACGGCGTCGACCTGGGTGAGGCGCTCACGAAGGGCCTGCGCGTGGAAGTCGGGCCCGGTGTCGATCAGGACAGTCTTCTGATTGAAGCCGAGGCGAAGGCTGGGCCGTGTGCGGCGGTTACGGTGATCCCCTTCGGGAGACACAGCGGAGGTGCAGACGGCACAGGTGCAGCCCAGCGTGGGCACACCCATGCTGGTACCTGTGCCGAGGAAGGTGAGGATGCAATCCATGCGTTAGCGGATCAGGCTGGGACCGGGCCGTCCCGGCGCGGGAGAAGGTCCTCCGCTGGGGTTGCCGCCCGGCGCCATGGGGTTGCGCTGTTGAGCGGACCGCGCGAGGGCCTGCGTCATCTCGAGGAAGGCAAGTCGCAGCTCGAAGAGGGCGCTCAAGAGCAGCGTCTCTTCGGATTGGGAAAGATTGCCTTCTGTTTTCTGCGCCAGGATGCCGAGCATGTCGATGGACTGGCGGGCGCCCAGGATGTCGACCTGGGGCTGTTCGCCGGGCTGTGTGCCCCCGCCGAGCTGCAGAACAGCCTGCATATAGACGGATTGCACGAGCGACTCGAAGCTGAGCGCGGGCGGATGATCGGCACCTGGATTGGCTGCGCGGATGGCGAGATCAAGACGTTCTGCGGTCGCGTTGAAGGCGCGGAGGGACTGCTCCATCTGCTCCGCGGTGGGCCCGGCCGGCTGTTCCTGTTCGAGATCCTCGGGGTTTCCCTCGGGTGTTGATTCCAACTGCTCGGGAGCGCTTGGCTCAACCGCTGGGGCGGGCATCTCGACGACTTTCGGGGTCGTTGCCGGCTCGGACGCGGCGACTTCCGGTTCGCGGCTCGGCTCGGATGCGGGTTCGTCGTGCTCGGCACCCTCACGGGGCTGGCCGTCGGGGTTGAACTTGCGGCGGTCGGTGATGACGAAGGGAAGTGGCTTATCGGACATGCTTTGCTCGATTCGAGGTTAGAAGAACGGAGGCGGACAAGGAAGAGCCAGACGAACAGAATAGTCGAGAACTAGGGCTTGTAGGGAAGAGCGGTAGGGATTGCTGTCCCGCCCTGATAGGTGAGTTGGACGCCGCGGTCGAGGACTTCGCGGCGGATGGAGCCGAGAGCAAGGACGATGGGTCCGCTTTGAAGCGAAATCTCGGCAGCGGAGGTGATTTCCCCCGCGGGTTGGTCCGGGTTGTCGGCGAAGAGCCGGGTATGCGCGGCGGGAACCGCGCCAAGAAGCCTAAATCCCGCGAAGGTGCGGTGAACGTTGCCGCGAGAGCGGATGCGCTCGACGATCTCTTGCCCGAGATAGCAGCCTTTGGCGAAGTGGAGGGCGCGAGCCTGCGCAGTCTCCTGCGGGAGATCCTTGTCGCTGATATCGGAGCCGTAGAGGGGCAACCCTTCGAGGATGCGCAGCTGATGGATGGCTTCGGAAGCTGCTCCGGGGATGTTTGCCAGCTTCAGGCTCTCGAAGAGCCTCTGTGTGATCGCCGGGGTCGACCAGAGTTCGAACCGCGGAATCAGAGTGCTGTAGGCAAGAATGAGGTCGACGGGATGATTGTCGATGGTGGTGTGCACCAGGATGGGGGCTTTCTCAAGATCAGTAAGCGCGGAAGACGGGAGTCCGAGATCTTTGAGGACCTGACGCGCTTGTGGGCCGATCAGGGTGAGGCCGCTTCGCTCGGAGGACAGATCGGTGAGTTCAACGTCGTCCATGATGATGAAGTGATCGAGATGAGCCATGAGGGCGGAGATGTGATCGCGCCGGCCTTCGAGGAGAATGGAATCTTCAAGCATCCATGCAGTGGCATCGGCCTGGATGCGGCCCTTCGCGTTGAGGAAGAAGTTGTAGCAGCCTTCGCCAGGCTTGAGCGCCTGAATGGAATTGGTGGCCATGCCGTTCAGCCAGCGGACACGATCCTCCCCCTTAACGCTCAGGAACCCGAGTTCAGCGAGCGGTGCATACGCTGCGCCGGTGAGCAGGGTTTCAATGCTGGCATCTACGTACGGCACTGATTCTGGCGAGTTTGTGGTGGTTGAAGGGGTCATCGCGGGGTGTTCATCGGAATTCTCAGTACACTTGATTATAGCGGCGAGATTGAGGAGCAGGATTTGACGGGACGAGGGGTATTGGGCGTAGTAGCGGTGCTCGGCGTAGCAGGTTTTGGCGGAACGTGGGGCGCGGCCGCGGCACAATCTAACATTTTCAATGCTGCAAGTTATTCGCTTCAGAGTAAAGGTGCGGCCCCGACGCAGGGTACAGACGGCGACAAAGATAAAGAGACCGTGATGACGAAGCAGCAGGCCAGGGAACTGTTCGACTCAGTCGATCAGATCATGGCGTTTGCGAGCAAGGACACTGGCCTCGCCGGAGTTCCACATGTCAAGCGCAAGCTGGTCTCGCGTGAAGAGGTCAATCAATATCTGATCAAGAACTTCGATGAAGATGAGAGCTCGAAGCGGCTGCAGCGGTCCGAGATTGTGCTGAAAAAGTTTGGCATGTTGTCGCAGGACTTCGATCTCCGGCCGTTCCTCCTAAGCCTGCTGACGGAGCAGATTGCGGGTTTCTACGATGACAAGACCAAGACCGTCAATCTGCTGAACTGGATTGAGCCCGATGAGCAGAAGCCGGTGCTTGCACATGAGTTGACGCACGCGATTCAGGATCAGAAGGTAGGGCTCGAGAAGTGGTCATCGGACCCCTTCAAGGGTGTCTCCAGGACAACGAGTGAGGATAATGGGCGCATTGCCGTCGATGAATTGGAGACGGCGCGACAGGCCGTAGCCGAAGGACAGGCGATGCTGGTGTTCATCGACTGGAGCATCAAGGATTCCGGTAAGACGCTGGCTGAGTCGCCGGATGTCTGGGACAAGACAAAGGATTCAATAGCGGATACCAGCGGAAGTCCCGTGATGGCGCGGGCTCCGCTGGTCTTGCAGCGATCGCTCGAGTTTCCGTATGTGGACGGGCTTGCGTTTGAGCATGCGCTCGAGACACAGCCGGGCGGCAAGCAGACGGCGTTTGCGGGGGCCCTGGAACGTCCGCCGAATTCAAGCTTTGAGGTCATGAATCCCGCTGCTTACCTTGCGCGTGCTCAGGTGCCGGTGCTCCGGATGCCGGATGTGCATACGCTGCTCGATGCAACGTACGAGCCGTACGATGTGGGCGTCATGGGCGAGCTGGATGTGGAGATGATGGCGAGTCTATTTGGCGGGCCCGAGATCTCGAAGGCGCTGACGCCGCAGTGGGACGGCGGCATCTACTACGCCGCGCAGCGGCGGGACGCGAGTGCAACGCAGAAGGCGAAGACGTCTTCGCTGGGCGTGTTCTATCTTTCAAAGTGGCATAGCGCCGAGGCGACCACGGGATTCGAAGGCATCTACGAGGCCGAGCTTGGACGCAAGTACGACAAGCTGAAGGAGCGCACAGCGGACGAAGCGGATTCGCGCGAAAAGGTGTTCTCAACCGAAGAAGGCGACGTACTGATGTCGCGCTCGGGCGATGAGTTCTTCGTTTCGGAGGGTTTCCCCCTGGCAGTCGCGCGGAAGCTGCGGGACAGCACCGTTGAGGCGCAGGGGACAGGACCTGTGAGGATGGCAGCAGCGCACGGCGGCGAGTTGACGCTGCGGTTGGCTGATGGCCTGGAGCGCTTGGGCGTGCTGAAGAGCGCATTGCGATAACTTTGGTTTACTGATTCTTTGAGGTGATTTGGTGAAGGTTTCGATTGGAATTATCGGTGGCAGCGGTTTGTATGCGATGCCTGGGATCACAGGGTTGGAAGAGCGTGTGATGGAGACGCCGTTTGGAGCTCCTTCCGATGCGCTGATGGTGGGCGAGTTGGATGGCCGGCCTGTCGCTTTTCTGGCGCGGCACGGTCGTGGGCACCGGATCTCTCCGAGTGAATTGAATTTTCGGGCGAATATTTACGCGATGAAGATGCTCGGGGTGGAATACGTCCTGTCTGCCTCGGCGGTGGGTTCTCTGAAGGAAGAACATAAGCCGACAGACTTCGTCATCCCGGATCAGTTTATCGATCGGACCTATGCGCGCGTTAGTACGTTCTTTGGCGATGGCGTGGTCGCGCACGTGGCGTTTGGGGATCCGGTTTGCGCGGTGGTCGCAAAGGCGTTTGAAGATGCCTGCAAGAGTGCAGGTGTAGTCGGCAAATGCGGCGGAACCTATGTGTGCATGGAAGGACCGCAGTTTTCGACGCGCGCGGAGAGCAATCTCTATCGAAGCTGGGGCGCGGATGTCATCGGGATGACGAACCTGCAGGAGGCGAAACTCGCCCGGGAAGCGGAGATGAGCTATGCCACACTGGCGATGGTAACCGACTACGACTGCTGGCGTGAAGGGCATGACGATGTGACCGTCGAGCAGGTGGTGGCGGTGCTTCATCAGAACGCGGAGAATGCGGGCAAAGTAGTGCGCGCTGCGGTGGCGGCGCTCCCGGATGCGCCAAGTCCTTACGCGGACGCGTTGAAGTATGCCATCTTGACGGATAAGAAGGTGATCCCCGAGAGTGCAAAGGAAAAACTGAGCTTACTAATTGGAAAGTACCTGTAAATCGTAGGTTGAGGAGAGTGGATGTCGATTCTGGTAGTAGGTTCGGTCGCGTTTGATACGGTAGAGACACCGAAGGGTAAGGTGGAGAATGTAGTTGCGGGCGCCGCAACTTACTTTGCGCTGGCTGCGAGTTACTTTACGAATGTCCGGGTCGTCGGCGTTGTCGGAGAGGATTTTGCGCAAGAGCAGGAAGCTCTCTTTCTGAAGCGTGGAATTGATATTCGCGGGATTGAACACGCTCCGGGTAAGAGCTTCCACTGGAAGGGCGAGTACACGGGCGCGATGAACGAGGCAAGGACGCTTGACACGCAGTTGAACGTCTTCGCGGAGTTCGATCCGAAGATTCCGGCTGAGTATCAGGATAGCGAATACCTCTTTCTTGCGAACATCGATCCCAAGCTACAGCTTCGTGTGCGACAGCAGCTGCCAAACGTGAAGATGGTGTGCGGCGACACGATGAACTACTGGATCGCAGATCATTCGGCGGCCTTGAAGGATGTTTTGAAAGAGCTCGATGTTCTGCTGATTAACGATGGCGAGGCGCGCATGCTGTCGGGCTTGCACAACATGGTGCATGCGGCTGAGGCCATCATCGCGATGGGACCGAAGTCGCTCGTGATTAAACACGGAGAGCATGGGGCGACGGCGTTCTTTGGACAGAATTCATTCACGGGTGAGCACAAGCTTTCGCGGCCTTTCCGTGCGCCGACTCTGCCGCTGGCCGAGCTTGTCGACCCAACCGGCGCCGGCGACAGCTTTGCCGGTGGGTTCTATGGCTACCTTGCATCGCAGCCAGAGTTAACGCCTGCAGTGTTTCGGCGAGCACTGTTTTACGGTGGCGTGATGGGGTCGTTTGCGTGCGAGAGCTTTGGCACCGACCGCACGGCAAAGCTGACGCGACACGAGATTGAAGAGCGGTTTGAGGTATTCAAGGAGATCTCGCACCTGGAGCACGGAACGAAGTGAGCGCGCGCAGACGCAGGTTCGCACGGCGGCAGCTACATGCAAGTGGAAACCCAACTCGCTTTGTCGACCCACGAGCGCTCGACCCTGATGCGGTCTATCCTGCAAACCGCCAGGAAACGCTGCCGATTGCCTTGATGGCGCTCACGCTGGGATTTCTCGCACTGGCAGTTTCGGCCAAGCAGCAGTACATGATGCTCTATGGCGATGCGGTCGCGCACCTCGGGATCGCTCGGCGGATCGTCGATACGACAGCGCCTGGCCTGGTGCAGTTGGGAAGTCCGTGGCTGCCGCTGCCTCACCTGCTGATGCTTCCATTTATCTGGAAGATGCAGTGGTGGCAGGATGGCATGGCCGGGGCATGGCCTTCGCTCGTGTGCTTTGTGCTGGGCACCGTGGGCGTGTACAGGCTCGGGCGGCGCATGATGTCGACGCCGTGGGCGTTCGTTGCGGCCGCTTTCTTCGGGCTCAACGCGAACCTGCTTTATCTTGCAACGACTGCCATGACAGAGCCGCTGTTTCTCGCGTTGCTGGTGTGGATTGTGCTGGTAACCTGCGAGTTGCTGGAGTATGCAGACGAGCAGGCCGTTAAGAAGGTCACCAATCACCTCGTGCTGCTCGGTATGCTGATTCTGGCTGCAGTGATGACGCGCTACGATGGATGGATCCTGGGTGCGGCCGTTTGGTGCCTGGTCACGTGGCAGCTCGCGCAGAGGCGTGCGCTCTGGGCCAAGGTGCTGCCGGGCTTCATCACGTTTACGCTCCTGACCGTCGCAGGACCTTGCGCCTGGTTTGGTTACAACCACATCTTCGGTCATGATTGGCTTGACTTTATGCGCGGGCCCTACTCGGCTAAGGAGATCGATCGCAGGACCTCGCCGCGAGGATCTCACCACTACTTCGGATGGCACGACCCGGCCTGGTCGCTGATGCTGTACGCGCGAACCGCGCAAGTGGATGCTGCGGCGTGGGAGACGGGCTGGCTGGTTGCCGCGGCGTCACTTTGGGGATTGTGGAAGGTGTGGCGGTTAAAGATCGAGCGAAGCACTTTACTGCTCTGGCTGCCGCTGCCATTTTATGTCTACTCTGTCTCTTATGGTTCGGTCCCGATCTTTATTCCTCAGATCTACCCACACTCCTTCTACAACTCGCGTTACGGCATGGAGATGCTGCCTGCGTTCGCGATTTTCCTGGCCTTAGCGTTGTACAAGCTTGCGGCGGGCTTCAAGGACAAGCAGCCCCTAGCGGCGAGATTGATGCAGCCAGTCATGTTAATGCTCTGTGTTCTCAACCTGCTGTTCATGCTGCACTCTGTGCCGCTGGTGCTCAAGGAAGCGATGGTGAACTCACGTGGACGCCTGGCGTTTGAAACGCCCTTGGCGGAGCAGTTGTCGTTTGTGCCTCTGGGGCAGCCTATCCTGATGGATAACTCGGAATATGTTGGAGCCCTGCAGACCGCGGGCATTCCACTAAAGCAGACGATTGGACCAGCAGACTATTATGGCTGGCGGGCTGCGATGGAAAATCCTGCGAAGACCGCGGCCTATGTAGTAAGCGTTGAAGGCGATGCAATCTCGCAGGCAGTCAAGAAGCATCCGGAGGGACTCACGGAACAGACGATCGTGTGTGCTACGGACAAGCCTTGTATGCGCGTGTACCGGTCGACAGTTTATGGGGGGAAATGACAAAGTTTGTTAAGGCGCACGCCTGCGGAAATGACTTCCTGATCATTGAGGAGACCGCTGCCGGCCGCCGTCATCGCGAACTGGCGCATCGTCTCTGCGCCAGGAATACCGGTGTAGGAGCGGACGGGATCGAGTTCCTCGAGCGTCGAAGCGACGGTAGCTTGTTTTTACGGCTCTTCAATTCGGACGGCAGCGAAGCGGAGCTTTCGGGTAATGGGACGAGATGTGTCGCGGCATGGTTGGCGGCGAGCGAAGATCTCGAAACAGTAAGCTTGGGAACGCATGGAGGAGTAAGAAACTGCAGGGTGATCTCGTCGAAAGGTTCAAACTACCAGATCGAAAGTGGTATGGGTCTGCCAAGGGTGATTCAGCGCACAATCGTCGTTGAGGGTGTAGGTGAAGTTGCAGGAGCCATGGTGAACGTAGGAAATCCCCATTTTGTCATCAGAGTAGATACAAATGATTTTGCTGCGCATGGACTACCCTGGGAGGCTCTGGGAGCCCGCATCAGCATCAGCCCATTGTTTCCGCATGGCACGAATGTCGAGTTTGTCAAAGTAAAGTCTGCGGAAGAGATCGAATTTCGCATCTACGAACGCGGATGCGGGCCGACTGCTT
The DNA here is from genome assembly GCA_964245715.1 of uncultured Acidobacteriaceae bacterium. GTDB lineage: Bacteria > Acidobacteriota > Terriglobia > Terriglobales > Acidobacteriaceae > Edaphobacter. The sequence continues at coordinate 3,714 of CAXTNM010000038.1, read as the reverse complement.
CATCGGGCACCGGCACGTGCGCTTCAGCGACGGCCGCGATCAGCCTTTGGGATGCAGGGCGTGAGTTGACCGCGGTTGCACCAGGCGGGGCACAGCGGGTCGTATGGCCCTCGAATGAGAAACAGATGATGTTAACAGGTCCGGCGGAGATCGTATGTGTGGGCGAGGCTTACCTGTGAGCCTGACCAAGCCGAAGGTGGTGCGCGTGGGCGTGACCTTCGGGATCGTTTCACCCGCCAGTACGCCCCGAGCGGAGTTGGTGGAGGCTGGAGTTCGATCGCTGCATGCGCTCGGCTACAAGACAAAGATCTTTGCTCATGCTCGCGATCGTGGACCGCTCTACTATGCAGGCAATGCAGCGGAACGGGTTGCCGACCTTCACGCAGCCTTCGCAGACGATGAGGTCGATGCGATCATCTGTACACGCGGTGGCTGGGGTTCGGCTGAGTTGCTGCCAATGCTGAGCAAGGATATCGTTCGGGCGAACCCAAAGGCCTTTCTTGGTTATAGCGATCAGACAAGTCTGCACCTCTGGTTACGGAATGAGGTGGGCCTGGTGAGTTTTCAGGCTCCAATGGTTGCGGCGGACTTCGCCAAAGTAGACGGCGCCGATCTGCACAGTTGGCGTGCCGCGCTCGAGGGCTCGGCTTCATGGGAGTTGGGTGCTGAAGATGGTTTGCGCGTCTTGCAGAGTGGTGTAGCCGATGGCGACCTGAGCGGCGGATGTCTTTCGATCTATGTTGAGTCGCTCGGCACGCCCTGGGCCGCAAAGCCAGATCGAGGCGTGTTGATGCTTGAGGATGTTGGCGTCAAGCCGTACCAGTGGGACCGGATGCTGGTGCATCTGCGCCATGCGGGAGTGTTGGAGAATGTAACCGGGATAGTTTTCGGTGACATGGGGCAGTGTGGAGCGGCTTCCGAGCAGGCTGACATCGAGGCTTCTATTCTCTACGCGCTTCGGGATTTTAGTGGACCGATAGGTATCGGGTTGCGGAGTGGGCATGTAGAGCGCGGCAACATTACGATTCCTTTTGGAGTAAGAGTTCGGTTGGCATTCGAAGACGTTGCGCATCCTCGAATGAGCTTCCTGGAAGCGGCGGTGGCGTAAAGTGGAGAGGACGTTGGCAAACGACAAAGAGCAAAATGCGGGAGTTTCCCATACCTCGGGCAAAAACAGGGATTTAGGTGGAAAGCATATCCATCTGATCGGGATCTGTGGCACAGCCATGGCCTCATTGGCCGGCATGCTGCGTAATATTGGCCATCGCGTGACTGGGTCGGACATGGCCGCTTATCCTCCGATGAGCGACCAATTGGCTGCACAGGGGATCGGTGTGATGGAACCTTACGCAGAGGTGAATCTGCATCCGAGGCCTGACCTGGTCGTGGTGGGAAACGCGATTTCCCGGGGCAATGCGGAACTCGAGTATGTGCTGGACATAAGAATCCCTTTCTGCTCGATGGCCGCAGTTCTGCACGATGAATTCCTGGTGGGACGCGAGTCGCTGGTCGTCGCCGGGACTCACGGGAAGACGACCACGACCAGCATGCTTGCCTGGATCTATGAGGTTGCGTCGGCGAAGCAGCCGGAGTTCGCGCCTTCATTCTTGATCGGCGGCGTCGCGGAGAATTTCGGAACGAGCTTCATGGTGAGGGAAACTCGACCGTTCCTGATTGAAGGCGATGAGTACGACACAGCGTTCTTCGACAAGGGGCCGAAGTTCCTGCACTATTTTCCGGACGCCGCAATCCTGACACATGTCGAATTTGACCATGCAGATATCTACGACGACTTGCGCGCTGTGAAGACGGCCTTCAAACGTTTCGTTAACCTGATTCCGCGGCGTGGACGACTAGTTGCCTTCGACGGTACTGAGAATGTAACCGAATGTGTTCTAAACGCGTTTTGCAAGGTGGAGCGATATGGCAAGACACCTGATTCGTACTGGAGGGTTCGCGACCTGAAACATGACGGCGGCGGCGTGCAGTGGATCCTCGACCGAGGAGGAGATGAGTTTGCGCGACTTGCATTGCCTATGGCGGGTGAACATAACGCGATGAACGCGACGGCGGCCGCTGCATTGGCGGCTGGGCAAGGAGTCTCTGTCGAAGCAATCGTGGAGGCTCTGGTAAGCTTCAAGAGCGTGAAGCGACGGTTGGAAGTAAAAGCTGAGGTCGGCGGAATCACGATCATCGACGATTTTGCGCACCACCCTACTGCAATCCGCGAGACGTTGAAGGCATTGCGGCAGGCATATGCGGGGCGACGGTTATATGCCGTGCTGGAGCCTCGATCGAATACGTTGCGGCGGAGTGTCTTTCAAGATGCGCTCGTCGATAGTCTAGCCCTCGCCGATGAGGTGATGCTGGCCGGAGTGTTCAAGTCGGAGAGCATACCGGAGGGTGAGCGCTTGCACCCTGAGACCGTGGTTGCTAAGTTGAAGGCGCGGGGTGTGCCCGCCGGGCTACGGGAGGATGCGTCTGCTATCGTTGATGCTCTCGCGCCGCAGTTGAAGCGTGGAGATGTGGTCGCAATTCTCTCGAACGGAGGCTTCGGCGGAATCTACACACTTTTGCCGGCCGCTCTCGACGCTCGCGGATTGCGATAGTCTGAGACGATGTTTTCTACGTTCAAGCTCCTTGCGGTGTATCTCACCTTCGGCCCTATAGCGGGCACCCTGGGTATTCCTTACACGCTCATGGTCGGCGACATCAGCCTGCTTTACCGAGTCGCCATGTGGATTGTGCGCACTGGCATTCGAGCCTCGGGGATCCAGGTTGAGGTGACAGGACGCGAGCATCTGCCAGTCGGCCAGAGCTGCATCTACATGTGCAATCACGTGTCAAATCTCGATCCGCCGGTCATCATCCCGAACCTTCCGGGTCGCTCGTCCGTGCTGCTCAAGAAGCAATTGATGTCGATCCCAATTCTTGGCACGGCCATGCGCATGGCTAAGTTTGTGCCGGTGGAGCGTGGTTCTAGGCGCGACGCAGCGAAGGCGAGCGTTGAGGCTGCGGCGGAGGCTCTGCGGGCAGGCTTGAGTATCTTGGTTTTTCCAGAAGGAACTCGATCGATCGATGGGCGCCTTGCAAGCTTCAAGAAGGGGCCATTCTTCCTTGCGCAACAGACGGGTGCGCCAATTGTTCCCATCGCGATCTCAGGGACGGAGCGGATGATGGGCAAGGGCAGTATGTGGATTACGCCGGGAATCGCGCGCGTTCAGATGCTCGCGGCTATCGATTCGAGATCTTTTGCGAGCCGCGAGCAGCTTATGGAGGCGGTGCATGATGCGCTCGCCAAGGCACTTCCGGTCGAGATGAAGCCGCTGAAAAGGTAGGCGTTACTTAGAGTCTTTAACGATGGCGTTGAAGCCGTCGGTAAGGAGCTTCTGACGCATCGCGTCGGCGTCTTTATGCGAGGCGAAGGGACCGACCTGGACGTGGAGAAGCTTGTCCTGCGGCTCGGTGTGGATCACGACGTTGTATCCGCGACGTTTAAGCGTGGTTACAAGAAGATCGGCGTCTTCCTGGTGGGAGACAGCGGCGATCTGGACGATCGCTCCACCAGTAACAACTCCAGGCGTCTGGCCGCTGGGAGATACGGTCGCCGTTGCGGAGGGGACCGGATGTGGTGAGGAAGCGGCTGCGGGAGTCGATGGATCTCCAACAACTTCACTATCAGGATCTGGTGGGGCTGTGGGCTTGGACGAACGG
>CAXTNM010000037.1:0-47089 GCA_964245715.1 uncultured Acidobacteriaceae bacterium | reverse complement strand
TCTGTTCCCCAACCCACCCTCGCCCAACAGTAACCTGAACCATCTCAGCCACGAACCATCTCACACACTTGCACCCGCGCTTTCCTTTGCTCTCACCGCATCCTTCGCCCATAGCCTTGGCCCTCCCCGCGCGCAGCTATACTTAGAGAGCCATGTTTGAGAATCTCTCTGAAAAGCTCCAGCGTTCCTTCAAAACCCTCCGCGGCCAGGGCACCATCACCGAAGAAAACATCTCCGACGCCATGTCCGAGATACGCCTCGCCCTGCTCGAATCGGACGTCAACCTGAAAGTCGTCGAAGATCTGGTCGAGCACATTCGCGTCAAGGCTATGGGCACCCAGGTCACCACGGCGCTCAGCCCCTCCGAACAGATCGTCAAGATCGTGCACGACGAGCTCGTCGCCTTGCTGGGCAAGGACATCGCGAAGTTTAGGACCGCCTCGCAGCCACCATCGGTCGTCCTGATGGCGGGCCTCCAGGGCTCCGGTAAGACAACCACCTCCGCCAAATTAGCCCAGTGGCTCAAAAAAGGCGGTCACCGCCCCATGCTCGTCTCCGTCGACGTCTACCGACCGGCCGCGCGGCAACAGCTCGCCATTGTCGCCAAATCCACCGGCGTCAACCTCTACGAAGGCAAGCTTGAAGACGGCGTGCAGCACGGAACCCCAGACGTTCTGCGCCTCGCGAAGGAAGCCAAGCGCGAAGCCGCTAACTTCGGCTGCGACATCCTGATCGTCGACACCGCCGGCCGCCTCGGCATCGACAAGGCCCTCATGGACGAGATGGCCGAGCTCAAGAAGCTTCTCGCGCCCTCGGAAATCCTCTTCGTCGCCGATGCCATGACCGGTCAGGACGCCGTCAACTCCGCCAAGGCCTTCAACGACCTACTCGCGATTACGGGTGCTGTGCTAACGAAAATGGATGGCGACGCCCGCGGCGGTGCCGCACTCTCGATCCGCCAGATCACTGGCGCACCCATCAAGTTCCTCGGCACGGGTGAAAAGCCGGACGCCTTCGAGCCCTTTCACCCCGACCGCATCGTCTCCCGCATCATGGGTATGGGCGACATCGCCACGCTGCTCGAGCGCGCCGAAGAGAAGCTCGATCGCGGCAAGTCCGAGGCCTTCGCCAAGAAGGCTCTCTCCGGCCAGGGCTTCACCCTCGACGACTTCCGCGAGCAGCTCCGCCAGATCAAGAAAATGGGCTCGATGAAGTCCATCCTCAAGATGCTTCCCTCCGTCGGCCCCTTCGCCGGCATGGCCCAGGCCGCTGAAAACGTCGATGAGAGCCAGTTCACCCGCGTTGAATCCATCATCAACTCGATGACCAACAAGGAGCGCCAGAACGCCGACCTCATCAACGGTAGTCGCCGCAAACGCATCGCCGCCGGCTCCGGCACCTCCGTGCAGGAGGTCAACAACCTCCTCCGCCAATACGCCCAGATGTCCAAGATGTTCAAAACCATGGGCGGCGGCATGGGCGGCGGCATGAAAGCTCAGCAACGCCTCATGAGCCAAATGCAACAACAAAAACAACGCTTCGGAAGATAGCACCCGCGTAACAAAAGAAAGTGCCGGCAGGAAAGTAGCTGGTCGCAAGACTCCTTTAACAGGAGAATAAGCCAGCCAAACGGGCTCAAATGCCTGCTGCCGCCATGTGGTTGTACAGCGATTGCACAATGTGGATGCCGTCGAGAGCTTCCGCGCGGTCTGGTTCTTCACTCGCATCGTTCCAGCCGGAGGCTTCGCCGTTCGGGTTCATCTGGACGACGATGCCGTCCGACCGCGAGAGCACATTGAGCGCGCCATAGTAGAAGCCGTAGTTGACCTCCGGCTGTGGAATCAGCCAGCCAATCTGGCCCCTCACCGGCGTGAGCGACTTGTCGTTGAAGAGCGCGCGCGCGGAGTAGCCGGTCGAGTGCAGGATGACAGGTTGTGAGAGCGCGGCGAAGTCGGCAGGGGAGTGGAACGCGCGCGTGACGATCTTGCCGCCATGAAGCTGAAAGTCTTCGGTAAGCAGGTGGACGTAGCTGGTGATGTTGAACATCATGTCCGTGCGGCGGCGCGCCCACTTGGTGGGGAAGGGATGCGTGCCGGCGGGTAAATCCTGAAAGCTCGGGTTGAGGTCGCGGATGCGTTCCATGTAGTAGGCAAATTCGAGCGGATCGGCATCGCGCTTCTGCTGCTCGGCAACATCGGGATGCGGGTCCGACAGAGCGTACCGGTCGTTGAACTCGATCGGTGTGCCGGGCAGGCCCAGAAACGATTGGTAGTAGTGCCAGGAGGTCCGCGCCATCTGCTCCCACTGCGCTGGAAAGGCTGCTGGAGCGCTGTTGGCCAGGGCGACGCGCGAGTCCGGAGTCCAGGAGCCGGTGGCGCGAAAACTGCGTGACTCAGACGGACGATCTTTGGCGTAGATGGTGACGGAGCGGGCGCCGGCGCGCTGCGCCAGGATCGCCGAGGTCAGGCCAAGAGCGCCGCAGCCGATAATGGCCACGTCGGTCAGCGAAGGATCGCGGCCGGCAAAGGCGAGATCAAGCGCGATCGTGCCGGAGCCCCAGGAGAGCGACCAACCAGAGCCACCGTGACCGTAGTTATGTACGACAAGCTTGTCACCGATCTTCTCGGCTTCAATGCGCGGGCCCTGCGCGCGAAAGGGGCGGGTACAGACGGTGATCTTGAACAGGCGGTCTGCGTCGGCGCGGATGGCCGCGAGCGGCGGGACTTTATCCCGGAACGACAGCGCCGGAGCAACTACCGCCGCCTGCACAGGTTTGTGAGCGCAGCCGGTCAGCACGCTCGCGGGGTCGATGGCCGTAGATTGCTGGAGCAAGTCGCGTCTGGTCACATGGCTCCTTTCGCAAGTGCGGCCTCACGCCGGCCAGGCACCTGTCGTTCGGTGTGGGGCAGCTCCGCCGTATGCCGGCTAGTAGCGTGGGACGTTCGGCTCGATCTTGCGCGACCATTCATCGATGCCGCCAGCCAGCGATTGCGCGTGATCGAAACCCTCCCGCCGTAGCCACATCGTTACCGAAAGCGAACGCGCACCGTGGTGGCAAAGCACAACAATCGGCTGGTCGGGATCAAGTTCGGTGTGGGCGCGGCTCGTTATCTCACCCATGGGGATGAGTTTGGCGCCGGGAAGCGCCGCGGTTGCGAACTCCCATGGCTCCCGAACGTCCAACAGCAGGGGAGCGCCGGGCTGGCCTTGTGCCGTGTCTGCGGCAGTCGTGCGTACTTTGAGGTATTCCTCGACTGTGATTTCAGGAGCGAGCATGGATAAAGGATATATGCTTCGGCGTTGGATAGAGTAGGGTGGAAGAGGTTGCATCTGCAGGTTTAAGGGAGAATTTCAGGAGTGTAAGTTGCAGGAAAAGGTTCTGATTGTCGAAGACGAGGTTCACGCGCGCAGCGGATTGACCGAGCTCGTCTCTTCGTGGGGGTACAGGGCGCGCGGCGCCGCCGATGGCCGCGAAGGCCTGGACCAGGTGATCGCATGGCAGCCGGCCATTGTGGTAACCGACCTGAAGATGCCGCGGATGGATGGAATGGAGTTGCTGCGGAGGGTTGGCGACCTGCCCGAACGGTATTGCGTGGTGATGCTGACGGCCCAGGGATCGATCGAAAGTGCGGTCGAGGCGATGCGCGCGGGTGCGTGGGATTATCTACCGAAGCCGGTCGATCCGCAGCGGTTGCGGGGAATCCTCGACAGCGCGCGGCGACAGGTTGAGGCGGCAGCCGAAGAGAAATTGGAGCCGTTGGACGCTGTCCCGGGGGCCACGCGCCCGGTGCGACGGCATGATTCGTTAGGTCAGATGGTGGGCTCGTCTCCGGAGATGAAGGCAGTCTTCTCGCTCGTGGAGCGGGTGGCAAGCTCGAATGTGAGCGTGCTGGTGACGGGCGAGAGTGGAACCGGGAAAGAGCTCGTCGCCAAGGCGCTGCATGATCTCAGCGGAAGGCGCAACAAGCCGTTCGTGGCCGTCAACTGCGCGGCAATTCCGGAGACGCTCATCGAGAGCGAAATCTTCGGGCACGAGAAGGGCGCATTTACCGGGGCACAGGAGCGTCGCGCCGGTTGCTTTGAGCTTGCGGAAGAGGGTACGCTGCTGCTCGATGAGATCGGCGAGATGCCCGCCGGCACCCAGGCCAAGCTGCTGCGGGTACTCGAGGATCGCAAGCTGCGGCGTCTCGGCTCGAAGGCGGAGACGCCGGTGGATGTGCGGGTCATTGCCGCCACCAATCGCGATCCGCAGGAGGCGGTTGCAGCGGGTCAGTTGCGCGCCGACCTCTACTACCGGCTCAACGTGTTCAACATCCAGATGCCGCCGCTGCGCAATCATACAAGCGATATTCCGGCCATCGCGGAGAAGATGATCGCTGATATGAACGAGAAGCATGGCTGTCGCGTCGTCGGCCTGACACCTGAACTCATGCATCGGCTGCTCGAATATCGCTGGCCCGGCAACGTGCGTGAGCTGCGTAATACGATCGAGCGCGCCGTGGTACTCGCCGGCGAGGGTGAACTGGGCGTGAAGCACCTGCCGCCCGGATTTGGAGACGCTCCACAGGTATTCGCAGGCAGCGGCGCAAGCGACACCGCAGTCCATGTCGAGGTAGGAACAACCGTCGATGAAGCGGAGCGGCAGTTGATCATGAAAACCTTGAGCTCCACGCATAACAACAAGACGAGAGCCGCAGAAATTCTTGGGATCAGCACCAAGACACTGCAGAATAAATTGAAGGAATACGCCCGGGATTAGCGTGGGCAGCGCCGGGGAACGGAGAGACGATGCGGTTGAGGACCAAGCTGGTGCTGGCAGCGACGTGCGTCACGTTCGCCATCGTGCTGGTCCTTTCTTTGCTCTTCCTGGGAGCCTTGCTGCGGCAGCGCATCTCCCAGACGGCCGCAAACAACGATGTGCTGGCGCGGCAGTTGCTGATGATGACGCGACAGGCAGTCGAGGTGGAACTGACTGCCAAGCCACCCGCGGACGCTACTCCCGAGGCGTTTGAGGCGGCGGTCGCGGATGCCTTGAGAAGCCATCAATCGCTGCTCGATACGATGGATGCGTTTGTGCGGTACAGTCCCTCGGTGCAGGATGTGAGCGTGACGGATGCACGTGGTTTTGTGCTGACGAGCACCGACCCCACCATGTGGAATCAGCAGGCGTCAGCCCGGATGAACTTCGATCGTCTGCGCGACGAGGGCGTGAACGAGCAGTTCCGACAGGTGTTTGGCAGGCCGCATGTGCTTGATGTGTCCATGCCGCTCGACCGCAATGGGAAGCCGTTTTTGATCGTCCACATCGGAGTGCGTTCTACCTTCTTGAAGGCAAACTACCTGCCTTCCCTGCGCGATGGGCTCTTCCTCGCGGTGCTCTGCGGCGTCATCACGATGTTCGCAGCGGGCGTGCTGGCGAGCCTGGCCCTGCGTCCGATCGAAGATATCAGCCGACGTCTTGAACTGCTGGCGGGCATTGAAGGCGCTGAGGTCGAGACCCGCAAGCTAACACCGGGAAGCCCGGACGCCGTGGTACGCGTGACTCGCACAATCCAGCGCCTGGGCGAGCAGATCCAGACCACCGAGGCGGGTTACACCGATCTGCAGGCCAACTTGGCGCAGATGCTCGATACCCTCCGGGATGGCGTGGTGTTGTTCACCGCCGAGGAACGCGCGGCGATGGTCTCCGATGCGGTGGCAAATTTCCTCGAGACGGATGGGCGCTCCCTGGTGGGCCGGCGGATCCACGAGATCTTTAAGCCGGAGACGGCTCTCGGGCGCGCCGTCCTCGAAGCGTTCGATCTGGAACTGAAGGTTGCGGCGGCAAGCGTCCGCATGGAAGATGGTCGAACCGTGGAGATCTCCATCGACCAGATTGAGCACGGCAGTGGAGGTCGTATCGGAACGCTGCTCACGCTGCACGATGCAGGCTCTGCGATGAAGCTGGAGAAGGAATTGGAGGTGTCGCGACGGCTGGCTGCGGTGGGACGGCTGACCGCAGGGGTAGGCCACGAAGTCAAGAACCCGATCAACGCCATGGTGGTTCACCTCGAGCTGCTCAAGGGGAAACTCGCGGATCACGCAAATGAGAACGGGGCACAGCGGCATGTGGAAATCATCGCCGGCGAGATGCAGAGACTCGATCGCGTGGTGCAGACCCTGGCCGACTTTACCCGTCCGCTGGAGCTGCACTTGAGCGACGTAAGTCTCAATCAGGTCGCGCGCGACGTCCTCGAGCTGACTGGCGCGGAGATGGCGGAGCAGAAGGTGAGATGGGAGTGCGACGCTGAGCCGGTGCAGGTGCGCGCTGACGATGAACTGCTCCGGCAGGCGCTGCTGAACCTGGTGCTCAACGCAATGCAGTCCATGCCGGAAGGTGGACTCCTGCGTGTGATTGTGCGTCGCGAGGGAGACTTTGCCGTGCTAAGTGTCGTCGATGAAGGCGACGGGATTGCGCCGGAGTTGATGCCGCGCATCTTCGAGCTTTACTTCACGACCAAGCCGAAGGGGAGTGGAATCGGACTCGCCATGACGTATCGGATCGTGCAAATGCATGGGGGGGCAATGGAGGTACGGTCGGAGGCGGCACCGGAAGGACAGACGGGAACCGTGTTCACCATGCGACTGCCGGCGGTGTTTGCGCGGCCGATAGAAGCACGCAAGCGGGTTGCGGACGGGAGGCTCGCGTGATGGTTCCTGCCGTGCGCCGGGGATTACAGCTCGGTTTGATGGTTTTGTTGTGCGGCGCGGCGACCGGCTGCCGGCACAAGACAAAGGCTCCGCCGCCTCCTCCGTTGCCTCCTCCATCAACGGTTGCGCTGGTGCCCGCGCCTGAATCTTCAAACCCTCCACAGGTTCAGACCGTGCCGGTGACTCCCCTGCCGGCGCCCCCAGCGCAGGTAGCGCCAAAAAAGAAGAAGAAGAAACCGGCCGTCATCCCACCTGCCGCTCCGGCGCCGGTCGAGACGGCAACGAATACTCCGCCTCCTTCGCCCGCCACCGTAGTTGGCTCCTTGACCGCCGGCGGGGATGCGGCGCCGGCCGCACAGCAGAAGGCCGCAGGCGCTATCAACGACGTGGAAAAACAACTTGCCGGGCTTTCGACGGGTACCATCGAGGCGCAGAAGGATAGCGTCGCGAGAGTGAAGAACTTCCTCCGGCAGGCTCACGATGCACTGAAGACGGGCGACGCCGAAGGCGCATCCACACTGGCGGGTAAGGCCAAGGTGCTGCTGGATGATCTCTCCAGGTAGCCATCGAGATCTCAGGCCTGTCCACCACCCGACTTACCGAAGTTTCTACAGAGTTGGATCTCCCCGACGACCATGACGGCTCCATCTTTGGCGGACGAGGCGCGCGTTATGCACGAGGGATTCTGCCTTGATGCCGTTCAAGTGACCGGGGATCTCCCCGGTCACATCAGGCTCGAAAACGGCCCGCGCACGACTTCAAGAGTAAAGTCGTGCACTCCCTCGTGAGATGGCCGCACGCTTCAGCAGATCGTCATGACAGGGCAGGTCGACTCCGCGAGCAGCGCCGGCGTCAGCCCGCGTTCGATGCGCGTGAGCCAGAAGCTCGACTTGCGGGCCCCGAGAACGATGAGATCGGCATCCACCCGCTTCGCCAGGTCCAGAATGGCCTTCGGCGCGGCGCCGTGTTCGACCACGCACTCGGGATCGCACCAGTCGTAAGAGCTCTCGGGAATACGGGCGGCGAGCGCCTTCCGGAAACTCTCGTCAAGCTCTTTGTAGGATTTGCTGTACTGGTACTCGTTCTCGATCGCGAAGCAGGAGTAAAGCTTTGAGCCGGAGTCTTCCGCAAACGACAACGCAAAGACGGCGGCCTTCGTCGCTTCTGCCGAGAAATCATTGGCGAAGACGATGGTGCGGAAGGTGAGCGGCCCAGGCTCCGGAAGACGTGCCTGCGGGCCGACCGTGAGGACGGGGCAGGTACACGAGCGAATCAACTGCTCGGCCGTAGAGCCGAGGAGCATGCGTTCCATTCCCGTCTTCGAACTGGTCCCGGCCACGATAAGGTCGATGTGATCGTCCTGGGCGATCTGGAGAAGCGCTGCGGCCGGGCGATGCGACCCGCGGCAAACGCTCCGCGTGACGATCCCGGCGGCAAGCATCTTGCGCTCGATCTCGCCAAGTTGCTGCTCGCTGATGCGGTGACGCTCCTCCGGTGGGATGTCGAGCTCCGCAGCCTCCCAGGAGGTCACGACGGTCGGATTGAAGATGTGCGCCAGCTCCAGGGTCGAGCCGAATCGCAGCGCCAGCGCTTTCGCGTAGGCCAGCGCACGCTCCGACGCAGCGGTGAAGTCAGTGGCAATGAGAATCTTTTCGACGGAGACTGCAGTCGGTTCACTCAGGACGGGCATTCGCATCACCTCAGAGGAAGCTCTCGAGCTCAGCTTTCGAACTCTATGAGTTCACGTTAGGCGCGTGGAGGGTCTCCGCGCTGTGCTGTACAGCACGTGCCGGTGTGACGGTGATCACAGTCATCAACCTTTGTCCTCGGCAATGACCCGACCCAGCAGAACAACCGGGTAGAAGAAGCCGCGATTCAAGAGCTTTCGTTCTGCTTCAACTTGCGGGAGTATCGGGTGCTCCAGCATCTCGGAGCAGAGCTCCTCCATACCCACGAGAGCGTAAACTGGAATCCTGGCCGGTCGCCTCTGCGTGCCGCCTCAGCTTTCGCACCGAGGAAAACTTGAATAAGAATCTACTCCCCATTGAGTCCATCGCCTCCAAGCTCGACCTTCCCGAAGCTCTCTATGAAAAGCGCAGCCCCGTAAGTGCCAAGCTTTCGCTCGACCTTCTGAATGACCAGCGGCTGGATCGACAAGGCAAGCTCATCCTGGTCACCGCAACGACCCCAACTGTCTCCGGTGAAGGCAAGACCGTCACCTCGATCGGGCTCGTCCAGGGTCTCGAGCGTATTGGCAAGCGAGCCATCATCACGTCGCGCGAGCCTTCGCTTGGGCCGGTCTTTGGCATGAAGGGCGGCGCGGCCGGCGGGGGCCACTCGCAGGTGGAGCCCGCGGATAAAATCAATCTGCATTTCCATGGTGACTTCCACGCAATTACGAGCGCACATAACCTGCTCTCCGCACTCATCGACTCGCATCTCTTCCACGGCAATGATCTCGGCATTGATCCGGCAGCCGTGACATGGCCGCGGGCGCTTGATATGAATGATCGCGCGCTCCGGGCGATCACGGTAAGCGTCACGGCGCCGGACAAGAGGCAGCGGGACGGTGCGAACCGCGCTTCAGGATTTCTGATTACGGCAGCGAGCGAGATTATGGCGATCCTCTCCCTGGCGGAAGATCGCGAAGACCTCCGCAAGCGGCTCGCGCGAATCGTGGTCGGGGCGAAGCGCTCAGGCGAGCCGGTTACCGCAGACGAACTCGGCGCGACCGGGCCGATGATGGCCTTGCTCGCCGAGGCCATCAAGCCAAATCTGGTGCAGACCACAGAGGGCACGCCGGCGCTCGTGCACTGTGGCCCGTTCGCCAACATCGCGCACGGCACCAGTTCAGTCATTTCGCAGAAAATGGGGCTGAAGCTCGCGGATTACGCAGTCAACGAGACCGGCTTCGCCTCGGACCTGGGATTTGAAAAGTACATGGACCTGGTCTCGCCCTCCTCGGGCATCAAGCCATCCATCGCGGTGCTGGTGACGACCGTACAAAGCGTGCGCAACCAGGGTGAAGGATCGCTTGAGGCCGGCTTCGCGAACCTGGCCAAGCACATCGGCATCGTGCGCGGATTCGCCCTGCCGGTGGTGGTTGCGATCAATCGCTTCCCGCAGGATACAGAGGCGGATCTCGCCACGCTCAAGCAGTTCTGCGAAGAGAATGGCGCCTCGTTCGCGCTCTCGGAGGCATTCGCCAAAGGTGGAGAAGGCGCAGCGGACCTGGCACGAAAGGTAGTGGAGGTGCTCGAAGCGAACCCGGCCGTCAAGCTGACAACCACCTACGCTGCCGCGGATTCAGCCGAGGAAAAAGTCGCCAGGGTCGCACGGCAGATCTATGGGGCCGACGCCGTCGAGTTCTCAGAGACCGCAAAGGAGAATCTGGCCCGCTACGCGCGGTGGGGCTTTGACGCACTGCCCGTCTGCATCGCGAAGACCCAGTATTCACTCTCCGATAATCCAAAGCTGATGGGTGCGCCGAGCGGCTGGACCCTTCATGTGACCGACGTGGCGTTGTCGGCAGGCGCAGGCTTTCTCGTGGTGATCTCGGGCGCAATGATGCTCATGCCAGGCTTGCCGAAGACCTCCCGGGCTCTCGGCATTGATGTGGATGAGCGTGGGGAGATCATTGGGATGGCCTAAACGGAGCTGACAGATCTCGGCCTGAATCAGCCGCAACGAGAACGCCCATCCCGGCAGGGATGGGCGTTCTCGTCTCCAGCGGACATCTGGGATGGTCTGCTATCAGGCGTTCCGTCCGCAGCCGTGGCTCATCACGATCTCCTTGCGCCACTCTTCCATGGTTGCGTAAATTATGCAGCTGCGGCCGGTCGTCGTGTCGATGCGCCAGGTAATATTGCCCTGGCGATACCACTGGTACGAACCCGAGCCGGCGAAGCGCTGGCCATTGGTTGCGTTGGCGGCTTCGGAGTCGCGCGTGGGCAGGGTTGCAGCCAGACCTGCCGGCATGGCGCCCGGCTGGCCCGTGGTCGGTACAACCACCGGAGCGGAGGCCGAGGGCGGGTAAACAGCAGACTGATCGCCCGGGATGACCATCGTCGAGTTGCCCGTACCGGTTGCAACAGGGGACGACCCTGCGGTCGAGGTGGTGCTGGACTGCGTGTCGCCCGTCATGGCCTGCTGGGCTGCGACGCGAGCGCTCGCAAGCTTTCGATCGCTGTTGCCGTCGGCGGTCTCCCCGGAGTTTTCCTTCAGAAAGCGCGCGTGTTCTTCCGGAGAGTCGCAGCCCTGGCAAGAGACGTCTCCACTATCGGCCTTGAGGGTCTGCTCGTGAGAGTTATAGAGGTGATAGCAGTAGTACACCGCCGCGATCATCAAAAGCAGAATCACAATCCTCTTCACCATCACCCATCCTCCGCGCACGTGCATTCCGGGTCATTTGCCCTGCGAACGGTGCACACCTTAACTACTATCCATCACCCAGGGGACAGAGTCGAAGGAAAACACGTCCCTCGATGTTAATGACTCAGCCACTCCGGAATCGCTCGGAAGGTTTGCTCGCAAAGGCGCAAGAAGATACTTGACGCGCTATCATTATTCTGTGCTCCGCTACTCCATCGTCGTCCCGTTCCATAACGAGGAAGACAACGTGACCACGCTCTACGACCGTTTGAAAGCGGTCATGGAGAACGTCATGCAGGACTCGCGCGACCAGTTCGAGCTGGTTTTTGTCGACGACGGATCGCGTGACCGGACCTACAGGTTGCTTGAAGAGATTGCCGCGGTCGATTCTCGTGTGCTGGTCATCAAGCTCCGGCGTAACTTCGGGCAGACCAGCGCGCTTGCGGCCGGCTTTGACCACGCCCAGGGCGAGTTCGTACTTGCGATGGATGGCGACCTGCAGCACGATCCGCTCGAGATCCCGAACTTTATCGCGAAGCTTGAGGAGGGCTACGACGTAGTCTCAGGCTGGCGCTCGGAGCGTGGCGATAACTTCTTCATGCGGCGAATCCCTTCAAGCATCGCCAATGCGCTGATGGCCCTGCTTTCAGGCGTACCCATTCACGACTTCGGCACAACCTTCAAAGCCTACCGGCGCGACGTCATTCAGAACATTCCACTCTACGGCGAGATGCACCGCTTCATCCCCGCACTTGCATCCTGGTACGGCGCAAGCATCTGCGAGGTGCCGATCTCGAACCCGGCCCGCGTGGCAGGGAAGTCCCATTACGGGATCTCGCGGACCTTCCGCGTCTTCTTCGATCTCCTGACGATCCGATTTCTGCTGAAGTACATGACCAGGCCGCTCCACTTCTTCGGCTCCTTCGGCGCACTCGGGATGATCGGCGGAGGCGCTCTCGCCATCTTCCTGCTGGTGCTGAAGCTGGTGACGCACGGAGCCGTCCACGATGATCATGCGCCGCTCTTCTACATCGCGATCACGCTGATCCTCGGTGGCATCCAGATGATGGGCATCGGCCTGCTGGGTGAGTTGCAGGTGCGGCACTTCCACACCGCAGACCGCCGGGCCCCCTACGCGGTTGATCGCATTCTCCGCCTGCGCTCGAACGAAGAGTCGCTGCTGCACTAAAGCTCAAGTGCAAGCGTTTCTCATCAGGTCTCCTATTTGCTCCCGGTGTGGGTTGACATGAGAAACTAGTCGTATGCCTCTCAATGTCGGAATCGTAGGCTTGCCCAACGTAGGCAAGAGCACCATCTTCAACGCACTCACCTCTGCCGAAGCCCAGGCCGCGAATTACCCTTTCTGTACGATCGATCCAAACGTCGGCGTGGTGCAGGTGCCCGATGCGCGCATGGACCGCATCGTGACCATGGTCAAGCCGAACTCGATCGTCCCCACAACGATGGAGTTTGTGGACATCGCCGGCATCGTCGAGGGCGCGAGCAAGGGAGAAGGACTTGGCAACCAGTTCCTGTCGCACATCCGCCAGACCGACGCGATCCTGCACGTGGTGCGCTGTTTTGAAGACTCCGAGGTGATCCATGTGGCGGGCAAGGTAAGCCCGCTCGACGACATCGACGTCATCAACACCGAACTGCTGCTGGCCGACCTCGAAACAGTGGAGAAGCGAGCCGTCAAAGCTGAAAAAGCTGCAAAATCCCAGGCAGCCACGGCGCCGGTGAAGACGGAGTGGTCAGCCGTGCAGAAGCTGCGCGACACCCTGGGCGCAGGCAAGCCGGCGCGGGTAGCCGAGCTCGATGAAGAGGAACGCGCCGCCGCCCGCGAGCTGTTTCTGATCACCATGAAGCCTATGCTCTACGTCGCAAATGTGGACGAGGCCGGCATCGCCAACGGGAATCAATACACCGCGCTGGTGGAAAAGCGCGCTGCGGAGGAGGGAAGCGAAGTCGTCCGCATCTGCGGAGCGATGGAGGCTGAGATCGCCCAGTTAGAGCCAGGCGAGCGCAAGGAGTTCCTCGCCGAAATCGGCCTCGAGGAGCCCGGTCTCAACCGGCTGATCCATGCGGCGTACCGGCTGCTGGGATTGATCACCTACTTCACCAGCGGCGTACAGGAAGTGCGTGCGTGGACCATCAAGCGCGGCACCAAGGCACCGGGCGCAGCGGGAGTCATCCACTCCGATTTCGAGCGCGGCTTCATCAAGGCCGACGCCTACCACTGCGAGGATCTGTTCACCTACGGCAGCGAGCAGGCGGTCAAGGAAAAAGGTCTGCTGAAGTCTGAGGGCAAGGAATACGTGGTGCGCGACGGCGACATCCTCTTTTTCAAGTTCAACGTATAAGTCTCTCCTCCACGCGAGGCGTCCAGAACCCTTGAAGTGGTCGCCGACCGCGTTATAAGCGGTTTGCACGGTTTCACGATGATCCTCCGCTCACGCTCCACACGCCGCGAACTCTCCGGCCTACGACAACTCTCGGTCATCCCGAAGATCGCGTTTGGCTTGCTCGTTGCCATCGCCGCGTATCGCCGGCGTGCAGCGCTCCCAAGCGTCGCAGTGGCTCCGTTTACGCTGCAAGAAACCGCCTCATCGATCTTCCTGGATTCCGCAATAAATGGCATTCTGTGTTGAATCGATACCATCCACCGACCTTTTGATAGCATCCAAGCCTTTGACACCCGGACTCTGAAGTCCGTGGGATTTCGAAAGGTAAGGTGCTCTCCATGATTAAAGTAACCTCCGCCGTGTGCGGGTTCGCACTCGCAGCAACCGGCATGATCTCCGCAGCAAATGCTCAGGACAAAGGCAAGATCGACGAGCGCCTCGATAAATCAGCAACCGTCATCGAGCAGGTGATGTCTGCTCCGGACCATGCCATCCCGGATTCCATCCTGAGCCGCGCGAAGTGTGTGCTCGTCATTCCCTCTGAGAAGAAGGCAGCCTTCGGAATCGGAGCGCAATATGGTCAGGGCGTGGCGACTTGCCGCACGGATCATGGCTGGAGCGCTCCCGTGTTCGTGAAACTCGGCGGAGCCAGCTTCGGGTTTCAGATCGGCGGGCAGGAGACTGACCTCGTCCTCCTCGGCATGAACGGCAAGTCGGTGCAGGATATGCTGCACAGCAAGGTCAAGCTCGGCGCAAACGCGTCGGCGGCGGCCGGTCCTGTGGGACGCGATGCACAGGCTTCTACAGACATTCTGCTGAACGCGGAATTCCTTACCTACTCGCGTGCAAAAGGTCTCTTTGCAGGCCTCGACCTGAGTGGCGATGTGCTCGAAGCGAACAATGATGATCTACGCGCGGAATACGGCGCTGACGTGCATGATGATGCCGTTCTGCATGGCGCAGTTCCCACCCCTCCGGATGCGGAACACTTCGTTCACACGGTGGCAAAGTACTTTGTCATGGCACATAACCAATAGCTTCCTCTGAAGCACAGAATCAGCCCTCTCAAAGCCTCACCGATCGGTCATCCGCGGTGAGGCTTTGACTCGTTCAGGGCAGATTCTCAACAGGCATTCCTTCAGCGATGCTTCCCGGGTGGTAAGTCTGCTCCGTATGCCCCTTCAGCTGTTCGGGATAGAAGTACACTTCGCGCAGGTCGCCGCCGGCGTAGCGGGTAGCCTCATCGTCAAAGTGCCGGGAAGTCGGGTGTCCACTCTCGCCCC
This sequence comes from uncultured Acidobacteriaceae bacterium, assembly GCA_964245715.1. GTDB lineage: Bacteria > Acidobacteriota > Terriglobia > Terriglobales > Acidobacteriaceae > Edaphobacter. The sequence goes on along the minus strand of CAXTNM010000037.1, from coordinate 32,340 downwards.
CTGCCGTCACTGCAACGGCACGTACCTTCGAGCCGAACTCCACGACCGCCACGAAGCTGTTGCCGCTGGTGCCGTACCACTTCTTGGTGTTGGGATATTGCCTCGCGCCGAATGACGCAAGCGAACCCCAGAGCGCGGACGCAAACGGCACAGGAATGCTGGCGCCCGCATCGTTGAAGCTTGGGCTGACGTCATCGTTGAGACGCTGAAAGCGGTTGATCTCGCCCCAGGGTGTCTGCCACTTGCCGAAGTCCGAAGCCAGTTGGTCCGACGCAAGAGCGAGAGCGTCCAGCAACTGCTCTCCGGACAGCTTCGTCGCGACCCACTCCTCGCTTGGGATCTTTGCTTCGCGAGCGGCCGCACCGGCCATCTTCAGCACCTCGGTGCCCCAGTAAACTGCCAGCGAAGTCGGAACAGAGTCTGCGCTCCAGCGCTCATCCCAACTGCGCAGCAGGGCAGTTTGCGCAGAGAGCTTTGCCTTCTGTGATGAGCCGGACGGCAGCGCGTCGTAGGCCGCGAGCAGCTGAGGAATCGTTCTCCCAAACCACGGCAGATAGCTGTCGTATGCGGCCGCACGCAGCGTCTCCAGGGTAAAGTCAGTCCGCGGCTTGCCATCGGGCGCGAGCACCCGCATGGCGTGCAGCCCGCGTGCCGATTCAATCCCCTGTTCCACGTAAGCAGGGAAGTCCGACTGCCGGAGCGAACTCGCGCCTGCCCCATTCCAGGGTGAGTCGTTGACGTTGAAGAGATAGCCGCTGGCCGGATTCTTCAAGTGTGGAACCTCATCGAGCGTCATCAGCCCGTGCCAGTCGGTCGCCGGGTCACTGCCGTCGACGGGCCTGGCGTAATCCAGGCGCCCATCGCGATTGGGGATAAAGTTTCCATGCCAGTAGGCAATATCGCCGTCTGCATCGGCGAAGATCGTGTTGTTAGAGGAGTTCGCCTTCAACTCCATCGTCTTCTTGTACTCGGCATAATCCCTCGCCTTGGTTCGCAGGTAGCTTTGCTCAAGAGCGGGGACTGGGATGTTCATCAGCTTCGTCGTGACGAAGTGGCCATCCGGCATCTCCGAGGTCACGGGACCGTGCTCATTGAAGTAGGTGTCAAAGGTCCGCTCAGCCGTTCGCGCCTCCGTCCGATACCGAATCGTCACATGCCTGCGCGCATACGGGCGAAGTATGCCTCCATACAAATAGCTTGCTCCAGCATCCCCGTTGGTCTCGACGAACTCGTCCACCGCGTCCACACCACTCGAGGTGTGCATCCATCCGGCGCGCTCATTGAAGCCCTGGTAGATAAAGAATTGGCCCCAGGTGACGGCTCCGTACGCGTTCAGGCCTGCATCGCTCGACATCTGCAGCTCCGAACGAAAGAAGAACGAGGTATGCGGGTTGATCAGAAGCAGTGCATGATGATCCTTCGTGTTCGCAGGTGCGATGGCGATGCCGTTCGAACCGCGCGGCTCCTCATCGCCATCCACCGGGCCCAGCCCTGGGTCGGCAATCGAGTTCTGGCTCGTAGTCCCTGCTGGCACGCCGCCGCGGTCGTAGAACGCCCGGAGCTTCTTCAGGTCGACGCGTTCGATGTCGCCTCCGATACTGCCTTCGGTGAACGAGAGCGCCATCCAGGGCTCGAAGTGAGTCAGCACCTGCGGCCTCACGTCACGGTGTGTCGAGAGATAGAAGTTGATGCCGTCCGCCCACGCATCCATCAGCTTCTTCAGCCACTCCGGACTCTCCGCATAGTCCTTCTTCAAGTCGTCCGGATCGATGAACAGGCGTTGCCGAAGATCCTGCCAGATTGCCTTCTCGCCATCCGCTTCCGCAGTGCGTCCCAGCGACGTCAGGTAGTTGCGCTCGACGCGATGGAAGTCATCTTCACATTGCGCGTAGATCATGCCGAAGACTGCGTCCGCGTCCGTCTTGCCGTGGATGTGGGCGATGCCCCAGTCGTCGCGCGTGATCGTTACTCGCGTGGCCTCAGCCTTCCAGCGTAACGCGTCCGTCGACTGTCCGAAAACGAATCCAGTCGCAAACACTGCAAACAACACCGGCCCATAGAAGAAAGTCCCTCTCAGCACTGATCCATCCTTATCATCGACTCACTTGCAACTTCAGTTTTCTCAATCTAGCATCCAAGCCATATATGCAGGCTATCCAAATTTTCACCACCGGCGGACCCGAAGTCCTCACCCTCCAGACCCTCCCCGATCCCGAACCGAAGGCGGGCGAGGCGCTCATCCGCATCGAGGCCTCCGGTGTCAACTTCATCGACACCTACTTTCGTGAGGGACGTTACCCCGCGCAACTTCCCTACACGCTGGGGCAGGAGGCTGCCGGTACCATCGTCTCAGTTGGGTCCGGGGTCGCGGACTTCAAGGCCGGCGATCGTGTCGCCTGGTGCGGCATCCCCGGCACCTATGCGACCATGGCCGTTGCACCCGCAGCGCGGCTCGTGAAGATTCCCGATGCGCTCACGACCGAGCAGGCCGCGGCCGCCATCCTGCAGGGGATGACCGCACACTACCTGGTCAACGACACCTTCATCCCCAGGCCGGGCGACAAGGTGCTCATCCATGCGGGCGCCGGCGGAACCGGGCTGCTGCTGATCCAGCTTGCCAAGCGCTTGGGCGCGCATGTGATCACCACCGTCTCAACCGAGGAGAAGGCGGCGCTCGCGCGAGAGGCCGGGGCCGACGACGTCATCCTCTACACGCACGAGGATCTCGTCGAGCGCGTCAAGCAGATCACCGGTGGCAAGCTGCTGCCGGTAGTCTACGATTCAGTCGGCAAGTCCACCTTCGAGCAGTCGCTACAATGCCTTCAGCCAAGAGGCTATCTCGTCCTCTTCGGTGCGGCGTCCGGGGCGGTCCCGCCGTTTGACCTGCTCCGGCTTTCGACCATGGGTTCGCTCTACGTCACCCGTCCGACGTTGAAAGATTACATCAGCACTCGCGCCGACCTCGAAGCGCGTGCCACCGAAATCTTCAAGTGGGTTGCAGATGGTTCGCTGAAGCTGAGGATCGCCCATACCTACCCTCTGAGCGACGCCGCGCGCGCGCAGATTGAGCTCGCCGGCCGCAAGACAACCGGCAAGCTCTTACTCATTCCCTGAGAAAGGCGCCCTGACGCCGCTCCGCGTGGCTCCTCCCGTGGGTCGACACCATACCTACCTCCCGATCAGCGGGAGCGCCACGCGAAGCCCTGAACCGCATGAACCACTCGCCGCCCGCGGTGCGGGCTATGCAAACTTGCTGCTCACGTTCGGGCAAAAACGCTATCCTACTTCTATGCGGCGCGTTCTCCTCGTTACAGCTCTCCTTGCAGGCGCACCCATCGCCGCCAAAGCCGTCATCGTCCGCGGCAAGGTCACAACCCAACTTGGCGTTCCGATGCCCGGCGCACGGGTGCAACTGATCGAAGGTCCGCGCAGCGCTGCGGACACCATCGCCGGCCCTGATGGCACGTATGAGATCCGCACGTCGTTCTCCGGCCGCTTTGTCTTGCTCACCTCGCCGTCGATCCTCAGTGTGGGCTTCGCGCCCCAGGTGAGCTCGCCTTTCTACGGCAGCAGCACCAGCCTCATCACGATCGATATCGCGCTCAACAATGCCGGCATCACGCCGCAGGTCTCAGCGCAGCAGACCGGGATCCTTACGCCCATCCAGCAGCTTGCCACGCCGTTCACGCAGATCCCCGCCGAAGCGCTGCTGACGCAGGTGACCGTGATCCCGGAGCTCACGCCCATTCCCGGCGCCATCCTCCTGCAATCCGGACAGCTTGGAGCGCCGGCGTACCTCTACCTCCGCGGCGCCCCTCCCCCGTCGATCCTCACCAGCATCAACGGTGTGACGGCCAATCCGCTCGGCGAGGCGTTCAATCTTTCAACCCTCTCGACAACGGAGCTGGCGGGAAGCTCCCCCGTTCCCGCGCTCGAGGTCATGCCCACCGGAAACCCGCTCGCCTTGACGGGGGCCTCGGGCGGCGAATTGGCGATCACTCCGATCCACGCAAGCGTCGCCGGGCCGACGCTGCTCTATATCGGCGATGCCGGGCCATTCGGCGCGCTGCATAACGAGGCCATCGCAACCTATACGCGCAAGCGCCTCGACCTGCTGGGCGCCTTCTCCCGCTTCGATATCTCGAATCCAACCCCGGATGAGCCGTTCCACCTGATTACCTGGGCGGGCGATGCCGGCTATCACGTCTCCGCCGGCACGTCCGTTCAAGCGACGGTACGCTACGACAGTTCTGCTGCGGCGTTGCCGAGTCCCTTCGATCTGTTTCGCATTAATCCCAACGGCAAGGAAGCGGCGCAGAACCTCTTCGCGTCAGGCACCTTCGAAACCGCCACCCCCTCCGAATGGCGCAACGTCATGCGCTACGGTATGGCGCGCGAGCGTGGCGAGACGTACGACTTCTTCACGCCGTTAACCGGTCTTCCAGTTACGTTCACCGGTGCCAACGGCTACAGCGCAACCGGCCAAGCCGCATTCGACCCTCTGGTTTCGCGCGAAGATCGCGTCACCAATCGCGACGAGTTCTCATGGCTCACCTCCTACCCGGTGCGACAGTGGCTCGCCTTGACCGGCGACTTCCGTTACCAGGATGAGCGCGCCGCCGACATGCTGCCCTCCGGCAAAACCGATCTCGGTCGCACTCACTTCAGCGCGGCGCTCGGCTTCAGCGGGGACATCCGCCATCGGCTCTTCTACCAGGGCTCCGGCTTCTTCGACTACAGCGACCTGCTTGGCTTCACCGGTTCACCGCGCGCCGGGCTCACCTATGTTCCGGTGCGTCCGGGCACGCGCATCTTCCGCGGTACAAGTCTGCATGCCACGGCCGCAACCGGAACGCGCGATCCTTCGCTGCTTGAAGAGGCCGCGGTCCCGCATGGGCTCGTCGCACCGCGCAGCCGCACTCTCGATCTCTCCGTCGATCAAAACATCCTGGCGCAAAAGCTGACGCTGCGCGCAACCTACTTTCATTCGCAGTACGCGCATGAATTCGAGCCAGTCGCCCTGGGTGCCATCGCCTCGCAGCCTGTGCTCAGCCAGACTCTTGCGCTGCGCACGCAGGGCTTTGAATCGGACCTGCGTTATCAGCCTTTCCAGCGTGTGCTGCTCGAGGGCGGCTACAACTATCTTGCAGCGCTGACGGAACAATCGGCTGAGACGCCAATCTTCAACCCGGCTTACCCCACCATCGCGATCGGCGCCCTCACTGCGCTTGCAGGACAGCGTCCGTTCCATCGCCCGCCGCAATCCGGCTTCTTCCTCGCCGAGTACAGTGGCCGCACTCTTAACGCATCAGTCAAGGGAGCGCTTGTGTCGCACTCGGATTCATCAACCGGCCTGTTGCAGACGCCTTCGCTGCTGTTGCCGAATCGCGACCTCTCGCCCGGTTACGCGTCGATCGACGCGAACGTCTCCTTCGCGGTGACGAAGCATATCGCCGTCTTCACACAGCTGACCAATCTCACCGACAACCGGCACATAGCGCCCTTCGGTGATCTCTCGACACCGTTCCTCATCCGTTCCGGTCTGCGGGTTCGTCTGGGCCACGAGTAATCGAAGTCAGCTTGACGCCCGCACGCTGAAGCCAGCCCAGGCTCGCCGTCGCCCGTTTGACACAGTGGAACCAGGAAACGCAACTCCCCCCTCAGTCGGGCGTCTAAATAACTGAGGATCAACACGATGAAGTCGAAATTCCGGCTCACGCCCATACTTGCTGCCACAGCACTTCTACTCCCCCTTTCCGCAGTTGCCCAGAATGAAGGCTTGCTTCCAACGCAAACTCTTGTTCGCGCCGATTCGAAGGAAAATGTCATTCCAGAAGCGAACGCCATCACGCTGCAACTGAACGGCAAGAACACACCACTCACCTCGCTGCAGCCTATTCCGCCCTCGGGCGTGCAAGTGGCCCTGCTGATCGACGACGGCCTGAGCCGCTCGGCCGGCATCCAGTTGAACGATCTAAAAGGTTTCGCCGAGGACATGCCTCCGGGGGTCGAAGTCTTCATCGGCTACATGCGCAATGGCACCGTCGAGCAGGTCGTGCCATTTACCACCGACCACAGCCAGGCTGCAGGCGCGGTTCGCCTTCCACTCGGCACCCCCGGCATCTCGGCCAGCCCCTACTTCTGCCTTTCGGAGTTTGTGCGCCACTGGCCCGGCGCTGGCTCAAACTTCGGCGATCGCGGCCCTGCCGAAAACGACGGTGCACCCGGACCACAGAAAGCGCGCTTCGTCATCATGGTGACGAACGGCGTCGACCCCTACAACGGCTCGACCTCCATCCTCAATCAGGACAGCCCCTACGTCGCAGCCGCCGCAGTTGATGCCGAACGTGCAGGCGTTGCGGTCTCATCGGTCTACTACTCCGATGCGGGCTTCCGCGGTGGACGTGGATCGTTCAGCGGTCAGAGCTACCTCTCGCAGGTGGCCGAGGCCACCGGCGGAACGGCGTTCAACATGGGACCCATCAACCCCGTGGCGCTCAAACCCTACTTCGATCAGTTCGCGCACGAACTCTCCGAAACCTACATCGCCACCTTCCCGGCCGACGCAGGCAAGGGTGGCAAAGAGCACCTGATTCGTCTGAAGATGACCACCAGCGTGCCCAAGCTGAAGCTGCGTTATGCAGAGAACGTGCGCCCCGGCAACCAGGAGTCGAGCACTCCTCCTCAACCAGCGCAGTAGCAATCCGCGTAGCTACGAAGGCGGACGGATAGCAACGATCAAGCATCACTCTTGAGTTTGCTTCTATCCGTCCGCCTTCTTTGCCGCAATAACTCTCCCTTAGAAGTGGAACCTGTACTTCAACTCTCCGAAGATCTGGCGCGGATCGTTATAGTGGAAACCTCCAAAGGTGAGGCTGTTATCCAGCAGCGCCCTTGTATTCGCCACGTTCGTCGCAGTCACCGACACCGTGTAGCTTTCGCCGATTTGCTTGCCCAGCGACAGGTCCGATGTCCAGTGCGAAGGCAGGTAGGCACCCGTATACGGCGACGGCGGCGACTGATCGCCATTCGAGAATCCCGACCCATAGTAGACGTTGAAGGATCCCGTAATCTGGTGCGGAAGATTGCCGTTGAACCCAAGATTCAGGGTGTTTCGCTGGTCGTGATCGAGCGCCGAGTAGCCCGGCGCGACGTAGCAAGGGTCCGTCGCTTCGGTCGACGCACCCACACAGACCAGCCCGCTGTTGATGCCGCCGATCTGCTGCGCGATCTGGTTCGAGTACGAGAGATGCGCTTGCCCGAAGCGCCACAGGTGCGGTGAACGCAGAGTCAACTCCCACGCCTGGATGAGCGAACCCTGCACCGTGATCGGAATGAAGATGCTGGACTCACCGATATTGTTGTGATCAAGGAAATTGCGTCCACGATTCTCGAACGTATCCGCATCGAGCAGCCAGCCCTTGAAGGGGATCTGTACGCCGAACTGGTGTTCTTCATTGCGCTCGCCCTTCAACGTCACGAACGCCTCGTTCAGCTGGTCGAGGATCTCGACCTGGGTACCGCTCAGCTTCGTGACCGGCGGTGGCTGGTAGAAGTGTCCATAGAAGCCGCGGAAGACCCAATTGAGCTTTGGAATCTGGATGGCCGCACCAACTCGTGGATACACCGCATCTTCACTGCGGTCGCCAACGAAGTGCGTCTGGCGCACGCCTCCGGTCAGCGTCAGCCAGTCCGTCGCCTTGTAGTTGTCTTCAACATAGGTCTCTTCAACCCCGGCTAACGTCACGTTCGGCGTATCGGGCACCGGCGGCAGGCTGCCGTCGTTGAAGACCGCGGAGAACGCGTCGTTCTCGCGCTGGGCATACCCGTAGATTCCAGCCGAAACAGTATTGCGTTTCCACACGGTGGAGATCGTCGCCTGCACTCCCGCGTAGTTGCCCGTCTCGGCCGCACTGGTCGCAGCCGGCTGGTCATTCGGATTCGATTGAAGATTCGCCTTGTTGAAGTGGAAGAAGGGAGAGACCTGCGACACCGTCTGCGGGCTGAACGTATGCATCCAGCTCGCGATCGCATAGCTGTCCGTCTCATGCTCGCCATCGCGAAGGCCATAGGAGGGATAGAACTGACTCTCCCAGTCATTGGGATCCGGATCGATCGGGATCTGGTAGTAGTCCGTGCGAAGCTGGCCGTTCACGCGAATCTGGTCGGCCGCATCGCGGTTCCAGATGATCGAGCCGAAACCGCCGTAGCCATTGTCCGCATCATGCACCGGCTGCGACACCGCGGGCGACAGCCCGTAGTCGCTACGATTGCCGTTCAGGCTCGTATACCAGGCGAACTTATCGGTGTGGCTCGCCAGGCTCACCTGGTCGTTGGTCTGGAAGAAGCTGCCGGCGGTAAGCACCAGTTCGCCATCGCGAATGCCGTCAAACCCCGAACGCGGAACCACGTTGAACATGCCATACGTGCGGTCGCCAAGCGAGGCGTTGTAGCTGCCGCGATCAACCTCCAGCGACTCAATATCCTTAGGATCGATCTGCGGCGCGACGTTCGACGCAATATTCGTGTTTGGCAGAGAGACGCCGTCGATCAGCCAGCTGAGCTCGTGGCCGCCACGCATGTGCAGCATGTCATGCGTCATGTAAGCGCCGGGGACAAAGTCCGTAATCATCGCCAGGCTGTTGGTCTTATCGGCGCCCGGCGTGTTGTCGATGTCCTGCCGGCTAATCAGCGTCTGGGTCGTGGTCGCATCAACATTCGCCGCATCCGGGTACCCTTCCACGGTCACACTTTGCTGAACGCTGGCCACGTCAAGCTGGAGATGCAGCGAGACGGTCGATTCGCTGCTAACCGTCACCGGCTGCTTGTAACTCCCAAAACCCGAACCCGCAACGGTCAGTACATACTCGCCCAGCGGCACGGACGGCACACGAAATTCACCATCGCGATTGGCCACAACGTTGAAGACAAGATCCGAGTGCGCCGCATGCAGCACCACCGTTGCGCCGCTGATAGGGCGATGCTGCGCGTCGTGCACCACGCCCTGTACTACGCCGTCAATCGTGCTGAAACCCGCGTACGCAGACGCCGCGGTAAAGCTAAGAAAAAGACAAAGAAAGACTTGAAACCTACGCATACACCCAGGCCTCCATACCGCCCACCGGCGATACCGTGCAGAACCGTCAGAGCTTGTCGAGAGATCGGCAGGGAAGCGCATCAGCAGGATGCAGCGCAGCCGAGCAATCTCACACTCCGCATGCCAACCCTTGCTTGCTGTACTTCGTCTGCCAGCTCGCTTGCCGGTGCATCAAGACCTCTGACTTGCGAGGACTCCAAACGCACCAGCCACTTCTGCTAGCTCAGCTCTACGGGAGGTCCGCGCTTCTGGCGCGCACGGCCAAACGAGATCCTGTATCCGGCCTCAACCTGGCCCACAACCGCGGGCTGCGCCACTCCTTCAGCCGCTACCCCAACCCAGCCGTCGAAGCTCCAGACACCGGTATGGGCCTGCGCCGTCATGCGCGGGAACGCAGGGCACGTCATCCGCACCGCAGGTGCCGCATTCGAAGCCGCATCCATGCCGGCCATCTCCATGCAGTGATGCACCCCGCCCCGACGACAGCAGATCGGCAACTGTACCTGCTGGCCCAGTCCAAGCGCCGACGCGAACAGGGGCAAGCCCAGCACGCACGTCAACAGGATGGCCAAAGCTCGCCGCATAGGATTAGCTTACCGCAAGAGCTAACTTGCATTGCGTTAGACTCTGCAGATGGTGAAGACTCATCCGTTACTAGAAGGCATAGACGCGCTTGCCCGAGACTGTCGTGCGACTCAGTCTTACAAGGGATTGTTCGAGAGGATGTATTAGCGGCTTTACTTAAACTGGAGCTCAAGTAGAACTCCTCGATCAAATCCAGGGTCAAATTCGGTCTTTAGAACGGCACCAGAATTTACCTTCGATCCTACAAAAGGCTTCGAGAAACAGTTGCAGAAGGAGATCGCGATCGCTCTGAAGGATCAGGGGTGGGGTAACGACCTCAGCACTGGCTCTGGTTTACTCAACTCAGGCGGGAGACAGATGAACATCGACTTAGTGCATCGGGTCGGCGAAGCCTGGGAGTTCATCGAGCTCAAGATCGATTCGAATGACTACTTCAATGCTGCAATGCAAGTTCTTCGTTATTGAGCCACCTACTTGCTGTATCGCCTAGAGCCAGATCTCGCAATTCACTACCCGGACAATGAGGTTCTTGCCGCGCGGAAGGTGGTACTCGAAATCATGGCTCCCGCCGAGTACTACAAGAGTAAGGGCCCTGATCTTGCCGTGTTGGAGCAGGCGCTCAATCTTGAACTTGAAGCCTTCACAACCGGTAGGCAGATGAAACTTGATCTTTCGTTCCGTCTCATGGCTTTTCAAGCAGATTTCGACTACCGACCTGGAATGGATCCTGAAAGGCTAAGAGCAGCGGTGGCGAATCGTGTTTCTGCAATCGTAAGAGGGATCGAGGTCACCGGGTATGGTGGCGCTCAGGTGCTCTCATTTGAGGACCGGGAGAGTTTTGGGATGCCCCCCAGGCGCAAGGCCAAGCAGTGGAAGGCCGGCCGCAGCGCCTGTGAACTTGCCAGGAGCTGGACGCCATCAGGTTTGCCCCAAGTTCCAAATGACCTCAAGGAAACGTTCAATTCGAATCCTCTTACCTTGGGTCTCATCGTAGAATCCGGCACGATTGAACACGAAACCGTATTGCCTTTCGGCCCACGAGGTCCGCGCTGTCACGATCTCTTACTCCATGCGCGCAGCGGGGAGAGGAAGGTGATGATCTCGATAGAAGGCAAGGCGGATGAACCATTTGGGGGAACCGTATTCAAAGAGCTCCGTAGAGCAAGACTCAGACCAAAGACAAACTTCCCAAGACGCCTTCAGTGGCTGACGCACTCATTGCTCGGAGTCGATGCTTTCGCGGACGTTGCTATGACGACCTTGACTGAAGCCATCTCCGGACTGCCCTACCAGCTGCTTTCGGGAATAGCCGGTTTGATCATCGAGGCACAACAGCACCAATGTATGGATGCGGTTCTTATCATTCATGAGTTTCGCACCAGTGAAACTACAGACAAGAAGCTAGCGGTGAATGCAGCTGCTCTTACAAAATTTCTTCGCTTACTGTGGTCAGCAAATTACGAGCAAGGCACTCCTGCACTTGCGGACAAAAAGCTGCTGGGACCTGTAAGGCTAAAGCATTGGAAGGGTGACTCGGTGGAGCCACTCCCAGGATTGTTCGTTGGAAAAGTTAGAACTGATCTGCTGCGGTAACCGCTGGGTGGGCATCTTTGCGGATTTCTTTTCTAGGCTTGACAGCATGGGCCGCGGTAGAAGTGAGGAAAGCAAGCGCCAAACAACAAGGCAGAAGCAGGTTCCCTTCGGGAATGGCAAAATTGTGCTGTTTGCTGTTAGTTGTTGAGCTGTTAGCTGTTAGCTGTTGGCTGTTAGCTGTTATTTGTTAGCTCTTAGCTGTAGCTGTAGCTGTAGCTGTAGCTACACATGTAGACGATCAGCTAATCGCCAGTCTTTATCAGCCACCACCTATTAGCTGATAACTATGAGCTGTTGGTAGTTGTTAGCCATTAGCTCTTTGGTGTTAGCTAGTCGCTTACCGGTCTTGAGTAATAAGTGTTCTTTCTTCTGTGTAGCTTCGGTAAACAACAAAGCCCCGAGATTGCTCTCGGGGCTTTGCTGTTGCATTGGCTCTTACGCGGACCGCTTTTCGCCGTGCGCGCAGCACTGAAGGACTTAGTACATGCCGTCCATGCCGCCGCCGTGATTATGGCCGCCGCCGCCTGCGGCTTCCTTCTTCTCGGGGATCTCCGAGATCATGGCCTCGGTCGTCAGCATCAAGCCGCTGATCGATGCCGCGTTCTGCAGTGCGGTGCGCGTGACCTTCGTCGGGTCGATGACGCCGGCGGCCACCAGGTCCTCGTAGGCGCCCGTTCCGGCGTTGTAGCCGAAATTAGTCTCCTTCGAGTCGTGGATCTTGCCGATAACCACTGCGCCCTCTTCGCCTGCGTTCATGACGATCATGCGAAGCGGCTCTTCAATCGCGCGACGGATGATGGTCGCACCGATCTTCTCGTCGCCTTCGAGTGTCTTGATGAGCTCATCGACCGCAGCCGAGCAACGAATGAGTGCGACGCCGCCGCCGGGGACGATGCCTTCCTCAACTGCAGCGCGGGTGGCGTGCATAGCGTCTTCAACGCGAGCCTTCTTTTCCTTCATCTCGGTCTCGGTTGCCGCGCCGACCTTGATCACTGCAACGCCGCCAACCAGCTTGGCCAGGCGCTCCTGCAGCTTCTCACGGTCGTAGTCGGACGTGGTCTTCTCGATCTGCGCACGGATCTCCTTGACGCGACCTTCAATCTTCGCACTCTCCCCGCCGCCATCGACGATGGTCGTATTATCCTTGTCGATAGTGATGCGCTTCGCAGTGCCGAGATCTTCGATCTTGACGCCTTCGAGCTTGATGCCGAGGTCCTCGGTGATCGCCTTGCCGCCGGTCAGAGTTGCAATGTCTTCGAGCATCGCCTTGCGACGATCGCCGAAGCCAGGCGCCTTCACGGCCGCAACGTTCAGCGTGCCACGCAGCTTGTTCACGACCAGGGTCGCCAGCGCCTCGCCGTCCACATCCTCAGCAATGATGACGAGAGGTTTGGCGGTGCGGGCGATCTGCTCGAGCAACGGAAGCAGGTCCTTCATCGACGAGATCTTCTTCTCGTAGATAAGCACGTAGGGGTTCTCGAGCGCAGCTTCCATCCGCTCCGCATCGGTGACGAAGTAGGGCGAAAGATAGCCGCGATCAAATTGCATGCCTTCGACGACATCGAGCTGCGTCTCCATCGTGCGCGACTCTTCGACGGTGATGACGCCGTCTTTGCCAACCTTGTTCATCGCCGCGGCGATGATGGTGCCGATCTGCGCATCCGAGTTGGCCGAGATCGTGCCAACCTGCGCGATCATGTCGCCCGAGACCGGCTTCGAGAACTTCTCGAGCGCGCCGCCCTGGATCACGCCATGCTCATCGCGCTTGCCGATGATGGCCTCAACGGCCTTGTCGATGCCGCGCTTCAGTGCCATCGGGTTTGCACCCGCAGCCACGGTCTTCACCCCTTCGCGGTAGATCGCCTGGGCGAGCACGGTCGCGGTGGTCGTTCCGTCGCCGGCGACGTCCGAGGTCTTCGATGCAACCTCACGCACCATCTGCGCGCCCATGTTCTCGAGCGCATCCTGCAACTCGATCTCCTTGGCCACGGTAACGCCGTCCTTGGTGATGGTGGGCGAACCGAACTTTTTCTCGATGACGACGTTGCGGCCCTTGGGACCGAGCGTCACCTTCACGGCGTTCGCCAGGATATTCACTCCGCGGAGGATAGCCTGCCGCGAATCTTCTCCATGCAGAATCTGCTTTGCCATTTCACTTGCTCCATGTGCCGGTTGAACCGGCGAATCTTAGTTTGTTTTTTGTACCCACCGCGAAGCGGTTCAATACGGTGCGAAGCAACTACTTCTTGACGATGCCGAGGACTTCTTCTTCGCGCATGATGAGGAACTCTTAACAATCGAGGCTGATCTCGGTGCCCGAGTACTTGCCGAACAGGATGGTGTCGCCAGCCTTCACGTCAAGCGGGAAAACCTTGCCTTCATCGTTCGACTTACCCTTGCCCACCGAGACAACTTCACCCTGCTGCGGCTTTTCCTTCGCCGAATCCGGGATAATGATTCCACCACGTACCGTCTCACCCTCTTCGGTCCGGCGCACCAGAATACGATCGTGCAGCGGCGTAAACGTTGTTGTTGCCATAACCTACATCTCCTTGGAAAACTCGTTTGTGAACCTCGGGGAGGTGCGTTTAGCACTCAACCCCTTCGATTGCTAAGACTATGCGCTCTGGCTGACACATGTCAACCGTCAGTTGATGAAATCTGAGTGAAAGACGCGCATATCCCGATCATTGGCAGGAACCCCGCAATTTCGCAAACAATTCCGCCGCCGTCGACCGCAGCCTCGAGAAAGTCGTAAACTCTCGTCATGCCCCAGTTTCGCAACATCGCCGTCGGCTTCCTGTTCTCGGCAACACTCGCCGCCGCCGCTCATGCCCAGGATAGTTCCGTCTCGAATCGCGGGCGTAAGTACAAGGCGCCGCCACCCACCTCGCATATTGAGGTCGTCGTCCTTCGCAACTACAACGGCAAGCCGATCGCCGGTGCTGCCGTCGTCTTCCACTCGGTCAAAGACGACAAGGACGAGGGGAATCTCGAAGTCAAGACCAACGAAGCCGGAAAGGCGATCATCGATGTCATTCCAACCGGTTCGAAGGTAGGCGTGCAAATCATCGCGGACGGCTTTGCCACCTACGCCGACGACTACCAGGTCAATGAAACGGACCGCACCATCACCGTCAAGATGATGCGGCCACGTGCCCAGATGTCTGCCTACATCGACAACACGGGCAAACCCGCGCAAGTGCAGCCTGGGGTTCAGGAGCCGGTTCACCCGCATTCGCCGCCAGTCGTGCAGCCGCCGCAACCGACAAACCACACCAGCGACCCCGCACCACGCGCCCCGGTAGACCCGAACGCAACTCCCGGCAACTCTCAAAACCAGACCAATACGCCGAACCCGGCCCCACAGCCCAACTAGACGCCTTGAAACCTTCCGACCATAAGCCTCTTCAAGGCCAGACCGCTCTCGTAACCGGCGCCGCCAGGCGCATCGGCCGCGCCATCGCGCTTGCGTACGCAGGCGCCGGCGCGAACGTGGCCGTCACCTACCGGGCATCGTCTGTTGAAGCCGAACAGACCGTGCGCGAGTTGCAGGAGCAGGGCATCGAGGCTTCCGCGCACCGTTGTGATCTGGACAGCGCGGACGACATCGCTGCTTGCCTTCCGCACGTGATCGCCCAGCATGGCAGGCTCGACATCCTGGTGAACAACGCCGGCACCTTCGCCTCCTCGGCGCTCGAAGACATTACGCCTGAAGCCTGGGACGCCATGTTTGCCGCCAACACGCGTGGCCCTTTTCTGATGGCCAAAGCTGCTCTGCCACATCTGCGCGAGGCCCGCGGGCGCATCGTCAACATCGGCTCGCTGGGCGGCATTCAGCCCTGGGCGACGCACGGCCACTACTGTACCTCGAAGGCCGCGCTGCACATGCTCTCACAGGTGATGGCCAAGGCGTGGGCGCCCGAGGTCAGCGTCAACTGCATCGCGCCCGGGATGATCGTGCAGTCGGCGTCAGAGGTCGGACCGGCCTACCAGCACTTCGCCGACAAGACCCCGATGAAGCGCAACGGAAGCTCCGCCGATGTCGCCGCAGCGGCGGTCTTCTTCGCGACCGGCCCTCATTTCATCACGGGCCAACTGCTTGCGGTTGATGGCGGACTCGGGCTCTAGTCTAGTCCAGCATCCGCTGCCACCAGCTTCGATCCTTGAACTCTTCGTAGAGACCCAATGGTTCCTCGGACGCCTCAAACGGTTTGCCTTCGAAGACGGCCATCGGGTTCGTCGTCGACACTGCCGCCGCGTACTCCTCACCATATTTCTTCGCGATCAGCGTGCGAGCCTCGCTCAGCCGCGGCGGACGCGAGCTCACGTTATGCGCATCCGTCGCGATAAAGTGGACCCAGCGCTGACGCAACAGGGTATGCGCCATCTTCTCCGCGGCACGCCCCATCTTCCCGGTCACTGAATCGCCCGTGACCTGCACCAGCATGCCCCCGCGCATCCACTCGGCCAGCCGTTTGTAGTCCTGCTGGAGCGTCGGATTGCGCTCCGGGTGAGTCAGCACAGGAGTCAATCCTGCAAGCTGCAACTCGTAGAACGTCTCAGTCAATCCCGGCGGCACGCCGTAGTCCGGAACCTCGACCATCAGATAGCCGAGCCCGTTGATACTGAACTTGCCCGGGTTCTCCTTGGCCTCAAGCACATTGTCATACGACATGTGGAAGTCGCACCCCAACCCCACCTTCAACGCCACCCGTTCCGTATCCAGCTTCGCTTGCAGATCGGCGACCTTGATGGCATTGCCGTCAGGATCGTAGTTGTACTGCGCATTGGCATGCGGGGTGCAAACCACATGCGTCACCCCATCGCGCGCCGACGCCCGAGCCATCTCGAACGAGGTATCGAAGTCCTTGGCGCCGTCATCCACGCCCCACAGAAGATGATGATGTATGTCGACCATAGCCTGCCTAGACTAACACCCTCGCCGCCTTACCGTGCCGTGCCCGCCAGCACCTGCGCCATTCCTTCGAAGAGCTTTAACCCATCATCGGAACCAAGCAGCGACTCGCTCGAGCGATCCGGATGCGGCATCAACCCGAGAACGTTGCGCCCCTCGTTCAGCACCCCGGCAATATTCTCGATCGACCCGTTCAGATTGTGCTCAGCCTCAGTCAGTCCTCCAGCATTCCCATAACGGAACGCGATCCGATCCTGCCGCTTTAGCTCGGCCAGCGTAGCGGCATCGCAGAAGTAGTTGCCTTCCATATGGCCGACCGGCATGCGCAGCACGTCGCCTTGCGTCAGCAGCTGGGTAAAGACCGAAGCGGTTGTTTCCACCTTCAGATGAACCTGCTTGCAGATGTAACGCTGTGTGGCATTGCGCATCAGCGCGCCCGGCAGCAGGCCGGCCTCGGTCAGGATCTGGAAGCCGTTACAGATGCCCAGCACCAGCCCGCCATGCGCCGCAAACTTCTTCACCGATCCCATAATGGGCGAGAACCTGGCGATGGCCCCTGTGCGCAGGTAGTCGCCGTACGCAAAGCCACCCGGCACCACGATGGCATCGCAGCCTTCAAGATCAACAGAAGCGTGCCACAGCATGGTGGCTTGCGCACCAAGAACTTTGCTGACCACGTTGTAGGTATCGTGATCGCAGTTCGACCCCGGGAAGACCAGAACGCCAAATTTCATAGGTTGAGTTTAACAGACGCGCCGCGACGTGCGCTTGCTCACTGCGCAGTCACGTGCGCTTGCTCACAGCGCAGTCACGTGCGCGTGCTCACAGCGCAGTCACGTGTTCTTGAATCTTTCTTCTAGGGCTAGCCCAGCCTGTAACGCGTCTCGGCCAGCCGATAAAGAGGGCGCCATACCAGGCGATTCGTCGTAACCACCATCAGCGAGATACAGATCGTTCCCAGCAGGATAATCGGGAAGTCTCCGCTCGCGGTCGCGGCATTGATCTGTTCGCCCAGGCCGAGAGTCGTCAGCGTGCGTCCGCCGATATTGAAGTATTCGGCGATGATGCTGGCATTCCACGCGCCCCCGGACGCCGTGACCATGCCTGTGATCAGGAAGGGAAAGATACCCGGCAGGATCACTTTCTTCCAGCGTTCCACCTTCGAAAATCGAAACAGCGTGGCAACTTCCTTGAGGTCATTTGGGATGGCCATCGCGCCCGCAATCACGTTGAACAGGATGTACCACTGCGTGCCGAGCAGCATCAGGGCAATCGAGCCGATACCAAGCCCGCCGCCCAGCCGGATCAGCAGAAGCAAGACCACCGGGAAGAGCGCGGTCGCCGGCACGGAGGCCGCAATCTGCGCCAGGGGTTGGGCGATGCGCGCGAGCCGCGGATGGAAGCCGATCGCCACCCCGGCCGGAATCGTCCATGCGGCTGCCAGCAGAAGCGAAAGATTGACCCGAAGGAACGTGGCGAGCGCCCCCTTCAGGAGATCAAGATACTGCCTGCCGGTGACCGGTCGCACCAGCGCCAGCGCGTGCTGCGCGGCGTAGACCACGCCCACGCCTGCGACGGCCAGAAGAATCCACGGAAGCACACGGCTCGCCGTGTTCTCCTTCGGTTCAGGATGCTGCGCCTCCCGGTTGACGCGTTCGACGCGCCGCTGGGCGAGCCTGGTGTAGATCGCCTCGCTCAGCGGCTCGGTCGTGTGCCGCATCAAAGCCGAGATAGCATTTGAATGCGTCAGCACATGCAGCAGCGGCGAGGACACCCTTTGCGTGCCTTCCACCTGTTCAAACTTGAACTTGTCGCTCCAGCCAATCAGAGGACGCCAGATCAGTTGATCGGTCGCGACGATGATTGCAATCATCGAGAAGAGACCCCAGCCAATGGCGCGTCCGTCATTGTGGTCGGCAGCTGTCTGCAGGTACGAGCCCAGCCCGGGCAGACGAAAATCCTTGGCGCCAAAGTGAAACATCTCGCAGACCATCAGCGTGAACCATGCGCCCGCAACCGACATAATCGAGTTCCAGACCAGCCCGATGGCAGCGTAGGGAAGTTCAAGCTGCACCAGCGTCTGCAGCGACGAGAAGCGATAGACATTGGTCGCCTCACGCAGCTCGCGCGGAATGCTCTTCAGCGAGGAGTAAAAACTGAAAGCCATATTCCAGACCGCGCCGGTGAACAGCAGGATGATGGCGCCCAGCTCCACCCCGATGTGCCGCGTCGGGAACAAGCCGATCATCGCAAGCATCACCGGCGGCAGAAAACTGAGCACCGGGATCGACTGCATAATGTCGAGCGCGGCGATCATGAAGGCCTCGGCGCGCTTGTTGTAAGCCGCCAGGTATCCATAGCTGACCGCGAAGATCAGGCTCAGGAGATACGCGAGGAAGATCCGCACCACCGAGTAAAAGGCATAAAGCGGAAGGGCTCGCGGACTGAGCGACACCACCATCTGTTCCGACGGCGGACCCGCCCAGAACATGGCGATGCGCACGATACCGTAAAAGATCGCGAGTGCAATCCCTGCAACGCAGACGTCGAGAAAGAACGGCCAGCTCCGCTTGAAGACCTGCGTCCGCGCCAGCGTCTCCCGCCCGGGAATGTTCGAGAAGCCATCTGGAAAGCCCTGCGGTAGACGCATCAGACGTCACTCTCCACGCCGGACTCCTCAGTCTCGTCAAGTTCTCCGCTTAGCCGTTGCGCCTGCGTAAAGCGTCTGCGAGCCGCATCGAAATCGAAGAGTTCAGCATACCGCCCCCAGCTGATCGCAGTTTCAAGCTGGCGCAGCGTCTCTTCTTCGCTGAACTGCTCGTCGAGCACATCGTGGAAGAACTCTTCGGACACCGATCCGTCGCTCTTGGTCTCGACCGCGCGCACAATCTGGCGCAACAGCAACACGTTTTCGATCGCGGCTTTCCGGAAGACTTCTTTCTGATGCAGGATCTCCGAGTTCGCAAACTCGGTACCGATTGGCGTGATCTCTGCGTCTCCTTCGTTGACGGTGATGAAGCCCAGCAGCCGCGCGGCATCAACGATCGGCAGCAGATCATCGATCTCGAACGCCAGGTCGTCCGCCAGTCGATAGATGTCGTCTTTGCCGTTGTGGTCGATCAACAACTCCAACAGTCCGGCGATTCCGCCCGGTCGCGCATGCGGCAGCATCTGGTACGGATTCGCTCGCGCCACGGCTCCCGAAACGTTCGCGTTCGGGGCCGACGGCAGGTCCGGCGGAGCCTCGTCCGGCTGCGTCAGCACCTTGTAAATGTAATCGACCAGCTGGGTAAACGCCTGTGCCTTGCGGTCACGTGGATGTGCCAATCCCACCTTGAAGTCGGTCCGCACCCGCCCCGGATTGCGGCCAAGCACGATGATCCGGTCGGCAAGCAGCACTGCTTCCTCGATATTGTGCGTCACGATGAAGATCGATCTCGTCGGGATCGTCTTATTCTGCCAAAGTTCCAGAAGCTCGCTCCGCAGGTTCTCAGCCGTTAGCACATCAAGCGCTGAGAACGGCTCGTCCATGAACAGGACCTCCGGCTCAACCACCAGGGCCCGCGCAAATCCAACGCGCTGCCGCATTCCGCCCGAGAGCTCCTTGGGATAAGCTGCCTGGAATCCATCCAAACCCACCGTATCGAGGATCTTCAGGCTGCGTCGCCGACGATCGTCCGCCTCCAGCCCGCGCGCCTTCAAGACCGCTTCGACATTCTCGAGAACCGTGAGCCATGGAAACAGCGCGAAGCTCTGAAAGACGATCGAGACGTTGACCTCCACGGTCGAGATCGGCTTTTCATGCCAGAAGACCTCGCCTGCCGAAGGGGTCGAAAGCCCGGTCAGCATGCGCAATAACGTCGACTTGCCCGATCCGGACGGCCCTAGAAGCGCAACAATCTCGCCCGGCACAATCGACAGGTCGGTCGGCGCAATGACCTGAATTTTATTCTCGCTCGGTTGCGCATAATACTTCTCAACGCGTTCCGCGCGTATGATGGCTTCTGACATTGGGCATCTTCTTGATTTGAAAGTGGGTCGACGGGGAAACATCCGTGGATGTCTCCAGAACCTTCGGTCAGCCTAACACCACTTTACTGATATAAAGGTTAAGACGGCGTGTGCGTTTGCCGGATGACATTCGATTGACACTAGCACCACAGATCACCAATTTTGGGGACCCACGCAATGCCTGAAGCAACCGCCGCAACCTCGTCCAAACCCCGCGTCCTCGTCGCCGACGATGAGCAGGTGATCGCCAACACGTTAGCCATCATTCTCAACCAGGCAGGTTTTGAGGCACGGGCAGTCTATAGCGGCGAAAAGGCAATCGAGTCGTTGGAAACCTTCGAACCCGACATGTTGATTTCGGACGTCATCATGACCGGTATGACCGGGATCGAAGCTGCCATCGCCACGCGCGCCAAACGCCCAAACTGCAAGATCCTGCTCTTCTCCGGACAGGCCGCCACCGCTGACCTGCTCGAAAAGGCCCGCGCGCAGGGCCACGAATTTGAGATCCTCGCCAAACCGGTTCATCCTACCGACCTGCTCGCAAAGCTGCGCCGCCAGTCCTAAGCACAAGGCGAGCGACCGCCAAGCTTTCCCGCACCGGCTCATCTCTGAACCCACATCCACAAGCTTCAGCTGGTCCGAGCCTCGCCTAGCGGGGCTCCGCTATCTGGCCCGTATGCTGGGTCGTCATCTCGAAGAGCCGAATAATCGTTGCGGCGTTTTCCTGCATATCGTAACGTTCGTGGAATGTGACGAGAGCCTGTTCCTCCATAACGCGGCGTTCCTGCGCAGGCATCGTGACCCACCTGCGGACCAACGCATCCGTTCCATCCTGATCGTCTAACTCCATCAGCCCGCAGCCATCCTCGGCAATCTGCGGCGCGATATTGACCTTGTCTGCGAGCAGCACGGCCTTGCCGCATGCGAGCGCCTCGGCAACTGCAATGCCAAAATTCTCCTGGTGCGACGGCAGGATGAACACCTCGCAGGCATAAAATGCACCCCACTTCGCATCGCCCTTCACCATCCCTGGCCAGTGCACCCGGTCCGTGAGCTTGTTCTCCGCAACGACCTTCTGAAGCTCGTCGCTCCAGCCTTGCTGGTCCGGACCCGCCATCACCAGGTGCAACTCAGGATCAAGCGCAGCGTATTTGGCGAACGACTCGATCAGAAGATCGCAACCCTTCTTGCGATGGATCCGCCCCAGGTAAAGCATGAAGCGCTTCCCGCGCATCTCCGGCATGCGCTCATAAAACGCCTCGCACATCGCCCCGGAATCGCTCGGGGGACGGCTGCATCCGTACGGCACGACATAACCGTTCCAGTGATGTAGCCAGAAGCTCTCGCAAGCCAGCTCGCTCTCCTGTTTGGTGGTAAACAGAACGCGGTAGGCGCCGCGCAGAATCCAGTACTCGGCAAACAGCCAGTACACCCACTTCTTGAGGTGCTTCAGGGGGAACGCCCGCTTGAAATAGGGATCTAACATCCCATGGGAGAAGACCATGTAAGGCTTCTTGCCAGCCAGAACCCTCCACGCCACAACACCACAGTAGTTCCACAGCCCATTCACCACCACCCCGTCGAATCGCTTGTAGTTCAACTGCAACCAGCGATCCAGCTTGGGTGAAAAGGAGTAGACCATCTTCACCGGTCCAAGCGCGTGAACCGGGAAGGGAAGACCCTTCAGAAAGGGTGCGTTCGGATCATCAAGCGTGACCACCTCGCCCGTATAACCGATCGCCCCAAAACTCATCAGCGTCCGCACCGATTCGGATGGACCGCCCGAGGCCGGGTCGAGCGTCGATATGATATGCAGGATACGCATCGGTCTCCTCTACCTGCGTCCATCCGGCACGCTCCCGGGTACTGAGACGATCTCGGTGGTGGCGGCTCGCGCGATGGTTTGGTTGCGCTCTGTCCGGCCTAAAACATGCGCCAACGCTTCACGCAGGTTGAGAACATCTTCGTTGAAGCTCCAGTGGCGAATACGTTCGAGGGCCCTTTGCCCCATCGCCTCAGCGGTCCCGGCGGTATCCAGAACCCGTCGCAACGCCTGCGCCAATGCCTCCACGTCGCGTACCGGGTAGACGCAACCTTCGATGCCGTCCGTGACCAGGTCCGACTGGCAGCCGACATCGTCGCTCACGATTACCGCTCGCCCGGCATTCATCGCTTCATTGACGATCAGGCCCCAGGGTTCATGCCGCGATGGCAGTACGAAGACAGAGCAAAGATCGAGATAGCGTGGAAGCTCAGACTGGTTGCGAAACCCGCAGAACCGGATGCTTTTGAAGCCTGTGGCCGCAGCCTGCTGCTCGAGCGCCTCACGCTCCTCGCCGTCGCCAACGATCACGAGGTAAGGATTTGGCTCAAGCCCGCTGCCGGGTGAGAGTTTCTCATAAGCCGCAATCAGGTCGTTGCAGTGCTTGCGCGTCTGCAGTTTCGACGCAAACAGGATCACCGGGCGACTCGGATCGACTTGCAATTCTGCCTGAAGGTCGGACCGGCTGGAGACAGCATGACGACTCTGCTCTTCGAACCAGTCATTATCGACCGCATAGGGCAGCAGGAACAGCGGAAACTCCGCTCCCATGTAATGACGCCAATACTCCATATTCTTGGTTCCGGAGACCAGGACGCCGTCGATCAGCTCTCGTAGGAAAGCGAAGAAGACTCGCTTGAGCAACAACTTCAGCCGGCCGCGCGGACGATCGGCAAGCGACGAATCGGAGCGCACCAGAACCGGGATGCCAAGCGCCTTTGCGGCTAGAATGCCATGCATCTGGTTGACCGTCGAGTAGCCATGAACCCACAACACGTCGAACCCACCGCCCGATCCGTCGCCGGCCAGGCGCCTCGTCAGGCCCATGCTGATCGGACTGAAGACGCCGGCCGTGCCGTTGTCCCGCAAAGCCGGCAGAAATTCATGTTTATACCCTTCAAGCAGAGGAACATCCCATCGAACATCAACGCCAAATCCGTGGTCACGATATCCCTTGACCGAGAAGTCGGAACCATAGAAAACAGTGAGATCAATCCCGGGTTCTGCAGCCATTCTGCGCAGCAACGGAGCTTGATACTGGATCGGATGACTGACAAGATATGCCAGCTTGACCGGTCGACCCGCAGCCACGGTTTCTTCTGACTCCAACATGACGTTCAGAGTTTGCGAGCTCATGTGCCCTTCTGCAATGCATGCATCGATTCGAGCAGGTGCTCGGTGGCGCGATTACCGCTGGAAGGCGATAATCGCGACATCGACAAGGCCGATCAGAGTCCCAAGACCGCCGCTCTTAAGCGCGCCCTTCAGGACATTAGTCGGCAGGAACACAATGTCATCGGCCTGGAGGATTGGATCGGGATCGTTGCCACGCTCAATGCGCTTGATATCCACCTTCACCACCTTCCGCTGTAATCCTTCCGTGCGGATGATCCGCAGATCCTCATCCCGGCCTTCATAGCCCGCGCCGCCGCTCAACGCAGTCGCCTGCATCAAGGTGAGGGGTGTGTTCTGGTCCAGCGGGATGGCACCCTGCTTTGCAAACGCACCCACGATGTAAACGACACCAACCTTCGAAATCACAATCAGGTCATGGGGGAGAATCACAATGTTGGCAGCCTGTACCCTGGCCGGGTCTGTTCCAATATTGACGACAATTGGATCGGTCCGTCCCTGCCGAAAGATCGTGATCACGTGGCTTGCGGTACTAGGCCAGCCCGATCCCGCACCGCCCAGCACGCCGCTGGCGATGTTCGCATTCACAGTTTCACCAGACCCCGCTCCCGGGGTCGCGGAGGCCAGCACATCGAATAAGCGTCGCACCCCGATCAGCGGCACAACCGCATGTATCTCACCCGTAATCGTGGCAAACTGATTTACGGCTGCCGTCAATTCAACTTGCACCTGCGGATTCTTGAACATGCCCGCAGCGATCAAGCGCTGGGCGATCAGGTTCTCGACCTCTTCGATCGTCAACCCTGCTACTGGAACCACGCCAACGAGCGGAATCTGAATCGTCCCATCCGCCGTGACCTTCACCACCGGCGTGAAATCAACCGAGCCGAAGACGCGGATCGTCAGCACGTCTCCAAAACCCAGCCGAATATCGCGCTCACTCGCCTTCAGCAACGCAGGATCATCGGTCGGAACCTCTACCGTATTCCCCTGAGAAGGCAAGCTGAGCGAAGGACCCGTGAACTGACCGAAGCACGGCTGCATCCCCAAACCCAGAAAACACAAACCGCTCGCGACGCCGCTCAGTCCCATGCACAGGAGAGACTTCAGCCCAGATCTTTTATGCAAGAACACTCCAGTGCCCATCATCGCTTGTCCTTCTTCTTCTGACCGTTCTTGGTCGACCCGTTTTGCGCGTCCCATCCGGCCGGATCAAGACTCGAATAGGAGTAGCCTGTGTAGCCGTAGTATCCGTAATACTCAGGCGCGTTCAGATCGACCGCGTTCAGCACAATACCTGCCAGCGGCGCACCCGACCGAATCAGAAGATCACGCCCGCGACGGACAATGTGCTTGCTCGACTTGGCGTGGCGAACCACCATCACCACCGCATCCACCTGGCGTGAGAGCAGCACGCCGTCCGTGACAGACAGGATTGGAGGAGAGTCGATCACCACGTGCGTATAGAGCTCGCCGGCGTGGCGCAGCAACTCTGACATCGTCTCCGAGCTCAGCATCTCGGTCGGGAACGGTGGCACCGGGCCACTTGCCAGAATGTCCAATCCCGGCACTTCACGCACCTGCTGCACCGAATCTTCCAGCGTCGTCTGGCCACTCAAAACTGTGCTCAACCCCACCTTCCCGTTCAAACCGAAGCGATGATGGATGTTCGGCCGGCGAAGATCGGCATCGATCAGCAGCACCCGGGTTCCGCGCTGGGAAAGAATGACCGCCAGGTTACTCGCCGTGGTGGTCTTGCCCTCGGAAGGAGTGGCCGAAGTGAACAGGATAAACCTTGGCTCGTGTCCGACCGTCGACAGCAGCAGCGCCGTCCGCAAAGAACGAAATGCTTCGGTGAACTGCGACTTCGGCTGCGTCAGAACACTGACGTTTCGTTCGACCGTCGTCATCGCCGCAACCTGTTCCGGTGACGAGCGCTTGGCACGCGGCACAATCGCAAGCGATGGCAGCTCGGTGACCGACTCGATCTCGGCAATGCTCCGCAAACCGGTGTCCAGGCTCTCGAGCAGGAAGGCAAGCAGGATGCCCGCCACCAGGCCGACCGCAGTCCACGTCAGAACCAGCGTGCTGCGCGGTGTCGTAGTCGGCGTCGCAGGCGTGACCGCGCGATCGACAACATCAATCTCAAGCGATTCCAGTCCGGCCTCAATCCCTGCCGTCCGCAGCCGCTGCATCAACTCTTCGTAGAGCGTGCGGTTGGATTCAAAGGTGCGCTGCAGCATCGTGTACTGCACCAGATCGTCGCGCAACTTGTAAGCGTCCGACTTCTCCTGTTCAAGCGCAGCGTTCGTCTGCACTTCGTTCTGCTTCGTCAGCAGGAAATTTTCTTTGGCCTGCGTCAGCAAACGACTCTGTTCGGAGTTCACCTGCTGCTGCAACTCATCCACGTTCGCCTTCGCCGCTTTAACCGAAGGATGGTTCGGCCCCAGGTTTGCCGTGAGCTCCGCATACGCTGCTCGCGCAGTCGCCAGCTGAGTCCGGAGCTGGTTCAGCGCCGTCTGCTGTACTCCTGTGGATTGATCGAGAGAGCTGCTAATCGCATCCGGGTTCATCCCCATCAGCAACTGATAACGAGACTCTGCCAGGATGCGCGCCAGTTTGGCCTGACCCTCGGCCTTCGCGAGATCGTCCAGCGAGCTCGAGATCTGGTTGTGAGTAGGATCGAACCCTAGAACACCCAGACGCTTCTGCAGATCCATCATCTGGTTTTGTGACGACTCGACCTGCTGCTTCAGGTCATCCAACTGTCCGGAGAGCCAGCGCGATACAGTCTGAGTCGACTCATACCGTGTCTCGTAGCTGCGCTTGATGTAATCGTCTATCACCTTATTGACAATATCGGCGGACAGTTTTGGACTAAGGCTGCTAAATCCAATTCGGATGATGTCCGTTTTGGGAACTAAAGTAACAGTAAGTTGCGACTTCATCCGCTTAATCGTTCCCTGGCGGACACCTGGGTCGTCCAGATTGCGCCCGTGAACCTGGGTGCGCGAACCGAGAAAGGTAGCATTGTTGGCAAGATTCAGGTCCCGAGCCACGGTGACAAGGAGAGAGTCACTGGTCAGAATGGAGACCTCGGTCATCATCTTCCGCTGTGGGTCATCGCCCAGCGGAGATACCGTCGAAAGTTTGTATTCGTTCGATGAGCCTGTCCGTACCTGAATGCGGCCAAATGCCTCAAATACCTTCGGTTGCGTCAAAGATTGATACAACCCGATGAGGATCCCGACAATCATAGCCGTGATGATCGCTATACGGCGGTTCCGCAGAATGATCAGCGACTCTGAGAGCGTCGTATCGGTCTTAGGCGCAATAAACTGTGGTGCCGTAGTTGCCTGAGATGTTCCCGCAACACGGGCTGTACCTAAATTGTCGGAGTTCATTGCCTTCATAGTAACCGAGGACTGAATCCTTGGATACCATCGGTGCGCACCATCGGACCTTTCTAGATCCCCCCAGAGTTGATAGAGTTATAGCAAGATGCCTGAAAACCAAACCCAACCCAGCCACGGCGAAGCCGTATCCGCAAATCAGCTTGCCTCCGTTACAACCCCAGCATCCTCGCCGAAAAACTTGAACAACGAGGCGAAGAAGCCGGAGGGCAAGCCCGTGCGCATCGCAGTCGTTGGCTCCGGCTACGTGGGCCTGGTCGCCGCGGTTTGCTTCGCCGAGATCGGCCATGAGGTCATCTGCGTCGACAACGATCAGCGGAAGGTCGACGCGCTCAAAGGCGGAGACACGCTCATCCATGAGCTGCACCTGCCCGAGCTGCTCAATCGCTACCGCAACACCCGCGTCCAATTCACCACCGACCTCGCCGAAGCCACGCGTGAATGTCAGGCTATCTTCATCGCCGTCGGAACTCCGCAGTCGGAGACCGGGGATGCTGACCTCTCCTATGTTGAGGCCGTCGCCAGCGAGATCGCACGTTCGCTTACGAGCTACAAGGTGATCGTTGAGAAATCGACTGTCCCGGTCTACACGAACGAGTGGATCCGCCGCGTCATCGAAAGGAATGGGGTTCATCGCGAGCTCTTCGACGTAGTCTCGAACCCTGAGTTCCTGCGCGAAGGCACAGCCGTGGCCGACTTTCTGCACCCGGATCGCATCGTCGTCGGTTCCGATACTCCGCGCGCCGCAGCAGTGCTCGCCGATATCTATGCGCCACTCACCACAGGAACTTACTACCATGCTCACGATCACATCGCAGGTACCTGCTCCGCTGCCGCGCCCCCTCCGCTGCTCGACACGTCCACGAAGTCGGCGGAGATCATCAAGCATGCTTCAAACGCCTTCCTTGCGTTGAAGATCTCATTCATCAATGCGGTCTCAAACCTCTGCGAAGCCGCCGACGCGAACGTTGAACAGGTGGCGCGTGGCATGGGGCTCGACCGTCGTATCGGATCACGGTTCCTGCGTCCCGGAATCGGCTACGGCGGCTCCTGTTTCCCGAAAGACGTTGCCGCATTCCGCTCAGTCGCCGAGCAGATGGGCGTCGACTTCTCACTCCTCACCGAGGTCGAGAAGATCAATGCCACGCAGAAGCGCCGCTTCCTCGCCAAGGTACGTTCCGCACTCTGGACGCTTCGCGGCAAGCGCCTCGCCGTTCTCGGCCTTGCCTTCAAGGGCGAGACCGATGACATCCGCGACTCACCCGCCATTGAGCTGGTCAAGATGTTTCTGGCTGAAGGTTGCACGATCGCTGCCTACGATCCCGCCGCCATGGAACGGACCGAGCAGATTCTGCCTTCGGCTCACAACCTCTCATACGCAAAGTCAGCCTACGATGCGGCGAAGGATGCCGACGCGCTGCTGATCCTCACAGACTGGCAGGACTTTGCCGAACTCGACCTCGCACTCCTTCACAAGTCACTCCGTTACGCCATCGTCATCGACGGTCGCAACATCTTCGACCCGCAGGTCATGTTGCAGCATGGTTTCACTTATCTCAGCATCGGCCGCCCGGCCGCCACGCCCGCCCGCGAACTGGCAACCCCCCTGCCAAAGTGACTCAGGTAGGTTGCATCTTCTAGCCATCGCAAGAAACCTTGCGATGCCGTGAAATTCGAATCCCGATTCGGAACCGATCGTACCAGGCTGGGATGATGCGGCACGATAGACTTGCGGAAGCAGATGAGTCAGGGTTGTACCCCATCGATCCGACACTCCCCGCGATGTTCGGAGTGCGGTCACACAGTTCTTTGGAGAAAGTCTGTTCATGAAGCAAGAGAAAGTACTCGTAACCGGTGCAGCCGGCTTCCTCGGCTCCCATCTCTGCGACAAGCTGCTCGCCGCAGAGCATCATGTGCTGGGCGTCGACAATCTTTGTACCGGCTCACTTGCAAACGTCAAGCATCTGGAACGTGAGCCCCGGTTCTCTCTTCTCGAACACGACATTACAGAGCCGTTCGACCCTGGTCACATAGACTTCGTCTTCAACTTCGCCTCGCCCGCCTCACCCGCGGACTACATGCGGCTCGGCGTGGAAACGCTGCTGGTAGGCTCGCGCGGTACCATCAATACGCTCGACGTCGCACGCAAATACAACGCCGGTTACCTTCATGCCTCAACGTCCGAGTGCTACGGTGACCCGCTCGTACACCCGCAGGTCGAAACCTACTGGGGCCACGTCAATCCCATCGGTCCGCGCTCCGTGTACGACGAAGCAAAACGCTTCTCTGAAGCCGCCGTCACGGCCTATAACCGCTACTACGGAGTAGATACGCACATGGTGCGCATCTTCAATACGTATGGCCCACGCCTGCAGGCCAATGACGGGCGCGTCATCTCAAACCTCATGATGCAGGCCCTGCGCGGCGACCCGCTCACAATCTATGGTGATGGTTCGCAGACGCGCTCCTTCTGCTACGTCTCGGATCTCATCGACGGCATCTTCAAGCTTTCGCAAGCTGGTCACCACACCCCCGTCAACATCGGCAATCCAGTTGAGTGGACCATTCTCGAGTGTGCCCACGAAGTCCTCGCAGTCACCGGCGCCAGGGTTGAAATCCGCTTCGAGCCATTGCCCCAGGACGATCCCGCACGACGCCGGCCCGACATCACCGTAGCTCGCCACCTGTTGGATTGGGAGCCCACCATCACCCTCCGCAAAGGCCTCGAGCTCTCACTCGAATACTTCAAGGCATGTGTAAACTCGGAACGTGTCAGCGCGTAACCTCGGCCCAGGCATCTCGGAACCGTAAGGTAAAGGCCGGACCCCTCAAGGGTCCGGCCTTTACTCTTCGCAGACGAGTTACTTATCCTTGTGCTTCAGTGCAGGGAAGAACGTCACGCTCGCTGCGAAGACGTTGTTCGTCTGCAGCCCAGGTAGGTAGATCGGTGCCTTCCAGCCTTCATGCTGGTACCACGCATTCAGCTCGACGTTGTTATGGTCAAACCTCTTCACCACATCAACCTTGAACTGATTTTGCGTCGTTCCACCCGGACCGTAGGTGTTCGTCGTCGCGTTGTAGGCCCCCGGTATAAAGTCCTTGTCATTCTTCTTCTCGAGATACTCCACCTGCACATACTCGGTACCGGAGAGATGGTATGTAAGCCACGCCTGGCCGCCCTTGCCCTCGCGACCCATCCAGTCACCGAAGATGTTGCCCTCGTTGGTATAACCCTGGCGGTTCACGGTCTCATAGTAGAAGAACTGTCCGCCTTGGCTGCGGCTCACACCCGGATCGGTTGTCGCCGCCTCCACCCTGAAGTCCAGCTTCCGCATCCCGGGAATCTGCGAGATGTATACCCCCGTCCGATAGGCTGCACGGCGAGGCGCGCTAAGCGGCGAGACGTCGTCATGGCAGAAGGAGTCCAGCAGCAACGTCGCGTACTTACGGATAAAGGGTAAACGCCACGAGAAGCTGAAATCGCTCAGACGATCGCCCGGATCAGACGACGAGTTCTTCGAAGCGGGATTGCCCGCCGTATCCTGCAGTGAGAAGAAGCTGCGCAGGAACGTGTGAATCGTAACCGGAACATGGCCTTCGCCGCCGAAGATCACAGTCCGCTGGAAGCCGATCTCCGAATTGTCCGTCGGTCGGATCTCAACCTGCTCCGAATGCACATACGGGCTGTTGGGTGCGCTATGCCCCTTCAGATCGCCATAGAAGAAGTCATACCGTACGGTGCCGAAAAACTTCGAAAACAGCGGAATGTACAGGGGCTCGATACGATTGATCCGGAACGAATAAATATCCTGTGCGTTGTTCGACCACGACATCGCCCCACCCTGTGCGGGCCCTTGCCACGCATCCGATTTGCCTCCTGAGATCTCATGGCCCAGCACGTGAAACGAGAGCGTCGCCTCTTGAATCCGGAAGTTGTTCGTGGTGTTGATCGGTCCCGTCGGAATGGTTCGCTGGTGCAGGTTATACCCGCTGAATAGAATCGTGTCGCCCGGGGTGTACTGGAAGGGATTCGCAGGGTCACCCCCCTGCGACAAGGCGGCAGACAGTGTCTGCGAGTAGCCGGCGGCGCTTGGAGCATGTTGATACTCGCCGCGGAAATAAAACGAAAAACGCCCTCGCTCTGCAATCTCCGAAAAGCCGACGATGGGGTTGAAACCTCTCTGATACGGACGACCGTAATCATTCACAATCGTCTGCCCCAGGTGATAACTGTCCTCGAGCGTCTGCCCCTGGACTCCCATCAACCGTGCATACGCCGTCTCGGTTCCGTAAACCGTGCCGCGCGGCGTCAGCCCATCCGTCGGCTCGTCGCGCAGGTAATCTTCAAGCGCGGCTACAATCTCCTTCGCCTGCTCATCGTTGCTCTCGACCACATCATCATGCGTGGCCTCAAGGATGTGCGCCACGCGCTGCCGGGTATAGGGACGCATCGCCAGGTACATCTTGTCCGCATAGCCCAGGGAGTAAAGCCGCGTCAGCGCGGGATACACCCAGCTATCCAGCGGGATGTACGTCGAGCCATCATGGCTCTTCACTCTGTCTTCGTCCGGCACACCATAGGGAACATACCCCTGGACCGGAGCCTGCGGCGTTGTGGGCGCAGGCGCGACGACCGGGGGCGCGGCCGGTATGGCTGCCGGGATGTCCTGCACGGCAGCCCATTCCTGCTGATAAGGCGGCATTGACGCTGGCCGCCTCGTCATCGGCGTAGCCGCCGGAATCGCCGGAACTGGCATCTGTGCGGAAGTCGGTGCCGGCATGCTTTGGGCAACACTTGCAACCGACAGCGCGGCAAAGCCCGCAACAGGCAAGAGAACTCGTATACGCAAAAAAAACCTCAATTCACTGCAACACTCACAAAGCCAACGTCTGCAGGATGGGCTTAGTGTAACCCGCCTCCCATCCTGCACCCAAACCCACCGCAGAGAGTCAATCACCTCATCAAGAGGCAAGAAGGTGTTTCGCGTGCATCTCGACCGCGCCGATCCAGCGCTCAGTGCAGATCCCCTTGCGAACCAGTTGTGTCCCCAGCAACTTCACCGCGTCCGTGCCACACTTCACCCCCAGAATCACCGACGCACCCCCACGCGCCCGCGCCCGCACGATCGTCTCCTGGGCCACACGGTAGATCGCCACCGCATCGCCCGCGTCGACCGGGATCACAGGCACCGCGGCATCAACGTCGCCCGCGGCCTTTGCCGCCAGCTTCTCCAGATCGACCCTGCTCTCGCCCGGCAGCACCATCAGGATCACCGGCAGCCCCTCCTGCGCCATGACCGTGAGGATCCGACTCCACTCCGCCGCGCTCAGCTCCTCAAGCTCCACATAGCCCATGGCAACGCCTCTTGCGCCCGCAGCCTTCAGAGCCATTCCCGCCCCGATCGCACACAGCACCCGCTCATACGCCGAACCCGGAAAGGCTTCGACTTTCGCCGCCTGCAGCCGCCGCAGCACGCGCTTCAACTCCATCGCCTTCAACGGACCGGCACCCTCGCGTCGCCCCACCCCCCGTACATGCTCGAGG
>CAXTNM010000036.1:47021-47391 GCA_964245715.1 uncultured Acidobacteriaceae bacterium | reverse complement strand
ATCCCTGCATACTGAAGCCCGACCACCCTTCCCGCCCTTCACCCTTGAGACCGCAACCGAAAAAGTGCGCAAAGCCGAAGATGCCTGGAACACTCGCCACCCCGGAAAAGTCTCGCTCGCCTATACCCCAGACAGCCGCTGGCGCAACCGCGATCACTTTCTCACCGGCCGCGCCGCCATCGTCGAATTCCTCGCCGCCAAATGGGCTCGCGAGGTTGACTACCGCCTGTGCAAAGAGCTCTGGGGATTTCGCGAGAACCGCATGGCCGTCCGCTTCGTCTACGAAGCGCATGATACCGCAGGCCAATGGTGGCGCAGCTTCTTCAACTAGGTTTGGGAGTTAGACGAACACGGCCTCATTCGTCGGCGC